>NZ_JBWKWY010000001.1:30866-605033 GCF_059422465.1 Pseudomonas sp. GW821-FHT01D09
TCACTGCCACCGCAGGATGCATACGGTACTCAATGTACTGAAGATCCAAGGTGGGAGCTGGCTTGCCAGCGATAGCGCTGGGTCAGCCAGCATCCCTCCCAGCCATGCCGCCGCCATCGCAGCCTCGCTGGGGCTCGACAGCTCCCATCTCGATCTTCAGGGTTTGGAGGATTGCATTTCAGCTGCCACAGCTGATCCTCATTGCTGCAACTGCAGGGCCTCACGCTTGAAAAAACGCTTTTGCTCAAATGGAATCTCTTCGCGGTCGCCATAGGGCGCGCTGTACCAGTTGCCGTAGGTTGGGTTCGGCAGCAGGAACCAGCGCTGGCCGAACCAGCCCACATAGGGCTCGACCGCCCGGTGTTGGGCGGCCAGGGTGTTGTGTTCGGCCTGGACGAAATCCCCCAGGGAATCCCCGACCATCAACAACACCCGCGCCTGGCTGGCGACCCACTGGCGGCGGCAGTTTTTGCCGTAGCTGGCCTGTTCGCAATGGCCGGTCGGGGTGGCGGCCGCCAGTACCTGTTCGTTGCTGTCCACCGGGAAGCCGCGCAGGCGAAGGTTGGCGACGGTGGCCTGGACCTGGCTGTGCTCACGGTTGGTCAGGTAATACACCTTGATCCCGCGCTGCCGCGCCGCCTGCAAGAACGCCACGGCGCCGGGCAGGGCCTGGGCCTTGGCCTGGTCGACCCAGGTGTTCCAGCGGTCATAGGCGTAGACCTGGTTGTTGACGATGTCCCGCGCATTGAGCGGCACGTTGTCCAGCAGGGTTTCGTCGATATCGACAATCACTGCCGGCGGCAGGCCGCTCAGGTTGCGCGGGGCAAAGGGCAGGGCGTCCCAGTCCTGGGTGGCCAGGGCCACGTCGAGCTGGCGGGTGGCGTCGGCGAACACCTGGCGATAGATCAACTCGTGTTCGATGGAGGTCTGGGTCCACAGCACGGCATCCAGTTGGTCATTGGCCGGTGGGTGCTGTTGGCAGCCGACCAGGAGTGAAGAGAACAGGCAGATGCTGGCGAAGGTGAGATTGCGCATAAAGGCTCGGCCTCAAGAGTGAAGGGGCGCTCAGGGCCAGCACATTAGCCTAAT
Source organism: Pseudomonas sp. GW821-FHT01D09 (assembly GCF_059422465.1). Lineage (NCBI taxonomy): Bacteria > Pseudomonadati > Pseudomonadota > Gammaproteobacteria > Pseudomonadales > Pseudomonadaceae > Pseudomonas > Pseudomonas sp. GW821-FHT01D09. The sequence continues at coordinate 31,956 of NZ_JBWKWY010000001.1, forward strand.
CGACCAGGTTTGTGCGTGACCTGCGTATGATCCGCGGCTTCCAACCGCAGACCTCTTCAAGGATTCGGCCCATGCGCCTGCGACAACCCCTGCTTGTTCTTTCCCCACGCTGGCTCGGCTTGGGGGCTGCCCTGACATTCAGCCACCTGGCCCAGGCCCAGGAGGCATTGCAGTTGGCGCCGCTGCAAGTCACCAGCCCTGAACTGAGCGAAGGCGAAGCGGCCCAGGCGCAACTCAAGCAGGTGCCCGGCGCCACCAACTACGTTGACATGGCAAGCGTCGAGCAGGGGCGGGTCAGCAGCAACGAAGATGTGCTCAAGTACCAGGCCGGCATCTACGCCAAGGCGGCGAATAACGAAGGGGTGAAAATCTCCATTCGCGGCTCGGGCATCAACCGTGGCCCCGGCAGCCACGCATCCGGTTTGTATGAAACCATCGACGGCCTGCCACTCACCGGCCCCGGCGGTACGCCTTATGAGCTCAAGGACCCGTTGTGGCTCAGCCGGGTCGAAGTGCTGCGCGGCGCCAACGGGTTTGACCGGGGGGCATTGGCCCTGGGCGGGGCGGTCAACTATGTGACCCACACCGGCTACGATGCCCCCAGGTTGCGTGTGCGCTACGGGGCTGGCAGCCACGGTTATGCCCAGCGGGAAATCAGCTCCGGGCAAGTGCTGGGCGATGCCGACTATTACATCAGCCTGACCGACACTGACGATGATGGCTTCCAGCAACAGAGCGCCGGCAGTGGCAAGGGTGTGGCGGCCAACTTCGGCTACCGGTTCAACCCGGACCTGGAAACCCGCTTCTATTTGCGTTACCGCGAAACCGCCAACGACAGCCCCGGCAAACTCACGCGCCAGCAGATCGAGCACAGCCCGCGCGCAGCCAACGCCCTCAACCTGGCACGCGACTCCAAGCGCTTGCAGCCGGGCTCTACCTGGATCGCCAACAAGACCACGCTGCAATTGGACGATAACTCCCGCGTTGAAGCGGGGCTGGTGTACCACGACTACCCCATGGACCTGCGCGAAGGCACCAACCGCCTCAAGGTGGCGTATACCGATATCAGCGGCACCTTGAACTACATCCGCCAGGACACGCTGCTGGGGCGCGCCAGCCAGACCACGGTCGGCTTGCGCACCACCCAGGGCCTGCCCAATAACGGTGTGTCGGAGTACGTGCGCGTGCCTGCCGGGACCACCGCCGGTTTCGCCCCGGGGACCAAGACCCGTGACTACAGTTACCTGGGGTCGGATACGGTGCTGCACGTGAGCAACGACCTGGAGCTGCTGCCCGACCTGTGGCTGACCACCGGCCTGGCGGCGATCTATACCCGTCGCGAAACCGAAGTCACCTACCCCGAAACCCATGCTCCCTTGAGCACTCATGACTGGGACTATGCCCCGCGCGTGGGCCTGCGCTATGACTTCAACCCGCAGTTGCAGGTGTATGGCAACCTGAGCCGCTCGGTGGAGCCGCCGCATGCCTGGTCGATGATCTGGGGTTCCAACAAGTTCTTTGCCAAAGATGCTAGTAATCCGGCTTCAGGCTTGGCCCGCGAAGGCGTGGAACTGCAAAACCAGACCGCCACCACCCTGGAAGTGGGCGGGCGCGGCGAAGCCTGGTTCGGCCAATGGGACCTGGCGTTGTACCACTCGCTGGTGCGCCATGAACTGCTCAGCGTCGAGACCCAGGCGGCAAGCCTCACGAGTTCGCAGGTGGTCGCCGAATCCAACGCCAGCCCGACTATCCACCAGGGCCTGGAACTGAGCCTCACCAGCGCGCTGTGGGATGCTGGCAACGCCGGCCGCCTGGCCCTGCGCCAGGCCTACACCTTCAGCAACTTCCATTACCGCGATGACCCGCGATTTGGCGACAACACGCTGCCCGGCATCCCCAGGCACTACTACCAGGCGCAGTTGCGCTACAGCCATCCCAGTGGTTTTTTCAGCAGCCTCAATGGCGAGTATTCCTCGCGGGTGGCGGTGGACTATGCCAATTCCTACTACGCGGCGGCCTATGGCTTGTTGGGCGCGACCGTCGGCTATGACGCACCGAAACAGGACTGGCAAGCCTGGATCGACCTGCGCAACCTGACCCACCAGCGCTACGCCAATACCGTGACTCCGGGGTATGACGACCATGGCCGCGATATGGCGCGCTCGACGCCGGGCGATGGCATGGGGGTGTATGCCGGGGTGTCCTGGAGCCTGCGTTAAGTCTATCCATCCCCATATGGCTTTTCATCATTGCCCTTGACGCTCTATCATCCGCCCCAGCACCTCCGGCCATGGAGACGCTCCATCAACTAAGGAAGTCGTAATGCACATTGGAAAAATGCTGGGGTTGGCCCTGATGATGTTGGCAGTGAGTGGCTGCGCCAGCTTCACCAAGGACGAAGTCGCGCCAGTCACCCTGCCATCGAAGGCGAGTTTCGCCAACAAGCCGAACGTCTATGTCGACTTTGATTTCTATCAAGGCGAACCGACCAACGCTGCCGCTGCCGAAGTCCCCCAGGCGCGGGATATGCTGCGTCCGCAACTGCAAAAGATCCTCACCGATTCCGGCCTGTTCGGCCGTGTGACCCTGGATGAGTTCCAGAAGCAGCCGGGCGACTACAGCCTGCGCCTGAAGGTCTACAACCATCCGCCAGGGGGCGGTCAGATGGTACTGGCCTTTATCAGCGGCTTTACCTTCACCATTATCCCGGCGTTGGGTACCGACCAGTACACCATGAGCCTGGAAGCCCTGGACCCCCAAGGCCAGGCGCTGAGCAAAGGCAGCAACCATGATGCGATCAACACCTGGTTGGGTATCTGGTTTATCCCGATGATGGCCTACACGCCAAAAGAAGCGGTGACCGACACCTTTACGCGCCAGGTCAATGCGTTGCTCAAGCAGATGGTCGAGAGCAACAACCTGAAGTACTCGGCACTGGATGGCGGTGTGCCGCGAGCCTGATTCCGGGCTGCAAAAAAAGGGAGCCGGCTGACCGGCTCCCTTTTTTTTACCTGTGTTTTTACTTGAGTGCCTGGATAAACAGCGGGTCGCTGTACAAGGCCTTGAGCAAGTCACGCACCAGCGGGTTGTAGGCGTTGGTTGCATTCAGGACCGCAATGGGGCCGAAGAATGAACTGGACCACACGCTGGTCACTTCCTTGGTGGCGTCGTACACCACGGCATCATTTTTGACCACGGTAAAGCGCGCGGCCAGCGTGCCATGGCCGGAGCCCACGCCCGCCGTCAGCTCGCTCTTCACCAGCAGCACATCCAGGCGCCGTGGCGCGCTTTGATTCAGCAGGCCGGCCAGGGACAGCTCCTGGGTGAGCGCCGCCTGCACGTGGGCGGGGATGCTGCCGGCTGGCGAGCTGATCGGGTTGGCCCGAACCATCAACCAGCCCTGGCCCGAGGCGGCAGTGACTTGGGCCTGGCTGACAGGTTGCAGCGCAGGGTTTTGCTTGAGGCGTTGGACGTTGTCGAAACTGGGCTCGTATGACGTCATGGTCGCGCCGCAACCTTGCAGCAGAATCAACAATGGGGCCAGCAGGAGAAACTTCTTCACGGCATTTCCTTGCGTGAGGGGGATAAAGGGTGGGCGATTATGGTCAGCCGCCGGTAGGGCAGCAACCCTGGCGGGGAAGGCTGATCGCCAAGAAGGCATTTTAATGGCCCCCAACTGATCCAGATCTCGCCAAAATCACTTTTATTTTCAAGTGGTTAGGTGGGATGCCAATGCGCAATGTAACAATCACGCTGATTGCCTTGGCCCTGGCGAGCGGGGCGGTGGCGGCCCAGGGCAAGGCGCTGCGCGAAGGGGACCGGTACATGTGCAGTTGGGGCGCGGGCACGGCGGCCAGGGCCCAGGAGCTGAAGTTGGCCGGTGTTTCATTGTATGCGGCGCGGCAGAAGATCCAGCGGTACAAGTTCGACAAGTCCTGGATGCGCATGATGGCCATGGGCATCACCGAGCAGACCTATGACAGCGCATCGCGCCTCAAGCCGGCGGCCGTTCGCGCAAGCTTTTATGAAGAGTGCATACGCTACAAACTGGCGCGTAAATAGACCCCTGTAGCCGCACCAAAAAGTGGCACTGAAGACACCGGGAACCATAAAAAATGTGTGGTTATTGAATGACTTAGCGTTGTTTCAATCCGACGAAAGGCTAATGGATCAACTTGTTACAAGTTGTCTCGGTAGTTATGATGAGCGGGCGTTCACCTCCCACGGTTTATGCATTTTTAAATCCCAGGTTTCCATCAGCCACCTGGGATTTTTTTTGCCCGCGATTTGACCTGCATAGCCGGGTAGTGGCGAAACACCCATGGTTTTTCTGGCGCCATTGCACCAGCGCTTTCGGGGGAAAGTGTGGGGTAGCTAACACTTTCGCAGGATTACCCACACGTGTTGCACACCCTCATCTATTCTGCTGGGATCACGTCCATCGCGTCATGTGCGACCCAGGGTAGCCAGAATGATTCCGATCGTTGAGTTGAGTCGCATCATGGCGTCCGGCTTTGCCCCGCTGTCGTGTGACTGTAGCGTCAACCCCCAGGGTTTTTTGACGATCCGTATCTTCGAGCCCGAGTCCGGTCGTGTGGAGCTGCTGTTGACCGGCGTGTCGCCCCAGGGCCTGGACAGCATCCGTGCAATCTCCAACCTGATCGGCGAACTGCGCACCGAGCTCAAGGCCGGGCGCCGGGGCTTTGCGGCCTTCGGCTAGGCGTCAGAGCCGGCGCAGAAACGAGCGGACGATACGCTTGGTGGCAGCGGTGGTGTCCAGTTGCTCCAACGCACTGTAGGCATGCCACTGGCAATCGATGATTTCATTGCAGGGCCGGGCCTGGTCGATGTTCACCACCGAGGCTTCAAACACGTGATGCAGCGTGTCACTGGCCTTCAACTCCTGCAGATACAGCAACCCATCCACGTTCAGCCCGGTTTCCTCCTGTAGTTCACGCGCGGCCGCGCCGACCGGGCGCTCATCGCGCTCGACCTTGCCACCGGGCAGGGCCCATTTCGACCTGGCCTTGCGCACAAACAGAATGTGCCCCTCGTGTTCGCAAATCACCGTTGCGCGTATTTTCATCGTCTGTGCCCCCGCGACTGGATGATCGTCATAAAAGTGTAATGCAATTGTCATGCGGGGTCTTTATAGGGCGAGGCTGGAGACCGTGAAGGAAAACGCCGATACTGCTCCACTGAAAAAAACACCGGTGAAGGAAAGTCAGATGAGCACCATCCGCTGGGGCATGATCGGTTGTGGCAGTGTTACTGAGATCAAGAGTGGACCCGCTTTCTACAAAGCGCCAGGTTCGGCCCTGGTGGCTGTGATGGGGCGTCGCCCGCAAGCGGTGCGCGATTATGCGGCACGCCATGGGATTGCCCGGTTTTACACGGATGCCCAGGCCCTGATCGATGACCCCGAAGTGGATGCGGTGTACATCGCCACGCCCCCCGACAGCCACCTGGAATACAGCCTGCTGGTGGCCGCGGCAGGCAAGCATTGCTGCGTCGAAAAGCCGATGTCCCTCAATGCCGAGCAGAGCGCCTTGATGCAGCGCACCTTCGAGCGGGCCGGGTTGCATCTGTTTGTCTCCTATTACCGGCGTTCCCTGCCGCGCTTCCAGCAGGTGCGTGCCTGGCTGCAACAAGGGCGCATTGGCGAGTTGCGGCACCTGAGCTGGACGTTGTGCAAGCCGCCATCGCCGACCGATACCCACGCCAGCAACTGGCGGACCGACCCGGCGATTGCCGGCGGGGGCTATTTTGCCGACCTGGCCAGCCATGGCCTGGACCTGTTCCAGTACCTGGCGGGGGATATCGTCGAGGTCACGGGGTATACCGCGCGCCAGGCTGGGCGCTATGCGGCGGAAGATGCCGTCACCGCCTGCTGGAGCTTCACCTCGGGCGCGCTGGGGATGGGCTGTTGGAACTTTGTGGCCGACCGCCCCGAGGACCGGGTCGAGTTGATCGGTAGCGCTGGACGCATCACCTTTTCAGTGTTTGATGAGCAACCGTTGCAACTTGAGGCCGAGGTCAGCCAGACCCTGCATATTGCCCATCACCCCCATATCCAGTGGCACCACGTACTGGGCATGAACGCGCATATCCGTGGCGAATGTGTACACCCGGCACTGGCCATCGAAGCCCTGAAGACCGACCGGATCATGGATCGGGTGCTGCAGCGCAAGCCTTGATGCCTGGAGCTGTCGAGCTTTCTACCGTGCGGCAGCGCGTTACCTGACTGCGCGCCGGGGTGTGGCCCAGAACAATGGCCGCTCACTTTGATAAAGGATTTGCCCGATGAAATGGAGAACCACCTGGATCGCCCTGTGCCTGGCGTTGGCCGCGCAGGCGGGTGCAGCCTCCCGCAGCCAGGGGCAGGCCGGCGACTTTGATTTTTATGTGTTGTCACTGTCCTGGTCGCCGACTTTCTGCCTGACCCATCCACAGGACCAGCAGTGCACCGGCAAGGGCTACGGCTTTGTGCTACATGGCCTGTGGCCGCAATATGCCCGGGGCGGGTGGCCGGCCTCTTGCCTGCCGCGGTCGCGGTTGTCGGCCGAGGAACTGGCCAAGGGCATGTCATTGTTCGTGACTGAAAAACTGCTCAAACATGAATGGGCCAAGCACGGCACATGCAGTGGCCTGGAGGCGTCCGACTACCTGGACAAGGCCGATGCCGCATTGGCGGTGGTCCAGATTCCGCAGGCGTTCGAGCCTTTTAATGTGCCCGGCCCACTTGCCGCCCGGGATATTGAAGCCTTGTTTCGCGAGAGCAACCCCCGCATGGGGCGCCACGGCATGGCCGTGATCTGCCGGGGCAAGGTGTTGTCGGAGGTGCGGGTCTGCTTGAGCAAGGAGTTGCGCTTCGCCGGTTGCCCGAAGAGCGTCAAGACCCAATGCCGGGGCGGCGAGATCCGAATACCTGCCCAGCGATAATCCCGGCGGTTGGTGCATAAGCTATACAGAGTGAAACCATCCGGCAGCGCTATGCTCCAACAGTGGTGAATGCCTTCTCTCTGCACCGAGCTGATTCATGCAATTTTTATCCAATACCCATGGTTGTGACGGTTGGGGCGGTGAAATGGCCCAAAGGATCCGTGCCTTTGACTGGTCGACCACCGACCTGGGCCCGATTGACCGCTGGTCCACCAGCCTGACGTGTGCGGTGCAGATGCTCCTGGCTTCGCCGGTGCCGATGGTGATGCTCTGGGGCCGTGCCGGGTACATGATCTACAACGACAGCTATTCGGTGTTTGCCGGCGGGCGCCACCCGTTTCTGCTGGGCGTGCCGGTGGAGCAGGGCTGGCCGGAAGTGGCCGATTTCAACCGGCAGGTCATGGACACCTGCCTGGCCGGTGGCACCTTGTCCTACCGCAACAAGGCCTTGATGTTGCTGCGCAATGGTCGCCCTGAAGACTTGTGGCTGGACCTCTATTACAGCCCGGTGGCCGGTGACGACCAGCAGCCGGCCGGGGTGCTGGCGATTGTGGTGGAGACCACCGAGCACGTACTGTCCGAGCGTTTGCGCCAGGAAGCCGAGGGGGCTTACCGCGTGGCCGACGAGCGCTTGCAACTGGCGCTCAATGCCGGGGCGCTGCTGGGCTCCTTTGTCTGGGATGTGTTGCCCGACCGGCTGTCGGGTGACGAGCGTTTCGCCCGCACCCTGGGCCTGACCATGGCCGACGTGGAGCAAGGCCTGCCCATTGCCGTGGCCACTCAGGTCATCCATCCCGATGACCTGGTGCGGGTCAACCGCCTGATTGCCCGCACCCTGGAAGCCGGTGGCCCGTATAACGTCGAGTTTCGCGTGCGACGCCCCGACGCCAGCTATCTGTGGGTGCTGGCCAGCGGGCGTTGCGAGCTGGATGCGGGCGGGCAGCCGCTGCGCTTTCCCGGGGTGATCATCGATATCCATGTACGCAAGATTGCCGAAGAGTCCTTGCTCAAACTCACCCATAACCTGGAGCAGCGCGTCGCCGCCGAAGTCCAGGCGCGTTCGGCCGCCGAGGACCAATTGCGCCAGTCGCAAAAGCTCGAAGCCATTGGCGGGCTGACCGGGGGCGTGGCCCATGACTTCAATAACCTGCTGCAGGTGATTGCCGGCAACCTGCACCTGCTGGCCCGCCATGAACGGGACAACCCCCAGGTACAACGGCGCGTCGGTGCCGCCCTGGCTGCCGTCGAGCGCGGCGCCAAGCTGTCCTCGCAACTGCTGGCCTTTGCCCGGCGCCAGCCGCTGTCACCGGCGGTGTTCAACCCCCGGCGCATTTATGAAGGCCTGGGTGAATTGCTGCAGCGGGCCCTGGGGGAAACCATCCAGATCGATGTGCAATTGCCGCAAGACCCCTGGTGCATCCATGTCGATCGCAATCAATTGGAAAACGCCGTGCTCAACCTGGCGATCAATGCCCGGGATGCCATGAAGGGCGAGGGGGTGATCCGCATCACCGGTGAAAACATCAGCCTGTCGCCCGAGGAGGGCTGCCGCAACGGGATTGCCCCCGGCGAATATGTACGCCTGTCGGTCAGCGACACCGGGGCCGGCATGCCGCCGGCGGTGCTGCGGCGGGTCTTCGAGCCGTTCTTCACCACCAAGCCTGACGGCCACGGCACCGGCCTGGGCTTGAGCATGGTGTTTGGTTTCGTCAAGCAAAGTGGCGGGCATGTGCAGATCAGCAGCGAGCCAGGCCAGGGCACCGTGGTGCAGATGTACTTCCCCCACAGCCTTGAGCCGGAAAGCCAGGAAGCCCCACCCTGTGAGGCCCTGCAAGAGGGCGGCCGGGAATCCATTCTGGTGGTGGAGGACAACGAAGGCGTACGCGGCGCGGCGGTGGAATTGCTGCAACAGTCTGGCTACACGGTGCTCACCGCCGAGGATGGCGATGACGCCATGCTGATGCTGCGCACCGGCTTGCGGCCCGACCTGATCTTCACCGATGTGGTCATGCCTGGGCGGATCAAAAGCACCGACCTGGCCCAGTGGGCCAAGGCGCAACAGCCGCCGGTTGCGGTGTTGTTCACCTCCGGGCATACCCGCGACATTCTTTCCAGCGACCACCTGTTGGGCAACGACATTCATCTGCTGGGCAAACCCTACCGCCCCGAAGACCTGGCGCAACAGGTACGCTCGGTACTGACCGCACGGGTAAGCCACGGCGATTGAGCATTTGCCAAGGTGCCGGCGATAACCTGGCAAGACCTGAACATTGCCCAGGCGCCGGGCCAGGGGAATTGACCTTGGGCATGACAAGAGGCCCATGGATGGGCTAGCTTCAAGGTGTACCAGTCATTGATTAACTTGCGGAGGTACTTCATGCCAGTGAAACATGATCTTTATCAGGATTTGGGGTTGAGCAAGGAAGATGTCGAAAAACGCCGGGCAGAGAAGCCTCACCTGAATGCGTTATTTGACAAATACAAGACTGTCGATGAATTGGTGTTAAGCGCCGAAAGGGCCGCCGGCAACGATGATGATTTGAAGAAACTGAAGGAAAAACGCTTGTTGATCAAAGACGAAATTACCAAGCTGCTTTGATACACGAAGTGGAGTCAGTCAGGGGGCGAGAACGTCGCTCCTTGACGGCTTAATGTTTTTCAACAGTTGCAGTATTTTTTAGTTCCAAAAACGTGTTGGGGAGAATTCTGAAATTGATACGCTTGGATCCTGTCCGTTGACCAAGTGTGCAAGAGCATCACCTATAGCAGTTGCAAACTTGAATCCATGTCCTGAACATGCGGATGCAAAATACACCGAGTTCAGTTTAGTGGAGGCGCCGATCAAAAAAGATTCATCCTTGCTCATGGTATAGAAGCAGTTTTTTGCTCGTGTTGGTAAACGTTCAAGATCAGGCAATAGGGGGCTGACAATGGTAGATATTTCTTCTATCGATTGCTGCGAGATCTGGACTTCCATCCACGAGGGATGTGTCGGGATCTGTTGCCGATTATGAAATCCTATCTTTACACCAGGTTCATTGCTGACAATTGAGGGCACTCCGTACAGTAGATGACCATGTGAGGACTCATAGAGAAAGACTGGAAAATTTTCAGGAGAAAAAATATTTTCCGATCCTGTTTTTGGAGTGAACCAGTAAACAGGCAGCTTTCTGGTTTCTAGGTAATCCTTTAGCTCGGGTAGCAGCTGTTCAGCAATCCAAGGGCCGGTCGTAACAATTACTGATTTTGCAGTATAAGAATTACCATTCTTGGTTTTCAATGTTGCACCCGCACCATTGTTTTTTACAGAAACAACACTTTCGCCGAATAGTGTTACGGCGCCTTGATGCACTGCCTCATTTAACATTGTCAATCTGGCGTCACAGGCGGAAATTGCGTAGGCACCTGGTTCGTATAGAGCTTCAAAGTTATGGGGTATATTGAATGCTGGAACATGCCGGCAGACTTTATCTGCGGTCAATAGGCTGTGCTGTATTTGAGAAAGTTTGGCTGTTCTCGTACTTCCTTTCACCACGCGACTGTCGCTGTGTCCAATAAAAATACCGCCGGTTCTAAATAAGAGTTTTCTTTGAGCTACGGCCTCCAACTCATTCCATAGCGTATCTGCATGGTTGAGAAGAGGAAGGTATTTTTCTCCCTCCCAATAAGCGCGGCGAAAAATTCTTGAGCTGCCATGAGACGATCCGAAGCAGTGAGTGGGTCCACCAGCATCGACTCCCAACACACGTTTACCTTTCGATGCCAATCGCCACAGCGCAGACGCCCCAAAAACTCCAAGGCCAACGACTATTACATCATAATAATTTTTCATTTGATCGAGCTCCTTTGTTGAGATCGAGTGTCGGCGCATTCGTAAAGAAATAGAGAAACTAATATTCCAAATGTTACTAAAAATAAAGACAAGGATCCTATTGAAATAGATTGTCTGTAAAAAAATATGGCAACAAAAAATTGTGTGATAGGGAGTATAAACTGAAGAAAGCCAGTCGTTGCAAGGAGGAGTCTTTTTGCTGCGTAAGCGAACATCGCTAAAGGTATGACTGAGACACATCCGGCGAAGAGAATCAACCATCGAAAACGATATGTGGTATTTTCGGGCCACACCAATGACCAGTCAAGTATAATCCATGCCAATAAAATTCCGATACTCAAAAATAGAGTTTCTATTAGAAGCCCACTTATAGAGCTTAATGAGGTGGCTTTTTTTGTACATGTGTATAAGCCCCAAGATATAGCTATTGCTGAATATACCCAGTGATTGAGTTCGCTGTCGTATAAGATTAGCAGTGTGGCTGAGGCAGATATTGTGATAATTGAAAGGATTTGAGTAGGTCTAAGTGTTTCATTGTAAATAAGTACACCTATACCTATTGATAGGAATGGGGCTAATAAGTATCCGAAACCGCTTTCTAAAATATGTCCATTTACTGAAGCCCATATAAACGTCCCCCAGTTTATACTCAGGAGTATGGAGGCGCCGAAGTGTAGGCTTAGAGTTTTTATTTTTAGTTTTTTAAATTCTTGAATTTTTCTTGTCCAGGAAATAATAAGTGCCAGCGTGATTAGGGACAGCAATATTCGACAAGCAATAAGTGTCAAGGGCGAGAAAACGCTTAGCTCCCGCCAATAGAGTGATGAAAGTCCTAAGAGTATATTTGCAGCGCTAGCACAAAAGAGTGCCCATATGTATGTGGCTAAATAGAGCGATGAGGGGGTGCTCATTTTTCAGATGATCTATGAGAAATTTCAATTATTTCGTACGACCAGTATATTTTCCCTTGTCTGTCAATTGTGTAATTCGCCAAGCCTTTTCTAGACCACTCCTCAAACTCGATTTTTAAATTTTTTTCGAGTTTCTGCCATTGGGCTGAATAGTAAAGCAGAGGGAGTGTGTATCGTTCAATTAGTTTGTATTGTAATAATGGAGTTTTGTTGTTTTTGTCATTATATTTTTTAAATATGTCATCTATTCCTACTAGAGAGTTGAGACCGATAATGGCTCTGCCGCCAATGCTAAGGTATCTCGGGAGATCTTCGAGGAAACGTGTTATGACGTCATCGCCATAAAACATTGCGCGAGCAGAGAGCTCTCCTTTGCGCTCCAAACCCTCTAGAATCTTGATTAGTGAGGTGGATGGTGTGCGCCAGCCTGGAGGGTTAAAGGCAATAGTTTGAAATTTCTGTTGCGGGATTTTTTCAAAAAGATTACTTATGTGGAATGTAATTTCGCTGGTTTTAAAATTAATTTTTTCATGTGTTTTTGCTTGATTAATAGATGCCTTGCATATGTCCGTTGCAATAATTTTTTTGTTGCCGAGTTTTCTCATCAGTAATGCATGTGCGCCACTTCCCGTTCCAATATCTAGAAAGCTACCATTCAAAGTAATAGCATCTGATGTGCGAACCAGATAGTCACCAAGTTTTAAGCCGGCTAAGCTTATTTTAAATACGTTGAGAGTGTTTAAAAAAATTAGTCTTTGTCCAAGGCCAAAATAGACTTCGTAAGTGGAAGGCTGGCTGTTTAAGTAGTGAAATCCGTCACTGGGTTGAGACCATCCAGGTACACTGTGATCAATAAGTCCCAACATATGTTTTATCTCCCTTCGCCTATTTTTTTGGCCTGTGCACAAGCCTTGTTTAGACCTTCGATGACAAGATCGCTTAATTTATTTTTGTCAAAGTATTTAATTGCTTGCTCGGTTGTACCTTTGGCTGTCATTACAAGCTTGCAAATGTTCAGAGGGGAATTTTTGTTTTCAGCTAGTAGAGTGGTGGTGCCTCGAATTATTTGAGTGGTTATAAGTGATGCGCTTTTTTTATCGAAACCATTGCTTGTTGCAAAATTTAATAAGGAGGTTGCGAAATAGGCGACGTAAGCAGGGCCTCCACCGACTAATGCCGTGGCACTATCAATTAAATATTCTTTCTTTAATAGGAGACATTTTCCAAGGCTGGAAAATAATTGGTTGGTCAATGCTCTGTTTGTATTTGTGGTTTTCTTTGAGTAGTAAAGAACAGTCATTCCATCTAGGTTTGCGCAGGAGATGTTTGGCATGGCACGACAAATTTGTGTTGTGTAAGTAGCCTTTTTTAGTGTTGATATGGTAAGTCCAGCCATAACTGAAATTACCAAGCCTGAATAATTTTTAATTTTTTCACAGTTTTCTGTAAAAGAAAAAAATGCTTGAGGAGGAATAGCTAACAATAAGATTTTTGTGTTTTTTAGTTCTGGTATGCTCTCTTGTGTGCATATTCCATTAGCAGTGATGCTGGCGCGCCGAATGGGGTTGGGCTCGATTACGATTATAGAGATATTGAGGTTGGAATTTTTTAGTCCGAGTGCGAGTGCACTCCCCATGTGTCCTGCTCCTACGATTACGATGCTTATCTTTGATGGTGTGTTCATAAAAGCCTCCGGTAGTGAATAAGAGCCTCTATGTACTAGCTGGTTTGATGAGCATCGTCTCGGATTGGATTTATATCAAATCAAAAGCGTCCTAAATCGTTGTAGTACTTTTCCGGTCGAGTATATGATCGTTTTAATACATGGCGAATTAGCAGGCGATTATAACCATTACCGTCTTGCGGAGTGTTGTCTGCGTACGATGAGGTATAGATTTCTATAAGGTTTCCCTCGTTGCGGGAAAGCTTGCTCGCGCTGCGCAGCAGTCCCAAAACATTCCAAAGTGCAGGAGGCTGCCTGACGCGGGCAAGGGGGCAGGGTCGATAAGAGAAGGCTCCATATTTCTTCAGAATTGCCCCAAGGACAGCCGCCTCGCCACTGCCTATTATCCCAACCGTTCGCCCGGCCCTGGGGCAAGTTGACTACGCATGGAATGCGTTGTGGTGTCGGGCGAACTCTTTTTCTAGGTGCGCAGCGCCTGTAGGCAGGTGTCGATCGAGCGCTGCTGGGTGTCTGCATACAGCTGCAACTCATCCAGGGTCTGGCGGCCCAGGGCCTGTTCAAACTCAGCCTGGTTGGCGTTGGCCATGTAGTGATTCTGCGCGGCATCGCCCAGGTTCGACTGGAAAATCCCCGCCGCGCTGACCGGCAGGAAATCCTCATACACCAACGGTTCGATATCGACGTAACCCGCCTCGACCAATGCGTCCAGGCTCTGTGGCGCGCCTTTCCCGGCGGCACGGCCCTTGTCGGTCACCCCGTAGCGAAAGAACGCCAACCCTTGCTCGCGCATGGCCCGGTGATTATCCGGGAAGGCCTGGAAGTGTTGCTCCATCAGGTCGGTGTAGCGCTGGGCGTTGGCTTCATTGGGAAAGGCGCCCAGTTCGTCCCGGGCGGCGTTGAGCAACTGATCATAGAGCGCCCGGCCCTTGGGGGTCAGGGCCACGCCGCGTTGTTCGATCTCGCCAAAGCGTGCGCTGTGGCTGCCCTTGGCATCGGTAAAGGCAATGGCTTCGTCGAGGGCCTTGAAGCTGGTCTGGCGCAGCAGGATCGGGCATTGGCGGCGGGGTGGGCCTTCGATCACGGCTTTGGGGGTGATGCCTTTGCCGGGCATGTCGGCTTGTACGCGGTCGATGTCCAGGGTGCGTGGGGTCAGGTGATTGATGTGCGGGCCCTTGAAGGCCACCACGTCGGCAATCAACCGGTGCTGGTCGCTGAGTTGTTGGTACTGGGCCGCGCTGACCGTGGCGGTGTGGTGCCAGCGAAAGGTTTCCAGGGCTTGTTGGATAAAGGCCTGGGCATCGCTGGCATTGAGGCCGCCGTCGGCTTCGGCCTGCTCGATCAGGGCCAGGGCGCGTGGGGTGAAGATCGAACGCTTGGCCAGGGCGGCTTCGGCAAAGGCCCGCAGTTCAAGGTTTTCGATCAGTTCCAGGCGCAGCAGCGAGGTGAAGACCCGGAACGGGCTGATCTGCAAGGCGCTTTCATGCACGGCGCGAAAGGCCGTGGCATGCACCGGCACGCCGGCCGGGGTGAGGTCGTAGTAGCCCACCGGCTGCATGCCCATCACCGCAAACAGGCGGCGGATGGTTGCCAGTTCATAGGCGCTGCCCAGGCGGATGGCACCGTGGCGTTCCCTGTCCAGGCGCTGGATTTCGCCGGTGCGTTGTAGTTGCCGCGCCAGGGCGGGGTCGCTTGCCAGCACCCGGGCATTGGTGTCGGCCACCAGCTCCAGCAGCGCGCCATACAGCGGCACTTCCTCGCGGTACATGTCGGACATGGCCCGGGAGAAGTCTTTGCGGATGGCATCGGGGCTGATAAAGCGCGGGGTCGGCATAGAAAATTCCTGGCGGCGATAACGGTGGTGTGGGCCGTGAGCCAGATTTTGTTGGGCGTGGCCCGTGGGTGCAAATGAAGATTCCTCTGGACTTCATTCTGCAAATGAATGAGCGCCACCGGCACATACAAAAATCCCGCCTGGGTAGGCGGGATTGGTCAACCCAGATTGCCCTGGATCAGGCCGGGAACAGCTCGCTGAGTTTCATTGCCAGCATCATGTCGCCTTCGGTGCGCAGCTTGCCGCCCATGAAGGCCTGCATGCCGTCGGTGGAGCCGTCGACGATGCCTTGCATGGTGTCGCCGTCCATGACCAGGGTCACTTGGGCGTCAGGGTTTTCGCCTTCCAGCAGTTCGCAGGTGTTGTTCTTAACCACCAGCGAGAAGTTTTTGGTGTCGTCGATACGGAAACCGAACACCAGGTCCAGGCCGTCGGCAGCGCCTGGGTTGAATTTGGCTTTCATTGCTTCTACGGCTTTAGCTACGTCAGTCATGGTTCGATCCTTTTATGGGTGGTGCCAGTGACCTTGGGGTCACGGTTGGCCGCAATTCATCGGAAAGTGATGAGCTGCGGCGCCTTCAACAGTTGCAAGTGGGTATGGCTGTTGAAGGAAGCCAGTGCCACTTCGCGACCACGGAACTTCAAGTGGTTGAGCGAGGTGTTGACAATCTGCCAGTTCAGCTCGAAAGCCTGGGTGGCAGGCATGCGGGTAATCAGGTGGAGCAGGGCGGTGATGGTGCCGCCGGAGGTAAATACCGCGATCTTGTGGGCATTGTCGGCACTCTCCAGCAGGCGCTGCAAGCCACCCTGGACGCGCTCGACAAACCCCAGCCAGCTTTCCAGGCCGGGGGGGTCGTAGGTGCCGCTCAGCCAGCGCTCGATGATCAGGGCAAAGATACGCTGGAACTCACCCCGGTTCTGCGGGGCGTTGCGCAGGGTTTCCAGGGCTTGCGGCTCGCTGCCGAGCAGGTCCGGGAGCAGGGCGCGGATGATCGCGTCGGCGTCGAATTCGTTGAAGGCGCTGTCGATTTCCAGGGGCGGCACCGGCAGGCCCTGGGCGCCGATGGACTCGAACGTGGCGTTGGCCGTGTGCTGCTGGCGCCGCAGGTCGCCCGACACACAACGGTCGAACGTCAGGCCCAGGTCGGCCAGGTGGCTGCCCAGTACCTGGGCCTGCTGCACACCGACGGGCGACAGGACGTCATAGTCGTCTGCACCGAAGGAGGCCTGGCCATGTCGAATCAAATAGATGCTGCCCACGTCCGTTCACCCGGTACGTTGAAAGTCTGGCGAGGTTATGAGGATGCCGGGAAGCTGTCAATGAAAAAACATACGCTTGTTTTAAAAGCTCGTTAGAGGCTGATATCCCTGTGGGAGCTGTCGAGCGGTGTTTGTTGGATCATTACGCGCGCATGATCCTTTAGAGTCCCGTTTCAAGGGGTTTCAGCTCTGGCCCGCCGGCAGTCCCGCCGGTATGCTGGGGCAATCCGCGCCTGGCGCACCGTTTCTGTAAGGAGTCCCATGGAGTTTCTGGCTGAGTATGCAAGTTTTCTGGCTAAAACCGTTACGTTGGTCGTCGCTATCCTGGTGGTGCTGATCAGTTTTGCAGCGTTGCGCAGCAAGGGCCGGCGCAAGCAGGCCGGGCAGTTGCAGGTCAGCAAGCTCAATGATTTCTACAAGGGCCTGCGCGAGCGCCTGGAGCAGACCCTGCTCGACAAGGACCAGCTCAAGGCGCTGCGCAAGTCCCAAAGCAAATCCGAGAAAAAACAGAAGAAAACCCCCGAGGCCAAGCCGCGGGTGTTTGTGCTGGATTTTGACGGGGACATCAAGGCCTCGGCCACCGACAGCCTGCGCCATGAAATCACCGCGCTGCTGAGCCTGGCCACACCCAAGGACGAAGTGGTGCTGCGCCTGGAAAGCGGCGGTGGCATGGTCCACAGCTATGGCCTGGCGTCGTCGCAATTGGCGCGGATCCGCGAGGCGGGTGTGCCGTTGACGGTGTGTATCGACAAGGTCGCGGCCAGCGGCGGCTACATGATGGCGTGCATCGGCGAGAAGATCATCAGTGCGCCATTTGCCATCCTCGGCTCGATTGGCGTGGTGGCCCAGTTGCCCAACGTCAACCGCCTGCTGAAAAAACACGATATCGACTTTGAAGTGCTGACGGCTGGCGAGTACAAGCGCACCCTCACCGTGTTTGGCGAAAACACCGAGAAGGGCCGGGAGAAGTTCCAGGAAGACCTGGATATCACCCATCAGTTGTTCAAGAACTTCGTGTCGCGCTATCGCCCGCAACTGGCGATTGATGAAGTGGCCACCGGTGAAGTCTGGCTGGGCGTCGCGGCGCTGGACAAGCAACTGGTGGACGCGCTGCAGACCAGTGACGAATACCTGGCCACCAGGGCCAAGACCGCCGAGCTGTTCCACCTGCACTATGCCGAGCGTAAAAGCCTGCAAGAGCGGGTGGGCCTGGCGGCCAGCGGCTCGGTGGACCGAGTGTTGCTGGCCTGGTGGAGCCGCCTGACCCAGCAGCGCTTCTGGTAACCCCCGCCCTGTAGGGCATGGCTTGCCGACAATGACGATCTTCTGCTCGCCATCGCCGGCAAGCCGGCGCCTACAAGGGGTTGCGTTGCTCCGGTAGCAGCGGCACCGGATGCCGCATCAGCAGGCCCACCACCAGCGCCCCCAGCAGCCCCAATAGCCCCGCCACCCACAACACCCTGGCAAACCCACCGACAAACGCCTGCCACGCCAAGGGTTGCACCAGCCCCTGCGCCGACTCCGGCAGCAGCGCCATGGCCGCAGGCATATCCCCAGCCACCACCCGCGAGGCAATCCCCGGCACCTGGGCCTGCCATTGCGTGCCAAGGCTGGTTTGCAGCAGATGCTCGCTATGGCTGGCCAACAGCGCCCCGTATACCCCGACCGCCAACATGATTGCGCTGAAACGCATGGTGGTACTCATGCCCGACGCCATGCCCGCGCGGTCCCTTGGCACGCAGGCCATGATGTTTTTCTGGGTATCGCCATTGAGCAGGCCGGCACCGGCACCGGTCACGGATATCGCCAGGGCGAACGGCAGGTAACCGCCGGCAGTCACTGCCCAGGCGCTGAGCAGGTTGCCGCTGCCCACCAGGGCCAGGCCGGCCGCCATCATGGTTGCAGGAGCGAAGCGGCTGGCCAGGCGTGCGCCGATACGCGGGCAGATCAGCATGGTCAGGGCAAACGGCAGCATCCCCAGGCCCGAGGCAATCGCGGAAAACCCCAGGCCGTTTTGCAGGTAGAACGGCAGCAGCGTCATCATCACCTGGGCACAACCGGCATAGGCAAACATCCCCAGCAAGGCCCCGATAAACCGCGGGTACTGGAACAGTTGCAGGTCCACCATGGGCCGGCGTTGCAAACGCTCCACCAGCACAAACAGGCCCAGCAGGAACGCGCCGCCGAGCAACCGCGCATAGGTCAACGGGTTGTCCCAGCCGATCCGGTTGGCTTCGATCAGGCCCCAGATCAGGCACAGCAGGCTGGCGCTGAAGGCCAGGCTGCCCCAGGGATCGAGGCGTGCCGCTTGGCTGTCGCGCGATTCCGGGATGGCGTGCAGGACCAGCGCCAGCAAGGCCAGGCCCACCGGCAGGTTGAGGTAGAAAATCCAGCGCCAGCCCATGTAGTGGGTAATCAGGCCGCCAAGGGTCGGGGCAGCGGTCATCGCCACGCCCATGCAGGCGCCCCAGAACGCCCAGGCCTTGGCCCGTTCCAGTTCATCATGAAAGGCATGGCCGATGGAGGCTAGGGCCGAAGTCAACAGCAACGCGGCCCCGACACCCTTCACGGCGCGGGCGATATCCAGCAGCAGTACGCTGGGCGCGGCGCCACAGCCCAGGGAGGCGAGGATAAAAATACCCAGGCCCCACACCAGGGTTTTCTTGCGGCCGAAGCGGTCGGCAATGCTCCCGGCCGGCAGCAGCAGGGCGGCAAACGCCAGCATATAGGCGCTGACGACCCATTCGATATCGGCGAAATTGGCCCCCAGGTCGCGGGCAATGGTTGGCAGGGTCACGGCGACGATGTTGGTGTCGAGGACAATCAGCGAACAAACCCCGGAGGCGGTCAACAGGGTAAGGCGTGGGCTGACCTGGCTCATGGCATGATTACCTGGCAGGCAACAGATAGGCTGGATTTGACGGGCATCACGAGGACTCTCTACTGTGGGCGTCCTGTCAGCTTATCGTCGGCGCTTATCAGTTCTGTTAGCCGAGGCGAGGCACTTCATTACCTTTGAGCTAATCCTGTTATGGAAATACGTCATTTCCGCTACTTCCTGGCCGTTGCCCGGCACCGCAACTTCACGCGTGCCGCCGAGCAGCTGGATATTGCCCCGCCCACCTTGAGCCGGCAGATCCAGGATATGGAGCGCACCCTGGGCACCCGCCTGTTTATCCGGCGCCAGCGTGACGTCAGCCTGACGGAGGCGGGCACTGCGCTGTTGGCTGAAGCGGAAGCCACCGTGCGCCAGTTCGAGTTTGCCCAGCGCAATGCCCAGCGCGCCGGGCGTGGCGAGATCGGTCATATCGAATTGGGCTATGTGGCGTCGGCGGTGTATTCCGGGGTGCTGCAACGCCAGGTACAGGGGTTCTGCGCGCAGTTTGCCGATGTCAGCCTCAGCGTGCGGGAAAGCCCCATGGCCCTGCTGCCGGGGCTGGTGGCCGAAGGGCGCTACGACATTGGCTATATCCGCTCGCCCATGACCTTGCCCGATGGCGTGGAGGCGCTACGCCTGGGCAGCGAAGGTTTTGTCCTGGCGCTGCCCCAGGGCTCGTGGCTGCTGGGCTTGAAGGCGATCACCTGCGCGCATTTGCAGAACGAGACCTTCATCCTGCCCGAGCAAATCAGCGGCACCTTGCAGGTCGCCGCACAAGGCGGTTATGCCCCGCGCCTGGGGCCGCAGCCGGGCGGCCTGGTGGCGGTGATTGCCCTGGTGTCGCTGGGGCAGGGCGTGGCGGTGGTGCCGGAGTCGGTGGTGGGGCATGTCAGCCTGCCGGGTGTGCACTACCGCACCATCGAGGGCAGCGATGCCTCGTCGTGGCTGTCGCTGATTTACCGGCGCTTTGAAAAGGCCCCGGCGGTGGCGCGGTATATCCAGCACGTCAAGCACAAGCTCGCGCCTACGGGGCCAGACGGGGTTGGATCGAGTCCGCCAACTGCGTGAGGATCAGGCAGCACGACACCGCCCCGGCATCCAGTACCCCCAGCGAGCGCTCACCCAGGCGGCTGGCCCGGCCGATCCTGGCCACCAGGTCCCTGGTCGAGTCACGGCCCTGGGAGGCCGCGCGTTTCATTGCTTCCAGGGCTTCGCTGAAGGACGCACCACTGGCCTGGGCCCGCTCAAATGCTTGCACCGCCGGGATCAGGGTGTCCATCAGGCACTTATCACCGACGCCGGCTTCGGTGATGTCCTGCAACGAGGTCAGGCCACCGCGCAACAAGTGGGCGAAGGTCGCCGCATCAATGTCTTCGCTGCCGCGCACCTCGTCGGCCATGCCGATAAACAGGCTGCCATACAGCGGGCCCATGGAGCCGCCGATGCCTTCCATCAGGCTCAGGGTCAGTTCGTCCAGGGCCTCGGCCAGGGTCAACTGCCGGCCTTCGATCGTACGGCCGCAATGGGCAAAGCCCTTGGCCATATTGATGCCATGGTCGCCATCGCCAATCGCACCGTCGACTTCGCTGAGGTATTCACGGTTGGCGACGATCACGCTGACCAGGTCAGCGACAACCGCGCTGCCGTCGTGGGTAGAGAAAGACTGGCTCATGGTTTATTCCGCCTGGGTCATGCCGATGGAGCGGCAAGGTTGGTCGATCAGGGTTTTCAGCTCGGCATCCAGGCCCAGCAGGGTCAGGGTCACGCCCATCATTTCCAGGGAGGTGAAGTAGTTGCCGACATAGCAGCGATGAATCTTCAGGCCCTTGGCCTTGAGCTGGCTTTCGACTTCGGCGTAGAAGATGTACAGCTCCATCACCGGTGTCGCGCCCAGGCCCGAGACCAGCACCACCACGCTGTCATCCTGGCTGAAATCGCGGTCGGCGAGGATCGGTGCCAGCATGCGCTCGGCCATGGCGGCGGCGGGTTCGATCGGGATTACCTCGATCCCCGGTTCGCCATGATGGCCGATGCCCAGTTCCATCTGGCCGTCCGCGATCTGGAAGTTCGGCTTGCCCACCGCTGCAATGGTGCAGGGCGTCAGGCCGATACCGATGGAGCGGCAGTGATCGACCGCCTTCTGCGCGACGCGGATCACCCCGTCCAGGTCATAGTGCTGCGCGGCGGCGGCCCCGCCGATCTTCCACATAAAGATTTCCCCGGCCACCCCGCGCCGCTTGGCGATCTCGGCCTTGGGCGCCGAGGCCACGTCATCGTTGGCGACCACGGTGCGGATCCGCATGTCCTTGCTGGCGGCCATTTTCATCGCCAGCTTCACGTTCATATTGTCGCCGGCATAGTTGCCATACAGGCAGGCCACGCCGGCACCGTGATCGGCGACCCGGAAGGCATCGAAAAAACTCTTGGCGGTGGGCGACGAGAAGATTTCGCCGACGGCCACCGCGTCCACCAGGCCGGGGCCGACGTAGCCGAGGAAGGCCGGCTCATGGCCGGAGCCGCCCCCAGTGACGATGCCCACGCGGCCTGGGCCGGAGGGCTTGGCCTTGCTGATCACACGGGGGTTGCTGTCGCTTTGGCGCAGCTCGGGATGGGCGACCAGAATGCCGCGCAGCATGTCCTCGACCACTTGGTCCGGATCGTTGATGACTCGATTCATAACGCGGGTTCCTGTTCTTGTTGTCTTGGGCGCAGTCATTCAAGTGTAGGAGCGGGCTTGCCCGCGATGGCGGTGTGTCAGAAGACACATGAGTTGGCTGACCCACTGCCATCGCGGGCAAGCCCGCTCCCACATTTGGATGTGTGTTGGGTTCAGGGTTCGAGCACGACCTTCAAGGACTTGTCCCCGCGCTCCATCACCGCAAACGCCTCCTTGAAATCCGCCAGCGCAAACTTGTGGGTCACTACGTCGCGCATGTCGATCTTGCGCTTGCCGATAAAGTCGATGGCCCGCGGGTACATATATGGGCCCAGGTGTGAGCCGAGCACGTCCAGTTCCTTGCGGTCGCCAATGATCGACCAATCTACCGTGGCCTCGTCGTTGAATACGCTGAATTCGACGAAACGCCCCAGCTTGCGCAGCATCGCCAGGCCCTGGTTCACCGCCTTGTGGTGCCCGGTGGCTTCGATATAGATATCGCAGCCATAGCCGTCGGTGATGTCGCGGATTTTTGCCAGTACATCGACCTCGGCCGGGTTCCAGACCTCATCGGCGCCCATGCGCAGGGCCAGTTCGGCGCGTTCGGGTTTCATGTCGAGCACGATCAGGCGTTTGGGGTTGCGCATGCGTACCGCGCCGATGATCCCCAGGCCCAGGGTGCCGGCGCCAGCTACCACCACTACATCGTCGAAATCCACATTGGCCCGTTCCGCCGCGTGCAGTGAGCAGGCCAGGGGTTCGATGAGGATCGCTTCGTCTGGCGCGATGGAGTCGGGCACCTGATGGATGATGCCTTCCTTGGTGAAAATCATGTACTGGGCCATGGCCCCCTGGACGTTGTTCTGGAAGCCGTAGAGGTCGTGTTTCTGACACATCCAGTACTGGCCGTGATTGCAGAAGCGGCAGCCCCAGCACGGCACGATCTGCTCGGAAATCACCCGGTCGCCGACCTTCACCCCACGCTTCTCGGCGCCCGGGCCCAGGGCGACCACGCGGCACACAAACTCATGCCCGGGAATCATCGGCGGCTTGACGTAGCGCGGCTGCTCGGCGTCGCCCCAGAACGACGGCGCGCCGCGATAGGTCTTGATATCGCCCATGCAGATGCCGCACAGCTCGACCTTGGTCAGGATCTCGTCGGGGCCGGGCGTCGGTACATCGACGGTTTCCAGGCGATAGTCTTCCGGGCCATGGCAGACCACGGCCTGCATGGTCTTGGGGATCACCGGGTGGAGTTGTTCGGCGGTACGTTCGGTAGCGGTGGACATGACAGACCTCACGACGAATAGATGGATTACTGAATGCTGTAGCCGCCGTCGATCACCATGTTGGCGCCGGTGATCATCTGGGCTGCGTCGCTGAGCAGGTACAACGCCAGCCCGGCGATTTCATCCGGCTGGGCAAAACGGCCCGCCGGGATCTGCAATTTGGCCCGTTCGCCCACATCGCCGGCCCAGGCTTTCTTGCCCAGGGCGGTCTCGACGATGGTGGGGGAGATGGCATTTACCGTGATGTGTGGCGCCCATTCCATGGCCAGGACCTTGGTCATGCCGACAATCGCAGCCTTGCTCGCGCAATAGGCCACATGCCGATCCAGGCCGATCACTGCCGCCTGGGACGCCAGGTTGACGATGCGCCCGCTGCCCTGGGCGAGCATATGCCGGGCGCAGGCCTGGGCCACGAAAAAGCTGGCCTTGAGGTTGATCTCCAGGGTGATGTCCCAGGCGTTTTCGCTGACATCGATGGCCTTGTCCAACATCACCACGCCGGCGCTGTTGACCAGGCAGTCCAGGCGCTTGAAGTGCGCGACCACGTAGTCGATGCTGCTCTGCACCTGGTCGAGCTGGCGCAGGTCGACGGCCAGGCCCAGATGCCCGCTGCCCAGGCTGGCGGCCACTTCAACCACGGCCGGATCACGGTCGAGCAGGGCCACGCGCGCGCCACGCTCCACTAGCAAGTGGGCACACGCCAGACCGATCCCCGCAGCCCCGCCGGTGATCACGGCGCAACGACCGGTGAGGTCGAAGGCTTGGTTCCAGAATCCAGACATTGGTTTAACTCCATTCTCAAAAACAGTGGAGATCGGATGTGGGAGCTGGCTTGCCTGCGATGCGGGCACCTGGGTCTGTCAGGGATACCGAGGTGATGCAATCGCAGGCAAGCCAGCTCCCACATTGACCGCGTTGCTATTTAGTACCGCTGACCTGCTGGTACAGCGCATCCGCATTGGCATTGGTCACCGGCACCCACGGCAGGATGTAGTTCTTCGCAGTGCCGTCGCCCCAGGTTACGTCCTTGGCATAGCGCTCCCAGATCACCGACTTGGGTTTGTAGTCTTCACCCGCCAGTTGCCGCAGGGCTACGTCCAGTGCGCCCTGGGACTGGGCCTGGGCGTCTTGCAGGAAGGTGGTGACTTCATCTCTTTTGGCTGCCTGAATGGCGTCGGGCATGCCGTCGATGGAGGTGACGGGCACATCCTTGGAGGTCAGGCCGTGGGATTTGAGGGCCTGCACGGCGCCCAGAGCCATGTCGTCGTTTTGTGCGATCACCCCGTTGATGCCCTTGGGGTGGGCGTTGAGCCAGTCCTCGGTCAGGCTCAGGGCCTGGGCGCGGTCCCAGTTGGCGGTCTTTTTCTCGATGATCTTGATCCCGGGGTGCTTGCCCAGCACTTCCAGTTCGCCTTTTTCGCGGTCGATCTGTGCCGACTGGCCAATCGGGCCCTGGATGATCACCACATTGCCCTTGCCCTGGAGCTTGTCGACCATGGCCTGGGCCTGCAGGCGCCCGCCCTCGACATCATCGTTACCCACGTACGGCACGTTGGCATCGGCGACTTTGGTGTTGGAGGCGATCACCACCACATCGTTGGCCATCGCCTGCTTCACCGTGCCCACCCCGGCCTTGGTGTCGATCGGCACGAAGAGGATCGCGTCGTAGCGCTGGGTGACCATGTTTTCGATCTGGTTGTTCTGGGTCAGCGCGTCATAGTTGCCGTCGAACACGGTCAACTGCACGGTGCCGTCCTTGACTGCCGGATGTTCCTTGAGCTCGCGCACCCAGTTCTGCATGAACTGGCCCTTGAGGCCGTACACGGCGGCGCCGACTTTGTAGGTCTTGCCATCGGCGGCCAGGGTGATGCTGCTGGCGAGCAGGGAGAGGGCCGCCACGGCGGCAAACGATGTAGCGAATTTCATGATGAGAACCCCGTTTATTGTTGTGGTCGTTCAGTTCGGATCAGAGCAAAAGCGACTAGCGTTTTTTCTTGCGCCACACGTCAATCAACACCGCGAGCACGATGATCAGGCCCTTGGCGACCTGCTGGTAATAGGAGGACACGCCGAGCAGGTTCAGGCCGTTGTTGATCACCCCGATCAGCAGGGCGCCGAACAGCGTGCCGACGATGGTGCCGACGCCGCCGGACAAACTGGTGCCGCCGATCACCACCGCGGCAATCGCATCCAGCTCATAGGACATGCCGGCCTGGGGCAGGGCGGAGGTGGTGCGCGCCGACAGCACCACACCCGCCAGGCCGGCGAGCAGGCCCGAGACCACGTACACCGAGAACGTCACCTTGCGCACGCCAATCCCCGAGGTGCGCGCGCTTTTTTCGTTGCCGCCCACCGCGTACACGTAGCGCCCGTAGGTGGTGTAGCGCAGTACCATCCAGAAAATCAGCGCGACCACGGCAAAGATGATGATCGGTACGCCAATCGGCCCAAGCTTGCCGATGCCCAGGGCCAGGTAGGCGTCCGGCAGGTCGGTGACCGGGCTGCCGTCGTTGAGGATAAAGGTCATGCCCCGGGCAATGCTGAGCATGCCGAGGGTGGCGACAAAGGGCGGGATCGACAGGTTGGCCACCATAAAACCGTTCACCACCCCCAGCATCGCCCCGGCAAACATCCCGGCGCTGACCGCCGCCAGCAGGCCATAGCCCTGGGTCGCGACCAGGGCGCTGCACAGCCCGGCAAAGGCGAGGATCGAACCTACCGAGAGGTCGATGCCCTTGGTCAGGATCACATAGGTCATGCCCACGGCCAGGATGCCGTTGATCGAGGTCTGGCGCAGGATGTCCATCCAGTTGCGCCAGGTCATGAAGTATTCGCTGGAAAACGCCATGACCACGCACAGCAGGATAAACACCAGCGGCAGGCCAAAGCGGTCGAGGGAAAGCCGCAGGCGGCTGCGCGAAGGGGTGGTCAGCGGGGCGGCAAGGGTTTTGGCATTCATGAGGCAAGACTCAACAAGGCTTCCTGGGAAAGGGCGGTGTCGCTGCTGATAGTCACCAGCCGGCCGCCCTTGAAAATCGCGATACGGTCGCTCAGGTGCAGCAGTTCCGGGGCTTCGGACGACACCACGATGGCCGCGCCACCGGCGCGCACGAACTGGTCGAGCAAGTGATAGATCTCCTGCTTGGCGCCTTCATCGATACCCCGGGTCGGCTCATCGCACAAAAGGCACACCGGTTGGGTCGACAGGCACTTGGCAAGCACCACTTTCTGCTGGTTGCCACCGCTCATGGAGGCCACTGGCAGGTTCAGGGAGGTGGTCTTGATCTGCAGGCGCTTGACCATGTCCGCCGCCAACTGGTTTTCCTTGCGTGCATTGATCAGCGACCAGTTCGACAGCTGCTTGTACGCCGACAACGCGATGTTCGAGAGGATGCTGGAGCTGAGCACCAGGCCGCTTTCCTTGCGGTCTTCGGTGACCAGGGACATGCCGGCGCGGATGGTCGCCTTGGGCAGGCCGATGGGCATCGGCTTGCCTTGCAGGGTGACGCTGCCGGCGTCCGGGGTGGTCAGGCCGTAGATGCAATTGAGGAACTCGCTGCGCCCCGAACCCATCAGGCCATAGATGCCGAGGATTTCGCCCTGGCGCACTTGCAGGCTGATGTCCTGGAACTCGCCGCTACGGCTCAGGCCCTGGACGTCCAGGCAGCACTCGGCGGCGCTTGCGCGGCCGACCTTGTGATCGATGCGCGTCAGCTCCTGGCCGACGATACCGCGCACCAGGTGGGCGCGGTCGATATCGGCCATGCGCCCGCTTTCGACGAAGGCGCCATCGCGCAAGATGCTGTAGTCGTCGGCAATCTGTGCAAGCTCGCTGAGGCGATGGGACACATACACGATCCCGGCGCCACGGGCGGTGAGGCGGCGGATGGCCTTGAACAGGGTCTCGGCTTCGCGCTCGCCGATGGCGGAGGTGGGTTCGTCCATGATCATCACCTGGCAGTCATGGCTGAACGCCTTGGCGATCTCCACCAGTTGGATCTGCGCCACGCTCAAGCGATGCATGGGCGTGGTGGCTTCGACGTCGAACTCCAGGCTTTCCAGGAGTTCGCGGGTGCGTAGGTGTAGTGCCTTGCTGTCGACGATGCAGCCGGCGCGCCGTGGTTCGCGGCCCAGCCAGATATTTTCGGCGACGCTCATGTAGGGGATCGGTTCCAGCTCCTGGGTGATCATCGCGACCCCCGCCGCCAATGCTTCGCTGGGGCGATGGAAATGCACGGGGGCGCCATTGAGCAGGATGCTGCCGGCGTCACGCTGGGTGATGCCCATCAAGATACTGAGGAACGTGGATTTGCCGGCGCCATTGCCGCCGCACAGGGCATGCACACTGCCGGCCCGCAGCGAGAGGCGGCCGTCACGCAGGGCGGGAATGCCCGCGTAGGCCTTGGCGACGTGTTCAGCCTGGAGCAGTAATGGCGTGGCCATCGGCGTGTCCTCGTGCTGTGAGTTCTTATTAGGTACACAGTCGTGTTGCTGCGTGATCATATGTGTACCAAATGAAATTCTGATCAGTCAATCTCTTTCACTGAAAACTTGTAGTTGCCTGCATTTTATTGATGGGTGGCGTTTTAGAGGGGGTTGACTGGTGGGTCAGTTAAAACGTGCTTGACAGTTGCGGAGGAATATCCGAGAAATGGCTGATAGAAATTTCATTGAGTGATCATATGATCAGTCTTAAGCGTCACCATGACAGCGGAGCCTAATGCCATGAACACACCTTTTCCGGTGGCTATCGGATGCGACGAAGCGGGTTTTGAGCTCAAGGAACTGTTGAGGCGCCATATCGAGGCGCTGGGGTATCCGGTGACTGACTTTGGCACCCATTCCACGGCGCCGGTGCTCTACCCGGATATTGCGCTGGCGGTGGCCACGGCCATCAATGCCGGGCAACAGCGCCTGGGGGTGCTGGTGTGTGGCACGGGCATTGGCATGGCGATCTCGGCCAATAAGGTGTTGGGGATCCGTGCGGCCCAGGCCCATGACACCTATTCGGCGGAGCGCGCGCGCAAGAGCAACGATGCGCAGATCCTGTCCATCGGTGCGCGGGTGGTGGGGGCGGAGCTGGCCAAGAGCATCGTCACCGCGTTTCTGGCCTCGGAGTTCGAGGCGGCGCGTTCCGGGGCCAAGGTCGAGCGTATCAATGCCATTGAGCGTGATGGGCATCAGTAGTGGACGTGGCGGGGCAAGAGTCGGGAGAATGCGCCTTTGACGCCGAAACGGAAGCCCGTCCCCATGAGTGACAGTACCCTGCGCACCGCCAGCGATATCGATCTGATGACCGAAGTGGCGATGCTCTATTACCTTGAGAACGTCACTCAGGAAGCCATCGCCAAGCGCTTTGACCTGTCCCGGGCGAAAGTCAGCCGGCTGCTCAAGCGTGCGCGCGATGAAGGGATTGTCGAGGTGCGGGTGCTGCAGCATCCGGCGATGAACAACGAACTGGAACAGGCGCTGGTCGAGCGCTTCCAGCTGGACCGCGCGTTGATCGCGGTGGACCACAGCGACGCCGACACCCAGCGCTCCGCCGTGGCCAGCCTGGTGGCCAACTACCTGAACAAAACCCTGGGCGACGGCATGATTGTCGCCGTGGGCATGGGCCGTAATGTCGGGGCCGTGGCCGATAACGTGTTTTTGCCGGTGACGCGCAACTGCACGTTTGTCTGCGCCATCGGCGGTTCGCTCAAGGCCGGCGAATACATGAACCCCGACCATATCTGCCGCCGCCTGGCCCTGCGCTTTGGCGGCGAGAGCGAAAGCCTGTACGCCCCGGCGCTGGTGGCCAACCCGGAACTGCGCAGCGTGCTGATCAGCAACGACACCGTACGCTCCACCCTCGACCGTGCACGGCGCGCCGATATGGCGCTGATCGGCATTGGCGACATGAGCGAGAACAGCAATATGGTGCGCATGGGCTGGTTCTCCCCCCAGGAAATCGCCCAGGCGCGCTTGTCCGGCACGGTGGGCGACATGATGGGTTACGACTTTATTGACATCCACGGCCAGCCGGCGGTCAACGCCATCCAGGGGCGGGTGATCGGCTTGACGGTGCAGGAGTTGTTCCGCATTCCCGATGTGGTGGCGATTGCCAGTGAAAACACCAAGGCCGCCGCGACCCTGGGGGCGTTGCGCTCGGGGGTGATCAATACCCTGGCGACCACGGTGACCAATGCCCACACCATCCTGGCGCTGGACGACGCTACCCGTAAAACCTGACCTGTCTCCTCTCAAAATATGGGCACTGGCGTGTGTGAGGGGGCTGGCTTGTGTGGGAGCTGGCTTGCCTGCGATGCAGACACCTCGGTGTATCAGTTAGATCGAGGCGATGCTATCGCAGGCAAGCCAGCTCCTACACAAGCCCACAGCACAGGCTTCTGGGGGCGGCTTTTACAGATCTTGTAATAGTTTTAAATTGTAGGAAATTTGTATTTCCACTGTAGGATTAAAGTCCTTTTTTCACTGCAGGACTTGCATGAACACCCTCTCGGAGCCCCCCAGTCGTCTTTCCCCAAGACCGCTACTGCCGCCGTTCCCGCTCAAACATCCTCTATTCAGACTGCTAACCTTTTCCCGGTCACCCGACCGCGTCTTGTTGTGCCCGGCATTCTGAACATCAATAAAGAGACAGAGACTTCTATATGGAATGGTTAGCGGATCCAACGGCCTGGCTCGGCCTGTTGACCTTGATTGTGCTGGAACTGGTGCTGGGTATCGACAACCTGGTGTTTATCGCGATCCTGGCGGACAAGCTGCCACCGGAGCAGCGCGACCGTGCGCGGTTGATCGGTTTGTCCCTGGCACTGCTGATGCGCCTGGGCCTGTTGGCGAGTATTTCCTGGTTGGTGACCCTGACCCAGCCGTTGTTCGAGGTGTTCGACAAGAGCTTCTCCGGGCGTGACCTGATCATGTTGTTTGGTGGTGTGTTCCTGTTGTTCAAGGCCACCATGGAATTGCATGAACGGCTCGAAGGGCACGTTACCGAACGCACCGGCAATGCGGCCTACGCGATGTTCTGGCCGATCGTGGCGCAGATCGTGGTGCTGGACGCCGTGTTCTCCCTGGACGCGGTGATTACTGCGGTCGGTATGGTGGATGAACTGGCGATCATGATGATTGCGGTGGTCGTGTCCATCGGTGTGATGATTGTGGCCAGCAAGCCGCTGACCCGTTTCGTCAATGCGCACCCGACGGTGATCATGCTGTGCCTGGGCTTCTTGATGATGATCGGTTTTGCCCTGACCGCCGAAGGCCTGGGCTTCCATATCCCCAAAGGCTACCTGTACGCGGCCATCGGTTTCTCGATTTTGATCGAGGTGTTCAACCAGATCGCCCGGGCGCGCCGCAAGAAGTCGGCGCAGGGCCTGCGGCCGATCCGTGAGCGTACCGCCCATGCGGTGATGCGTCTGTTGGGTGGGCGCAGCCTGGCGGTCGAGGAAGTGGGTGAAGACGTGACCGACCTGTTGGGCGACCCACAGGGCCAGCAAGGCCCGCTGTTCGACCGCCGTGAGCGCGTGATGATCAGTGGTGTATTGCAGTTGGCCGAACGGCCGATCCGCAGCTTGATGACCCCGCGGGCGAATGTCGACTGTATCGACTTGGCCGACGACCCGGAGACGATTCGCCTGAAGCTGATGCACTCGTCCTACTCGCGCTTGCCGCTGATCCGCAATGGCGCGGTGGATGAGCCCCTGGGCTTCGTGCACAAGAAGGAGCTGCTCAAGGAGTACCTGGCCGGCAATGAGCCGAACCTGGAACACCTGGCGCGACGGGCGATCAACCTGCTCGACAGCTTCTCGATCCTCAACGCCCTGGAGCAGATGCGCCAGGAGTCGACGCACATTGCCTTCGTGATCAACGAATTCGGCGACTTCATGGGGGTGTTGAGCATGACCGACATCCTGGAGTCCATCGCCGGTGAGTTGCCGGACGCCAGCGAAGTCGAAGGCCCGGACATCGTCGAGGAGCAGGGCGGTTACCGCGCCAACGGTGCGTTGAACCTGAACCTGATTCGCCAGCGTACCGGCTTTCAGGCGGTGGCCACCGAGGATTACCAGACCCTTGCCGGGCTGGTCATGAGCCTGCTGGACCGCCTGCCGGCGGTGGGTGACAGCCTGGAATACGAAGGCTGGCGCTTGACCGTGGCGGCAGTGGAGGAGCGCCGGGTGACGCAGGTGCTGTTGACCCCTGTCGCGGCGGGTTAACGGGGCCTGGCCCTTTTGGTCGGCACGCCACGGGTGTGCCGCTCGAAGGTTTTCTTCAGGGTCTGCTCCTGGGTCTCCCAGGGGCCGAACCCCTTGAGTTTCTCCACCAGCCTGCCGTTTTTCAGGATCAGCAGCGTCGGTGTGCCGGTGACCTCGGGATGCCGTGGGGTCTGGCTCGTATCGAGGACATAAAGGGCTGCCTGGCGGCGATAGCGGCTGGCCACTTTGCTGAACAGTGGCTTGGCCGCGCCGCACGCCGGGCACTGGGGCGATACAAAGAGCATGAACACCGTGCGGGGTGTCTGCAGCGCCCGTCTATACGCATCCGCGTCGTCGATCACCGTGTTGATCAACCCCATGACACTCTCCTTATAGGCCTGTGGCCAAACCCTAAGCCGGGTGGGCCAGGCGGTCTACTGTCAGAATTCACAGGTAGCGCACGCCAATGTGACGGATCGCTACGGATTGGGGTGCACGGTAGCAGTGTGCCTGCTGTCACGGGCGGGGCCCGGGTTGTCGGTGTATTTCTATCTATCTGATTTAAAACAACTTTAACCCTCCAATATTCTTCTGTTACGGGCTGTGGCACACTTTCTGCTGTTTATTCCGCTATTGCATACCTTATTCCGGTATAGCGGAATAAATAACCCTTGGAGTGCTTGCCATGCATCGCCGACCCTCCCTGTTAAAAGCCGGTGTTTTTCTCTTTGTCGCCGCCGTGTCCCTCGCCAGCCAGGTGCAGGCCGACAGCAAGCTCGATGACGTGCTCAAGCGTGGGCATCTGATTGTCGGTACCGGCAGTACCAATGCGCCGTGGCATTTCCAGGGCGCGGATGGCAAGTTGCAGGGGGTCGATATCGATATCGGGCGCATTGTCGCCAAGGGCCTGTTTAACGATCCGAGCAAGGTCGAGTTTGTGGTGCAGTCGTCCGATGCGCGCATCCCCAACCTGTTGACCAACAAAGTCGACATGAGCTGCCAGTTCATCACCGTTACCGCCAGCCGCGCGCAGCAGGTGGCGTTTACCCTGCCGTACTACCGCGAAGGCGTGGGCCTGCTGTTGCCGGCCAACAGCCAATACCAGCAAATCGAAGACCTGCAGGCCGCGGGCGATGGCGTCACCGTGGCGGTGCTGCAAAACGTCTACGCCGAAGAACTGGTGCACCAGGCGCTGCCCAAGGCCAAGGTCGACCAATACGACAGCGTCGACCTGATGTACCAGGCGGTGAATTCCGGGCGTGCCGACGCCGCCGCCACCGACCAGTCCTCGGTCAAGTACCTGATGGTGCAGAACCCCGGGCGCTACCGCAGCCCGAGCTACGCCTGGAGCCCGCAAACCTACGCGTGCGCGGTCAAGCGTGGCGACCAGGACTGGCTGAACTTCGTCAACACCGCCCTGCATGAAGCCATGACCGGCGTCGAGTTCCCCACCTACGCGGCCTCGTTCAAGCAGTGGTTTGGCGTCGATCTGCCGACCCCGGCGATTGGTTTTCCGGTGGAATTCAAATGATTGTCGAGCGCGGGGCGTCGCAACGGGCGCCCCGCTCAAGGTAGTGCCGAGCATGAACTATCAGTTGAATTTTGCCGCAGTCTGGCGCGATTTCGACACCTTGCTGGCGGGGCTCGGCCTGGGCCTGCAACTGGCCTTGCTGTCGATTGCCATCGGCTGCGTGATCGGCCTGTTGATGGCTTTTGCCATGCTGTCCAGGCACCGTGCGCTGCGGATTCTGGCCTCGGTGTATGTGACGGTGGTGCGCAACACGCCGATCCTGGTGCTGATCCTGTTGATCTACTTTGCCTTGCCCAGTTTGGGCATCCGCCTGGACAAGATCCCCTCGTTCATCATCACCCTGTCGCTGTACGCCGGGGCCTACCTGACCGAAGTGTTCCGTGCCGGCCTGTTGAATATTCCCAAGGGCCTGCGCGAAGCCGGCCTGGCGATTGGCCTGGGGGAGTGGCAGATCCGCGCTTACATCACGGTGCCGGTGATGCTGCGCAACGTGCTGCCGGCGCTGTCGAACAACTTTATCTCGCTGTTCAAGGACACCTCCCTGGCGGCGGCGATTGCCGTGCCGGAGCTGACCTATTACGCCCGCAAGATCAACGTCGAAAGCTACCGGGTGATTGAAACCTGGCTGGTGACGACCGCGCTCTACGTGGCGGCCTGCTATCTCATCGCCATGCTGCTCCGATACCTGGAACAGCGCCTGGCGATCCGTCGCTAAGAGGGGGTCTCCATGGATTGGCTGCATGAGTTGTGGATTGCCCGGACAACCCTGTGGGCCGGGTTCCAGACCAGCGTGTATTGCTCGGTGCTGGCGATTATCTTCGGCACCCTGATCGGCATCGTCGCCGGGCTGGTGCTGACCTACGGCAAGTTCTGGATGCGCGCGCCGTTTCGCCTGTACGTCGACCTGATCCGCGGCACTCCGGTGTTTGTGCTGGTGCTGGCCTGCTTCTATATGGCGCCGGCGCTGGGCTGGCAGATCGGTGCGTTCCAGGCCGGCGCCCTGGGCCTCACGCTGTTTTGCGGCTCCCATGTCGCCGAGATTGTGCGCGGTGCGCTGCAAGCCATTCCCCGTGGGCAACTGGAGGCCGGCAAGGCCATTGGCCTGAGTTTCTACCAGTCCCTGGGCTATGTGCTGTTGCCCCAGGCGTTGCGGCAGATTTTGCCAACCTGGGTCAATTCCTCCACCGAGATCGTCAAGGCCTCGACCCTGCTGTCGGTGATCGGCGTTGCCGAGTTGCTGTTGAGCACCCAGCAAGTCATCGCCCGGACCTTTATGACCCTGGAGTTCTACCTGTTCGCCGGGTTTTTGTTCTTTGTCATCAACTACGCCATCGAGTTATTCGGGCGCTACATTGAAAAACGGGTGGCCTTGCCATGAATCAACCCTTGCTCAACATCAGCGGCCTGCGCAAGCAATACGGCGCGGTGGAAGTCCTCAAGGGCGTCGACCTGTCGCTCCAGCGCGGCAATGTGGTGACGTTGATCGGCTCCAGCGGCTCGGGCAAGACCACGCTGCTGCGCTGCGTCAACCTGCTGGAGGAGTTCCAGGGCGGGCAGATCACCCTCGATGGTGAGTCCATTGGCTATCGTGAAATTGCCGGCAAGCGCGTGCGCCACCCGGAAAAACTCATCGCCCAGCACCGCGCCATGACCGGCATGGCGTTCCAGCAATTCAACCTGTTCCCCCATCTGAGCGCGTTGCAAAACGTCACCCTGGGCCTGCTCAAGGTCAAGCATATGGGCAAGGACGAGGCAGTGGCCCTGGCGGAAAAATGGCTGGAGCGCGTCGGCCTGCTGGAACGGCGCAACCACTTCCCCGGTCAGTTGTCCGGCGGTCAGCAACAGCGGGTGGCGATTGCCCGGGCGATTGCGATGAACCCCAGCCTGATGCTGTTCGACGAAGTGACCTCGGCGCTGGACCCGGAGTTGGTCGGCGAAGTGCTCAGTGTGATCAAGGGCCTGGCGCAAGAGGGCATGAGCATGTTGCTGGTGACCCACGAGATGCGCTTTGCCTACGAGGTCTCGGACAACATCGTGTTTATGAACCAGGGGCGGATTGAAGAGCAGGGGCCGCCCCAAGACATCTTCGAGCGCCCGCAATCGCCACGCCTGGCGGAATTTCTGAAAAATATTCGGTTTTAATCAAGGAGCAACTTTATGAGCATTACTCGTTACGGCGCCGGCAGCACCGCCGGTGGTGGCCAACCCCGCCCATTCGCCCGTGCGGTGGAGGCGGATGGCTGGTTGTACGTGTCGGGCCAGGTGCCGGCGGTGGACGGTGAGATCATCAATGGCGGGATTGTCGAGCAGACCCACCAGACCATGAAGAACGTCGTGGCGATCCTTGCAGAGGCCGGCTATGGGCTCAAAGACGTGGTCCGGGTCGGTGTATGGCTGGAAGACCCCCGGGATTTCTGGAGTTTCAACAAGGTCTTCGGCGAGTACTTCACCCCCGAACACGCCCCGGCGCGGGCCTGTGTGCAAGCGAACATGATGGTCGATTGCAAGGTCGAGATCGATTGCGTGGCCTACAAGAAAAAAGGCTGAATGCCTGACTTCAAGACCACACAAATCCAATGTGGACTGGGTTTGGGTGGGAGCGGGCTTGCCCGCGATAGCATAGTGTCAGTCGCTAAATAGTTGGCTGATACACCGCTATCGCGGGCAAGCCCGCTCCCACAAAAGCCCTGTTCTTACATGGACCTCTTACGCTAATGAAGACCGCCATGACCGAAGACACCATCAAACGCCGCGCAAAGGGCCTGGACCGGGCGTTCGATATCCTTGACTTTCTCAAGGAAGTCGGCCAGCCCCTGCGCCCCAACGATATTGCCAGTGGTATCGGCAGCCCCAAGTCCACGGTCTACGAACTGGTCGCCTCCCTGCTGGAGCGACGGATTCTCGAAGCCGTGGGCAAGGACGGGCATGTGTACCTGGGACGCCAGTTGTACTTCCTCGGCCAGGCCCACTTGCGCCATTTCGACCTGACCCGCGAGGCCGATCACGCCTTGCAGGCGATCGTCAGGCAAACCCGCGAGACCGCGCAAATGTGCCTGCTCAACGGGCGCAAGTACACGGTGGCGTTGATGCGCGAGGGCGAGCGGCATTTTCGCATCTCTTCGGATATCGGTGAAAACGCGCCGATTCCCTGGACCGCTTCCGGGCGCTTGTTGCTGGGGCATTTGAGCGACCAGCAGATCATCGAGCTGATCGACCACGACGACTTTATCCTGCCGGATGGCCAGCGCCTGCCCCTGGCGACCTTCCTCGGGCAGATTCGCCAGGCCAGCCTCGATGGTTTCTTTTCCTTTGACAGTGTCGCCGACACCTTTACCCACTGCTTTGCCGCCCCGGTGCGCGATGCCCAGGGCGTCGCCATTGCGACCCTGTGTATCGTCGCCCCACGGGCCGACGCCAAGAACAATTACAACGACTACCGCCGGGTGCTGATCGAAAGCGCCAACACCCTGGCCCGTCGCATCAATGAATAGCGAAACGGAGTAACCCCATGTCTGCCTTCAATGCCGTTGAAAAAGGCGCCGCCGCCAGCGGTGCCCACCTGGTACGCGACGTCAGCCTGCCCGCCCTGGTGCTGCACCGCGCGGCACTGGAACACAACATCCGCTGGATGCAGGATTTTGTCAGCCACAGCGGCGCGCAACTGGCGCCCCATGGCAAGACCAGCATGATGCCGGCGCTGTTCCAGCGTCAGTTGGCGCAAGGCGCCTGGGGCATCACCCTGGCTACCGCAGTGCAGACCCGCGCGGCCTATGCCGGTGGCGTGCGCCGGGTATTGATGGCCAACCAACTGGTAGGCGCGCCGAACATGGCGCTGATCGCCGAGCTGCTGGCTGACCCCGAGTTTGACTTCCATTGCCTGGTCGATCACCCGGACAACGTCGCTGACCTGGGCGCATTCTTCGCCGCCCGTGGCCTGCGTCTGAATGTGATGATCGAATACGGCGTGGTCGGCGGCCGCTGCGGTTGCCGCAGCGAGCAGGAGGTGCTGGACCTGGCGCGGGCAATCAAGGCCCAGCCGGCCCTGGCGCTTACCGGGATCGAAGGCTACGAAGGGGTGATCCACGGTGAGCATGCCATCCGCGGTATCCGCGAGTTTGCTGCGTCCCTGGTGCGCCTGGCGGTGGATATGCAGAACAGCGGGGCCTTTGACCTGGGCAAGCCGATCATCACCGCGTCGGGTTCGGCCTGGTATGACCTGATTGCCGAGTCTTTCGCCGCGCAAAACGCCGAGGGGCGCTTCCTCAGCGTACTGCGCCCCGGCAGCTATGTGGCCCACGACCATGGTATCTACAAGGACGCGCAATGCTGCGTGCTGGACCGGCGCAGCGACCTCAGCGAAGGCC
Organism: Pseudomonas sp. GW821-FHT01D09; assembly: GCF_059422465.1. Taxonomy (NCBI): domain Bacteria; kingdom Pseudomonadati; phylum Pseudomonadota; class Gammaproteobacteria; order Pseudomonadales; family Pseudomonadaceae; genus Pseudomonas; species Pseudomonas sp. GW821-FHT01D09. Next base: position 69,329 of record NZ_JBWKWY010000001.1, read on the forward strand.
TGCGCCCGGCCCTGGAAGTCTGGGCCCATGTGCAATCGTTGCCGCAGCCGGGGTTTGCGGTGATCGCCCTGGGCAAGCGCGACGTGGCCTACGACGCCGGCCTGCCGGTGCCACTCAAGCGCTACAAGGCCGGCGTGTTGCCTGCGGTGGGCGATGACGTGAGTGCTTGCAAGGTTACGGCGGTAATGGACCAGCACGCCTTCATGAGCGTGGCGGCGGGGGTTGAGCTGCGCATTGGCGACATCATCTCGTTTGGCACCTCGCACCCGTGCCTGACCTTTGATAAGTGGCAGGTGGGGTGTTTGGTGGATGAGCAGTTGCAGGTGATCGAGACATTGCACACCTGTTTCTAGACCGCGTCGCGGCCATCGCAGGCAAGCCAGCTCCCACATTTGGATTTGTGAATACATTCAAATGTGGGAGCTGGCTGGCCGGCGATGAGGCCCTAAAACTCACCCGAGAATCCGAACATGAACCCACACCCGCGCATCGCCCTGATCGGCGAATGCATGATCGAACTGCAACACCGCGCCGACGGCAGCCTGCAACAGAGCTTCGGCGGCGACACCCTGAACACCGCCGTCTACCTGCGCCGCGAACTGGGGGCCAGCAGCACGGTGGATTACGTCACCGCCCTGGGCGATGACCGTTTCAGCGATGCCATGTGCCAGCAATGGGCCGCCGAAGGCCTGGGCCTGGACAGGGTCCAGCGCTTGCCGGGGCGCCTGCCGGGTTTGTACTGCATCCAGACCGATGCCCAGGGCGAGCGCAAATTCCTCTACTGGCGTAACGAAGCGGCAGTGCGCGATTGCTTTACCACGCCTGGGGCCGAGCCGGTCCTGGCGGCCTTGCCGGGCTATGACGTGCTGTATTTCAGCGGGATCACCCTGGCGGTCTTGGGCGAAGTGGGGCGCGTACGCCTGCTGGCCGCCCTGGTCGAGGCTCGCCAGCGTGGCGCCCGGGTGGTGTTCGACAACAACTACCGGCCGCGTCTGTGGGCCAGTGTCGAGGCTGCTCGCGAGGCCTATCGGCAGGTGTTGGCACTGGTGGATATGGCCTTGCTGACAGAGGATGACGAGCGTGCGTTGTTTGGCTATGCCGACAGCGAGCAGGTGTTGGCGGCCTATCCGGGGATCGAGGAGGTGGTGCTCAAGCGTGGGGCGGATGATTGCCTGATTCGTTGCGGTGGCGAGCGTTTTGCGGTGCCGGCGCGGGTGGTCGAGCAGGTGGTGGACACCACGGCGGCGGGGGATTCGTTCAGTGCGGCGTATCTGGCCAGCCGGCTCAGGGGTGGTTCGCCGCAGGAGGCAGCCTTGGCGGGGCATCGGTTGGCGAGCCAGGTGATCCAGCTTCCGGGTGCGCTGATTCCCAGGGGGTGATCGTTCCCACGCTCCGCGTGGGAATGCAGCTACGGACGCTCCGCGTCCCAGAAGCGGACGCAGAGCGTCCAGTGAGGCATTCCCACGCGGAGCGTGGGAACGATCAGGGTGATTTAGTCGCGGTAGAACACCTGCACCAGGTGATACCCAAACTTGCTCTTGATCGGCCCATGCACTACCCGCAGCGGTTTCTTGAAAATCACCGCATCGATCACCCCCACCATCTGCCCCGGCCGTACTTCACCCAGGTCGCCGCCGCGCTTGCCGGACGGGCAGGTGGAGAACTTCTTGGCCAGCACATCAAAGGCTTCGCCCTTGGCAATACGCTGCTTGAGCTGTTCGGCTTCTTCGCTGGTTTTAACCAGGATATGGCGGGCTTGGGCTTTCATCGGGCAGTTACCTTGCAACGGTCGGGCTTGAAGGCGCGGGATTATGCATCAACTTGGCCTTTGGCGCCGATCATGCTGCGGATTTTCGTGGCCAACTGGTCGATGGAAAACGGCTTGGCCACCATGTCCATGCCTTCATCCAGGAAACCCTGACGCTCGGCGGCGGTCTCGGCGTAGCCGGTCATGAACAGCACCTTGAGCCCGGGGCGGTGCTGGCGGGCGATTTCCGCCAGTTGCCGACCGTTCATGCCGGGCAGGCCGACATCGGTCACCAGCAAGTCCACCCGCAGGTCAGATTCCAGCAACGGCAGGGCCGCCCGCGCGTCGGCGGCCTGGTGGGCGGTGTAGCCCAGTTCATCGAGCAGGTTGACCACCAGCATGCGCACCGCAGCATCGTCCTCGACCACCACCACAGCTTCGCCATCCAGCGCCACGGGGGCTTCCACGGGGAGCTGCGGCAGGACTTTCTCCAGGGCGGTGCCATGCAGGCGCGGCAGGTACAGGCGCACACAGGTGCCGCGGCCCGGTTCGCTGTGGATCGTGACGTGGCCGCCGGATTGCTGGGCAAAGCCATAAATCATCGACAGCCCCAGGCCCGTCCCCTGGCCGATGGGCTTGGTGGTGAAAAACGGGTCGAAGGCCTTGGCCAGGATCTTGGGGGTCATGCCGGCGCCGTTGTCGCACACGCCCAGCATCACATAGTCGCCGGCCTTGACCGGTTCCAGGGTGCTGATGTCGCTGCCGTCCAGGTAGCTGTTGGCCGTCTCGATGCTCAGTTGCCCGCCATCGGGCATGGCGTCGCGGGCGTTGATTACCAGGTTGAGCAGGGCGTTTTCCAGTTGGCTGGCGTCGGTGTTCACCGGCCAGATGTCGCTGCCCAGTTGCACCTTGAGGTCGATATGGGCGCCTTTGGTGCGGCGGAACAGCTCTTCGAGGGACGTGACCAACTGGTTCGGATCCAGGGGCTGGCGATCCAGGGACTGGCGCCGGGAGAAGGCCAGCAGGCGATGGGTCAGCGCGGCTGCGCGATGGGCCGAGGCCACGGCGGCGTCGGTGAAGCGACTAATCTCATCGCTGCGCCCGGCGGCGATGTAGCGCTGCATCAGGTCCAGGCTGCCAATGATCCCGGTGAGCATATTGTTGAAGTCATGGGCGATCCCGCCGGTGAGTTGGCCGAGCGCTTCCATTTTTTGTGCATGGCGCAGCGCGTCTTCGGCGCGTGCGCGCTCGAACATCTCGTTTTGCAGGCGCTGGTTGGCTTCGGCCAGGGCCTGGGTGCGCTGGGCCACGCGTTCTTCCAGGTTGTCGTTGAGATGGCGCAGCGCCTCTTCGGTGAGTTTGCGTTCAGTCTCATCGATCACAAAGATATAGAAGCCATTGACCGAGCCATCGGCGCTGAAGCGGGGCAGATACTTCATCAGCGCATGCCGGGGCCGGCCATCGCAATGGGGGGTGACGGTGACAAAGCTGCAGGCCTTGCCCTTGAGCGCGGCGGCGATTTTATCGGCGCGCCCGGCATAGAGCTTGTCGCCGAGGACTTCGCGGATGGTCTTGCCATACAGTTCTTGCGGGGTCAGGCCGTACCAGTCGAGGTAGGCGCTGTTGTTCAGGCGAAAGCGTTCTGTGTGGTCGACATAGCCGATCAGCACCGGCATGGCGTTGATGATCAGCTGCAGCTCGGTCTGGCTCTGGCGCAGGGCTTGCTCGGTGTGCTTGCGTTCGGTCAGGTCCAGCGCCGCACCAAGGAAGCGCACCGGTCGGCCGTGGTGGTCCTTGTAGCAGCGACCACGGGCAAACACCCAGCGCACCTGGCCGTTGGCCTGGAGCAGGCGATATTCCTCGGCGTACTCGGTGCCATGGGTGATGCAATGCTTGATGCTGCGGGCGATCAGGCCGCGGTCTTGCGGGTGCACGCCTTGCAGGTAGTCACTGATGGGCAACTGCTGGGCCTGGCACGGATCAACCCCGTGCAACTGGGCAAAATGGTTATCGGCGATAAAGCGGTCTTCGCTGATATCCCAGTCCCAGGTGCCCACCGCATCGGTGGCGGCCAGGGCCAGTTGCAAGCGTTGCTCGGTGTTGTGCTGGGCCTTGAGGCTGGCTTCGGAACGTTGTTGCAGCTCCTGGGCCAGTTGCCGGCGTTCGTTGGTTTCAATCGCTGTCACCAGGATCCCGGCGACCTGGCCCTGTTCGTCGCGGATCGGGCTGTAGGTCAGGTCCAGCCAGATCTCGGTGTCGCGGTGGTTGCGCTGCAGGACAAAGCGCTGTTCGGTAAAGGTGCGCACCTGGCCGCTCAGGACGGCGCGGTAGATCGGGGTGGTGAAGTGTTGCAGCTCCGGCCAGGCCCGGTGCGTCGGCTGGCCGAAGGCCTGGGGGTGCTTGTTGCCAGCCAGCAGGGCGAAGCCGTCGTTGTAGAGTTGCGTGAGTTCGGTGCCCCACAGCAACAGCATCGGCATCGGTGAATGGATGACGATATCGATGGCCGTGCGCAGGCTTTGTGGCCAGTGGCTGGCATCACCGAGGGGGCTTGCGGCCCAGTCCAGCCGTGCGATCAGGGCCGCGGCCTCGCTGCCGGTGGGTGATCCGTTCATGTAAGTGCCTTGCGCGTAACGCTTGAAGAATGAAAAAAGCCGAAGACTCCGTGGTACGGAAACGGCTGGTTACCCCTCGAAAAATAGCATGCTTGAGGGGTTTTTCTTCAAGTGAGTGCGTCAAAGCTGAAACCTTTCATCTTTTTTACCCCAGCTCGGGGCGGTTGCGAAACTGCTCCAGGGCTTGGGGGTTGGCCAGGGCATCGGTGTTCTTCACCGGTTCGCCGTGCACGACATTCCTGACCGCCAACTCGACGATCTTGCCGCTGAGGGTGCGTGGAATGTCAGTGACGCTGAGGATCTTCGCCGGCACGTGGCGCGGCGTGGTATGGGCGCGGATCACATCGCGGATCTGTTGCTCAAGGGCGGCGTCCAGGTGTTCGCCGTCATTGAGGCGCACAAACAGCACCACGCGCACATCGTCCTGCCAACGTTGGCCGATGGCCAGGCTTTCCACGACCTGCGGGACCTTTTCCACCTGGCGGTAGATCTCCGCCGTGCCGATGCGCACGCCGCCGGGGTTGAGCACCGCATCCGAACGACCATGGATCAACAGGCTGCCATTGGCACGCTGCTCGGCATAGTCGCCCTGGGCCCATACGCCGGGGAACTGGCTGAAATACGAAGCGCGCAGCTTTTCCCCCAGCGGGTCATGCCACAGGCCGATGGGCATCGCCGGGAAGTGCCGGGTACACACCAGTTCGCCTTTTTCACCGACCAGCGGCCGGCCCTGCTCATCCCACACTTCGATGGCCATCGCCAGGCTCTTGCACTGCATTTCGCCGCGGCGTACCGGCAACACCGGGTTGCCGATAACAAAGCAGGAGACGATATCGGTGCCCCCCGACATCGACGACAGGCACAGCTGCTGCTTGATCTCGCGGTACACGTAGTCGTAGCTCTGGGGCGACAGTGGCGAGCCGGTCGAGATCAGGCCCTTGAGGCTGCCCAGGTCATGGCTGCGGCGTGGTTGCAGGCCGGCCTTTTCCAGGGTGGCGAGGTATTTCGGGCTAGTGCCGAACACGCTGATGCGTTCCTGGTCGATCAGGTCAATCAGGCGCGCGGGGCCCGGATGAAACGGCGAGCCGTCATACAGCACCGCCGTGGCGCCGATGGCCAAGACCGAGACCAGCCAGTTCCACATCATCCAGCCGCAGGTGGTGTAGTAGAACAGGCAGTCGTCGCGCGACAGGTCGGCGTGCAGGCCGTGTTCCTTGAGGTGGGTCAGCAGCACGCCGCCGGTGCCGTGGATGATGCACTTGGGCACGCCAGTGGTGCCACTGGAGTAGAGGATGTACAGCGGGTGGTCGAAGGGCACGGCGACAAACTGCGGTTCGCCGCCGGGGCAATAGAAGTCATCCCACAGGGCGACGTTGGCCGGGGTCTGGTAGTCCTCGATGCGCGCCTCGGGCCGGGCGTAGGGCACGATGATCAGCTGTTGCAGGGACGGCAGGCGCTCGAGGATTTCATTGAGCTTGGCGCTCTGGTCGATCAACTTGCCCGCGTAGCGATAGCCGGCGCAGGTGATCAGCACCTTGGGTTCGATCTGGCCGAAGCGGTCGATCACCCCCTGGGTGCCGAAGTCCGGCGAGGAGCAGGACCAGATCGCCCCCAGGCTGCTGGTGGCGAGCATGCCCACCAGGGTTTGCCAGGTATTGGGCATGCACGCCGCCACCCGATCACCCAGGCCCACGCCCGCCGCTTGCAGGCTGCGCTGCAGGCCGGCGACGTGGCGGGCCAGTTCGGCATAGGTCAGTTGTTCGCGCTGGCCGTCTTCGCTGATGGCGACCACCGCCGGGTGCTCATCGCGGCGGCGCAGCAGGTGTTCGGCAAAGTTCAGGGTGGCGCCGGGAAACCACTGGGCGCTGGGCATCTGCGCGCCTTCCACCAGCACGGTGCTGGGCGGCGTACGAAACTGCACGTCGAAGAACTCGACAATCGCCGCCCAGAACGCCGGACGCTGGTCGATGCTCCATTGGTGCAGGGTGGGGTAATCGTTGATCTGCAAGGCGTGGCGATCATTGATAAAGCGCCGGAACTGGTCCATCCGGGTGGTGTGGATGCGTTCCGGGCTGGGTTGCCAGAGGATATCGGACATGGCGCACTCTCTTGTTCTTGTATGAGATCCGCCAGACAACACACATCCAAACTGTGGGAGCTGGCTTGCCTGCGATAGCGGTGGATCAGTCATGCATGAGTTAACTGGCCCACCGCTATCGCAGGCAAGCCAGCTCCCACATTTGGATCTTCTTTGTTGGGGCGATAGGGGGTTACTGGGCCAGCCACCCACCATCAATATTCCACGCCGCGCCACGCACCTGGCTGCCGGCCTCGCTGCACAGGAACAGCACCAGCTCGCCCAGTTGCGGTGGGGTGACGAACTCCAGGGACGGCTGCTTTTCAGCCAGCAGGTCATGCTGGGCCTGCTGCGGCTCAACGCCTGTGGCGATGCGGTCATCGATCTGCTTCTGCACCAGCGGCGTCAACACCCAACCCGGGCAGATGGCGTTGCAGGTCACGTTGCTGGTGGCGGTTTCCAGGCCGACGACCTTGGTCAGGCCGATCACCCCGTGCTTGGCCGCCACATACGCCGCCTTGCCCACCGAGCCGACCTGGCCGTGCACCGAGGCAATATTGACGATCCGCCCCCAGCCCTTGGCCTTCATGCCCGGCAGGCTCAGGCGGGTGCTGTGGAACACCGATGACAGGTTGATGGCGATGATCGAGTCCCAGCGTTCTACCGGGAAGTCTTCCACCGCGGCCACATGCTGGATGCCCGCGTTATTCACCAGGATGTCGATGCCGCCGAACTCGCGCTCGGCGTAGGCGACCATCTCGGCGATCTGCGCCGGGTCGCTGACATCGGCCGGGTGATGGCCGACCTTGCCGCCAAACGCCTGCACCTGGGCGATCACCGCGCTGGCATCGCCGAAGCCGTTGAGGATCAGGTTGGCGCCGGCCTTGGCCAGGCTCAGGGCAATCCCTAAGCCGATGCCACTGGTAGAGCCGGTGACCAGGGCGGTCTTGCCGTTCAATGTCGTCATGAAAACCTCACACAATGCCGGTGGCGTAGAAAGTACCGATCACCACGAACACCGCGAGGGTCTTGATGATCGTGATGCCGAAAATATCCTTGTAGGCTTCGCGGTGGGTCAGCCCGGTGACTGCCAGCAGCGTGATGACCGCGCCGTTGTGGGGCAGGGTGTCCATGCCGCCACTGGCCATGGCCGCGACCCGGTGCAGCACTTCCAGGGGGATATTGGCGGCATGGGCTGCGGAAATAAAGCTTTCGGACATGGCCGCCAGGGCGATGCTCATGCCGCCGGAGGCAGAGCCGGTGATACCGGCCAGCAGGGTCACGGTAATCGCCTCGTTGACCAGCGGGTCGGGGATGCCCTTGAGCCAGTCCGCCAGCACCAGGAAGCCCGGCAGCGAGGCGATCACCGCGCCGAAGCCGTATTCCGAAGCGGTGTTCATCGCCGCCAGCAGTGCGCCGCTGACCGCGCTTTTACTGCCTTCGGCCAGCTTGCTCTTGATCGCCGAAAAGCCAAACACCAGGACCATGATGATCCCCACCAGTAACGCGGCCTGCACCGCCCAGATCGCGGTGAGCTTGGCGATTTCCGTGGTCACCGGCGCGCTCATGCCGGGCAGGGCAAGGCTGTGGGTCTTGCCGTACCACTGCGGGATCCAGTGGGTGAACAGCAGGTTCATCACCCCCACCAGAATCAGGGGCGACAGGGCGATCCACGGGTTGGGCAGGCTCAGGTCTGCGGCGGTTTCCGGCTCGTTGCGCAAGTCGGTGCCATAGCCTTCACCGGTACGTTGGGCCTTGTTGCGCTGGCGCGCCAGGTACAGCATGCCGACGCAGAACACAAAAATGGTGCCGATCAAGCCCAGCCAGGGCGCGGCCCAGGCGGTGGTGTTGAAGAAGGTGCTGGGGATGATGTTCTGGATCTGCGGCGTGCCGGGCAGGGCGTCCATGGTGAACGAGAACGCGCCCAGGGCAATGGTCGCCGGGATCAGGCGCTTGGGGATATTGCTCTGGCGGAACATCTCGGCGGCGAACGGGTACACCGCAAACACCACCACAAACAGCGATACACCGCCATAGGTCAGCAATGCGCAGACCAGCACGATCACCAACATTGCCTGGCGGGTGCCGAGCAAACGGATGGCGGCCGCGACGATCGAGCGCGAAAAGCCCGACAGCTCGATCAGCTTGCCGAACACCGCGCCGAGCAGGAACACCGGGAAGTAGAGTTTGATAAAGCCGACCATTTTTTCCATGAACACCCCGGTAAAGGCAGGGGCGACAGCGGAAGGGTCGGTGAGCAACACGGCGCCAAGGGCGGCGATGGGGGCAAACAGGATGACGCTATAGCCACGGTAGGCGGCCAGCATCAGCAGCGCAAGCGCCGCCAGGGCAATGATCACACTCATGGTGTGTCTCCATCGGATTGTTATTGTTGTGGGTAGAGCTTGTAGGAAGGGGCTATAGCGGGAAGCGTGCCAACTCTTTAACTTATTGATATATATAGATATTTAAAGTTTATATTGAAGCCGTGTCTCTATATCAAGACAAATGCAGATCAAATGTGGGAGCGGGCTTGCCCTAATGCCAGTCAGTTAAGCGGATTCTGCTTTCTGTAGGAGCGAGCTTGCTCGCGAAGGACGTCAACGATAACGCGTGTTTGCTAGGTAAACGCGGCGCTCTCAAGTTCTTCACGAGCAAGCTCGCTCCTACAAAAAGGCTTAACTGACTGGCATTAGGGCTTGCCCGCGATGGCGGTCTACCTGCCATGGATTTGTTGCCTGGCACACCGCTATCGCGGGCAAGCCCGCTTCCACAGGGGACTGTCTTGGTATTGAGAGTTTTGTCTCTCTATTGAGACTGCTCGATGCCCAGTGCCACCATCTTCTTGTACAGCGTCGAGCGACCGAGCCCCAATCGCTTGGCTGCCTCCACCACATTGCCCTCGCACTGGCGCAACGCCGCAGCAATCAACTGCCGGTCGAACCGCTCCCGCGCCACGCTGAAGGTTTCGACCTCCATGGGCGCCACGGCGCTGCGCTCCACCGGGCTGAAGGTGCCAATTGCTGCACGGATCTCCCGCGCATCCAGCACCAGGTCATCGCTGAGCAGCGCCGCCCGTTCCAGCACATTACGCAGCTCGCGGATATTCCCCGGCCAGGCATGCTCGGCCAGCAACGCCAGGGCTTCACGGTCCAGTTCATGCTGGCTGCGCAGTTCTTCGAGGATGGCCTCGCTCAACGCCGGAATATCATCCAGGCGTTCGCGCAGGGGCGGGACCTGGATCGGCAAGACGTTGAGGCGGTAATACAAGTCGGCGCGAAACTCGCCGCGCTTGATCGCGGCTTCCAGGTCGGTGGACGTTGCGGCAATCACCCGCACATCGCTGTGGATCATCTCGTTGGAGCCCACCGGCTCAAATTCTTTCTCCTGCAGCACCCGCAGCAGTTTGCTTTGCAGCGGCAATGGCATGTCGCCGATTTCATCGAGAAACAACGTCCCGCCTTGGGCGAGCTGCAACTTGCCGGCGCGGCCCTTGCGGTCGGCACCGGTAAATGCGCCGGGCGCGGTGCCGAAGAATTCGGCTTCCAAAAGGTCATGGGGGATGGCGGCGCTGTTGATGCTGACAAAGGCTTTGTTGGCGCGTGGCGAGGCACCATGGATGGCCTGGGCCAGCAGCTCCTTGCCGGTGCCGGTTTCGCCCAGCAGCAACACCGGCGACTCGGCACTCGCGCTGCGCCGCGCCCGGCGCTTGACCTCCAGGCTGGCGGCGCTGGTGCCGATAAAATGCGCGAAGTTGTATTTGCTCTGGCGTGAGCGCAACAGCGAGCGGGTCGAGGCCAACTCCTGTTGCATGCTCAGGTAGCGCTCGATCATCGGCGAGAGGTTGCGCAACTCATCGAACAGGGCAAAGCCGATGGCGCCGATGACCTTGCCGGCATCGTCGTGGATCGGCAGGCGCATCACCACCAGCGGGCCTTTGGGCGTGTCCTGGATATCCAGGAGGATCGGCTGGTCGGTGCGTACCACCTGGCGTAGCAGGCTGTTGGAGATCACCTGCTCGCACGGCTGGCCGATGGCCTGGTCGGCGCTTTTCAGGCCGAAGCGCTTGGCGTAGCGTTCGTTCATCCACACGATATTGGCGTCGCGGTCGACAATCACCGTGCCTTCGCTGGACTGCTCGATGATCTCGAACAGGGACTGGATCGCCAGGCCACGAACGTGCGGGTAGTCCTTGAGGCTTTCGGTGGTGTTCATGCTCGGGGCGCCAGGTTTATTGAATGAAAGGCAGGGGAGCCTGTGCGGCGGCCAGCAGCTCCTGGGTGTAGGGATGCTGCGGCGCGGCAAACACCGCCTGGCTCGGACCGCGCTCAACCACCCTGCCGTCCTTGACCACGATCATATCGTGGGCCATGGCCCGCACCACGGCCAGGTCATGGCTGATAAACAGGTAGGTCAGGCCGTACTTTTCCTGGAGTTCACGCAGCAGCGCCACCACTTGTTTTTGCACGGTGCGGTCCAGGGCCGAGGTGGGCTCGTCCAGCAGCATCAGCGCCGGGCGCAGCACCAGGGCGCGGGCGATGGCGATGCGTTGGCGCTGGCCGCCGGAGAACTCGTGGGGGTAGCGATGGCGGCTGGCCGGGTCGAGGCCCACATCCTGCAGCACCTTGATCACCTGCGCGTCACGCTCTTGCAGGCTGCACGGCGCGTGCACTTCCAGGCCTTCGCTGATGATCTGTTGCACCGACATGCGCGGGCTGAGGCTGCCGTAGGGGTCCTGGAACACCACCTGCATCTGTTTGCGCCAGGGCCGCATCTGCTTCTGGCTCAGGCCATCGAGGGCCTCGCCCTGGAAGCGGATGCTGCCGCTGGAGTCGAGCAGGCGCAGAATCGCCTGGCCGAGGGTGGACTTGCCGGAGCCGGACTCGCCGACGATCCCCAGGGTCTTGCCCCGTTGCAGGTCCAGGCTGATGCCGTCCACCGCTTGCAGGTACTGCTTGCGCCGTAACAGCCCGCCACCGATGGGGAAGCGCACACTCAGGTCGTTGACCTGCAACACCGTCTCGCGCACATCCTGGCACAGTGCCGTGCCGACCGGTTCGGCATCCAGCAGCAGGCGGCTGTAGGGGTGTTGCGGCGCATTGAACAGGGCCAGGCAGTCGGCCTGCTCGACAATTTCCCCGGCCTGCATCACACACACGCGCTGGGCAATGCTGCGCACCAGGTTGAGGTCATGGCTGATCAGCAGCAAGGACATGCCCAGGCGTTGCTGCAAGGATTTGAGCAGCAGCAGGATCTTGCGCTGCACCGTCACATCCAGCGCGGTGGTCGGCTCGTCGGCGATCAGCAGTTCCGGCTCGCAGGCCAGGGCCATGGCAATCATCACCCGTTGGCGCTGGCCGCCCGACAACTGATGGGGGTAGGACTTGAGGCGCTCCTGGGGGTTACGGATGCCCACCAACTCCAGCAGTTCGAGGATGCGTGCCTGGGCCGCCTTGCCGCCCAGGCCCTTGTGCAGCAGCAGGGTTTCGCCGATCTGCTTTTCGATGCTGTGCAAGGGGTTGAGGGAGGTCATCGGCTCCTGGAAGATCATCGCGATGCGGTTGCCCCGCAGTTTTTGCAGGCTGCCGGCGTCGGCGCCGAGCAATTCCTGGCCGCGATAGTGCACGGAACCGGTGCTAGCGGTGCCGGCCTGGGGCAGCAGTTGCAGGATCGAATGGGCGGTCACCGACTTGCCCGAGCCCGATTCGCCCACCAGCGCCAGGCATTCGCCACGGCGCACGTCCAGGCACAGGTTGCGCACCACGGTCTGGCCGCTGAAGGCGACGCACAGGTCGCGGATCTCGATCAGGTTGTCAGTCATGGATGCATCGCCCTTTATGATCGTGGGTCGAAGGCGTCACGCAACGCCTCGCCGATAAATACCAGCAGCGACAGAATCAGCGCCAGGGTGAAGAAAGCCGTGAGCCCGAGCCACGGCGCCTGCAGGTTCTGCTTGCCCTGGGCGATCAACTCACCGAGGGAGGCGCTGCCCGCCGGCATGCCAAAACCGAGGAAGTCCAAGGCGCTGAGGGTGGAAATCGCTCCGGTCAGGATAAAGGGCAGGTAGCTCAGGGTGGCGGTCATGGCATTGGGCAGGATATGCCGGCGGATGATCTTGCCGTCCCCCAGGCCCAGGGCGCGCGCGGCCTTCACGTATTCCAGGTTGCGCCCGCGCAGGAACTCGGCGCGCACCACGTCCACCAGGGCCAGCCAGGAAAACAGCGCCATGATCCCCAGCAGCCACCAGAAGTTCGGTTCGACAAACCCCGAGAGAATGATCAGCAGGTACAGCACCGGCAACCCCGACCACACTTCGAGGATGCGCTGGCCGAGCAGGTCGACCCAGCCGCCGTAATAGCCCTGCAAGGCGCCGGCGGCAATGCCGATGACGGCGCTGATCAGGGTCAGGCCGAGGGCGAATAGGATCGACACCCGCGCGCCGAAGATCACCCGCGCCAGCACATCGCGGGACTGGTCATCGGTGCCCAGCCAGTTCACCGTGGACGGCGGGCTGGGGGCAGGGCGGGTCAGCTCGTAGTTGGGCGTGTCATCGCTGAAGGGGATCGGCGGGAACAGCATCCAGCCGCCGTCTTTGTGGATCAGTTGCTGCACATAGTCACTGCGGTAGTCGGCCTGGAACGGCAGTTGCCCGCCGAACTGCTGCTCGGTGTAGCGCTTGAACACCGGGAAGTACAACTGGTCCTGGTAACTGAGCACCAGCGGCTTGTCGTTGGCGATCAACTCGCCGCCCAGGGTCAGGATAAACAGGCCGATAAACAGCCACAGCGACCACCAGCCCCGGCGGTTTTGCTTGAAGCGCTCGAAGCGGCGACGGGCCACGGGAGACAGATTGAGCATCAGGCGTTCCTCGCGGCGAAGTCGATACGCGGGTCCACCAGGGTGTAGCAGAGGTCGCCGATCAGTTTTATCAAGAGGCCGAACAGGGTGAAGATAAACAGCGAGCCAAAGACCACCGGATAGTCCCGCGACACCGCCGCTTCGTAGCTCATGCGGCCCAGGCCGTCGAGGGAGAAAATCACCTCGATCAGCAGCGAGCCGGCGAAGAACACACTGATAAACGCCTGGGGGATCCCGGAGATCACCAGCAGCATGGCGTTGCGAAACACATGGCCGTAGAGCACGCGCCGTTCGCTCAGGCCCTTGGCCCGGGCGGTGACTACGTATTGGCGGGTGATTTCATTGAGGAACGAGTTTTTGGTGAGGATGGTCAAGGTGGCGAAACCACCGATCACCAGGGCGCTGACCGGCAGCACCAGGTGCCAGAAATAATCGGCGATCTTGCCCAGCGTGCCCAGTTGCTCGAAGTTCTCCGACACCAGGCCGCGCACCGGGAACCAGTTCAGGGTAGTGCCGCCGGCAAAGACCACGATCAAAAACATCGCAAACAGGAACGCCGGCATCGCGTAGCCAATGACAATGGCGGTGCTGCTCCACACATCGAAACTGCTACCGTGGCGCACCGCCTTGCGGATCCCCAGGGGGATCGATACCAGGTAGGTGATCAGGGTGGCCCAGAGGCCGAGGGAAAGGGTCACCGGCATCTTTTCCAGGATCAGGTCGGTCACCGTGGCGCCGCGAAAGAAGCTGTTGCCGAAATCCAGCCGGGCATAGTTCTTGAGCATTAGCCACAGGCGTTCGGGTGCGGATTTGTCGAAGCCGTATTGTTTTTCGATGTCCTTGATCAGCTTGGGGTCCAGGCCACGGCTGGCGCGCGAGCCACTGCTGACGCCGTCGCCGGCCGAGCCGCCGACGCTGCCGCCGCCAATGCCCTGCAAGTGGGCGATGGCCTGTTCCACCGGCCCGCCGGGCGCGGCCTGGACGATCACAAAGTTCACCAGCAGGATGATCACCAGGGTCGGGATGATCAGCAGCAGACGCCGCACGATATAGGCAAACATCAGCGGGCACCTCGCGGCTGGCTCAGTTCGGCTTTCATCTGTTCATTGGTCAGGGGCGTCGGGCTGACTTCCCACCACGACTCCAGCGCCTCGTCGTTGCTGGCCTCGATGGCCGGGCGACCGAAGCGGTTCCACCACGCGGCCGAGGCGCCGTGTGGGTAGTAATTGGGGATCCAGTAATAATTCCATTGCAACACCCGGTCCAGGGCGTGGGCGTAGCTGAGCATCTGCGCCTGGGTGGTGGCGCGCACCAGGCCGGTGACCAGGGTGTCTACCGCCGGGTTTTGCAGGACGATGTAGTTGTTGGCGCCCGGGTCGAACGCCGACGAGGAGCCGAAGTAGTTGTACAGCTCCATGCCCGGCGAGGTGGTGACCGGGAAGCCGGTGACGATCATGTCGTAGTCCCGGGTCATCAGGCGGTTGACGTACTGGGATGAGTCGATGCGCCGGATGTTGAGGGTGATGCCGATCTGCGCCAGGTTGCGTTTATAGGGCAGCAGCAGGCGTTCGAGGCCGTTCTGCACATTGAGGAAGGTGAACTCCAAGGGCTCGCCGGCAGCGTTCACCAGCTTGTCGCCCTTGGGGGTCCAGCCGGCGTCTTCCAGCAGGGCCAGGGCTTGCAACTGTTTGTCGCGGATCATGCCGCTGCCGTCGGTGGTCGGCGCCTTGAACACCTGGGTAAAGACTTCGTCGGGGATCTGCCCGCGCAAGGGTTCGAGAATCGCCAGCTCCCGGGCGTCGGGCAGTTGGGTGGCGGCCAGCGGGCTGTTGGAAAAGTAGCTTTGCTGGCGGATATACAGGTTGCGCATCATCTGCCGGTTGGCCCACTCGAAATCCCAGAGCATGGCCAGGGCCTGGCGCACGCGGCGGTCCTGGAACATCGGTTTTTGCATATTGAACACATAGCCCTGGGCCGGCTGCGGGGCTTGCTTGGCCAGGTGCGCGCGTTGCAGGCGGCCATCGTCCAGGGCCGGGCCGTTGTAGCCGATGGAATAGCCGGTGGCGGAGAATTCGCGGTTGAAGTCGTAGGCGCCGCCGCGCAGGACCTGGCGTGCAACTTCGGTATCGCCAAAGTATTCCAGGCTCAGGTGATCGAAGTTGTACAGGCCGCGGCTGACGGGCAAGTCCTTGCCCCACCAGTCGGGGTCGCGCTGGAAGGTGATGGTGCTGCCGGCATTGATCTTGCTGACCTTGTACGGGCCGCTGCCCAGGGGCGCTTCATAGCCGCCGCCATTGGCAAAGTCGCGGCTCTTCCACCAATGCTCGGGGAGCACCGGCAGGGTCGCGACATCCAGGGGCAGGGTGCGGTTTTCATTGCTGGAGAAGTCAAAACGCACTTGCCCCGGGCCTTCGACCTCGACGTGCTTGACGTCGGCGAACAGCGTGCGAAAGCGCAGGCTGCCCTGGGTCATCAGCAGGTTGAAGCTGTAGCGCACATCCTCTGCGGTGATGGGCGTGCCGTCGGCAAACCGCGCCTTGGGGTTGAGGAAAAACCGCAGGTACAGGCCATCCTCGGCGCGTTCCATCTTTTGCGCCACCAGGCCGTAGACGGTATAGGGCTCATCCAGCGAGCGGTAGGCCAGGGGCGAGTACACCCAACCGTCCACTTGGCTGACGCCGATGCCTTTGTCGATATACGGCAGCACATGGTCGAAGCGCCCGACTTCAATGGCCGAGCGCTTGAGGCTGCCGCCCTTGGGTGCGTCGGGGTTTACATAGTCGAAATGGCTGAAACCGGCAGGGTATTTGGCGGGTTCGCCGTAGACGGTCAGTGCATGTTGCGGGGCGGCGAACGAGACAGCACTCGCCAGCAGCAGGGCCAGGGTAGAGCCAACCAACGTGAGGAAGTCCAGTCGCATTATCAGCCTTGAGCGCCGGGTGAAGAAGGAAGGGGACTTGTACCCTAACCGCGCACGGGTCGCCAGTCTCCCTGCTGGGGCGCAAACACAACGGCCCACCAAAAGGCGGGCCGTTATGTTTTGCAAAAACGTGGATCAGTCCTGGCGGCTGGTCACTTCCAGCAGGTGATAGCCGAACTGGGTTTTCACCGGGCCTTGCACGGTGTTGACCGGGGCGCTGAACACGACAGTGTCGAATTCCTTGACCATCTGGCCAGGGCCGAACGAACCCAGGTTGCCGCCATCACGGCTCGATGGGCAGCTGGAGTTGGCTTTGGCGATTTCTGCGAAATCAGCGCCGCCTTCGATCTGGGCTTTAAGTTCGTTGCACTTGTCTTCGGTGGCAACCAGGATGTGACGGGCGGTGGCTTTGGCCATGGTGGATAATTCCTTGAATTAAAAAAGGTGAGCGTACCGGATTCAGGCGGTTATTTCCCGGCAAAGTTCCACTGATTTACATCAGGCGTGATCGCGCAGGCGTGCGGCCGTTTCACGCAGCAACTGCTCGGTGCCGTCCCAGCCCAGGCAGCCGTCGGTCACCGAAACGCCGTAGCGCATCGACGGGCTGAGCGGTTGGCAGCCTGCGAACAGATGGCTCTCCAGCATCATGCCGATCAGCGAGGTGTCGCCCTGCAAGCGCTGCTCCAGCACGTCATTGAACACCGCCGGCTGGCGCATCGGGTCCTTGCCGCTGTTGGCGTGGCTGCAATCGACCATGAGCCGCGTGGCCACTTTGCTTTTGGCCAGGTCGGTCTTGACCTGGGCCACGCTCTGGCGGTCGTAGTTCGGGCCACGGTGGCCGCCGCGCAATACCAGGTGGGTATCGGCGTTGCCCGGGGTCTGGATGATCGCCGGATGCCCCTGGCTGTCGACGCCGAAGTGGCGGTGCGGGTGGGCCGCCGAGCGCATGGCGTCACAGGCAATGGCCACGCCGCCATCGGTGCCGTTCTTGAAGCCGACGGGCATGCCCAGGCCGCTGGCCATTTCCCGGTGGATCTGCGACTCGGTCGTGCGCGCGCCAATGGCGACCCAACTGAGCATATCGTCGAAGTAGCCGGCGGCCATCGGTTGCAGCAGCTCGGTGGCGACCGGCAAACCCAGGCGCAGCATTTCACGCATCAATTCCCGTGACAGGGTGAGGCCGGCGGCCATGTCGTCGCTGCCATCCAGGTGCGGGTCGTAGGCCAGGCCTTTCCAGCCGATGGTGGTGCGCGGTTTTTCGACGTAGGCGCGGATCACCAGCAGCATCTGGTCGCTGACGTCATTGGCCAGTTTCTTCAGATTGCGTGCGTATTCCATGGCGGATTCGGGGTCATGGATCGAGCAGGGCCCGACGATGACCAGCAGGCGCGAGTCTTCACCCGTGAGAATCGCGCGGATCGCCTGGCGATGAGCATTGACTTGCTCGCTCAGGAACGGGCTCAGGGGCAATTGCTGCTTGAGCTCAAGGGCGCTGGGCAAACGCTGGGTCAGCGCTTCATTGGCGCTGGACAGGGTGGTAACGGGCAGGGCGGCGATGGACGAGTTCATAATTTCTGCTTCCTGGGCAAGCGGCGGGCTGTTCCCGCACGCTCTGCCCTACTGGGGTGTTCGACAATTGGCCGTATTGGCGGTGTGTGTTGGCTTGCCACCAATAGGTGACCGATCGGAGGCGGCAGGCTGTCCCGAACGGAGCTTGCTAAATCGCCAGGCGGTGCAGGTGTCGTAACGGTAATAAGTGGTGAAGTTCATGGTGTGGTTTCCTTTAAGTTCGGTGTGTTGCAAAAAGTGTTCAGGGCTGAAAAAACAAAACCCCCGGTCGGGGAGCCGACCGGGGGTTAGATTTCTCTGGTAGGCGACCCCTTGAGTAGTGGGCGCCGATTTCAGGTATCAGGCGCGCCAGTGGCTAAACCAATACCCAAAATAAAAGCTGACCAGTGCGCTCAAGCCGTTCACGCGGGTAGCCACGACCGAACGCTGTGCGTTGGCGGTAGGGCGAGCCTGGATGAGGGTGAGTGGCAACATGGTGTTTCTCCAAATGATGGGGGGGAGCTTAACTGAGGCCTGTAGGTGGATTCAATCAGTAATTTCTATCGTGAGGAGGGGCTTAGCACTATGGCGGATGTCCCGATATGCTGGAGGATACTCACAATGATTGCCTGGATGCGACCTGTGACGCAATGGAGCCCACTGCTATGGCATTCACCCTCAAGGCTGCATCGGATCAGCACCTGGCCTTTGCACGCAGCCTGACGCATCAGGCCATGGGCCATTACTATCAGCAATACCATCTGACGTGGTCTGACAAAGGCTTCGATACCGCCTGGGCCGGGCGGGAAAACTGGTTGATTTGCCAGGATAACAGGCCGGTAGGGTTCGTCAGCCTGAGCCGGGATGATAAGGCGTTGTACATTCGCGAACTGCACCTGCTTGACGCTTTTCGCCGTCAGGGCGCGGGCAGTTGGGTGTTGGAACGGATGATCGCCAAGGCCCGGGCCGAAAGCCGGGATTATTTGCGATTGACGGTATTCAAGACCAACCCGGCAAAAAGGCTGTATCAGCGCCAGGGGCTGAGTATTGTCGGTGAGGAGGGCTGTTTCTGGCAGATGGAGTCTGTTTGTTTGTCAGCGCAGTCGTCTCGGTAAACCTCGCGCTCGACTTGAATCGGTGCATACTGCTCCTTAGGAGCCAATCTCCTGATCATTACTTGGGCTTTGTGTCTCGTTAAGGATGATCCCCTCTTTCATGCCCAAAAGGACCGCCACCTTATGGGCTTCTCCACGCCGCCCCTTTTTGCGCCCAGCGAGCACTTGATAGGTGGTTGCCGGGTCCACGCCATGTTCCCTGGCGAATGCCTGGACCGATTTGCCTTGATGTTCCAGCCAGGCTTTGGCTTGTGCAGCGGTACGAATTCCGGGCATAGTTCAAAACCGTTCAAGTTTGTGTAAAACGAGATGACATTGTCACCTCTTGGGGTGTACCAGAAAGGATAATACATCCAAATGAGTGGAATTGGTTCGCGCTTAAGGCAAGAAAGAGAGCGACTTGGCTTGTCGCAAAAGGTTTTTGGTGAAATAGGAGGCGTGGAAGCAAACGCACAAGGCAAATATGAAAGCGGTGGCCGCGCGCCAAAGGCCGATTATTTGTCCCGGGTCGCTGAGAAGGGCGTCGATATCCTGTTTGTCTTGACGGGCAGCCCAACGCCTATCCAGTTGGACAACCTGAGCCAGATCGAAGAAAAGGTGCTGGGCAACTACCGGGCGATGTTTAAAGAGGACCAGGACGCAATCCGCAGGCTGACCAGCACCCTGGCAGAGCATTCCTCTGTGGTGAATGGAAAATCCCGGCCGATCCCCAAGGAATCCTGACCTTTTACCCAGGAAACAACCCCGCCTGCCGTTCGGCAGGCGTTCGTAGTGTATTGAAACTCTATATATATGACGCGTTCAGCTAGGTCTGTGCCTTGGTTTTTTGCTAAGGTGTTCAGCAACCTATAAGACCATTTCGCGAGGTGTCTGCTTGATTAGGGTGCTAGTAGTCGATGACCATGATCTCGTTCGTACAGGCATTACACGAATGCTGGCTGACATCGATGGCCTGCAAGTGGTCGGCCAGGCTGAGTCGGGAGAGGAATCCCTGATCAAGGCGCGTGAATTGAAGCCCGATGTGGTGTTGATGGACGTCAAGATGCCGGGGATTGGCGGTCTTGGCGCTACCTGCAAGTTGTTGCGCAGTCATCCAGATATCAAGGTGGTCGTGGTCACTGTCTGTGAGGAAGACCCTTTTCCTACCAGGCTTCTTCAAGCGGGCGCGGCAGGTTATTTGACCAAAGGTGCGGGCCTCGCAGAAATGGTCCAGGCCATCCGCCTGGTATTCGCCGGCCAGCGCTACATCAGCCCGCAGATTGCCCAGCAGTTGGCGATCAAGTCGTTTCAGCCGGTCAGCGACTCGCCGTTTGATGCCTTGTCCGAGCGCGAGATTCAGATCGCCTTGATGATTGTCGGCTGCCAGAAGGTCCAGTCGATTTCCGACAAGCTCTGCCTGTCGCCGAAAACCGTGAACACCTACCGTTATCGAATCTTCGAGAAGCTGTCCATCAGCAGTGATGTTGAATTGACCTTGCTGGCGGTTCGCCACGGCATGGTGGACGCCAGCGCCTGAAATGCAAGCCACTGAAATAACCGCCGCGTTTGATCCCAGTGCATTTCTAGCGACCTGCAGTGGCCGGCCTGGCGTGTATCGCATGTTCGACAGCGAGGCGCGCCTGCTGTACGTCGGCAAGGCCAAGAACCTCAAGAAGCGCCTGGCCAGTTACTTTCGCAAGACCGGCCTGGCGCCGAAGACCGCCGCGCTGGTGGGGCGTATCGCCCAGGTCGAAACCACCATCACCGCCAATGAAACCGAGGCGTTGCTGCTTGAGCAGACGCTGATCAAGGAATGGCGGCCGCCCTACAATATTCTGCTGCGTGACGATAAATCCTACCCGTACGTGTTTCTGTCGGACGGCGATTTCCCACGCCTGAGCATCCATCGCGGGGCGAAGAAGCACAAGGGCAAATATTTTGGCCCTTACCCCAGCGCCGGAGCGATCCGCGAGAGCCTGAGCCTGCTGCAAAAGACCTTTTTTGTACGTCAGTGCGAAGACAGCTTCTACAAGAACCGTACCCGCCCATGCCTGCAATACCAGATCAAGCGTTGCAAGGCACCCTGTGTCGGGCTGGTCGAGCCCCAGGAATATGCCGAAGACGTGCGGCACTCGGTGATGTTCCTCGAAGGGCGCAGCAATGCCCTGGCCGACGAACTGTCCGGCGCCATGGAGCAGGCGGCCAGTGTCCTGGACTTCGAGCGGGCCGCCGAACTGCGTGACCAGGTGTCCCTGCTGCGGCGGGTGCAGGACCAGCAGAGTATGGAGGGCGGCACCGGTGACGTCGACGTGATTGCGGCCTTCGTCAACCCGGGCGGGGCCTGCGTGCACCTGATCAGCGTACGTGGCGGCCGGGTGCTGGGCAGCAAGAACTTCTTTCCCCAGACGGGCATCGAGGAGGAGGTGGCCGAGGTCATGGCCGCGTTCCTTGGCCAGTACTACGTCAGCAGCCCCGAGCGCGACTTGCCGGGTGAGTTGATCGTCAACGTGGTGCACGAAGACTTCCCCGCCTTGATTGATGCGATCCACGCCCTGCGCGGCCGCGAGCTGGACATCAGCCACCGGGTGCGCGGCACGCGGGCGCGTTGGCAACAACTGGCGGTGACCAACGCCGAACAGGCCCTGAGCGCGCGCCTGGCCAACCGCCAGCATGTGGCCGCGCGCTTTGACGCGCTGGCCGATGTGCTCAAGCTTGACGAGCCGCCGCAACGCCTGGAGTGCTACGACATCAGTCACTCCAGCGGCGAGGCGACCGTGGCGTCCTGCGTGGTCTTCGGCCCGGAAGGCCCGATCAAGTCCGATTATCGACGCTATAACATTGAAGGTGTCACCCCGGGCGACGACTATGCCGCCATGCACCAAGCCCTGACCCGGCGCTTCAGCAAACTCAAGGACGGCGAGGGCAAGCTGCCGGATATCCTGCTGGTGGACGGCGGCAAGGGCCAGCTATCCATGGCCCGTGACGTGCTCAACGAACTGGCGGTGCCCGACCTGATCCTGCTCGGCGTGGCCAAGGGCGCGACGCGCAAGGCCGGTTTTGAAACGTTGTACTTGAATGATGCCGCCCATGAGTTCACCTTGAAGGGCGATTCACCGGCATTGCACCTGATTCAGCAGATTCGCGACGAAGCCCATCGTTTTGCCATTACCGGTCATCGTGCCCGACGTGGTAAAACCCGGCGTACCTCCACCCTGGAAGGGGTGGCGGGTGTAGGGCCAAAGCGACGGCGCGAACTGTTGAAACATTTTGGCGGATTGCAGGAATTGTCCCGTGCCAGCATTGAAGAAATAGCCAAAGCCCCTGGAATCAGTAAAAAGCTCGCTGAGTTGATTTATGCAAACCTACACAGCGAGTAGAATGCCTTCTCACCTCGTAGCCAGTTGTGCCGATGAATATCCCTAATCTGATCACCGTTCTACGCGTCCTGCTCATTCCGATTTTCATTTTGTTGTTCTACTTGCCCTATGAATGGAGCTACATGGCCTCCAGTTCGGTCTTCGCTTTTGCGGCCGCAACCGACTGGCTGGATGGTTACCTGGCACGACGCCTGGAGCAGAGCACGCCGTTTGGCGCGTTCCTCGACCCTGTGGCCGACAAACTGATGGTCGCCGTGGCACTGGTGTTGTTGGTGCAAGAGCACGGCAACCTGTGGCTGACCCTGCCGGCCGCCGTGATCATCGGTCGCGAGATCGTCGTCTCGGCCCTGCGCGAATGGATGGCCGAAATCGGCGCACGCGCCCATGTGGCCGTGTCCAACATGGGCAAATGGAAAACCGCCGCGCAGATGCTGGCGCTGGTCATCCTGCTGGCCAACCCGTCTAACTTCACTTTCTGGGTGCTGCTGGGCTACGCCTTGCTGCTGATCGCCGCCGGCCTGACCCTGTGGTCCATGCTGCAATACCTGCGCGCCGCCTGGCCCCATCTGCGCACGACCGTGGAAAAGAAATAAAACTTTTTTGAATCAAGGGGTTGACGGGTGCTGAGGATTCTATAGAATGCGCATCACCAAGCGGGAATAGCTCAGTTGGTAGAGCACGACCTTGCCAAGGTCGGGGTCGCGAGTTCGAGTCTCGTTTCCCGCTCCAAATATTGCGCTGCAGAGTTCCACTAAATTCTGTAAGCGATTGAAATCAGGACCTTCGGGTCCTTTTTTCGTTCCGGCAGGAACCACTGAAATCCAGCTCCATCCAGTGCTTTAAGTCCCGATTTAAGTCCCGATTTAAGTCCCGAATGAGGATTTTGGATTTGGATGTGCACTGAATCGGTTTTTTGCTGGAGCAGTTAGGATAGCGAGACGAGCATCCGGTCCTGACTCTGTTCAGGAGCTCGCTATGGCGCTCTGAGATACGACCGTTCGGCAAGCCTGAAAACTACATGATGGGCGACACGGATGGGCTTGCGCTCAACGTGACCGCCCGCGGCAGGAAAATCTGGCGTTTTAGATACTGCTGGGCTGGCGGCGGTGGGGGTCATGTCGCTCCTTATCAAGCTGCGGGCAGCAGACCGTCAACTACGGTGGGTAATTCCCAGGGTGTATCGGCGGCCAGGGCCCCACTGTTTTTCAATTCATCGACGGCCCCATAGCCCCACAGTGCACCCACCGGAATCATTGCATTTAGCTGCGCAGCCTGCAGTCATCACGTTTGTCGCCACTCATGAAAACGCTAGATGGGGGCTTCGCAAGGGATGCTAGCAGCGTCTTCATCAGATCAGCCTTGTCATCCAGGTTACCGTCGGGCGAAGTGCCGAAGATCGACTGGAAAGCATTGAACAATCCGTTGTAGGTAAGCATTTTTTCAGCAAACTCTTGTCGTTTCGAGGTCGCAATAAAGAGCGAGTAATGACGGTCCGAAAAATGACTGAGCGCATTGCTGATGCCTGGGTACGGAAAGCTTTTGTAGAGCCCTTGCTCCCTGTAGTGGGAGCGGTACAGGTGGACGTACTCGTCGACTCGATCGTCTGTGAAAGGCGCCAAAAGTTCTGCGACAATTTGGTTCATTGGGGGGGGCCAAATAACTTCTGCGTCTCGGCGCCGGGAATAAAATCATGGCCCATTTGACGGATGGCATACGTCAAACTCTCAAGGATTCCGGGAGCCGAGTCGAGGACAGTACCGTCCATATCGAAAATAATGATGGTGGAATCAGTCACATGTTGACCTCCTGATAGCGAAGGGGGCTTCTTCAAAGGGGCTGACGCCTGACAGTAGTTTCAAACTCATTGACGACTGCTCCATCGTTTCAGCCTGTGCCTCAAAGCCATGGGGCAGTTGTTCAAGCTTGGCGGGAAGCTCCCCAGTGTTGACCTTTACAACATACCCCACAATGCTGCACTACTTAACATTGCAACGCCCAGCCCTAATATCAGCACCTCGCCTAGCCGTGGAGCTGAGCTTTCTCCACGTATGTGCTGCGCTGACTGGCGATAGCCGTCGATGATTAATAATGAGTAGATAGAGCCGATACACAGAGCCATAAGCATTAGCGTCATCATGGGAATGTCGCGGGCCAGGGGATGACGAAATACGGTGCATCCAAGTACCAAAGTAGAGAGTACGGTGCGTTCCCAGGTCAGCGCAGTGCGTTCGGGCTGTAGGCCCCGGTCGTCATGTAGGGGAGGGGTGGCAGAGCTCGACACGCAGGTGGCCTCAAGGCAGTAACAGTATGGTTGAAACTATCAGGCCGAATAAACCCAGTATTGGTGCCAGGATTGGGTACGGAAGAGATTGGCGGCGACGTAGGGCGCGCTCCACATTGAGCCAGCGTAGGGTTGCGTTAACGCTAACTAGCAGCGCCATACCAGTGAGTGTATATGACAGCAGCATTTGCAGACGCCCGGCAAATAGATCTAGCGGGAGCGCATCCAGTGCAATTCCGCTGGCCAGAAGCGCAATGGCCGTACGGATCCAGGCAAGGAAGGTTCGTTCATTGGCTAGCGTGAAGCGAGGATCGGGTTCGCATCCATCGGCAAGTGCGAAAGCCCTACGGAACCTGACTTTAAGGGATTTTTCATCGATTTGATGCAACATGGCAAAAAACCTTCCATTCGGTTCCAGTGGGTCGTGTCGTGCAGTCGAAGACCGTCTGCCTTGTCATTTTGAGCGAATTTTTTTTTGAAACTAGAGCATATTTTGGTAAACCATATTCAATTTTTGGTAGCTTCATAATAAAAAAGCACAATTTTAATCAAATATCTGCATAGCAAGAGCTGAGGGGATTTGTCTAATGTCTTTCTTGATTAAGAACGGCATCGGAGTGCTTGTCGAAGAGCAGTTATCAGTAGGCGCTCTGATTGCCCGGAAAGGTCATGGTGTATGGATTTTACTTGAGTGAGGTGTGGAATATGGAGTCAGGAATAATACGCTCAGACCGAAACGTGCCACTACCTTTCGGTGTTGACGAAATAAAGTCTATGATTGGCCGTAAAGTTTGGAATGTGCTGGGTACTTCTTATTGGCCGATTCTCGGCGGAGATGAGCAGAGTAGTTTTGCTTGGTTGACCTACGATCCTCCTGGCAGCTTTATACCGCCGCATACTCATCCGATACAGGATGAGCACGTATTTGTTCTGGAGGGTGAGTATGCACTGTATAAAGATGGTGAGTGGATGACTGCCAAGCCTGGCGATTATGTTTGTTGGCAACGTGGTTCGACTCATGCGTATCGCATCGATTCGGATAAACCTGCTCGTGGACTGTTCTGGGTTAGTCCGGGTAACGACCTGTCCAGCCTCTTCGATGAATTGCACAATCAATCCAGTCCCGAAGAAGTGGTAAGACTGTCAGCTCTGCGCAATATCGTATTCTCGAAGCCAGGTACAGCCCCGAACTTTGAATGATCTACAGGCTCAGCCGCCCAGGGACGGCGGCTGTGGTCGAAGAGTAAGTTCGGTGTGAATTTCCCTTATTTATTCATCCCTAAAATTAGAGATTAATTCGCAACGGTCAGCTTATTTTTGAGCGCTTAAAGTTCTTGCTCTGACCGTTCATGCTGGCCGTCTCCGCCGCCCGGAATGCGGTCGTGATTGTTGCGCATAGGGCTTGAAGTAGCCTTTATCATAAAGTCGCAAGCGAAAAAGAATAAAGAACAAGAGAAAACTGCATAGTGGTAAGTTGTTTCTTGGATTACATTTGATCTGGCATTAACCATTTTTCTTATTAACTAGAACAAGAAAGGTAGTCGGATGAGCCAGGTAAATCATTCTGGGATGACTGTTCACACTCTCGGCACTGGTGGTGGGCCAGTGGTTTCAGCTAGTCGTGCAGGTATCTCTACTGCGGTTGTGGTTGATGGATGTTCATACGTTTTTGATTGTGGTATGGGCAGTATTCGTAACTACCGGTCTCATTGTACTTGGGATCAATTAAGAGCGATTTTCATAACCCATCACCATTCTGATCATATTTATGATCTGGGTTCGTATCTGCTTACCGGCTGGCAAGTGCCGGGAGAGTCCTTTAGTCAACCGATTCACGTCTACGGACCCGCTAAACCGCCACGTGTACCCGTCCTGCATACTCATAGCGATCATCTTGTCGTGCCCGGTTGCTGTGGTGGAGATCACCCGATGGTCGGTACTGCTGATATCGTGGATGCGTTGATCAACAAGGTTTTTGCGTCTGACGTAGCCATTCGCATGGCCGACGAAGGGCGTTCCAGCCCCAATCAGTGGGTTTATGGCCACGACATTGAGGTGCCGGCCGAAGCCAAGGCTGATCCCGTGCTAGCCCGTCATCCAGTCATGGATCCTTTTGTGGTTTATCGAGACGCGCAAGTCGTTGTTTCGGCCATTCTGGTGGACCACCGTTTATGCTACCCAGCTTTTGGCTTCCGCATTGACAGTAAGTACGGATCGGTAGTGATTTCCGGTGACACGACTTACTCGGAAAATTGCATCCGCCTGGCCAAAGGTGCCGACATGCTTCTGCATGAGGTCATCGATCTGGACGCGATCCTGGCCACTTTTCCAGAAGGGCCTGCCCGCGAAGGAATCGCCGTACACCTTGAGGAGTCTCATACTTCATACGAGCAGGTGGGAAAAGTGGCCCAGGCGGCTGGTGTCAGTCAATTGATTCTGCATCATATCGTACCCAATGTGCCGGGCGCGGCTGACATCGAAAAAATGCTCCGGGCCGCCCATCGTGACTTCAGCGGTAAGGTTTTTGCGGCAGAGGATAACGACAGCTTTCGCGTAGGTAGCAATATTAACGCCGCATCCTTGAGCGAAGTTTCGCACAGCTCTGAAAACGTAGGGGTGTGCGTATGACGGAGTTAACTCAAACTGCTTATCCGCCTCACACATTGCGGGCGGCGCTCGCTTCGGGGCAGATGAATCGCCGCGCCTGGCTTATCACCGGGATGCTAGTGATTTTTCAGATGATCAACTTTGCCGATAAGGCCGTTTTGGGATTGGTTGCTGAGCCTGCCATGCGTGAACTCGGTTTATCCGCGAGTGAGTTCGGTTTTATCGGCAGTGCGTTTTTCTTTCTTTTCGCCGTTAGCGCAATATGGGTCGGCTTTCTTGCGGCTAAGGTGCCGACCCGATGGATTCTGTTGACCATGGGGGGGCTTTGGTCGGTCTTGCAGTTTCCGATGTTGCTTGGTGGAGGCGCTGCAGTATTGCTTGTAACCCGGATAGTGCTTGGTGCTGCCGAAGGGCCTGCGATGCCGATTACCCTGCACCATGTACACGGCTGGTTTCCAGCCAGGGAGCGCGGTTTGCCTAGCACTCTGGTGGCGATAGGCTCTACCTTAGGGCCGATTTTTGCAGCTCCAATCCTTGCCTATATCATTGCCCATCCGCAGTGGGGTTGGCGCTGGGCATTTGGTTTCCTCGGTCTCGTCGGCTTGATTTGGTCAACATTATGGCTGGTGATCGCCAAAGAAGGCCCCTACAGTCATATCAAGGGTAAGCATCAGGAGGGCGCTCTCCGCGCAGAAGGTGCGAAACACCAGGCATCTCCCAAGGATCGAGCCAGCATTGCCGAAAAATCGGACAGTCTTAAACACGTCCCCATTTTTCGGGTTTTTTCCTCCAGTATGTTCATCATCGCGACACTCGCCGGTGCAGGTTGCTTTTGGGCTCAGGGCTTCCTGACAACGTGGTCGCCCCGTTACTTGAGTGCGGTAGTGTCGCTTTCACCCGAAATGGTGGGGCTAGTGTCTACCTTTCCGTGGTTGTTCGGCGCACTGACTCTGGGTGTGTTGGGTTATACGTCTCGCGTAATGATGAGATGCGGCCTATCGGTTTACTTGTCATTGGGCGCATCGTTCGGTTTCGTCTTGATCTTGTCCGGGGTCTGCTTCCTGATTCTTCCTCACCTGGAGGGATACGCTGCGGTCTCCTTGCTGGTTATTGCCGCAGGACTGGCTATGACCTTTCCCCTCGCTCCGACGGCAGTGGCCTTTTGCGTCGCCTCCAAACAACGTGGTGCAGTCATGGCGACTCTGACTGCCATTGCGTCTCTAGGGGGCATCGTGGCGCCGGTTATGGTCGGTATGTTGATGGAGCGTGCAGGTTACGTGCAAATGGTCAAAGGCGGGCCACAGACCTTGGAAATGAGCAAACGGTTGGCCGAAGGGATGAACGCTTCTTTCGACTACATTGGTTTTTACTTGGTGACAGTAGGCCTTATCAGCATCTTCTGTCTAAATCCCGACCGGACGGCGAAGAAGCTTCAGCAGTACTTTACTTAAGGGCACGGCGAACACGCCAGCGGCAGGCGTCCATCCGCCGTCTCGTGATTACTCCCAACCGCCGCTGGCAGAGTTCAACGCAAGCCAGAGGTTGCCTTGGTTTATGCGTATTGCCGGCGGACTTTTTTATTACTTGCCTTACCTGTCTGGTCGCGCCTTCCACTGATCCGGTAAAGCGAGCAGGATTTGTGTCAGGGGGCGACGAGCTCGATAGTTGGGTGTGGGACTTTTCTATTTTTTCAGCAAGTGGTCATAAAAATAACAATGCGGCTTAATGGCCTGGCTTTTTACGGGCGATGAATCTGCTTCCACTCGTTATGCTTTGCACATGTAGAAGGGCCCGCGTCGGTGTTCCAGAAAAGTTGGATAGCCATCGGCGCTGCCGCAGACCCGATGGAGATGTTCATGTTGACTTCTACCAAGGCGGACCTCATGAAAGATCGACCGGTGCGGTATCTGTATCGATCGGGGCCACAGCACCCTGATCAGAGCGTCGAAAGTGAGCGTAATATCTTCCTCAGCTGCGTAGTGCAGAGTGGCCTACCAAAGGCGTTGGTTTGAGCGCGGCGGAACATCTACGTCAAGACCCGCTACGACAGAGATCTGGCCTCGGGGGATTATCAGGAGAACCGTTTGATCATCACTTACATGTAACACAATCGATAGCAGGGCAAACCGCTTGATATATGGTTTCGATCAGTTTGAGTAGAGTCCCGGAGGGGCTCTCAAATTCTTGCAAAACAGTGAAATGATCCCGCCCGGCAACTTCCAGGCAAGTTGCTGGGCTATCAGTAAGGCTCCATGCAGACATCATGGTGCGATTCTGCTCCAGAAACGCTGGTGTTTCTTCGCCACCCACTACAAAGGCTGCTGGAACCAGATTTCCGGTCACGCGGGTCAGCGGTGAGCAGGCCTGCGCTTGGCGTCTATCTAGGAGCAATTTTTTATTTAGGCTGGTCTCGATCAGCGGCTCTAAATTGTAAATTCCGCTAATGGGCACTATCGCTGAGATGGGTTGCTGCCGTTGATGAAGCGCTGCTTGTGCTATTGCCAATTCAACCGCAAGGTGCCCTCCCGCTGAGTGCCCTACGACGATAAGCGGCAGCAGTTGTTCCTTCAGTGGAAGTGCAGTTCGGGTGAACAATACGCCGTGGCCTAGTGTGGCAACTATTTGAGCGACAGACACTTCAGGACAAAGTGGGTAGTTCAGCAGGGCTACGTTATAGCCGCGATCAGTCAGGGCTGAGGCGATAAAGCGAAACTGTGCCTTATCCCGCGATTGCCAATAGCCGGCGTGAAGATAGATCAGATTGGCTTTGGCACGCCCTTTGGCGAAACACAGATCAAAGGTCTGCCTCGGATGCAAGCCGTACCGGACGTCTAGATCCCAGGAGCGCTCCAGGAGCACCCTGTCGTTTGCCAATTGATACTGTTCGAAAAGAGTGGTGAAACCAGGGCGGTACTGCCCTGTGACGTATTGATATTCAGGCGTATTTTTCGGCATTGCGCAGGCTCTTGCGGTTAGTGTTCTGGCCCATCCCTGGTACGGGGATGGCTAGGCAGGTACGGTGCTTTTGACGCGCCGCTACTTTCGTAGATTTCTCCAAGCCTTGAAGGGAGGCGCATCAGGAGGTTCCAAATCGCCAAAGGACGGAGGTCCAGACAGCCCCTGATAGAATCTTGCCACTCGGCAATAGATTGGGTGCTCATGGAAGTCTGACCCTTGCTCGCTTCGGGGAAGAACTGATTAAACCTCCGACCCCGCCCCAGTACTATTCGGCTATAACGTAATTGCTATGCGGTTTTGCGGATTTCCTCAGGCTGTGAGCAATTTTTTTTATAAAGATGAATGACAGACTGATGGAGCTTGACGTGCGGTCACGAGCGAAATAGCGTGGCCTTGAATGGTTCCTCCAAAAGAGCAGAGGTTAGACCTTCGCGGACTGAGTTCTATTTTTTTGCAAAATCTGATCTCGGTGACTACCCCACTCAAGGAGCCATTTTTATGGATGGGGGTAGTTTGAAATTATCCAAGGTGGGCGATGCTGCGCGTGCATCAGATGCAGAGCTAGTTTGGCTACCGTGATCTGGCAATGCAGGAAGCACTGTACGAAACATCAGAAGGACGCGGCACTGTTTCACGCGTTTAGCCTGCAAAAGCCGCACTAAGTGGCTATCGAGGAAATGCTATGTTTTACCATCAAAATAAAAACAATGTAATTCGTCAGCAGTTTTCAACAGTTCTCAACACGCCCGCACAAGCCGTACAGTGGATGTTGAATATCAACGGGCCACATGATCTTGAAGTTCCCAGGCCCCGCGAACTGGATTTTCGCCATTATGGGACCATAATAGGCAATTCAGCTATTGGGATAATCGAATATTCGACCTTGGTACGTGTCAAGATCGAAAATCTGGAGCAGAGCTACAGTGTCAACTTGCCTCTGTACGGAGAGCAAAGTATTGAGCATCAGGGTAGTTCATTCGTCTCCAATTCTTCAGTAGGGGTGATCCTCTCGCCCAACCAGTCCTTGCGCATGACCATTGGCGAGAAATGCCGCAAAAAGATGGTTAAGCTCGCGCGCAGGGCACTGGAGGTGAAGTTATCAAAGCTGCTGGGTCGGCAAATTTCGCAGCCGATACTTTTCGAGCCAAAGGTGAGTTTGGATGGTGCAATGCAGCAGTGGTGGCAGCTGGTGGAAAATTTTCAAGAGATTCTGCTGGCTGAGAGCTCTTTATGCGATCTGCCAGACGTGTGGAGCAACTTTGAAAACAGCTTGATCACCAGCCTCTTGTTCTCGCAACGACATAACTATTTTGATGAATTGCTGGCGCGCCAAGCGGGGCGCCCGCAGTACCTGACACAACTTGAAATTATGTTTAATGAGTCCTTGGAACTCCCTCTGACGCTCGTGGATCTTGAGCGAGCTGTGGGGGTCTCCCGCGAGCGCCTTTATCGTGATTTTCATACGTATTACGGCATGACACCGATCGCATATTTTCGTCAATTACGATTCGATCAAGTTCGATTACGCCTGATCCAGGCGCGATCCTCTGAAAAAGTTTCCAGTATTGCTATGGATTACGGTTTTCAGCAGTTTGGACGTTTTTCCAAGGAATACAAAGAGCGTTTTGGGGAGTTGCCTTCGCAAACCTTGAGGTTGCACCGTACCAATTGAAACTCCTGCTTGCAGTGATCTATGTAGATCACGCCACCGGTTGCACAGGCAGTCACTGAGTGATGGCCGTTAGGTAAGATCGTGGTTGGCATAAGCCTCATAGCGGTCCTGATCCAAGATCAATAACCTTGTTCAATTCTCAGAGATATTTTTTGAATGTCGCCGCAGTGATGGCCGTGGCCACCACACGCTTTTCGCGCCCGATCATATGGCGGGGAATGTTCTTCTCGGTGAGCTTGCCTTCAAGTTGGACGATCACTTCCCATGCTTTCGGCCCGGGATGTCGACCCTAGGTTACGTCGCCTTGGGCCTGGGTCAGGAAGGCAGCCAGCAGCAGGGTACTGGTTGCGAGCAACTGTGTGTAAGTCATTGCGTATCCTAAGATAAAAAGCCCCGCCAGGCCTGACGGGGTATCAAGCATCATCAAAATGGGTTGGTGAGGTCGATGCCCGACTTGCCCGGTGCCAGGATGTTGTGCGGGTCCAGGGCACGCTTGATGGCATGTTCAAGCTTGCGTTTGACCGGACCATAGCTCTGCGCCACACGCTCCTGGAAGGCGGTGTTGACGCGGTACACGGCATAGCCTTCCTGCTCGAATACATCCAGCAATTCGGCAAAGCAGGCATTGGCGCGCTGGGTCTCTTCGGGGTTGGTGCGGTCGTACAGCACGTCGATGACGTGATGCATGTCGCGCCAGCCGACGATGAACTCGCCGACGTAGTCCAGGCCGTGTTTGTTGAGCGTCTTCTTGGCCAGCGCCTGCTGTTTGTCGCATTCGCTGCCTCGGGCCTGGCTGACCGGTGCGAACCACATGGAACCACCACCGCCACGCCAGTTGTACAGGCCGAATTCCTGCAGGTTTGGTACACCCGACATCAGTTGGGCGCGGTATTTGAAGGGCTGGGTGTCACCGGCTTCTTCCTGTGTGACGAGCCGACCCTTGCCCAATTGTTTGAGTGCCCCCTTGACGATGTTCCAGTTGACGTTGACCTGTTCCTGAGTGCCGTAAAGTGCGGCGTAGACGTTCCAGGCGCCGAGGTTCTTGTCTATCTGGATCTGCTTGAGGATCGCGTCGGAGGTCGCGCCGGGCTCAAGGGTGTAGTCGGAGCGGCGGGTATTGCAGGTGGAGGCCTCCCACAGTACGCCGGCGATCACCACCGAGTTGGGGATGACCTGGGCGATGCGCAGCGGGCGGATGAATTCGACGATTTCGGCGATATCCGACTCGTTCTCGAACTTGATCTCGAACGGCTTGAACACCGGCGGTTTGGGCATCAACCAGAAGCCCATCTTGGTGCAGATACCATAGTTCGCCTGTGTGAACATTCCATCCAGAGTCGGGCCATAGCCCCACTTGAAGACTTGCCAGGCGTTGTCGCCCTTAACCCCGCCCATGCCAGTGCGATACACGTCGCCATTGGCCAGCACCACTTCCATGCCGCACTGCATCATAAAATGCTCACCGTAAGGCGTGTAGCCCACGCCGCGATCCATCGTGTTGCCCAGCGGTCCGGCGATGGCCGACGGCGCGGAGAACGATAGCATCAAGGGCAAGTTGTGTTCCTGGATGTGGTCGTAAAGCTGCTGGTAAGTTACCCCCGGCTCGACCAGGGCGGTACACAGCTGGGGATCGACGTGGAGGATCTTGTTCATTTTTTTCAGGTCGAGAATGATCTGGCCACGCTGACCGGGTGCTGCGGAGCCGTAACCGAAGTTGCGACCGGTAGAGATGGTCCACACTGGTATCTTGTGTTCATTGCAGATTTTCACCACGCCTTGCACCTGCTCGACGGTGGTTGCGGTGATAGCAGCAGAAGGTGTGTGCCCGGCGTTGTCCACAGCCATCATGATCTTGGCGTAGGGGATCAGTTGATCGTCCTTGACCAGGACGTTGTCTTCGCCGAGCAAGGTGCGGAACTTGGCGATGGCTTGCTCGAAGTGGGCGGCGTTGACGCCACGAGGCAGTAGCTTGTTGTTGGTTTTTTCAGTCATCTGGAGAGTTCCTTCAAGCTTCGATCGAGAACGAAACGAAATTACCGGTCAGCGGCGAGGCACGGCTGGCGATCAGGGGCGCCTGACCGAGATTGGCGGTGCCCAGTGCAGCGAGGGTGTAGCCCAGCGTGGCCGCCCATTGCTCGGAACCTGCGGTGTTGCGCGCCGTCGCAGAGACTTGCAACGGTGCGTGTTGGCCATGCAAGCGCTGTTCAGTAAGGCTGAAGTGGGTACCGCAGGCGTTCAGGTTCAGGCCAAGCTGCGGGGCGCAGCCGCTGGCGGCCTTTGCACTGAGTAGACGGTGATGGGAGGCGTTGGCCGTGGCGCGATGCTGACCCAGCCACTGCACGCGCGCGCCGGCACTGCGTGCTAGGTCGATGATCACGGCAGCACTGGCATCGTCCACCAGGCCGATGATGCGTTGCGGTTGAGTGCTGCCCAGGCGTTTTTCCAGGTCGAGGATGAAGTCCAGGCTCAGGTCGGCGCGTTGCATCGTGACCTGTCTAGCGGTTGGGCTGGCGTTGATGCCCTGGAGGAAGGTCGACGCGGCAACCTCGCCAGTCATTAGGGCCAGGGTCGGTAGCGCCGGCCGGGCCTGAACGCCCAGTGCACCGTTGGCCATGGTCAGGCCCGAACGGCTGACCAGCGCTGCGGCCATGCCGCTCAAGGCCATTCCCTTGAGCAATAAACGACGTTCAATATTCATTACCGACTCCTCAAGGCTTGGCCACGGGAACGGGTGTTTTGGAGATATAGTCGGCTACCTGTTGCAGCGAATTGTCATCGATGAACGAAGCGGGGAAGGCCGGCATGGCACGGAAACCGTTGCGCACGATGGCGGTGATGTAGGGCGATGGCAGCTGGCGGCCCTTGATAGACGGGCCGACTTGGTTTTCGTGGCAGTAGCCGCACATTTTGGCATAGACGTTTTCGCCGCCTTTCCAGACGCCGTCACCATCGGCAAAGACGCTACCCGCCAGCAGGGTCATCGGTAGGGCAAGGCAGACAGTGAGGGGCCATCTCACCGCTGGGCGGTTGAGGAGTGAAGACATTTCGTACTCCGTTCTCTTATGGGTAAGTGGGTTCATGGACGCCATGGTTCAGGTCAGAACGGATACGGCCTGGGGCTGTGTTGCAGGGTGATCCAATGGTCGGTGGTGAACTCCTCGATCGCCCAGTCGCCATTGAAGCGTCCAAGGCCGGAGTTCTTCTCACCGCCGAACGGCGCGTTGGGTTCGTCGTTGACCGGGATGTCGTTGACGTGGGTCATGCCGGCGCGGATGCGTTGCGCAAATTGCACGCCGCGCTCCAGGCTGGAGGTAAAGACGGCGCTGGACAGTCCATATTCGCTACAATTGGCCAGCTCCAGGGCGTGCTCGGCATCGCGGGCGGATTGAATGCCCACCAGCGGCCCGAAGATCTCTTCACGCGCAATGTCCATGTTGGCGGTGACGTCGCCAAACACATGCGGCGGCAGGACGTTCCCCTTGGCTTGCCCGCCCACCAGCAGATTGGCGCCCTCGGCCCGGGCGGTGGCGATCTTCGCTTGCAGGCCCGCCAATTGCTTGCTGTTGATCACCGGGCCGATCACGGTTTCCGCTTTATCCG
This sequence comes from Pseudomonas sp. GW821-FHT01D09, assembly GCF_059422465.1. Classification (NCBI taxonomy): domain Bacteria; kingdom Pseudomonadati; phylum Pseudomonadota; class Gammaproteobacteria; order Pseudomonadales; family Pseudomonadaceae; genus Pseudomonas; species Pseudomonas sp. GW821-FHT01D09. The sequence continues at coordinate 104,680 of NZ_JBWKWY010000001.1, forward strand.
GATCCCCGTAAGGCAGGGCTTTGACCCGCTCGACGAAGCGCCGGGTAAAGGTTTCCAGTAGCGGTTGCTCGACGATGATGCGGTTGATTGCCATGCAGATCTGGCCCTGGTGGAGGAACTTACCCACCACGGCGGCACTGACGGCCTGCTCGACATCGGCATCGGCCAGGACCACGAACGGACTATTACCGCCCAGCTCCAGGGCGATGTGCTTGAGGTGCTCACCTCCACTGGCGATGCGGCCGATGGAGCGTCCAACCTGGGTCGAGCCGGTAAAGGAAATGAACGATGGGACCGAGTGTTCGACGAAGGCATCGCCAATTTCCGCGCCGGCACCGACCACCACACTAAGCACGCCCGACGGCAATCCGGCTTCCTCGAAGATGCGCGCGAGCAACAGGCCGCCGGTGATAGGCGTATCGCTGGCGGGCTTGACCACTACCGCGTTGCCCAGCGCCAGGGCCGGTGCCAGGGAGCGGGCGGTCAGGTGCAGGGGGAAATTCCACGGGCTAATCACGCCGATCACGCCCAGAGGTGTGCGGTAGACACGGCTTTCCTTGCCAGGGATGTTGGAGGCAAGAATGCGCCCGTGCACCCGGCTTGGCAGGCTCGCCGACTCCAGTGTAATGGCGCGAGCGGAGCCCCATTCGATTTGCGCCTTGATGCGCGTGCTGCCGGACTCACGAATGATCCAGCCAATGATTTCTTCACGGCGCTCGTCGAAGATCTTTACCGCGTTGAGCAGGACCTGAGCCCGGGCGGTCGGCCCTTGGGCTGCCCAATTGACCTGGGTTTCCTGTGCCTTGCGGTAAGCCTCATCGAGATCATCGCGATTGGCCTGGGTGATTTGCAGCAAGCGTGTCTGGGTGAAGGGGTCGAACACCTCCAGCGGACGATCGGTGCTACCGGCACGCCATTTCCCGGCGAGAGGTTGCAGTTCAAGGTTTTGATAGGTAGGGCGAGTAACGGTCATGGCGTTGTCTCTCTTATTGGGTGCTCATGACTTAGTAATAACAACTATCGTGCCAAACTCGATTTATTAATTAATTTATATAAAATCAAATAGTTATGTTTTTTTAGCGCGTCTGGACACAAATATTGAAACAGCGTGTGCGGAATTTTATGCAGAGGATGTCGCAGGCCGTTGAAAGCTCGACGCTTGATGTTTTTTTGTGCGTTTATCGGACGAACGAGGGTCAGAAGGCCTGTGGTCAATCATTGGCAGATTGACCGTGGGGGTTGTCCGGGCATACTGAAAAAATTACTTCCCAACAGCTCATTGATCCTATGACTCGTCCCCCGCCTGACAAGAATCGCCGCCCTGCAGATGAGGAGTTTCTCAAGCAACTGCTTGGCCGACAAAAGCGCCTGATTGTCGACCGGGCCAGCCAGTTCGGCGCCAGTGGTCTGCCTTCGGCCGAGCAACTAGCCGAGACCGTGGCCTTCGCCCCACAGGACGGGAGCATCTGGTTATGCGGTCAGCGCGTGATGTTGATGCAAGGCTCGGCCTTCGGCGCGATCCGCCGTGAGCTGATCGACGCGCAGGGGTTCGATAAGGCACGTGGCCAGTTGACGCGCATTGGTTGGCAGGCAGGCGCGCGCGACGCCACCCAGGTCAGCGAACAATGGCCGGAAGGCGATCACGCCAGCTTGTACAGCGCCGGACCGCGACTGCACATGCTTGAAGGTATGGTCAATGTCGAGGTCGTGCGCTTCGAGATCGACTCGGGCCTCGGTCATTTCTACTCCGAGTTTTTCTGGCACAACTCACTGGAAGACGACGAACATATTGCTGCCTACGGCCTAGGAGGTGAACCGGCTTGCTGGATGGAGATCGGTTATGCAAGTGGTTACGCCTCTTCACTGCTCGGTCGCCTGGTGGTCTTTCGTGAGGAGGAATGCCGGTCGATGGGGCATAAAGCCTGTCGCATCGTCGGCAAGCCAGCCGAGCAGTGGGACGATATCGATGTGGATCTGGCGTATCTGGACCCGGGGGATTTTCTCAGTCGCAGCACTTACTCCTCGGGCATAGAAACTACCGTCGCCGAACTGGAAGAGCCCGTCGACGGTATACCCTTGGTGGGTATTTCGGCGGCGTTCGTCGCGGCCAGTCAATTGCTGCAGCGCGTCGCGCCAACCCAGGCGACGGTGTTGTTGACCGGGGAATCGGGGGTCGGTAAAGAATTATTCGCCCGTACCCTGTATCAGGCCAGTTCCCGACAGCAGATGCCGCTGGTGGCCCTCAACTGCGCGACCTTGCCTGAGAACCTGGTCGAGGCCGAACTGTTCGGTGTCGAGCGTGGTGCCTTTACCGGCGCCGAACGATCGCGCCCCGGGCGTTTCGAGCGAGCCGATGGCGGGACGCTGTTCCTCGATGAGATTGCGACCTTGAGCTTTGGTGCGCAGAGCAAGATTCTGCGTGCCTTGCAAGAAGGTGAAATCGAGCGGGTCGGTGGCACGGCTCCGATCCGCGTGGACGTACGGGTCATTGCCGCGACTAACCTGGACTTGCGTCGCGAAGTCGAGGCCGGGCGTTTTCGTGAAGACCTGTTCTACCGATTGAATGTGTTCCCCATTCACCTGCCGCCGTTGCGCGAGCGTCGCGAAGATATCCCGTTGCTGATGAGTTACTTCCTACGCCATTTCAGCCTGCGCCATGGGCGTCGACCGGCGCGGTTCAGTACGCGGCTGGTCAACGCGCTGCTGACGTATCGGTTTCCCGGCAATATCCGTGAGCTACAGAATCTGATCGAGCGCGGTGTGATTGCCGCCGGTGACGGCGAGGTGATCGATATGGTGCACCTGGCCGAGGCGGGGGCGCCGTTGCTGGCAACGGCCATTGGCCTGACCCCCGAAGGGCGCCTTTCTGCTGTGCAGCGCCGGGATGAGCCCGCAGCCGAGGTGCAGGCAGCCGCAACCTCCACCGAAGGTTCGGGAGCAGGCCCCCTTCAAGAGCCGTTGCTGGAGAGTCTGCAGGCCTTTGTTTCCGGTCACCAACGGGTGTTGAACATATCCCTGGAAGAGATCGAACTGCGCCTGGTGCGACTGGCGCTGGAACGCTCGGGCGGTAACATCACGGCAGCAGCGCAGATGCTCGGCATGAGTCGAGCGCAGGTCAGCTATCGCCTCAAGGGGAGCTAGCGCCTAGCGCTTGTAGCGGCCTGCACTACGGTATCGGCCAGATAGTTGACGACAAACAACTGCCTGTAAGTACCCGGTGGCGGCAGAATCCCCATACCGTAGTTTTCGATGCCCAGTGCTACAGCCTGGCGAGACCGCCAAGCTTAACCGCCGAGAGCCCTATTTTTCGGAACTTTCGAGCAACAGGATTATCCATTGCGACGTTGAGTGAAAGAGAGTAATAAAAGTTTTTATAAGCTTTTTTCACAGCAGTTTTTAGGAGATATTTGATGATAAGAACGTTTCTTCCTCCCGATGCCCCCTTATTGCGTGAAGTGGCTACTCAGGTTGATAGGTTTTCGACTGATGAGCTACGAACCTTAGTATCTGATATGTTTGAAACCATGCGTGATGGTCGTGGAGTGGGCTTGGCTGCCCCCCAAATTGGGGTGAGCGCACGAATTATTGTCTTTGAGTTTTCTGGGGATGAAGAGCGAGCGCCTGGCGAACCTCTGATACCTCCTTCTGTACTAATAAACCCGGTTATTACCTCGGGAGAAGGATGGGCAGAAGGACGTGAGGGGTGTTTTAGTATTCCAGGGAAAATAGGTATTGTGCCTCGATACACGACTATCGAATACACGGCTCAAGATATTGATGGTCTTAAGGTTCAAGGCAAAGCAGAAGGTTTTCATGCCCGCATTATTCAGCATGAAGTCGACCATTTGAATGGCATTCTTTATATCGATATCGCCAGTGAGGTCTCTCCTTATCAACGAGAAACTATAGAGAATAAATAATCAGTTCTTTGGTACTCTCAATTCCCCATAAGTGGAAAATAAAAGCACCAAAAAAATTGCTCTCGGGTTAAGGATAGTCTGAAGTGGCCCGATATTTTCAGGTCATTTCGCCATCTGCGATTTAGAAAACAGCGCATCAGTCAAAAAACGATCAGATTAGCCGTGTATTTCATGCTTTTTAGCCACTGCGAGCCTCTCGCAGTGGTCGTTCCCCGCATTACAGGCGCTCCTCGCCCGCATTCGTCAGCAAATGTCGGTGCGCCATCCACAGGTTCGATAGCGCGAACAGCGTCACCTGCTGCGCGGTGTTCTTCGCAAGGCCACGCAAGCGCACCTTGGTATAGCCAAACTGGTGCTTTTTCAGCGTTTCCTTAAGGCAAAGAGGTGTCTACGAAACCCGGGGCGATTCACTATGAGTGACAAACTCTCGTTCACGAGAGGCAGTTTCTCATGGGTGAGTATTTTCTTGCAGTCGAAAAAAGAGGATTTTAGAAGCATGTATGAGAGGTCGCTTCTGTGTGATTGCGGTATAGAGTTATCGAAGTATCACATTCGACGGGAAAACTCATGAAAAGTATTAATGAGCTAATAGAAAGCCAAATTTCGACTAACACATTGATGATGTCGGAGTCGCACGTGAGTTTCAACTGACTGCGCCCGAAATACCCGTAATACTCGTTGCCGTCGGCTATAAATTCGTCGAAAGCTGGCCACAAAAGTCGCACAAGAGATTCAGTCAAGTACTGAAACTGGTTTAAAAGTCAGAGGCGTATGGGCTGTTCAGCCTATGGGCGTGTGACGATAGATGGTTGGATAGAAGGAGGGATACCAACTGTGCAAATATTTCTGAAAAAAGTTTAGGTAGGCCCGCACCAAGCGAGAGGGGTAGCGCTGGGATTGATAAAGCAAATGTGAAGTGGCTGCACGTTTCGTTGAGACACCAGACGACTTCACGGCGAAGAGACTGCCAGGGATGTCTTAAAAATATTTACGCTTTTAATACAGAAAGTCGTGTGCCGAAAAGCTCAGTAATTCGTTGCTTTACGGTTGGGGCTGAATACTGCTTTAACTTAAATTCGCTGCAATTATGCGAAATTTGATCAGAGTTTCCCAAATGAAAATAGGAGAGTGATTTATGAAAAGTATTAAATGTTTTTCAATTTCATTTTTTTTGTTTGTTGGTTTTAATTCTGCTTATGCAAGCGAAAACCAAGTTTCACTTTCGTTGCAGTCGTTGGCGGACTCTATGAGGTGGGACTCACTTGATAAATGCTCAGCAACATATGAGGTGGTTTTGCAAAAAACGTCAGACGCCCAAAAAGCTGTTGCCGAAGATCTAAAAAAATCAATTGTCAGCTCTGCTTACAATCAGTTTTTGCAGGGGCAAGTAAAAAACAAGTTGGACTCCCTATCTGCAGAGGTCAAATACCTACAGTCACGTTGCCAAGCTGGTGATTATGATGGCTCCTCGTTAAGTCTGGAAAGACCTGCTCGATTGGAGCAAATGTTGCAAGAGTGGCAGTCGACTATTATCTGGGCTAAGGATGTCATTGTGTCTGAAAAATACCCAAACTTAATCCATGTTAATAAATCTCCTTCACTGATAGAAAATAAGGAACTCAAGCCTTTAGATAGGTTTGTAGATTGCACGGATAGCTATTGTTCGGAAATGGTCGTCATCCCCGCAGGTGATTTCGTTATGGGGGCAACTGAGGAGGAAGCCGTTGCCGAAAAGGTAAATGCCAAAGTACATGCGTGGGAAATTCCTCGTCATAAGGTGGTGATAAAGAAGCCATTTGCTTTGTCTTCAACGGAGGTGACACTGGGTAGCTTTCAGACGTTCGTTAATGAAACTGGCTACAGTTTACCAGAAGGCTGTACTTCACTAAGCCCGCCTGCAAATCCGCAAGTTGCTCTGGCTAAACTTTTTTTCTCTAAGGAAGCTAACTATAAAAATACTGGGTTTAAACAAGGAGAAAATGAGCCCGTAGTTTGTGTTCGTCGTGAAGATGGCCGCGCATATGCTGAATGGCTATCGAAAAAAACGGGGCATAAATATCGTCTTCCAACGGAGGCTGAGTGGGAATATGCCGCACGAGCAGGGACTCAGACAACCTTCTTTTGGGGTAATAATCGAGACGAGGCATGTGGTTATGCCAACGTTTACGATTTGACCACGGATGAATATTATAAATATGGATTCAGTAAGTTTATGTGTAGCGATAAGCAGATTTCTACTGCGCCGGTCGCATCATTCAAGCCGAATAATTTTGGTATCTACGATATATTGGCGAATGCTAGGGAGTGGGTTGACGATTGCTGGCACTATAGTTATAGCAATGCACCGACTGATGGTTCAGTTTGGGGGAAAGAGAATAACGGGTTGTGTCACTTTGGCGTATTGAGAGGAGGGGCATGGGCGTATAATACGGTAAACGTCAGGATTGCCTATCGGAATGCCTATTTCTCTTCGCAGGCCCGTGCTTTTATGTGGGGTTTCCGATTGGCCAGAGATATTTAGTTATCAAGCTACTGGATGCCTTTTTCTCAACCGTTCGGGTCACCTTTTAATTGGTTATTCGTGAACTACGGGGCGCACGGCCTATGCTTAACAGGCCGTTGAAAAATTCATTCCTAGCTCCCCCAACCCGCCAAGCTTGAGATTTTTCAGCCGCTCAGGCTTGGCGCTGCCCTTTATCCCGCCTCAGTCAGCGGGTGTTTTGCCAGTTCCAGCGCAAATATTCACCTAGGGGCGATTTCTAGGCGCACCTCGCCTAAACATGCGACCCACCCCACCAGCCTGACAAGCTCCCCAAACGGATCAAGTTGTGCACCGAAAAGCCCTGCAGCTCACGCGCCATCTGGACAAAAAAATTCTGGTTGTAGCTTTTGTCCGCACCCTGAGATCGGATCCACGCATTGGCTCGGTCTTCCGCTGACATTGAAGAACATGACGGGGCGTTTGCCAGAATCCAATTCGGTTCGGTCTTTTTCAACAACCTAATTAGTGCCTCTTGAGCCAACATCGTGGTTGGTCATTCTTTTAAGTTCAGTCTGCGGGCTGGCGGCGGGTTTGGGGTTGGCGTCGATTACGCCTTCTACCTGCGTTGCTTGGGTGAAGTCATTTGTGGGTGATCAAAAAACGGAGGCTTGCTTCGAGTATTTTGTTTTGTAATGATCACTAAGTAAGTTGATTTTATCTGAAGACAACTCTGGACCGAGGACAAGGCCATGAAAAATCGTCTGCTTTCCCCGTTGAAAATGGGGCGTGTTGAGCTGAAAAACCGTGTTGTCATGGCGCCTATGACACGCTCGCGGGCCAAGCATGGCAGTGATGCACCCACCGCGTTGAACGCCCTTTACTATGCCCAGCGTGGCAGTGCCGGATTGATCATTACCGAAGGCACACAGGTTTCCCGCCAGGGCCAGGGCTATGCCTATACACCCGGTATTTACTCAAGCGAGCAGGTGGCTGGCTGGAAACAGGTAACCCACGCCGTACACGAGGCCGGCGGCTTGATTGCGGCACAACTCTGGCATGTGGGCCGCATGTCCCATGCCTCGTTGCAGGCCCAGGGGAGCGCGCCGGTTGCACCGTCCGCCATCCAGGCCCAGGCCCAGGTTTTTATCTCGGACGGCAAGGGCTCGGGCCTGATGGCGCCTGCCGAGAAACCCCGGGAGATGACGCTTGATGACATGGCGTCGGTCAAGCAAAGCTTTGTTGAGGCGGCCCGGAACGCTGTGGCTGCGGGCTTCGATCTCGTCGAGGTACACGGTGCAAATGGCTATTTGTTTGATCAGTTTCTGGCAACAGGCACCAATAAGCGGCAAGACGCATATGGCGGCTCATTGGCAAACCGCGCCCGCTTCCTGTTGGAAACCGTCGATGCGTTGATTGAGGTCGTGGGGGCTGATCGGGTAGGGGTGCGCTTATCGCCGTGGGGAACGATCAGTGACATTCAAGACGATGAGCCCGAAGCGATGGCATTATTTTTGGCGCATGCTCTTGATCAGCGCGACATTGCCTACCTGCACCTGGCGGAATGGGAGTGGACTGGCGGCCCGGCTTACCCCGAGGGTTTTCGCCAGCGTTTGCGATCGGCCTTTCAAAAGACCTTGATCGTTTGCGGCAACTACGATGCCGAACGTGGAGAAGCCCTGCTCGCCGAAGGCCTGGTAGATGCCATTGCCATGGGGCGTCCGTTTATTGCCAATCCAGACCTGGTGGAACGTATCCGCCAGGCCGCGCCTCTTGCTGAAGCAAATCCGGCGCTGTTTTACGGCGGCGATGCCAAGGGCTACACCGATTATCCGGTTTACTCGCCTGCTTGACCCTGGTCGATGGGGCGCGCATGCACTCGCTGCAGCGTGCCTGCCTGGACAAGTCATATTGCCGGCCTAGCGAAGCCATCCTCTGGCTGGCGTTGTAAAAGTAGACGGATCTTTTAACGTGCCCCTGTCAGCATCCGTGGGGCGCGCCGTTTCTAACGCACGTACCCGAGGAAAACCCATGCATATCAAGGCAGCAGTTGTTCGCGAAGCCGGCGGCCCCTTTTTGATCGAAGACCTGGAGCTTGAAGCGCCCGGGGCCGGCGAAGTACTGGTGAAGATCGTGGCCTGCGGGATCTGCCACACTGACGTGATCATCCGCGACCAGTTTTACCCCACGCCGTTGCCGGTGGTCTTGGGCCATGAGGGCGCCGGTGTCGTTGAGGCCGTAGGGCCCGGTGTCAAGACGGTCAAGCCGGGTGATCATGTCTTGATGTCGTTTTCGGCCTGTGGCACATGCCCCAGTTGCCTGGACGGCGCCGTCGCCTATTGTCATCACCATATGCAGATGAATTTCTCTGGCATGCGTTACTCCGGGACCGCCTGGGATGTGCCAGCGCCGCTGTTGAAACGCTTGCCGTCGGGCAAGGAGGAACGCATCAACGGTGCGTTTTTCAACCAGTCCGCGCTGGCGACCCATGCAATTGCCACCGAGGCCAACGTGGTGGTGGTCGACAAGGACGTTGACCTGAAAACCCTCGCACCGCTGGGCTGTGGTTTCCAGACCGGGGCCGGGGCTATTCTCAATACCTTGAAGCCGGACGTCGGCTCATCCCTGGTCATCACGGGAGCCGGCAATGTCGGGCTGGCGGCGGTGATGGCGGCGGCGGTTGCGCGGTGCTATCCGATCGTGGTGATCGACCAGGTGCCGCAGCGGCTCGCATTGGCCAAGACGCTGGGCGCGACGCATGTCTTTGATTCGTCCCAGGTGGATGCGCTGGCGTCGGTGCTGGAACTGTGCCCGGACGGGGTCAACTATGCACTGGACACCACCGGTCACCCCCAAGTGCTGCGCTCGGCCTTCCAGATGTTGCAGGCCCGCGGTATCTGCGGCCTGATCGGGGGCTCCAAACTGGGCACTGAGGCCAGCCTGGACATGACCCATCTGCTGTTTGGGCGGACGGTGCGCGGTATTCTGCAAGGGGACAGCAAACCGAAGAAATTCATCCCGCAATTGGTGCAGTTGTATCGCGACGGGCTATTCCCGATTGACCGCCTGATCCGCCACTACCGGCTTGAAGAGATCGAGACGGCAATCGCCGATATGAAGTCCGGCGCGGTGATCAAGCCGGTGTTGCTGATGGACTGAGTACAGGCGCATGCGACATGGCCGCCGGGGAGGCGGCCATGTCGCTGGCAGTCTTCAGCCCAGCGGGTCGATCACCCCCGGCTGTAGCACCACATGCTTGTACTCCAGGAAGTCTTCCAACTGCGCGACACCACGCAACCGGCCACGACCGCTTTGCTTGTAGCCGCCTTCCTCGAATTCGTCGCGCATGGCGGCCCAGTCATTGATCCACACGGTACCGGCCTCGATAGCGGCGGCCATGCGAAGCGCACGGTCACCGTCACGGGTCCAGACACTGGCCGCGAGCCCGTATTCACTGTCGTTGGCCAGCGCCACCGCCTGGGCTTCGGTGTCGAACACTTGCAGGGTCAACACCGGGCCAAAGATCTCGCGTTGTACGATATCGGCCTTGGGGTCGCTGATTTCCAGCAAGGCAGGCTGGTAAAACGCGCCCTTGGCCAATGGCCCCTCGGTGATCGGGCCTCCGCGCACAATCACGTTGGCCCCCTTGTCGATGGCTTCGATCACCATTGCCTCAACGCGTGCGACGCTGTTCTTGTCGATCAGTGGGCCCATGTCGCTGCTCGGGTCTGCTGCAGGCCCCGCCTTGACCTGGCGCAGGCGCTGGGCCAAACGCTCGCGCACCTGGTCGACGATCCCGGCTTGTACCAGCAGGCGGCTGCCGGTCATGCAGAATTGACCGGCGAACACGGTCAGTGCTTTCTCGATTTTTGGCAGCGCGGCGTCCAGGTCGGCATCGTTGAACACGACAATGGGCGTCTTGCCCCCCAGCTCCAGGCCGAAACGCTTGAGCAGGGGGGCGCCGCTGGCGCTGATGGCGCGACCGGTGCTGGTGCTGCCCGTGAAGCTGATGGTCGGTACATCCGGTGAGCGCACCAGGTAATCCAGCACTTCAAACTCACCGGTGACCATATTCACCACCCCAGGCGGCAGGCTCTTCACTTCGCTCAGGATCTGGGCGAGCAGCGCGTTGGTCTGGGCTGTCTGGCTCGGCATCTTGATGACGGTGGTGCAGCCTGCCGCCAATGCCGGCGCCAGGGAGCGTACCATCAGCGCCACGGGTGAGTTCCATGGCACGCTGATCCCGGCCACACCCAGGGGCTCGCGCAGGACCATGGAAAACCGCCCGGCACTCCATTGGGCCGCGCGCCCATAATCGCTGAAAATCAGCCCGGCACAGTAGCGCAGGCCGGGCGCGGCGAGGGAAATCTCAAACATTGCTTCGCCCGCCACTTTGCCGTTTTCCAGGCTCAGCAGTGCCTGCAAGTCGGCGGCGCGGGCTTCAAAGCGCTCGGCCATTTCGTGGAGCACACGGGCGCGCAGCTCGCGGTTGCTTTTCCAGTCCGTGGTCAAGAAGGCCCGGTGCGCGGCGGCGACCGCAGCCGCAGCTTCGCCTGCCATGCCCTTGGCATAGCGCCCGATTTCATGACCGGTGGCCGGGTCGATGCTTTGCCCGTGTTGTTCGCTGTCGTGCCATTGGCCGTTGATCCAATGCCGTGCTACGACCTGTTGGGTGGCGTTGCCTGGGAGAGTGGTCATCGAGTATTCCTCTGGAGGTGAGACAACAAAGGGTGCCCGAGGGGGCACCGGGCTTACCCGGCCCACCGAGCAGCAAAACTAGTCCAATCAGGCAGTGGCCGAGGTTTGTTGCGTGGCCGCCACGCGCAGGCTTTCGAGCAGGTCTGGCAGGCTCGGGTCGGGATGCGGTTCATCGCGCCAGCACATGCCGAGCGAGCCCTGGGCATTGAGTTCAAAGGCCAGCGGCACGATCAGGCGTCTTTGTGTGAAGTGCTCGGCCACACGGTCCGAAGCGATCGACAGCATGTCGCTGTATTGCAGCAACCACAGGTTGCCCACCAGTGACGACGACTCGATGCGATAGGGCAGCGGCCCCTGGCCCACATGGGTCAAGGCTTCGTCGAGTTTGCTGCGGATCGGTGTACCCGCCGGCCAGACGATCCAGTCGTACTGACGCAAATCGTCCCACCCCAGCCCGGGCAGTCGGGTCAGCGGATGGTCTGCCCGGCAGATCACCCGCATGCTTTCTTCATACAGGCATTCGCTGCGCAACGCGGTGCGCGGGGTGTAGTTGTCCAGGCGTCCCACCACCAGGTCCAACTGCCCCAGCTCCAGGCGTTCGAGCAAGGTGTTCATGGTGCCTTCCTGCAATTGCACCTGGGCTTTGGGGTGGCGTTTGAGAAACTGGATGATCGCAGCCGGAACCAGGTTGGGCGCGGATGCCGGCGAGGTGCCGATCACCACGCGATAGGACATTCCGTCCTGCATGGCCAGCAGGTTTTGTTGCGCACGATCCATTTCGCTGAGCACGCGCCGCGCATGGCCCAGCAGCACCCACCCCTGGGCCGTGGGCGTGAGGCCACGGGCATGGCGCTCGAACAGCGGTGCGCCAACGTACTCCTCAAGCTCCTTCAACCATTTGGACAGCGCCGGCTGGGTACTGAAGGTCACGCGCGCGGCCTCACTGATGCTGCCGGTTTCGCACAGGCTGACCAGCAGATGCAGGTGCTGTACGCGCAGTCGTCGGGTCCAGTCGATGCTCATGGCGGGGTCTCAACAGTGGCGGAATTATCCATACCATAAATGGCATGGATGAATGAAGAAATACCATTATTAGAATATATCTGGCCCCATGATAATCGGTGCACAACGATTGGTCAGCTCGAATGGGTGCCCTGTGAACAACAACGTTAAATCCGAACGCGAGGCGTTTTACCAACGCATTGATGCTCACCACTTGTTTCCCCTGTGGGAGCGCCTGCATAGCCTGGTTCCAGCCTCGCCGGCCGGTGCCTGCCAACCTGCGCTGTGGCGCTATTCGCAATTGCGGCCATACCTTGAGGAGGCCGGCCGGCTGATCTCTGCCGAGGAAGCCGTTCGCCGTGTCCTGGTGCTGGAAAACCCGGCGTTGCGCGGCCAGGCCGCGATCACGTCCAGCCTGTACGCCGGCTTGCAGTTGATCCTGCCCGGTGAAATCGCTCCCAGCCACCGGCATACCCAGTCGGCCCTGCGGTTTGTGGTGGAAGGGCGCGGGGCGTTTACCGCCGTGGACGGCGAGCGTGCCAGCATGGCGCCGGGCGACTTTATCATTACGCCGTCCTGGGCCTGGCACGATCACGGCAACCCGAGTCTGGAAGAGGGCGGGGAGCCGGTGGTGTGGCTCGATGGCCTGGATATTCCGCTGGTGCGTTTTTTCGACGCCGCCTTCGCTGAGAACTACGAGCAGCCGGTGCAGCCCATCAGCCGCCCCGAGGGCAACAACCTGGCGCGTTTCGGCATGAATATGTTGCCGGTGCGCCATCAGGTCAGTTCCCACACGTCGCCGATTTTCAAATACCCCTACGAGCGCAGCCGCGAAGCACTGGACACCTTGCTGCGCCAGGAGCAGATCGACCCCTGGGAGGGCGTGAAGCTGCGCTATGTCAACCCGGCCACCGGTGGTTCGCCGATGGCGACCATCGCGACGTTCATGCAGATCCTCCCACGCGGTTTCCGTGGGCAGACCAGCCGCAGTACCGACGCCACGGTGTACTCCGTCGTCGAAGGCAAAGGCCGGGTCTTGATCGCCGGCCAGCCCTTCGATTTCGAGCCCCGCGACACGTTTGTGGTGCCGAGCTGGGCCGCCGTCAGCTTCCAGACCGAGCAAGAGTGCGTGCTGTTCAGTTTTTCCGATCGGCCGGTGCAGCAAGCGCTGGGCCTCTTGCGTGAATCCCGTGAATCTCTTTGAAACCCCGGAGTCGACCATGACTTATGCCGTTGCCCCTCAAGCCGTCACTGCCCTTGCCATTGATGGCAGTGCCGACACGTTTCCTGTGCGCCGCGTGTACTGCGTGGGCCGCAATTACGCGGCCCATGCGCGTGAAATGGGGTTTGATCCCGACCGCGAACCGCCGTTCTTTTTCTGCAAGCCCGCGGATGCGGTAGTACCGCTGCAACCGGGGCAGACCCTGGAATTGGCGTACCCCGCCGAAACCAGCAACTATCACTACGAGATCGAGCTGGTGGTGGCGATCGGCAAAGCGGGCAAGGACATTGCCCTGGAACACGCCAATGAGTACGTCTGGGGGTTCGCCGTCGGTTTGGACATGACCCGTCGCGACCTGCAAATGACAGCCCGCGAAATGGGACGCCCCTGGGAGTTGGGCAAAGCCTTTGACCAGTCCGCGCCCATCGGCCCGTTGACGCCGGCTGCCGGTTTCCAGGGCGCCGCCAGTGCCGGCTTATGGTTACAGGTCGACGGTGAAGACAAGCAACGCAGCAGCCTCGACAAGCTGATCTGGTCGGTGCCGGAAACCATCGCCTATCTGTCGCGTTTCTTCGAGCTCAAACCCGGCGACCTGATCATGACCGGCACGCCTGAAGGCGTCGGCCCGGTGGTCGCCGGCCAGTTGATGACCGGGGGTGTGGATCACCTCGGGGTGATCAGCGTTCGTGTGGTCTGAGCCCAGGTTTTTTGTCGTCCAATGATTGGAGGCTCCCATGCAGCTCTACAGTTTTTTCAACAGCTCCACCTCCTACCGTGTGCGTATTGCCTTGGCCCTCAAGGGGCTGAGCGTGGACTACCACGGCATCAACCTGCGCAGCGGTGAACAGCGTTCGGCACAGTACCTCAGTCGTAATCCGTCGGGGGCGGTGCCACTGTTGATTGACGACGATGGCACGGCCCTCAGTCAATCGCTGGCCATCATTGAGTACCTTGACCAGACCCGCGAAGGCTTGCGCCTGATTCCCCTGGCGCCGTTGCAACGCGCGCGGGTCATGGAAGTGGCGATGCTGATCGGCTGCGATATCCACCCGCTCAACAACGTGCGGGTGCTGGGCTACTTGCAGCGTGAGCTGGGGGTGGACAACCGGCAAAAGTCAGCGTGGTACCAGCACTGGGTCGAGCAGGGCATGCAGGCGCTGGAAGGCCTGTTGCAACGCCACGGGCAGGGGCCGTATTGCTTCGGTGAACAGCCTACCCTGGCGGACTGTTGCCTGGTGCCGCAGGTGGCGAATGCGCTGCGCATGGGCTGTGAGTTGGAGCACTTTGAACGGAGCATGGCGATCTATCGCCACTGCCTTGAACATCCCGCCTTTATCCAGGCAGCCCCGGAGCAGCAACCGGACTACATTGCCTGACCGGCGACTCACGGGTCGGGGCCCACGTCTCGACCTGACGTTAAACCTAACGGCAACGGTCAATCAGTCATGGAAAACATGCCAAGCAGTGCGCAATGCAACTATCACCAATTGCACGATTGGAGCAATGAGGTCAACAGCACCCTGGTCAATCTGGACTACTGTGCAACCGACAGTTTCTGTGGGTTCTACCAGCATGTTTCCAGTCGCGACGTCGTCGTCGCACGTTTGCGGGGCACGGCCCACTGCACCTCCCGGTCGCTGTTCAAACTGCGCCAGGTCGACAGTGATTTCGTGCTCATGCTCTACGTCAAGGCCGGCGACATTGGCCTCAGTCATCGCCGCCATGACGGCGGCCTGCCGCAGGGCAGCCTGGTGGTACTCGACAGCAGCAAGCCCCATGAGCTGGTCATGGACGGTTGCTTTGAGCATATTGCCTTGCGCATGTCCAAGCGGCGTTTTACGGCCTTGCACCCGGCAGCGCTGCTGATGCTGGACGAACCCCTTGTCGAGATCAGCGCCGACAGCCAGGCGGCAACCGCCATGCTTGAACTGGTGCTGTCCGCTGGCCCTGTCCGGGCCAGTGCCGTTGAAACCATGACTGAAGCCGCCACAAAAATGCTGTGCGAATGCGTGGCACACCTGGCGCCCGCCGCCACGCGCAAGGAGGCAAAAATGCCGATGCTTGCCGCGCAAATGCTCAGCGCACTGGACCGCAATTTTTCCGATCCGCAGTTTTCATCCTCGCGCCTGGCGCAGGAGCTGGGGGTTTCCCGACGCTATGTGGACCTGGTGTTGTCCCGCCAGCATCAGACCTTTGGCAAGCTGCTGCTGGAGCGACGCCTGGCGCGCTGTCACCTGTTGCTCTGCGACCCGCGGTATCTGGGGCGCTCCATTACCCAGATCGCCTTCGACTGCGGCTTCAATGACCTCTCGAACTTTTCCAAACGTTTTCGCGAGCGCTACGGCATTGCGCCCCGCGCCTTGAGAAACGCCAGCAACACCCACTGATCGGCGGTTCGGGCGACGGCTCAAACAGACACGTGCGCGTGCTCTGGCGGTAACGGCCGCCGTCTTTCTGACCTGTCTTCGAGTCCCTCGATTCAGGGCCCCTCCAGTCACATCAACAGGTATTGAACATGAGCGTATCGAACAGTCGCTGGGATTCGCGCTATGAGTGCAAGGCGGTCCTTTTATTGGCGTTGGGTTTTGGTCTGGTGGGGTTGGACCGTTTTATCATTCTGCCGCTGTTCCCGACCATGATGCGGGACCTGGGCCTGGATTATCAGGACCTGGGTAATATTTCCGCAGCGCTCGCCATCGCCTGGGGCGCGGCCTCGATAGTGATGGGGCGGGTCTCGGACCGTATTGGCCGACGCAAGGTGATCATTCCGGCGGTGCTGCTGTTCTCGCTGCTGGCCGGCTTTTCTGGATTGGCCGGTGGCGTGGCGGCATTGTTGCTCATCCGGGTCGCGATGGGGGTTGCCGAGGGCGCGTTTACCCCCACGTCCATTGCCGCCACGGGCGAAGCCTCCCACCCGAAAAGGCTGGGGATGAACATGGGCATCCAACAGGCGTTTTTCCCGCTCCTGGGGTTGGGGCTGGCACCGATTCTGGCGACCCAGTTATTGCTGGTCTTGCCATCCTGGCGGTGGGTCTTTGCGGTGGTGGCGCTGCCAGGTTTTATCGTCGCCTGGTTGCTGTACCGGACCTTGCGGGAAACGGCGGCGCTCGCGCCCCGGCCGAGCGCGGTACAACCGGTCAAGGCCGAGGGTGTGAAGTGGAGCCATACGCTCAAGCACCGCAACATAGTGATCAACATCGCCGGCATGCTGGTGATGCAGATGGCGTTGAGCGTGGTGGCGGTGATGCTGCCCAATTACTTGACGGATCTTTTGCACCTGGGCATGCAGCAAATGGGCTTCATCATGTCGGCGCTGGGCCTGGGTGGGTTTTTCGGGATGGTGATCATGCCGACGCTTTCCGATCGGTTCGGACGTAAGCCGGTTGCCGTGTGGTGTTGCCTGGCGACGGCACTGTGTATCGGCTTGTTGACCCGTACCGGCGCCGAGCCTGTGCAGCTGTTTATCCTGTTGTTCCTGGCGATGTTCTTCAACTTCGGCGTGGTGTGCATGATCGTCGGGCCGATGACCAGCGAGTCGGTGCCGGCGGCGCTGACCTCGACTGCGACCGGGCTGGTGGTGGGGATCGGGGAAGTGTTTGGAGGTGGGGTGGCGCCGGCGATTGCGGGTTACATCGCCTTGCATTACGGCATCGAGTACACCTTGTATCTGTCGCTGGGTGGGGCAGTGGCTGGCTTGCTGGTGATGGGGTTGTTCAGGGAAACCGCGCCTTCAAAAGTCCATGGCCTGCCTCAGGTGGTTTCTTAGTAAGGGAGTGGGGCGGACTGTTTGACGTGGCTCAACAGTCCGCCCGTGTCGCGTCTCAGGGCGACTTGGGGGCAACGCCGAAGGGGTTGTCAATGGCGTAGCCCCAGCTCCCGTCAGGACGTTTGGCGGCGATATCAGCGCCGGTCCCGGAAAGATCCACGGGATTGCCTTGCGGGTCCGTGCCTTTTATCGACCAGTCGGAAATGATAAGGGCGGTTTCCTTATTTTGATAAATCTGCCGAACGACCATTTTGATCGGCACTTTCGGCGCCATGAATTGTGTGAGCGCTCCACGGATCTGTTCCGGGGTATTGAGGCTTACACCGGGAGACGGGACAAATATCGAATGGGGACCGTACAAACGCATCAAACCGTTCAAGTTATTCGCGTTGAAGTCCTTTTCAAAGGCCTGTGCAACTTGGAGTGGGGTTTGCGGGAGCGCCTGCGCATAGGAAAAGCCGGCGAATGAGAGTGTTAATAAGGCAAGGGTTATATTTTTTAGGTTTGTCATTTTAATCTCCAATACCGTTTGATGATTTTTCAAGTGGCACTGAAGAGTGTGAAGTTTTTTTGAACCGTGAAAAACAGCGGTTTAGTGAAGGCTATTTTAAATATTGCTTAATAACCAAGCAGGCACTATGCCTGCTTTAAAGAGGACTCGAGCACAGGCCTCAGGCCAGGTCTTGTGGGGCCAGGTGCAAACCCTGGTCTGACTGCATGACTTCAAAGGCCCACTCTGCGAAGTTGCGCACCCGGGTGGAAAGGTGCTTTTTTGTCGGATAGACAATGTGAATTGGCCGTGGTGTGAAATGCCACTGTGCAAGAATGGGGACAAGCGTTCCAGCCTGCACATAAGATTGAACCGCAAAAGGGGCTCCAGGGCAGACACCACTCCCGGCAAGGCAGCTTTGGATCGCTATCTCTGGATCGTCAAACTGCATGCATTCGCGGGCTTTGACGTCCATGGCATCTTTTTTCGACAATAAACGCCATGTCCCCTTGGCATTGAACCAACTGATCTTGCGGGTATTGGCCAAGTCTTCAGCGGTGGCGATAGGGCCATATTCCTCAAGGTACTGTGGCGCTGCATACAGGCCCAGCTTCACGTCGCACACATGCCTTGCCACCATTTCGGAATCCTCCAGGTGCCCGCCCCGTATGGCACAGTCGATGCCTTCTTCCGCCAGATTACTTATACGGTCACTGCTTCTCAGGCTCAGGGCAATATTCGGGTGGCGCTGATAAAACGCTTCCAGGCGTGGCGCGATAATCCAGTGGGCAACGGACCTCAGGGTCTCGACACGTACTTTTCCTGAAAAGTGCGCGGGGTCTGTACTGAGCGAGCCTTCAAGTTCTTCGATCGCCTCCAGGATAACCAGGCATTTTCCAAAGTAGATGTGCCCGTCTTCGGTGAGGCTTTGCGCCCGGGTCGTGCGGTTGAGCAAGCGTACGCCCAGCACGCGTTCAAGGTCAGTGATCCGTTGGGAGATCCGCGCGTTGGGCAGGCCTAGCGCCACGGCGGCACGCGTGAAGCTGCCGGTTTGAACGACTTTGACGAATGTCGCCATTGCGGTGAGTTTATCCATGGTGCTCAGGTTGGCCGATGAGTGAGGGTTGTGCTGAGGTTTTCTGACTTTCGACGCTTGGCCGTATGGCTTGGGCATTCACCAAAAAACTTGCGGTAGTCTGAAGCAAAACGCCCCAGGTGAGTGTAGCCCCAGTCCATGGCGATCCCCGATATCTGTGAGTTGGCGCGATCGCGCATAATGGCCTTTCTGATTTCTTCAAGGCGGTAGCGGCGGATATAGAACATCGGAGGCACGCCGATATGTTTTTTGAAACCGTTGAACAACGTGAGTCGGGAGACGCCACTGCTCGCGACGATGGCATTGAGTTTGATCTCTTCCTTGGCGTGACGGTGGATAAAGTTGAGTGCCCGTTGGAGAAAGTTGGGCAGGTTTGCATTAAAGACCTTGTCCAGTGCGCTTGAGTAATTATTGGGCTGCGCCAGGATCAGCCCTTTGACCAGGACGGACTCTATTTCACTGGCCAGCCCCTGGTGTACCAGGCAACTATCGGCGCGGCAGGCCTCATCGGTAAAGTGCCTGGCCATTCTCCACCAGCCGGCTGATGGGCCGCTGACATTGTTCATGTCCGGGATAAACCGCAGGTCTTCCTTGATCGGTCTATGGAGAAGGCTTTCCAGGCTCGCTCGCATTAATGCGCCTGGAATCACGACCTGGATTTTTTTGCAGTCGTTGGAGATGTAGAGTTTCTGGCCAATATTAGGCGAGAGGATCAACCCGTTGTGCTGATCGGACAAAATGCTCTGATGCGCGCTTTCCCACCGCTGATGGCCGTGAATGGGCAGTTCAATGCTATAGCTTTCCAGGGGGTCGTGTGCGTCGACGCTGATAGTCACGTCTGTACCGTATTCGATGTAGCCGACGCTCACCGCCTGTAATAAGCGGGAGGTGTGCCTGAAGTGTATTCTTTTTGGCGAATGTACATTCAGGCTATGTGGCCCGTACACGGTCGTCGTCCACGACTGGGCTACCTCTGAATCACAGAGGTCAATGTGAGTCACCTGGTGGTTGGGGGTGCCGGCCTGTGGCTTTAATGAGCTCATCGTAAATGACCCTTGGCGTGCGCGTATAAACACAGGGTTTTTAACATGTCAGCCACGCGGCAAAGTTGAAAACTCCTTAAAAAGCTGCACTATCAGGATAATCGGTTCTTGTTTCTGGATTCCGTTGTTTTTATGCATACGGGATGGATAAAAACATTTAATTGCCGGGATAGCGACGGCTCGGCATAGTCGATTTTAATGCCCCCCAAGCAGCCGGGTAGTACGGGCTGTTTAAAATAAAAATGCTCAAAAAACAATAAAAAAGCAGGGGCGAAACATGAGATATGTCGGATGCGTGTCGTTACTGTTCGTGGTGTGTGGTCAAAGCGTTGCAGATGATTTTTTTAAACCCTATGTACTGACCGACATCGGTTGGAGTTCGACCAGTAATATCAATGGCGAACAGCAATATCATTATCAGGAGGGACGACTGTCCCCTAACTTTATTGGCCTCAAGGCCAGAAAGGAGTTTGGCAACGGCTATGCGGGGGTCATGAAGCTTGAGTCAGGCTATTCTTTGCAGGATCTGAAAATAACCGGAGACGGGACTTTTTCTCGACAGATGTTTGCGGGCATAGACTCTGACTTCGGTCAGGTCACCGTGGGCAAGCAATGGGATTTCATGTTTGAGACCCTGGCGGTTGACCGCTGGGGCGAGAAGCTGCGTAACGTGCCGCTGCTGCAACTTCAAGCGGGACCCTTTTTTAATCTCGGGCTGCCCACCGGCTCGATTGACTATAACCGGGTGGCTGCGGGGTTCCCCACGGACCGGGCCGTCAAGTACCTCAGCCCGGATTTCAACGGCTTCAGTTTCGGCGTGATGCATGGCGATGGAGACCCGGGCAGTGATATCCGCTACGGGAAAACCCGCAGTTACAGCGTCAAGTATATCCAGTCCCCGCTTCGGGTCATGGCGGCCTATACCGACTCGCGTCATCGAGCCATCAATAAGGGGCGTGACGGTATCCGGAACTACGGCGTCGGCGCCGCCTACGACTTTTCTTCGTTCATCGGCGACGTGTTGTATACCCGCACAGAAAACACCTATAGCCGTGGAGTCATCGACTCTTACGCAATTGGCGCGCTCGTGCCGGTTACCACCAACTCTTCATTATATGCCAACTACATGTACTTGAAGGGCAATGCCAGGCTCAATAAAAACATGGCTAACCAAGTGGGTGTCACCTACGACTATCGATTTAACAAGAACTGGGATGCCTATGTGTCTGCGGTGTATCAAATCACCGGAGGCGATGATCAAAGTGCCTATATCTCTGGCGCCTACGGTGTTTCCACCGACCGCGAACAAAGTGTGCTGCATGTGGGTGCCCGGTTCTACTACGAATAATAAGTCTGATTTTAAAGACATCTCATGAGGAAGTTTTATGGCCGCTACTCAATCCACGACCGATGATCACTCCCTGAGCCCCGTGCCCGAAGATTCCCGGCATGGCTGGCTGCAGTTGTCCTGGAGTACCACCGGTATCGTGACGACATTGATACAGATATTCATCGGGGCGCTGGTGACTTTTGTTGCGGGCATCTGGATGGGGGTTATGGCCGGGCTGTTGGTGACGGTCGTAGGGGCCCTGCTGGGGTGGGGGGTGGGCCACGTTGCCTATAAAACGGGCTTGGCCAGCTCTATGTTGGCGCGCCAGCATGGTTTTGGCCGACGAGGGTCCGCCGTCGTGGCCTTGACGTTCGGGTTCATGATCATCGGGTTTATCGCGCTGGAAAATGCCTTGCTTTATAAGGGGCTGATTTTCTGGCTGGACCTGGATGACACGCTGGGGTTGCAAGTGCTTGTCTACGCAATCATGACGGCGGTGTGGGTCTTGCTGACGGCTTTCGGATTTGAACTGGTCTCTAAAGTCGCGTCCTATACCCTGATCGCATTTTTATTACTGCTGGGCTACATGCTGTTTGACGTGATCCATTCATCGGGCCAGAACTGGAGCGATGTCGTGAGTTTCGGCGCGCAATTCCCCGAGGAAGTGCTGGTGAAGATGGGGGCGGATACGCCATGGGGCAAGTTTGGCTTTTGCGTCAATGTCCTGATCGGCTCTGCCGGTGCGCTGGCCTTGATTGATGGGGATTTGGGGCGTTATGCCCGCTCTTCCAAGGATGTATTGATTGCCGCCTTTTTTGGCAATCTGTTTATGGATATCGTCATGCTCCTGGTGGGGGCGATTCTAATGTACGCCGGCACCGAGCAATTGGTCAGCTACTACGTATCGCGAGGCGTGTCCCATGCCGATGCGGTCCAGACCGTGTTGCAAAGCCCCGACAGCGTTGCCGCGGCGTTTATTGTGTTCGGAGGCTCGCTGGGGGCCGTGCTGCTGTTTCTGGCCCAGGGAAAAGCCCAGGTGCTCAATACCTACAGCTCCTCACTATCCCTGACCAACTTGTTTGACGTGACGATCGGCTGGCGGCCTGGGCGCTTGACCTTTGTCATCCTGTCCAATGTCCTGGCATGCCTGATGCTGGTCGGCTCGATCCTCGACTGGGTCAATGGTTTTATTACCGTGCTCGGGGTGCTGACCACCGGTTTCGCCGGCATCATCATCGCTGACTATTTCTGGGTCGCGCCCCGGCGCCTGCAGGCCGGTGTCGTTGAGTTCAATTGGCCGGGGCTTATTACCGTCGTGGTCGGTTTTGTCCTGGCGCGCTATGGGTTCAAGGCCTGGATGCCGATTGAGTTTGTGACCTCGCTGCTCTCGTCCTTTTTGCTGTACCCGCTACTCAGCATGCTGATGAGCGGCAAACCCGTGATTGACGCTCAAGTGCGACGCGGTTAATCAAGGCAATGGGCGTCGAACCGTAAAACCAGCATTCACCGGATAGCCAGAGCGAGGCCTGGATAGGCGCTCGCCGGCTTTCACGTCCATAGTCAAGGTCTGGGCGCCATGCACCAAGCCGGCGGCGCCAGGTACAACGGCATCACCTCCAATCCAATGGCCAGAGGTCCCTGAATGGCAACCCCAACTACAACTCTATTGCCAGCGCTGACAGCACAGCTTGCGTGCGGTGGGGTACGTGTCATCGACCTGACACAAACCTTGTCGCCTTCCTTTCCGAGCCTGCAATTGCCTCCTCAGTTTGGCCAGGTCGCGTCGTTCAAGATCGAGCGCATCTCGCACTACGACGAAGCCGGGCCTGGCTGGTACTGGAACAACTTTACCTGTGGCGAGCATACGGGCACGCATTTTGATGCCCCGGTGCACTGGGTTTCCGGGCGCGATTGCCCGGATAGCAGCGTCGATACCATTGCCGTAGAGAATTTTATTGCACCTGCCGTGGTGATCGACGCCAGTGCCGAGGTGCTCGTCAATGAAGACTGGCTGTTGACCGTGCCGTTCCTGGTGGAGTGGGAGCAGCGTCACGGCTTAATCCCTGAGGGGGCCTGGGTATTTTTGCGCACCGACTGGTCTCGACGGGCACACGACGCCGCTGCTTTTCTCAATCTGCGTGAGGATGGCGCGCATACCCCGGGCCCGACCCGCGAGGCCGTCGAGTGGCTGATTGAGCAGCGCAAGGTGCACGGTTTTGGTGTCGAGACCATCAATACCGATGCCGGCCAGTCCTACGCCTGGCCCCTGGCTTACCCTTGCCATACGTTGATGCACGGTGCCAACCGCTATGGTTTGCAGTGCCTCAAGAACCTGGACCAGTTGCCTCCTCAGGGGGCGTTGATTATCTCCGCGCCCCTGAAGATCGAAGGCGGTTCCGGTAGCCCTTTGCGCGTCTTGGCGCTGGTGGAGTAAGGGATGAAGGCGCAAGTGGATTCTCAGGTTATTTTTGTTGGCAGTGGGATTAACTCCCTGGTGGGCGCCGCACTGCTGGCTGTGCGTGGCAAGCGCGTGCTGGTGCTGGAGCGCAATGATCGGTTTGGCGGCTGTATCCGTACCGAGCAGTTGTTTGCCGGCTATCAGCACGAAGTCATGTCCTCATGGCACCCTCTGTTTGTCGGCAGTGCGGCGTACGCCGAGCTCAGGCCCGCGCTGGAACAGGCGGGGCTGGAGGTGCTGCCCAGCGAGTATTCCACCGGCCTGGTCCGACCGGATGGCTCCGGCCTGGCCCTCAAGGCTGACCTGGCTGATACGGTGCGCCGGCTGGATGCCCTGGCGCCGGGGGATGGCCAGGCCATCGCGCTTATGGCCGGGCATCTGTTCGGCCGGGATGCGGCTTTGACCTTTGGCCTGCTGGGCAAAAACCCTTATGGGCTGGGCTTGCTCCGGTTGCTGTTCAGTGAGTGGCGCAAACGTGGGCTCGATGGCCTGATGGCATTTACGGCCGAGGCCCTGGAAAGCTTCCGTCGCTGGTCTGAGCGCACCGTCCGCTCGGACACCACCCGGGCCTTGATTGCCCCCTGGACCCTGCACTCGGGGCTGGGGCCGGATGATGCGAGTTCGGCGTTGATCGGCAAGCTGACCTTTGCGTCGGTGATCAACGGGGGGATGCCGGTGATCAGGGGAGGGGGCATCCGCTTGGTCGAGGCGCTGATGCAGATTATTGTGAGCCATGGCGGGCATTTGCTGTCCAGTGCCCACGTCGAACGTGTGGTCGTCGAGGGGCAGAAGCGCAAGGCCCGCGCCACGGGCGTGCAGTTGTCCGACGGGCGTCGTTTTCAGGCGAGTGAGGCGGTGGTGTGCAACGTTACCCCCCAGCAGCTTTATGGCGGGTTGCTGGTGGATGTCCCGCCGGTACTGCGCGAGCGTGCCGAGGGTTATCGTTATGGCCGGGGTGGCATGCAACTGCACTTTGCCCTCAGCGCCCCGCCGGCGTGGCTGGAGACGGAACTGCTCAAGGTGCCGCTGGTGCACCTGACCGAGAGCATGGAGCAGGTCTGTGCCTCGGTGACCGAGGCCAACAACGGCCTGTTGCCCGCACGGCCGACGCTCGCCATTGGCCAGCCGGTGGCAGTCGACCCCTCGCGTGCCCCGGCAGGCGCCTGGATCTTGTGGGTGCAATTGCAGGAACTGCCCTCACGGCTGAAAGGAGATGCGGCGGGTGAGATTGCGGTGCCGGCAGACGGCCAATGGAACGAGGGCGTGCGGGAAGCCTTCGCCGACCGGGTGCAAGCACGTCTGGAACGGGTCATGCCGGGGCTGGCCGGGCTGATTGTCGGCCGGCGGGCCTATTCACCGGCGGACCTGGAAGCGCTCAATTGCAACCTGGTGGGAGGGGATCCTTATTCGGGGATTTGCTCGCCGGATCAATTCTTCTGGCTGCGACCATTGGCCAGTACCGGGCAAGCCCGTGGTAACCGCACCCCCGTGGGCAACCTGTTTCATATCGGGGCCTCCACCCACCCGGGCCCAGGCTTGGGGGCGGGATCGGGCACCCTGGTGGCCAACGAGATAGCGCCCGTCAGGTAGGCGCTCATCTCTGTTTGTAAGGGGCGGGCTTGCTCGCGATGGCGCAGTGTCGGTCATCGCGAGCAAGCCCGCTTCCATACGCGCCCTAGCTTTTAGGGGCGCCGTCGCCAGCCTGCTCCCACATGCTGACATAGGGGTGTGAGCAGAACTCGATGATTGTTCCCCAAGGGTCCTGGCAGTAAGCAATCTCATAGCCTTTTTGCGGGTTGATCAGCAGGACGCCGCTGCGATCCTTGCCTCCCGCGGCCACGACACCGGCGACGGCCTGGGCCACATTGACGGCGGTCAGGCCCATATGATTGTAGCCGCCGAGCCAGAACTGGAAATTGTTCTCGTTGGGCTGTGACGGTGTCGCCTTGAACTGGAAAAGCTCCAGCCCGATGTTGTCTGGCGTCGCCAGGTGGGCAAAGCGGAACTGCTCGAACCCCTTGCCGTAAATGGCTTGGGCCGCTTTACCCAGATCGCTGTCTTGTTCACTGACCTCGAGGGGGCCGGTGAGCAGGCGAAAGCCCAGTATGCTCACATACCAGTGGATCGCGGCCTCCAGGTCGGGAACCGTGAGCCCGAAATGGGGCGCCATAACCGTTTGAGTAATCACATTGAATCCTCCAGTGGGAGCAGGGCGAAAGCGGCATCGAAGTCCAGGGGCTCAATGCCGACGTAGGGTCTGGCTGGGTGTTTCGTTGTAGCGCAGCTTGTAGTCATTACTGAACCGGCCCATGTGGGTAAAGCCCCAGCGCAGTGCGATGCCGGCGATGTTGGTCACCTCGCCGCTGATCAGTTCGGCACGCACGCGTTCCATGCGCAATTCGCGCAGATGCTGCATCGGGCTGATGCCCAGGAAATCCTTGAAACCGCTGTAGAGGCTGCGCAGGCTGACCCCGGCCGCCTGCGCCAACTGCTCGGCGTTGATCGGCTCATGGGCGTGCGCACGCAGGTAGTCCTGGGCGCGGCGAACATGCCGGGGCAGGATGGTGCTGCGCCGGGCCGGTGCGCTTTCAGTGTGATTGTGCCGATGGGCCGTCAGCAGGATTGAGGCGGTCAGTTGCTCGATATGGGTCATGACCAGCTTGTGCTGGGCCAGGGCTGGATACTGGGTTGCGCAATCGA
Source organism: Pseudomonas sp. GW821-FHT01D09 (assembly GCF_059422465.1). Taxonomy (NCBI): domain Bacteria; kingdom Pseudomonadati; phylum Pseudomonadota; class Gammaproteobacteria; order Pseudomonadales; family Pseudomonadaceae; genus Pseudomonas; species Pseudomonas sp. GW821-FHT01D09. The sequence continues at coordinate 130,884 of NZ_JBWKWY010000001.1, forward strand.
GCAGGTAAGAGAGCAGGCATCGCCAGGGGGCCGAATCCTGCCAGCGGAACCCGAGATCGAAGCGCAAGGGGTGTTCCAATGGGTGGCCCAGGTGCCCAACCAGCGTGCGTTCGACCAGCGAGCGCGAGATCCTCAGCATGATCTGGTCGCTATCGCCACTCCACTGCATATTCGCCTCGTCTCCCGGGCTCAGGACTGACGCAAGCTCCAGTGACGACTCGATGCGCTGGCCACCGCTTTCGATCACGGCGCACCCCTGGACAGGCATCTGCACCAGGAAACAATGCTCCAGGGGCCCGCGCTCGATCTGCACATTGGCGCCGTAGCGCAGGCGGCTCAGCGAGATGTCGCCCAGGGTCAGGTAATGCATGCGCGCGTCCAGGCGTTCGGCTTCGTTGGTCTGCTTCAAGTGATGATTGGCGATGACCTGGCCGACCATGGAGCGCACTTGCTCCAGGTCGGCGGACGCAAAAAGCAGGCGTTCCGGTTCGTTGAGAACGCGCTCGGATGAAAAGAGCATGGCCTGCCCGCGCACGGGCGAATAGGTGGAGGTCGGAATATTCTGCACAGGTGCTACCCCTCTCGGAGCTTGGCCGGCTATCAGCCTGATTATTGTTATGAACAACAGCCTCGACCGTGCATGCCCGGGGCTCTGCGCTATGAGGCTTGCTGATATTTCATATGATTATTCATATTGTTTTTCTGTGGTGAATTATTAATCTCACGGTCCGCCGGAAAATGCAATGTATGACGGGCATGCTGGATAAACGGTGTGCCCATCAGGTCGACGTCTTCCGATAAACAGCGTGAATCTCCTTTAAATAAAGGTCTTTCCCCGAATATCCGCTGGTGGAAATACGTCGCTTTTCTTCGCGGCCTTCAGCCAGGATGGGCTGGGCCGGGTCTGTTCTTATCCTTGTACTGCTATGCATATCCAGATCTTGCAGCAAGATTGACTACATGATTATTCATGCATTGACGCGACTGCCTCCCCGTATGAAGGTAGAAGCCATAGACAGTTTTGTTCACTTGATCAGAGAGATAAGCACCATGGCCGAGCGATCCTTTGTCCAGGAAGTGAAGAAGTTGCGTGCTGGCGCCGGCGAGGTGTTCAACGGCGAAGGCATCCTGGCCGTCACCAAGGCGTTGCTGGAGTCGGGTGTGGCGTATGTCGGGGGGTATCAGGGTTCGCCCATCTCGCATTTGATGGACGTGCTCTCGGATGCCCAGGACATTCTGGGTGAATATGGCATCCGCTTTGAAAACAGCGCCAGTGAGGCCACGGCGGCGGCGATGCTGGCGGCGTCGGTCAACTATCCATTGCGCGGTGCGATTACCTTCAAGGCCACGGTGGGGACCAATGTGGCCTCCGATGCCTTGGCCAACCTGGCATCCGGCGGGGTGACGGGAGGCGCGCTGGTCATCGTGGGCGAGGATTATGGCGAGGGCTCCTCGATCATGCAGGAGCGCAGCCATGCATTCGCGATGAAGTCGCAGATGTGGTTGCTTGACCCGCGTCCGAACCTGCCAAGCATTGTGCAGGCGGTCAAGGATGGCTTCGATCTGTCCGAGGCCAGCAACACCCCGGTGATGTTGCAGATGCGCATTCGCTCTTGCCATCTGCATGGTCAGTTTGTCGCCTCCGATAACCGCCCGCCGCCCTTTACGGTCAAGGATGCCCTGGAAAACCCGGTGCGCGACCTCGACCGCATCGTCTTGCCGCCCGCGAGCTTCCTGCACGAACGGGAGAAAATCCAGCAACGCTGGCCGGCGGCGATCCGGTTTATCCAAGAGCGCCAGCTCAACGAGTTCTTCTCTGAGGGCGCGGCGGATGTCGGCATCGCCCTGCAGGGGGGCAACTACAACACGCTTATCCGTGCGTTGCAGAAGTTGGGGCTGTCCGATGTCTACGGCACCTCGACAATTCCCTTGTACGTCATGAACGTGGCCTACCCGCTGGTTGACGAGGAGTTTGAACGCTTTTGCCAGGGCAAGCGCGCCATCTTGCTGCTGGAAGAAGGCCAGCCCAATTTTGTAGAGCAAAACGTTTCGACGATCCTGCGCCAGCTGGGGCTGGAAACGGCGTTGCATGGCAAGGACATGCTGCCGCTGGCCGGGGACTACAACACCGCCACGGTGCTTGCGGGCGTACGCGCTTTTCTGGAGCGCTATGGGGTCCTGCAGGCCCCTGAGCAATCGCTTGGCATCCCGATCGTGATGCTGCCGACCGACGAGTCGCCTGAAGGGCTGGCCACCAATGCCATGATGGCCAAGCAGTCCCTGGACCGGATCGTCCACCCGCGACCGCCAGGCCTGTGTACCGGATGCCCGGAGCGCCCGATTTTCACGGCGATCAAGCTGGTCGAGCGTGAGCTTGGCAAGCATCACATCAGTGCCGATATCGGCTGCCATCTGTTTTCGATCCTGCCGCCCTTCAACCTCGGCAGTACGACCATGGGGTACGGTTTGGGAGGCGCCAGTTCAGCGGCCTTCAACGTGGCCCCGGGAACGGCGCCGGCGAGCAAGCGCGCTATCTCGCTGATGGGCGACGGGGGGTTCTGGCACAACGGCCTGACCAGCGGTGTCGCCAATGCGGTGTTCAATCGCAGTGACAACCTGACGATCATTATCGACAACAACTACGCCTCGGCCACCGGCGGCCAGGATGTGTTGTCGTCGCGGGCGGCCAATGCCTCGCGCAGCACCGGTCATGAAATCGAGAGAGCGGTCAAGGGGGTGGGGGTCGAGTGGGTGCGCACGATCAAGCGCACCTATGACCTCAAAGCCATGGTCTCGACCCTGCGCGAAGCCTTGACTACCCAGGAGGCCGGGCCGAAGGTGCTGATCGCGCAGAGCGAATGCATGCTCAATCTGCAGCGTCGCGAGAAAAAGGTCGTGCGCAAAGCCTTGGCCGACGGTCAGCGGGTTGTGCGTGAGCGCTTTGGCATCGACCCGGATACCTGTACCGGCGATCACTCCTGCATCCGTCTTTCTGGATGCCCTTCCTTGTCGATCCGCGATAACCCGGACCCGTTGCGCCAAGACCCGGTGGCCATGGTGATGGAGAGCTGCGTGGGGTGTGGCAACTGTGGCGAGGTCGCCCATGCCGCGGTGCTCTGCCCATCGTTTTACCGGGCCCAGATTGTCAGTAACCCTTCGTGGTGGGACCGCTTCAGCCAGCGTGTGCGGATCGCGGTCATTGGCGTGTTGCAGGATGCCGATGCCCGCCGTCGCTCCCGGTATGCCCTATGAACCGCGTGGGTATAAGCGACGTCCCCGAGCTCGGCCCACCTTCCAGGGTCACGGCCAGAGTCCTGTTCGTGTGCTGGCTGGCCATCTTGTTTGAAGGCTACGACGTGGGCGTGATGGGGGCGATCCTGCCGGCACTGGCGCAGGACAAGGCCTGGAGCCTGACGCCGCTGGAACTGGGGATGCTCAGCAGCTACGCGATGATCGGCATGTTTTTCGGCGCGCTGCTGGTGGGGATGCTCAGTGAACTGCTTGGGCGCCGGCGCATGCTGTTGCTGTGCGTGCTGGTGTTCTCGCTGATGATGGCTGGCGCTGCCTGGGCGCCCACGCCGGCCTGGTTCGGCTTCTTCCGGTTTGTCGGGGGCTTGGGCCTGGGTGGTGTGATTCCGGTCGCCGCGGCCTTGACCGTCGAATATTCGCGAGCTGAGCGCCGCAGCTTCAATTACGGGTTGATGTATTCCGGTTATTCGCTGGGCATCCTGTGTGCCGCCGCCGCGGCGATCTGGTTGCTGCCCACCCAGGGGTGGCGCGGGGTGATTGCCGTCGGCGTGCTGCCGGTGCTGTTGCTGTGGCCGATGGCGCGCATGCTGCCGGAGTCGCTTGAGTACCTGGTCGGTCAAGGGCGCACACAGGAGGCGACAAGGCTCGCCACACAGTTGCAGATGGCTGTGCCCGAGCTGCCGGCGCAGCCGCTCAGCCAACAGCCGGCCTGGCAGCAGGTACTGGCCGAGGTCTTTGCCCGGCGGCACCTGCGGGCGACGGCCTGCTTCTGGGTGGCCTTGTTCTGCGGCCTGCTGCTGATCTACGGCCTCAACACCTGGCTGCCCACCATCATGCGCCAGAGTGGTTACGACCTGGGCTCCAGCCTGGGCCTGTTGATCATGTTCAGCCTGGCCTCGGCGTTGGGGGGCTTGTTTCTGGGGCGCGCGGCAGATCGCTTCGGCGTGCGGGCGGTGGTCGGGGTGTTCTACCTGGTGGGGGCGTTGGCCATCTTTGCCCTGGCTGCGCGCAATAGCATGGCCATCAATTATGTGCTGGTTGCCATTGCGGGCCTGGGGAGCATTGGCGCTTCGCTGATTTTGACGGGCCACCTGGCCGACTACTACCCGCCGCGGGTGCGGGCCGCCGCGACGGGCTGGGGCCTGAGCTTTGCACGGTTCGGGGCGATGAGCGGGCCCTTGCTGGGTGGCTACGTGGCCGGCAGCGGGATCGGCCAGGCCTGGAACTTCATTGCGTTTGCGCTGGTAGGCCTGGTGGCCGCCGTGGCGGTGTTCCTGCTGCCCGCACGCCCAGCGAGATTGCCATGATGGATCAAGCCTGCATGTTTTCCTGTGGGGCCAGCCTTGGGGGCCGACGCGCGCCTGCGCACCTCTCGCCCCGTGCTGGCAATTATCAACTTGTCATGGGAGCCGGTACGCACCTCGTGCCGGCTCTGGAGTCTGTCTATGCCCAGTGAACCTATCAAGATTGCCATTCTCGCCATGGGCGGCGAGGGCGGTGGCGTGCTCGCCGACTGGATTGTCAACCTGGGGGAGGAGAACGGCTATTTCGCCCAGACCACCTCTGTTCCCGGGGTTGCACAGCGCACTGGCGCGACGATTTATTACGTTGAGCTGTTCCCCGGTGCCGATGCTCCACAAGCCAGGGTGCCGGTGCTCTCGCAGGCGCCATTGCCGGGGGATGTGGATATCGTGCTGGCCTCGGAGCTGATGGAGGCTGGGCGTGCTGTGCAGCGTGGCTTCGTCACCCCTGAGCGGACCACCTTTGTGACCTCGACCCACCGGGTCTATTCGATTGCCGAGAAGTCGGCGATGGGCGACGGCCGGGTCGACAGCGCGGCGCTGCTGCTCCAGGCGAGCCGGGCGGCCAAGCGTTTTGTCAGCTTCAACATGGAGCAGGTCGCCGAGCGCACGGGCAGCGTTATCAGTGCCGTGTTGTTTGGCGCCCTCAGTGGCACGGGGGTACTGCCCTTCAACCGGACGCAGTTCCAGGCCACGATTGAGCGCGGGGGCGTTGGCGTCAAACCCAGCCTGCAGGCTTTCGAGGCGGGCTATACCCGGGCACGCGAGACCCAGGACGAAGCCCGTGAACCGCACAGTGCCGTCGTGGGCCCTGAGGCCGCACGGCCGCCGCATCCGCTGGTGGCCGGGCTGCTCGAACGGGCGCGAGGTTTTCCGGCCAGTGTGGTGGATATCGTTATTGAGGGCGTACGCCGACTTATCGATTACCAGGACCCGGACTACGCCCGCCTGTATCTGGACCGCCTCCAGACAGTGTCAGCGGCCCCCGGCGGCGGGGATGTCGAGTTGCTGCGGGAGACGGCCCGTTACCTGGCGCTCTGGATGTCCTACGAGGACACCATCCGGGTGGCAGACCTCAAGACCCGTGGCAGCCGCTTCGAGCGGGTGCGCAGCGAGGTGCGCTCCAAAGCCGACCAGGTCCTGACGATTGAAGAGTACATGCACCCGCGGATCGAAGAAATCTGCGAAACCTTGCCGGCGGGCCTGGGCCGCTGGCTGGCCAAGCCCCATCGAACCCATCGCCTGGTGGCCCGTTTCACCCAGCAGGGGCGAACGATCAAGACCAGCTCCCTGAGCGGTTTTCTCCTGCTCTACGGCCTGTCGCGCTGGCGTCGCTGGCGCCGTGTAACGCTGCGCTATACCCAGGAAAACGCGCGCATTGAAGTATGGCTGCAACGGGTACAGACGCTGGCCGCGATCGACCCGGCGCTGGCCCTGGAAGCCGCCCAGTGCCAGCGCCTGGTCAAGGGCTACAGCGACACCCACGCCCGTGGCCTGAAGAACTACGAAACGTTGATGGCCGTGGTGGACGAACACTCCCGTTTCCTGGCGCCGACGACGCTACGTGAACTGCGCGATGCGGCATTGGCCGACGAGCACGGCCACCAGCTGCGCGAATGCCTGCAACGTCATGCCTTACCTTTCCAAGGATAGTGTCCTATGAGTCCGAAAAAATTCGTCCGTGAGCACCGTATCCGCTTCGCTGAGTGCGACCCGGCGGGCATTGTGTTCTACCCGCAATATTTTGTGATGTTCAACAACTTGCTGGAGTCCTGGATCGACGAGCTTCTGCCCGATGTGGGCTTCGCCGGTTACATCGGCAAGCTGCGTTTCGGGTTGCCGACTGTCCACCTTGAAGCCGACTTCCAGGCCATCAGCCGCATGGGCGACGACGTCATACTGAGCCTGGAGGTGATCAGGCTTGGCGGCAAGTCGCTGACCCTGGCGCTGGGGTGTACCGACCTTGAGGGGCAGGTGCGCATGAAGGTCACGCAGGTCCTGGTGTCGACGTCCCTGGAGCGTCATCAGGCCATCGAGTTGCCGAGCCTGCTGCGGCTGGCGCTGACGGCTTCCTCCACCCCCAATAAAGACAATAACGAAAGGAGCGCAATGTGAACATTGCCTGCATCGGCGGTGGTCCCGCCGGCCTGTACTTTGGTTTGCTGATGAAGTTGCACAACCCCTCCAATGAGGTCGTCGTGGTCGAACGCAATCGACCTTACGATACCTTCGGTTGGGGGGTGGTCTTCTCCGATGCGACCCTGGACAACCTGCGCGAAGCCGACCCCGTGTCCGCGCAGACCATCGCCGATGAGTTCAGTCGCTGGGACGATATCGACATCCATTTCAAAGACCGCCTGATGCGCAGTGCCGGCCATGGCTTTATCGGGATTGGCCGCAAGAAACTGCTCAATATCTTGCAGGCGCGCTGCGAAGAGGTGGGAGTCAAACTGGTCTTTGAAACCCTGGTGACGGACGACCAGGCGATTGCGCGCCAGTACAACGCTGACTTGGTGATCGCGTCCGATGGCGTCAACAGCACGGTGCGTACACGCTACGCGCAGACCTACCAGCCCGATATCGACCAGCGCCATTGCCGCTTCGTTTGGCTCGGAACACGCAAAGTGTTTGAAGCCTTCACGTTTCTGTTTGTGCCCACAGAGCATGGCTGGTTCCAGGCCCACGCTTACCAGTTCGAGGACGGCCTTTCTACGTTTATCGTCGAGACGACCGATGCCACCTGGCAGGCGGCGGGGATCGACCAGATGTCCCAGGAGGAGGGGATCGCCTACTGCGAACAACTGTTCGCCCCCTGGCTTGACGGTGAACCGCTGCTCTCGAATGCCTCGCACCTGCGCGGTGCGGCCATCTGGATCCGCTTCCCGCGGGTGATCTGTGGCAAATGGGTGCATTGGACCCAGCCCCATGGCCCGCAAGGCGGCGAAGTGCCGGTGGTGCTGATGGGCGATGCGGCGCATACCGCGCATTTCTCGATTGGTTCGGGCACCAAGCTGGCACTGGAGGATGCTATCGAGTTGTGCAACACCCTCAAGGCCGGCGGGGCGCTGGGCGAACGCCTGGCGCATTACGAGCAGGTGCGTGGCATCGAGGTGTTGAAGATCCAGAATGCGGCGCGCAACTCCACGGAATGGTTCGAGAACGTGGCGCGTTATGCCCGTTTGGAGCCGGAGCAGTTTGCCTACTCTCTGTTGACCCGCTCGCAACGTATTTCCCACGAGAACCTGCGCTTGCGCGACCCCCAGTGGCTCGGCGATTACGAACGCTGGCAGGCTCAGCGGGCGGGTGTGCCGACGGTCACGGGGGAGCGGCCACGTCCGCCGTTTCTGACCCCTTACACGGTGCGCGGTGTGACCTTGAAGAATCGGGTCGTGGTCTCGCCCACCTTGCTGTACTCCAGCCAGGATGGCCTGCCAGGCAACTTCCACCTGGTCCATCTTGGTGGCCAGGCCCTGGGCGGCGCCGGGCTGGTATTGGCCGAGGCCACGGCGGTCTCGCCCCAGGCGCGTATCACCGCAGGTGATCCCGGTTTGTGGAACGCCGAGCAAGTGGTGGCCTGGAAAAAAATCACCGACTTCGTGCATGCCGAGAGTGGGGCGCATATCGGCGTGCAGCTCAATCACGCCGGGCGTCGCGGTTCTACGCAGTTGGGCTGGGAAAAGGCCGACCACCCACAGGCCGATGGTAACTGGCCGCTGATCAGTGCGAGCCCGTTGCCGTACCTGGCGGACATCTCGCAGGTGCCGCACGAAGCGAGCCGCGATGACCTGGCCCGGGCTTGCAAGCAGTTCGCCGATGCCGCGCGCCGTGCTGCCGAGGCCGGCTTTGACTGGCTTGAACTGCAGGCCGGGCATGGCTTCCTGCTCTCAAGTTTCATCTCGCCCCTGACCAATCAGCGCAGCGACGAGTACGGCGGTTCATTGGCCAATCGCCTGCGTTTCCCTCTCCAGGTCTTGGCGGCCATACGTCAAGCCTGGCCCGATCACTTGCCGATCTCGGTCCGCATCTCGGCCACGGATTGGGCCCCGGGCGGGACCCAGGTGGATGAGGCGGTAGAGATTGCCCGGCGTTTCAGTGAAGGCGGGGCGGACATGGTGGCGGCGTCTTCGGGAGAGGTGGTCGCGGACCAGCGGCCGGTGTATGGCCGTATGTACCAGACCCCGTTTGCCGACCGCATCCGCAACGAAGCCCATGTGCCCACCATCGCCGTAGGCGCGATCACCGAGGCCGACCAGGTTAACGGCATTATCGCCTCGGGGCGTGCGGACCTGTGTGCCTTGTCGCGTTCGCATCTGGCCGATTCGGCCTGGCTCCTGAGAGAGAGCGCCAGGCTAGGCTGGCAAGACGTCGAATGGCCGTTGCCCTATCAATGGGGCAAAGACCCGCTTGAGCGTAGCTTCACCCGAAGCAAGTCCTGAGGGCTCAGTGCCCACGGCATCCTGTAAAGAGGAGAAAGACCATGACTACCTCGTATGACCAATACCGCGAAGGCATTGTGGGGCGCGCCGACGTGGAAGACACCCCGGAACTGCTGGCCTATTACCGTGAGCTGGATCAGTTGAAGACCGGTGCACTGTGGACCGTGGCCAATAAAATCGAACCCTGGCAGCCCCAGTCCGAATCCGTGCCGGTGCTCTGGCGCTACCGCGACCTGCGTGAGCATGTACTGCGCTCGGTCACCCTGGTAACGCCAGAAAAGGCCGGACGCCGGGTGATCTACCTGAACAACCCGGGGCGGACCGAGGTGTCTGCCGCCGTGGGCTGGCTGTACTCCGGGCTGCAAGTGATGCACCCGGGCGAGCGGGCCTCCGCGCATGCGCATTCGTCTTCGGCGCTGCGTTTCATCATGGAGGGGCGTGGGGCCTACACCATTGTTGACGGCCACAAGCTGACACTGGGCGCCAACGATTTTGTCTTGACGCCCAACGGCACCTGGCACGAGCACGGTGTCGAGGAGGACGGCCTGCCGTGCATCTGGCAGGACGGCCTGGATATTCCCCTGGTCAATGCCCTGGAGGCCGGGTTCTATGCCGTGCACCCGGACTTGCAACAGGCGATCGGCCACCCGGTCGACGACCTGGTGAGCCTGTGGGGCGCGCCCGGCCTGCGCCCGGAGAACATCGGCTGGAACAAGCCCTATTCGCCCTTGTTCAAGTACCAGTGGGAACCGACCTACGAGGCCCTGCTGCGTTATTCGGCAGCCCGCGACGACAACCCCTTCGATGGTGCATTGATGCACTACACCAGCCCCGTCAATGGCGGCCATGTCCTGGCCACTATCGGCGCGAGCATGCAGTTGCTGCGCCCGGGGTTCGTGGGCAAGGCCCATCGCCATACCGGCAGTTTTATCTACCAGGTGGCCAAGGGGAAAGGCTACTCGATCATCAATGGCCTGCGCTTTGACTGGCAGGAGCGTGACATTTTTTGCGTGCCGTCCTGGGCCTGGCATGAGCATGTCAATGCCTCCCAGAGTGACGACGCCTGCCTGTTCTGTTTCAGCGACCTGCCGGTGATGGAAAAACTGGGCCTGTACCGAGAGGAGGCGCTGGCTGACAACGGCGGCCACCAACCGGTCCTGCCATCTGCCTAACCCGGGCCTGGAACACCACCCTGCTGTATTTATCTGGAGAATTTCGACCATGCGACTCGTAACCTATCGCGCCCACGTGAGTGCCGCCGCCCGACTGGGGGCCATCGTGGACGATCTGGTGATTGATCTGCACCACCTGGGCCAGCACTCGGGCCAGGCCTTGCCGGACAATATCCTCGACTTTATCGACCTGGGGCCCCATGCCGTGGCCTCGACGACGGCGCTGCTCAAGGCTTGCGCCGGCCAGTGGCCGCTGGACGTGGCTTTGCCGTTGGCCAATGTCAAGCTGCTGGCGCCTATCCCGCGGCCGCGCAAGAACATCTTCGGCATCGGCCTGAACTATGTCGAGCACGTGGCGGAGTCGAGCCGCTCGCTGGACACCTCAAAGGACTTGCCCACGCAGCCGGTGATTTTCTCCAAGCCTCCGACCACGGTGATCGGCCCGGGCGATGCCATCGAACACAACGCAGCCATTACCCGGCAGATGGATTGGGAGGTGGAGCTGGCGGTGATCATGGGGCGCCGCGCCAAAGGTGTGAACGAGGCCGAGGCGCTGGGCCATGTGTTTGGCTACACCGTGCTCAACGATATCAGTGCCCGTGACAACCGGCGCGCCGGTCAATGGATCTACTCCAAGGGGCAGGACACCTATGCGCCACTGGGCCCGGTGATTGTCACCGCCGATGAGATCACCGACCCGCATAACCTGAACCTGAGCCTCAAGGTCAATGGCGTGGAGAAACAAAACTCCAATACCCGCCATCTGTTGTTCAACATCCCCACGCTGATTGCCGATATCAGTGCCGGTATCACCCTGGAGCCGGGAGACATTATTGCCACCGGCACCCCCTCGGGCGTAGGCGCCGGACGTACGCCACAAGAGTGGTTGTGGCCAGGCGATGTGGTTGAGGCGTGGGTCGAGAAGATCGGCACGCTGCGCAACCCTGTGGTTGCCGTCGGCGACGAGCCGCGTAAAGGCCAGCCTCAGTAAACAATGGGCCAGCCCTGTGCGGCTGGCCTGATTCCTTCGTGTACAACCGGATGAACTGTCATGCTTGAACTCCCCCGATTCAAGGCTGCGGCGGTACAGACAGCCCCTGTTTTCCTGGACACCGACGCCACCGTCGACAAAGTGATCCGTCTGATTGAGGAAGCCTCCGACAACGGTGCGCGACTGGTGGCTTTTCCCGAGGTGTTTGTGGCGGGCTACCCCTACTGGAACTGGATGGGCAGCCCGATTGAAGGCAGCCCATGGTTCGAGAAACTGGTGCGCTCGGCGATCGAGATTCCCGGCCCCGAGATTGCCAAGATTGCCCAGGCTGCGGCACGCCATCACATCAATGTCGTTGTGGGTGTCAACGAGCGGAGTAGCCACGGCGTGGGCACGCTCTACAACACGCTGGTGACTATTTCCGATGAGGGGCGGATCCTTGGCCGGCACCGCAAGCTGGTGCCGACCTGGGCCGAAAAACTGACCTGGGCGCCTGGCGATGCTTCGGCACTGCGCGTCCATGCCACGACGGTGGGGCCCCTCGGTGCGTTGGCGTGTGGTGAGAACACCAACACCCTGGCCCGGTTTGCCTTGATCGCCGATGGGGAGTTGGTGCATGTGGCCAGCTACATCTCTTTGCCCGTGGCCCCGTCCGACTACGATATGGCCGAGGCCATCAAGGTCCGCGCGGCTGCGCACTGCTTCGAGGGCAAGCTGTTCACGGTCGTTTCGTGCTCGACGGTCAGTGAAGAGATTATCCAGGCGCTCGAGCCCGATTACCCGCAGGCGCGAGCCTTGCTCTCACGGCGCAACAGTGCTTTTTCCGGGATCCTCGGGCCGGATGGGCGGGTGATCGGCCAGCCGTTGATTGACGAGGAGGGCATTGTCTACGCCAATATCGACCTGTCGCGCTGCATCCAGCCTCGGCAAATGCACGACATCGCCGGTCATTACAACCGCTTTGACATCTTTGACCTGCGGATCAATCGCCGCCCGCAACAGTCGGCGCGTTTCGAGGATATTGGCCCCGTCGAGGAGCCGTCAGTCGAGCCCAGCCAGGAGTTTGTGCCATGAGTCGCCTACGGCCAGTGATTGCCTGCCCGCTGCTGTCCGGGAGGCCTTGAGGCATGTCGCGGGGTACGGGTAATTCCCCCCCGCCGCCGTCAAAGAGGCTAGAATCGTCGCCGGTTCAGGAAGAGGACGAGGCGGCGATTGGAATGGCTAGAACAAAGGCGTTTGTTGATAATTATTTGCCCGCATTGCTCGGCCAGGCCTGGTACCTGGTCTCCACCCAGTTTCATGCCATCGTCGAGCAGCATGGGCTCTCGGTGCTGGAGTGGCGCGTGTTGTCGACGTTGGCCAGTGATGGGGCCATGACCATTAGCGCCCTTGCCCAGACCACGGTAAGCAAGCAGCCGACCGTCACCCGGCTGCTGACCCGGCTTGAGTCGCAGCGGTATGTCGAACGTTCCACCAGCCTTGACGATCGCCGCTATACCCTGGTGCGTGTCACGCCTACGGGGCGACGCCTGGTCAGCGGCCTGGTGGCCTTGGCCGAGAAACACGAGCGTGAAATTCTGGCCCCCTTCGAGGCGAAGAAGATCGAGGCCCTCAAGGAAGTCTTGCGTGAACTGATCGACCGGCACAGCCCGAGGAATTGAGTGCCGGGGCATCGTCGGCGCCGGCTGGCGATGGCACCCTATATTTCAACAAAGCTTATTAGTCCTTTAAGTTTTTATATATTTTTCAAGTGCTGATTGTGAATTAACCTTGCCCAAGCAACGTTAATTGATTTCAGGTTTGTGGATATATAAGCGCTGAGAGGCTGCAATGATTAAATGTGATACTGAATCGCGCACCTGTTCAGTTGATGGCGAGGCAAGTGCCCCTGGTTTGACGCTAGGCAAAAAGCAAACCGAATATGTCGTGCACTATATCGGTGATCCGATGTGTTCCTGGTGCTGGGGGATTTCCCCGGTCATTGAAGGTCTGGCTGCGTATTGTTCAGCACAAGGCATCGCTTTTGTTTTGACGGTCGGTGGCCTGCGTGCCGGCGGTGGCGACCCATGGACAGAACCCTTCAAGGCATTCTTGAGAAACGAGTGGGCGCATATCCAGCAAGTGACCGGTCAACCGTTCGGCGGGGACTTATTGTCCAGAGACACGTTTAACTACGACACGGAGCCGGCCTGCCGCGCGGTGGTCACTGCCGCCATGATGATTGAACTGCAGGAACTTGAAACGTTCACCGTGTTGGATTTCTTCAAGGCGGTTCAATACAAGTTTTATGTTGAAGGCCAGGACCCGACGCAGGTGGAGTTTTATCGCAGTATCTGTGACCTGGGTTTGAACTTTTCCGAGTTCGTATTGCTGTTCGAGTCGCCCATGATGAAAAGACGGGTGGAGCAGGAGTTCAAGAGTTGCCGCAGTTGGGGGATCAATGCGTTCCCCAGCATCCTGGTTGAACGCAAAGGCGAGCGGACATTGCTGGCCGTTGGCGAAGTGTCTGAGGCCCAGTTGATTGCCCGGCTGGAAGAGGTCATGGGGCGTGCCAGGTAAGTGTGTTTGACGCTTGGCAAGCCATTTAAAACCGTTGTATCTGATGGTGGAGTTTATATGCCAGTTGAAAAAACGTTATATGTCGCGCATGCCCAGGCCAGTGGCGGTAGAGAAGGGCGAGCCTTTACCGAAGATCGGGTGCTCGATGTAAAGCTGACAATGCCCAAGACCCTGGGCGGTAACGGAGCGGCGGGCAGTAACCCGGAGCAGTTATTCGCGGCGGGTTATTCGGCCTGCTTCCTGGGCGCACTGGGTTTTGTGGCTGCCAATGACAAGGTGAAGTTGCCGGCCGATACCCTTATCGACGGCTATGTTGGCATTGGCCCTATTCCCACCGGGTTTGGCATTGAAGTCGAACTGAAGATCTCGCTGCCCGGGATGCCGCGCGATGTGGCCGAACGCCTGGTGGAGAAGGCGCATATCGTGTGCCCTTATTCCAATGCGACACAGGGCAATATCAAGGTGACCTTGACGCTGGTCTGATATCGCCCGGTGGGTCGGTAAGAACGTGGCGGTTGGTATCCAGAGAGGGGCGAGGGCGAATGAGAGATTCGGCCTCGCCCCTTTGTCGTTGTCAGTGACCTCGGGCAGGTCAATCGATTGTTCTGGATTCGCAAACACTGTAGTCGCCGAGAAGAGAATTGTTGGGGTAATCGCGGGCTTGTAGCCTGACGTACAACCGAGCGCGGTGAATGCAACGTCAGTTTCTTTTTCTAAACCGTCCACTTGCGTAAAGCATCTGCCCCGGCATGTTGGTTATACCTGCACGCTGCGCTTTTGAGCGCCCGGACGTTGCTGATACGCAGCCGTTTTGGAGTACGACATGACAGATAACAATGATAAAAAACTGTTTGGCCGAGACTTCTCGCGCCGTGATTTCCTGGGGGCCGCCGGCGTTGTGACCGGTGGTGCGGCGTTGTCGAGCCTGCCATTGAGCTTCGCCGTGGGCGGCGAACGGGTGATCAAAATCGGCTATGTCAGCCCGCAGACCGGCCCCTTGGCACCCTTTGCGGCGGCCGATCAGTACATCATCGAATCGCTCAAGCGCTTGTTGAAGAATACGCTCGACGTTTCCGGCAAGGCCTATCGCCTGGAGGTGCTGGTCAAGGACAGCCAGTCCAACCCCAACCGAGCGGCAGAGGTGGCGAGTGAGCTGATTCTGTCTGACCAGGTGGACCTGATGCTGGTGTCGTCAACGCCGGAAACCACCAACCCAGTTTGCGATCAATGTGAAATCAACGAAATCCCCTGTATTTCCACGGTCGCGCCGTGGCAGCCCTGGTTCTTTACCCGTGGCGGTCAGCGCGATCAAGGGTTCGAGTGGACCTACCACTTCTTCTGGGGGTTGGAAGATGTCATCGGCACGTACACCGCAATGTGGGAGGGCATACCGACCAACAAGTCCGTGGGGGGCCTGTTCCCCAACGACGGTGACGGCAATGCGTGGGGTGATGCCCAGTCAGGCTTCCCGCCGGTGTTGGCGCAGAAGGGCTTGCGGCTGATCGATCCCGGGCGCTTTCAAAGCCTGACTGATGACTTTTCGGCACAGATCGCCGCGTTCAAGCGCGCTGAGGTGGAAATCGTCACGGGGGTGGTCATTCCCCCAGACCTGAACACCTTCTGGACCCAGGCCCGCCAGCAAGGTTTCAAGCCCAAAGTGGTATCGGTCGGCAAGGCCTTGTTGTTTCCCACGGCGGTCGAGGCGCTGGGCAAGGCCGGTAACAACCTGTCGACCGAAATCTGGTGGAGCCCGACGCATCCGTTCAGTTCCTCGCTGACCGGCGCCAACGCCGCACAGTTGGCCCAGGACTATACCCGGGCAACGGGCAAGCAGTGGACGCAACCGCTGGGTTTTGTGCATGCCCTGTTTGAACTGGCAGTGGACATCCTCAAGCGTACCGAGGAACTCGGTAACCCTCACGCCGTGCGGGATGCCTTGCTCAAGACCCGGCTCAATACGGTGGTCGGGCCGATCAACTGGCGCGACGGGCCGGTGAAGAACGTCGCCAAGACCCCCCTGGTCAGCGGCCAGTGGCGCTTGGGCAAAGACCAGCAATACGACCTGATCGTGACCAGCAACGCCACCGCACCGGGCATCCCCCTGGGTGGCGAGATGCAGGCCATTACGTATTGATCGCTCCAACAAAAGCGGGTGCACCATGCAACAGCCACTTCTACACATGAACGATGTGCATAAAAGCTATGGGGCGGTGAAGGTGACGCAGGCAATGAGCCTAGCCCTGCAACCGGGTGAGGCCCTGGGCATCATAGGGCCCAACGGTGCCGGTAAAAGCACGCTGTTCAACCTGATTGCCGGAGGCGTCGCGGCCGACAGCGGCACGATCCATTTCGAGGGCCGCAACGTTACCCGCGAGCCCGTATTCAAACGTTGCCACCAAGGCATTGGCCGCTCCCATCAGATCCCGCATCCGTTCGTAAAAATGACCGTGTTCGAGAACCTGCTGGTCGGCGCCACCTTTGGCGGGCGCTTGAGCCATCAGGACGCCAACCAATGGTGCGTCCAGATCCTGGAGCTGACAGGCCTGATTCCCAAGGCCAACGTACTGGCGGGCTCATTGACCCTGCTTGAGCGCAAACGCCTGGAAATGGCGCGTGCCTTGTCGACCCAACCGCGCCTGTTGCTCCTCGATGAAATCGCTGGCGGGCTGACCGAACCGGAATGCCTGGCGTTGGTGGAAACCATCCAGGGCATCCATAAGGCGGGCGTCGCCATCATCTGGATCGAACACATCGTGCATGCGTTGCTGGCGGTGGTCAGCCGTCTGACGGTGATCAACTTCGGGGCCAAGCTGGCGGAAGGGGAGCCGCGCAGCGTGATGGCCGACCCCCAGGTCCAGAGCATCTATCTGGGTATCGGGAGCTGAACCATGCCGATCTCTTCAACGGTGTTGTGCGTTGAACAACTGAGTGCCGGTTACGGCGACTTTCAGGCGCTGTTCGATATCAACCTGACCCTTGCGCAGGGCGAAACCGTGGCGATCATCGGCTCGAACGGCGCGGGCAAGTCGACGTTCCTGCGCTCGTTGGCCGGCCTGATCAAAAATCAGCCCGGCGCCATTAAGTTCATGGGCCAGGCCATTGGCGATATGGCGGCCAATCAAGTGCTTGAGCGAGGCATTGCGTTGGTGCCGGAAGGCAGAAAGCTGTTCCCGTCGTTGAGTGTCGAGGAAAACCTCTTGATCGGCGCCTACAGCCGGCGGCCCGGGCCGTGGACACTGGCGCGGATCTATCAGTTGTTCCCGGTGTTGGAGCAACTGCGCAAGCGCCCTGGCACTGCCCTGTCCGGCGGCCAGCAGCAAATGGTGGCGATTGGCCGGGGCTTGATGGCTAACCCGTCCCTGCTGTTGTGCGACGAGATCAGCCTGGGCCTGGCGCCGACCACGATCAAGGATATCTATGCGGCACTGCCCTCGATCAAGGCCGACGGCACCACGGTGATGCTGGTCGAGCAGGATATCAATCAGGCCTTGAGTGTCTGCGACCGCTTCTATTGCTTCCAGGAAGGGCGTGTGTCCCTGAGCGGTCGCCCGGCAGAGGTGGATCCGGCACATATCAAAACCGCGTACTTCGGGATCTAGTTATGGAATGGCTCAATGCATTGCTGCAGGGCGTGTTGCTGGGTGGCCTCTACGCGATGTTCGCGGTGGGGCTGTCGTTGATGTTCGGCATCATGCGCCTGGTCAATATCGCCCATGGCGACTTTATCGTACTGGCCTCTTACCTGGCGCTGGTGGTGGTCAATCACCTGGGGTTCAGCCCCCTGGCCAGTTTGCTGGTGGTGGTGCCGCTGATGTTCTGTTTCGGCTATCTGCTGCAACGGTTGTTGCTCAACCGCACACTCGGCCAGGACATTCTGCCGCCACTGCTGGTGACCTTTGGTCTGTCGATCATCGTACAGAACGCGCTGCTGGAGTTTTTCAGTGCCGACAGCCAGAAGTTGTCCCAGGGCGAGCTTGAGGTCGCCAGTGTCAGCCTGGGCAGTTTGAACGTGGGGCTGATGCCGCTCATCGTGTTTGGCAGTGCGTTGTTGATCATCGCCAGCCTGCAATTGCTGTTCTACAGAACCGCGCTCGGCCGGGCATTTCGTGCCACTTCCGATGACCCGCAAACGGCGCGCCTGATGGGGGTCGACAACAGGCATATCTTCGGCCTGGCCATGGCGCTGGCCATGGCCGTGGTGTCGATTGCCGGGGTGTTCCTGGCGATTCGCACCAGTTTCGACCCCACGGTAGGGCCGGCGCGGCTGTTGTACGGTTTTGAAGCGGTGATCATTGGCGGGTTGGGCAGCCTCTGGGGCACCCTGGCCGGCGGGGTGATTCTCGGTGTGGCCCAGACCCTGGGGGCCAAAATCGATCCCGGCTGGCAAATACTCGCCGGTCACCTGGTGTTTCTGCTGATCCTGGTCGTGCGCCCGCGTGGCCTGTTCCCTCGGAGTGTCGACTGATGAATGCCCTGAATAATCCTGCGCCCGGCTATCGAGTACACAGAAGCACCACCAGCAGCCTGATCGGCTTGTCCCTGCTGGGTATCTGTGTCGTGGTGTTGATCAGTGCGCCGTTCTGGGCCGACCGTTCCAGCCTGCGGCTGGTCATCGAGTTCGCCTATTACCTGGCCCTGGCGCAAATGTGGAATCTGCTGGCCGGCTACGCAGGCCTGGTCTCGGTGGGGCAGCAGGCGTTCGTCGGGCTGGGCGGCTATCTGTTGTTTATGTTGTCCATGCACGTGGGGGTGCCGCCATTGTTCGCGGTTTTGCTCTCCGGTGTGTTGGTGGCCTTGCTGGCGATTCCCACGGCGCTGATCGTGTTTCGCTTGCGCGGTGCCTATTTCGCGATTGGGACCTGGGTCGTGGCGGAAGTCTTTCGCCTGGGGTTGGCGCAGATCAGTCATTTCGGTGGCGGTTCCGGGCAAAGCCTGCCCGCCGCCATCGTGCGCCAGATCGGCAGTGACCGGGACGAGCGCGAAATGCTGGTCTACTTCACGGCACTGGCCATTGCGATTGCAGCGGTGGCGGTGGTGTTTTTGTTGCTGCGTTCGCGACAGGGCCTGGCCCTGGCTTCGATTCGCGATTCCGAGCCGGCGTCCGGCAGCCTGGGGGTCAACACCTTCCGGGTCAAGTTGATGGTGTATGTACTGGCCGCCGGGTGCACGGGGGTGATCGGGGCGCTGATCTTCCTGCAAAAGCTGCGCATTTCACCGGATGCCGCGTTCAGCCTGCAGGACTGGACCGCGGTGGTGATCTTTATCGTCATCATTGGCGGCATTGGCACCTTGGAGGGGCCTTTGATCGGTACGCTGATTTACTTCCTGTTGCGTGGTTGTCTGGCCCAGTTCGGGGCCTTGTACATGATTATCCTGGGCGTGGTGGCGGTGGTGATGATGCTCAAGGCGCCGCAAGGTGTCTGGGGCCTGATCAGCGAACGCCTGGGCTGGCAGGTTTTCCCCATGCAGCGGCGCTTGTCGGTCCCGGGGCAAACGTAGCGTGTGCCAAGGTGGTGGAGTGGAAAGGGGTTAGCAGGCTAACCTCGCCGTTCCTATAAGAACAAAAGCCGCCAGAGAACCTACCCCATGGACCGTTTACTCAGTGTCGAAGCCTTTGTGCGTGTGGCCGAAACCGGCAACTTCGCCAAGGCAGCCCTGCAACTGGGCGTGACCCGCTCGGTGATCACCCATCGTATTCAACAACTGGAACAGTTCATCAATGCCCCGCTGTTCCATCGCAGTACACGGCATGTGCGGCTCTCCGAGGTGGGCGAGACCTACTACAAGGAATGCGCGGATATGGTCGCCAGCTTCAACTCGCTGACCGAGCACATGCGCGAGTTGCGCGCCAAGCCCACCGGCAAATTGCGCGTGCAGATGCTGCCTGGCTTTGCCATCGGTCATTTCGGCAGGATGTTGGCCGAGTTCACCGGGTTGTACCCGGACATCGAGGTTGACGTCATCGTCAACGACCGGGTGGTGGACCCGATCGAAGAGGGCTTCGATGTGGCCTTCCAGATGTTCCCGCCCATGGCCGAGACCCTGATCGAGCGCAAGCTGTTCAGCGTGCGCCGCTTGTTTTGTATGTCGCCCGATTATGTCGCCGAGTTCGGCGCGCCCAGGCACCCGCAAGAACTGCTGCAACACAAGATCGCCTTGTACGAGGGCTATCCGTCACGTAACCGCTGGATCTTCACCGCCGACAATGAGCAGGTGGAACTGAGCCTGCCGGGCCAGGTGCGCTCCAATTCGGTGCATTTGCTGCGCGACTACGCGGCAACCGGGGTGTGTATTGTTTGCTTGCCGACACTGGTGGCAAGCGATGATTTGCTCAGTGGCCGGCTGATCCCGGTCCTGCCTGAATACGCGTTGTCATCCTTCAACTTTTCCGCCGTGTATCCGGCGACCCAGCGCCGGGCTTTGAAGGTGCGCACGCTGATCGATTTTCTGGTGGAAAACTTCGGTGACGAGCCTTGCTGGGACAAGCCTTTGCTGGCGCGCGGCTGGGTGCGTTAGTGCGGTGCCTGGCCTGCCAGTGTTTGCGTTTGGCGAACACTGTTGTCGCCGGTGCAGTCATTGTTGCCAAGGGATGTGCGACGTATCGTTGACCCACTGTGACAACAACAAGACGGTGAACACCATGGGTAGCACTGCAATCGAAACGATCTTCGGCTCGCTGGACAAATACCACAAAGGCTCGGTTGAAATCATCAAGGGCCAGGCCAGTCACTATGCCTTTTCAAATATTTTTGAAGTGGCGCAAAAGTCCGCGCCTTACGAAAAAGTCGTGGTCGGCCTCAACCTCGGCTACGTCATTGAAACCCTGCGTGCCGAAGGCCAGTCGCCTTGGTTCACCGCCGCGCACGACGAATTCGCCATTGTCATGGATGGCGAGGTCCGCGTGGATTTTCTCAAGCTCGATGCGCCGTTGAACGCCGGCGAGGGCACGCAATTGGCCGGCGAGCTGCCGGCGGGCAAACCGATGGGGTATGTGCTGCTCAAGCGGGGTCACCAGTGTGTGCTGCCCGCTGGCACGGCATACCGCTTCGACAGCCGCCACCCGGGGGTGATCTTGCAGCAAACCATCAAGGGCGTGTTGTCGGTCGAGAAGTGGGCAGACATCTGCCTGCAGTGACCTGCCTTGTTGCCTTGTGACAAGCGCCATCAGCCCAATAAGAGGAATGCCGTCATGGCCATGCTTGAAAAAACTGTCGACCTGCCATCCTTTGCCGACCACGACGTCCAGGCCAGCGCGCCCCATGCGGTCACCGGCTATTGCACCTTTACGCTTGGCGCCTTCGAGCTGTCACGCGATGAATACTTTGCCCGGATTACCTGGCCCGCCAAGGGGCAGACCCGCTCGCACCTGATGCCCATCGACGCCTTTTTGCGCGCCATGATGCGAGACGTGGCCTGGGGCTTTTTCTACGGCTGGGTCAACTTCGACCACGTTATCGGGACCCGCAATTATTACGGCAAAGTCGATCTGTACGCCGGTACATTCAATGGCACGCTCAAGGCGGCGGGCGTCAATTACACCGAGAATTTTGAAACGCCGTTGATCATGGCGACCTTCAAAGCCATTTTGTACGACTGGACCAATGCCACCTTCGATCCGTTCGCGGCACCGGAAGAAACCGGAACCGCATTCGGGCGCAAGAACGGTCACAACATCGAGGCCATCGAGCGTTTTCGCATTGCCACCAAGCGCATGCCCGGGCTGGCGGATGATTCGCCACTGCGTAACGACCTGCCGGTCAACCGTCAATTCAGCGATGTGGACCAGGACGAACCACAAGTGCATGCCGCCGCGGGTTTCGAGGGGCAACTGCATGCCTTCAGCCTGTTCAAGTACCTGTCGCGTTCCGATGTGACCTGGAACCCCTCGGTGACCTCGGTGTGCAAGGCCAGCCTGTTTTGCCCAACGACGGAGGAGTTCATCCTGCCGGTGTTCCATGGCAATGACCGGGTCGAGTGGTTCCTGCAACTGTCCGACGAAATCATCTGGGACGTGGGCGACAAGGAGGACGGCAGCCCGCGAGCCCGCATCACCATGCGCGCCGGCGATATCTGCGCCATGCCGGCAGACATCCGTCACCAGGGGTATTCGACCAAGCGCTCAATGCTGCTGGTGTGGGAAAACGCGACCCCCGATCTGCCGCAACGCTATGAAAGCGGCGAGCTCAAACCCTACCCGATCGAGTTCTAGGGCTTCGCGCCTGGCCCGGCACCTGCCGGGCCATATTCTCCAGAATCACGTCGTCAGACGCTGTGCCGGTGGCACGGTGCGAGGAAAGTATTATGCAAAATAAGCTCTATATCGATGGCCGATTCGTGGATGCACTCGCCGGTGGCACCATTGACGTGGTGTCGCCCCATGACGGTTCGTTGATCACCCGTGTCGCCGCCGCCGAAGCAGCTGACATCGATCTTGCCGTCGCTGCCGCCCAGCGTGCGTTTGCGCCCTGGGCGGCACTGGGCGCCGCCGAGCGCGGGCGCTTGTTGCTCAAGCTGGCGGACAGGATCGAAGCATGCGCTGAAGAACTGGCGCAGCTTGAGTCGCTGAACACCGGCCACCCGATTCGTGATTCCCGGGGCCTCGATGTGCCGCGTACGGCGGCCTGTTTCCGCTACTTCGGGGGGATGGCCGACAAGATCGAAGGCGCCGTGATTCCAGTGGAGGCCGGGTTCCTCAATTACGTACAGCGCAAGCCGATCGGTGTGGTCGGGCAGATCGTGCCGTGGAACTTTCCGCTGATGTTCACCAGTTGGAAAATGGGGCCGGCCCTGGCGGCCGGCAACACCATCGTTATCAAACCCTCTGAAATCACGCCGCTATCGACCTTGCGCATTGTCGAGCTGATGACCGAGGTGGGGTTCCCCAAGGGCGTGGTCAACGTTGTGCCGGGTTATGGCCATACCGCCGGCCAGGCCCTGGCGGAGCACCCGGGTGTGGGCAAGATTGCCTTTACCGGGTCGACATCGACCGGTCGCCGGATCGTGGAGGCGTCAACCGGCAACCTCAAGCGCATTCAGCTGGAACTGGGCGGCAAGGGCGCCAACATTGTGTTTGAAGATGCCAATCTGGACGCGGCGGTCAACGGCGCCGCCTGGGCGATCTTTCATAACCAGGGCCAGGCCTGCATTGCCGGTTCGCGCCTGATTCTGCACAAGAATATTGCCGAGCGCTTTCTTGAGCGTTTTATCGCGCTGGCCGAATCCATTCGCCTGGGCGACCCGATGGAGCCGGCGACCGAAATGGGGCCATTGACCTCGGCCCTGCACCGTGACCGCGTGCTGGCTTATGTCGATATTGCGCTGGCGCAGGGCGGCAAAATCCTCACCGGTGGCAAGGCGCCTGATGATCCGGCATTGGCCAACGGCTTCTATGTGCAGCCGACGGTTATCGAGGCGTCGCCTGAGGACCGCGTGTGCCAGGAGGAGGTGTTCGGCCCCTTCGTCACGGTCATGCGTTTCAGCACCGATGAAGAGGCGCTGGCCATCGCCAATAGCACCGAGTACGGGCTGGGGAGCGGCCTGTGGACGCAGGACCTGACCCGGGCCCACAAAATGGCCAATGCCATCCACGCCGGTATGTGCTGGATCAACTGCTACAAGCGCGTCAGCCCCGGCAGCCCCTTTGGTGGCGTCGGCCAGTCGGGCTACGGCCGGGAAATGGGCTTTGAGGCGATCCATGATTACACCGAGGCGCGATCGGTCTGGGTCAATGTCGACGCCAAAATCCCTCCTCACTTCAAACGCTGAGGTTTGCCATGCATTCTTTTGTGTACCAAAGCCTGCCGACCCGTGTGGTGTTCGGCTGGGGCAAGCTCTCGGCGCTGGCCGAAGAGATCGAGCGTCTGGGGGCCAAGCGCGCGCTGATTCTCACCACGCCGGAACAACAGGGGCTTGGCGAGCGGGTAGCGGCGCTGCTGGGGGAGCGTGCGGCCGGTATCTATCCCAAGGCGGTGATGCATGTGCCACTGGAGGTGGCGCAAGCGGCGCGCCTGGAGGCGGCCCGTCTTGGGGCCGATTGCTGCGTAGCCATTGGCGGCGGCTCGACCATTGGCCTGGGCAAGGCGATTGCGATGGAGTCGGGCTTGCCGATCGTCGCCGTGCCGACGACCTATGCGGGTTCGGAAATGACCCCGATTTACGGGCTGACCGAAAATCGCTTGAAGAAAACCGGGCGCGATCCCAGGGTTTTACCCAAGACCGTCATCTACGACCCGCAACTGACACTGAGCCTGCCAACGCAGATTAGCGCGTGCTCCGGCATGAACGCCATGGCCCATGCGGTGGAAGCGTTGTATGCCGAAGACGCTAACCCGATCATCGGCTTTATGGCCGAGGAGTCCATTCGCTCCCTGGCGCAGGCCTTGCCGGGCGTGGTCAAGGACCCCAATGACCCACACGCCCGCAGCCAGGCGTTGTATGGGGCGTGGTTGGCCGGTATTTGCCTGGGGTCGGTGGGGATGGCCCTGCACCATAAGCTTTGCCATACCCTGGGCGGGACGTTCAACCTGCCCCATGCCCAGGCTCACGCGATCGTCCTGCCCCATGCCGCGCATTACAACCGGCAGGCGGCTGCTGGACCTTTACAACGGGCTGCCCGTGCCTTGGGGGGCAATGAGGCCGCAGAGGTGGGGGAACTGTTGTACGCCTTGAACCAACAACTGGGGGTTCCCCTGGCCCTGGCTGAAATCGGCCTGCCTGAGCACGGACCGGCCGAAGCGGCGCAAATCGCCTGTGCCAGCCCGTACTACAATCCGCGACCGTTCGAGCGCCAACCCATCGAGGCGCTGTTGACGCGGGCCAGGAACGGACTGGCGCCAGCCGATTGATCACAGGTGGCGTCTTCTCAGTCATTTCGGAGTAACCACAATGAGCGATCACAACACCGACCTTGAGGCGCAGATTTCCCAGCAGGTGCTGAACAGTTTCGACAATACCCCCGATGCGCGCTTCAAGCAGATCATGCACAGCCTTGTTCGCCATCTGCATGGGTTTGTCCGCGAGGTTGAACTGACCGAGCGCGAATGGCTGGACGGGATCCGCTTCCTGACGGACACCGGGCACATGTGCGATGGCCAGGTGCGCCAGGAATTTATTCTGTTGTCCGATACCCTCGGTGTGTCGATGCTGGTCGATGCGATCAACCACCGACACAGCATCGATGCCACGCAAACCACGGTGTTCGGGCCGTTCTATATCGAAGGCATGCCTGAGCGGGCCTACGGCGAAAACATGGCGTTCACCCCGGGCCAGAGGGCACTGGTGCGCGGGCGTGTGGTGGACGCCCATGGCAACCCCCTGGCCGGTGCCGTGCTGGACGTTTGGCAGACGGCTGAAAATGGCATGTATTCGGGCCAGGATCCAGAGCAGCCTTTGGGCAACCTGCGAGGGCGTTACCGCACCGATGCCGATGGCTATTTTGCGATCTGCACGATAGTCCCGGTGTGTTATCCGATCCCCACCGACGGCCCCGTCGGCCGCATGCTCAAGGCTGCCAACCGCCACCCATGGCGCCCCGCGCACCTGCATTTCCTGATTGAGCAACCGGGCTATCGCACACTGGTGACCCACTTGTTCAATCGGGATGATCCGTACCTGGAGTCTGACGCGGTGTTTGGTGTCAAACAGTCCTTGCAGGTGATCTATGAAGATCGCGTGACCCATGACGATGTGTCCTCCCGACTGGGGATCGCCTTGCCGTTCAAGCGTGCGAGTTATGAATTTGTCATGGAGGCCGAGTAAGCCATGGCGCAGCTGTTTGCGATATTCGCCTCTGACCACCCCGACTCCCTGGCCTTGCGCCAGCGATTGCGCCCCAGTCATCAAGCGCACTTGCGGGCAACCCAGGCACATCGGGTGGTGGTGCGGTTTGGTGGGCCGACCCTCGATGACGGCGGTGTCAACATGAACGGCACGCTCTTGGTCATCGAAGCCGGCAGCCTGGCCGACGTGAAAGCATTCGTTCAGGACGACCCCTATGTCCAGGGCGGGTTGTTTGCCTCGCTGCAGATCCGCCCTTGGCATTGGAGCCTGGGCAACCCACAGCTTCAGGACCTGACATGAGCGGCATCACGTTGTGTCAGTTGGAAGACATCGCCGATGGCGGTGCCCTGGGGTTGCCCGGGCATCAGCACCTGCACCCCTCGGGCCTGGTGGCGGTGCGCCAGGGCCGGGAGGTGTGGGTGTACATCAATCGCTGCCCGCACTTTTCGGTGCCGCTCAACTATCACCCGCAACGGTTCTGCACCTATCAAGGCAACCTGTTGATGTGTGCTCACCACAGCGCGATGTTTCGTTTCAAGGATGGCGCCTGTATCGATGGGCCCTGCAAAGGGGCGCAATTGGTTCCCGTCGCGGTGCGTCGGGTGGGCGAGTGTGTCGTACTGGATGTCTGAGAGGGTTGTGCCAATGGCCAGAGGGGCCTGCTTCGATCAATAAAACCAACAATAATAAGGTGAATCCATGTGCAAGCTTTCGCGTTTTGTGTGGTTGCTGTTCCTGTCGATGGCATCACTGATCTGCCAGGCAGAAGGGGCGAAACGTCCCAATGTCTTGCTGATCGTTGCCGATGACCTGGGCTTTTCCGACACCCAACCCTTTGGCGGTGAAATCGCCACGCCGAACCTGCAGCAATTGGCGCAGGAAGGCGTCCGCCTGGGGGACTTCTATGCCGGGCCGACGTGTTCGTTGAGCCGCTCGATGTTGCTGTCCGGCATCGACAATCATCAGTCAGGGTTTGGCACGATGGCCGAATACCTGCAGCCGGAACAGAAGGGCAAGCCCGGATACGAAGGCATGCTGAACCGCAATGTGGTGACGGTGGCTGAGCTGCTCAAGGGCGCGGGTTACAACACCTTTATGAGTGGCAAGTGGCACTTGGGCGCCACCGAACAGAGCAACGCCGCCGCCCGTGGGTTCGAGCGCTCCTTTACCCTGATGCCCGGCGGCGCCAGCCACATGGACAAGAGCCAGATGTTCCCGGGGAACTACAAGGCCCGATACCAGGAAAATGGCAAGGACACGACGATTCCCGAGCCGTTCTATTCCAGCGATTTCTACACGGATAAGTTACTGGGCTATCTTGAGCGCGACCGTCAGGCAGACAAGCCGTTCTTCGCCTACCTGGCCTTTACCGCACCGCACTGGCCCCTGCAGGCGCCAGACGAATACCTGGCCAAGTACAAGGGAGACTACGCCCAGGGTTATGAAGCGCTACGCCAGCAGCGCCTGGCCAGGATGATCGAGATGGGGCTGGTGCCTGCGGGAACCACGGCCAACGATCCGCTCAAGGACAAGCTGCCTGCCTGGGAGGACCTGAGCGAGGTGCAACGCCAGGAGCAAACCCGGGCCATGCAGATTTATGCGGCCATGGTCGACAATATGGACCACAACATTGGCCGGGTACTTGAACACCTGCGCAAAAGTGGCGAGCTGGATAACACCTTTATTCTGTTCATGTCCGACAACGGCCCGGAGTCGGCGACCCCCGAGTCCCTGGGCACAACGGCCGACCGTGACGGGATCCGCGAGTGGGTGGACAAGACATTCGATAACAGCCCGCAAAATATGGGACGAAAAGGTTCCTACGTGACACTGGGGCCACGCTGGGCGCAGGTCAGTGCGACGCCATTCCCTTACTTCAAGGGCTTCACGGCCAACGGCGGGATCCATGTGCCGGCGATTGTGCGTTATCCAGCGCTCAGCGCCAAAGGCACGATCAATCGGCAGATCCTGCATGCCAAGGATTTCTTGCCGACCGTTCTTGAATTGGCGCAAGTGAGTTATCCCAAACAGTACCAGGGGGCTGCGCTTTTGCCGTTGCAGGGGCGCTCGATGCTGGCTGCGCTTGAGGGCCGCCAGCAGGCGCCACGGATATTGGGCTGGGAGTTCAATGGTCGACGCGCGTTGTACAGCGGCCAGTGGGTTGCCCAGCTCCAGGCGCCGCCGTATGGCAGCGGGCGCTGGGAGTTGTATGACATGCAGCAGGACGTGACGTTGGCCCATGACGTCGCGGCGGACAACCCGAAGAAGCTCGCCGAGCTGACCGCCGACTGGGACAAGTATGCCCGGGACAGTGGAGTGGTCCCGGCCCCGGTCCGTTATAAATACGGTCAGATGTTTTGCCTTTTCGACCGTTGTATTCAGTGACAACCCTTTAAACAGGCGCGCTTGCACGGCGCGTCTTTCTCTTTGCAGCGGCTGCGGCTCCGGTTGGCGAATGCCTGACCGGTGTTGACGGCTACCCAATAAAAACAAAAAAGAGAATCTGAAGATGTTGGGAACCGTGATCTCTAGACGTTCTTCGACGCTGTTGGCAGGTGCAAGCCTGATGGCACCGTCACTTTTACTGTGTGCCGATCTGGCACTCGGCAACCCTTTGGAGCAAGAGCGCCCGCTACGCCCGGGGTTACCGCGCTGGATGGAGGACTATCGTTTTCTCGACGATGCGCGCAAGCGGACCGATCCGTTCGATGCCTTGCGTTTTCATCGCCTGTCCGACTCGGCCTGGCTGCAAACCGGTGGCGAGGTGCGTTACCGGGCCGATACTGTCGACAGGCCGTTTTTTGGCCTGCGGGGCGGGCATGACGATTCCGCCTTGATGCAGCGGCTGCAAGCCCATGCCGACCTGCATTTGTTCGACGGTGGCCTGCGTATTTTCACGCAGGTGCAGAATACCCGGGCCTGGGGCAAGGACTCACCGTCACCGACCGATGCCAGCCGCAACGATATACAACAGGCCTTCATCGATGGTCGCTTCGAGCTGGGCGGTGCAATGCTGACGGCGCGGCTCGGGCGCCAGGAAATGGCCTACGGTGCCCAGGCATTTGTCACTTACCGGGAAACGCCGAATGTGCGGCAGGCCTTCGATGGTTTACGGTTGACCCTGGAATGGGCTCCGCGCACGCGGCTGGATGTTTTTGCCGTACGTCCGGTCAGGCTTGGCACCGACTCTTTCGACGATGGGTCGAACAATCAAGTCAAGTTCTACGGTCTCTACGGCACGTTACCGTTGTCGTCGCAATGGAACATCGACCTCTACGCCTTTGGGCTGGAAACCGAGCGCAGAACCTTGGCCGGGCTGACCGGCGCGGAGCAGCGTTACACCTTCGGCACAAGGCTATTTGGAAACAGCGGCGCGCTGGATTGGAGTTGGGACCTGGCCGGGCAGTCCGGCACGCTGGCCGGCGGGGATATACGTGCCTGGGCCTTCTCGACGGACAGTGGCTACACCTTTTCAGCGCCCTGGCGCCCGCGCCTGGGGTTGCGGGTTGACGCGGCCAGTGGCGATCGGCAGGCCGGCGACAAACAGGTCGAGACCTTCGACCCGTTGTTCCCGCGCAATGGGGTGTATGGCGAAGCGGCGTTGATCACCCTTTCCAACGCCATTATTGTCGGCCCGGTCCTGGCGTTTTCGCCGTGGCCTACGGTGCGCATCGAGCCTGGGGTGTTCAAGGCCTGGAAACAGCGTGCCGGGGATGCCGTGTATGTCCCGGGCATGGTGCCCATCGTGCCTTCCGGTCAGGGGGCGGGGCGCGAGATCGGGACGATTGCCAGGGCCAATCTGAGATGGCTGGCTTCAAGCAATCTGACGATCGACCTGGATTACAAATACTACGCGGTGGCAAAAATGGTGCGGGAGGCTGGAGGGGATGACAGTCAATTCTTGTCTGTTCGTGGCACCTTTCGTTTTTAGGCGGCCAAGGCCAAGGGGGCTCCCGGTTGACCCGGGAGCCCCGTCCAGGGTTATTGGCAGGCTGCCAAGGCCTTGATAACGCCGTTCCCATACTCGGGATCGGCCTTGGTGCAGTGCTCTATATGCAGGCGTTGGATAGGGGTGGAAACCCCCGCCAGGGAGCGCGCGGTGTTATCGAACAGCGCTTGTTTTTGCTCTGCGGACATTTTTCGGAACAGGGCGCCGGGCTGGGAGAAATAATCGGGATCGACCCGATGATTCCAGTGGCCGGCCGCGCCTTCCAGGGTCAGGGGCGGCTCTTGAAAATCGGGCTGCTCTTGCCATTCGCCACGGGTGTTCGGTTCGTAGGAGGTGGTGCCTCCGGCATTGGAATCAACCCGCATCAGTCCATCGCGGTGATAGCTGTTGACCCGGGTGGCGCCTCGGGGGGCATTCACCGGGATTTGCTGGAAGTTGACGCTCAAGCGGTAGCGCTGGGTGTCGCCATAGGAAAACAGACGGCCCTGGAGCATTTTATCCGGTGAAAAACTGATGCCCGGGACGACATTCGCCGGGGAGAAAGCGGCTTGTTCGACGTCGGCAAAATGGTTCTCGGGGTTGCGGTTCAACTCCATGACGCCGACTTCGATCAGTGGGTAGTCGGCTTTTGGCCAGACCTTGGTCAGGTCGAAAGGGTTGATGTGGTAGGTGCCCGCTTCCTGTTCCGGCATGATTTGCACAAACAGCTTCCAGCGCGGGAAGTCCTGGTTCTCGATGGCTTCATACAGGTCGCGCTGGTGGGATTCGCGGTCGCGTCCTATTAGTTCCTGGGCCTGGGCATCGGTGAGGTTTTCGATGCCTTGCTGGGTCCGCAGGTGGAACTTGACCCAGTAGCGCTCATTGTTGGCATTGATAAAGCTGAAGGCGTGACTGCCAAAACCATGCATATGCCGCCAGGTGCGCGGCAGGCCACGGTCACTCATGATGATCGTGACTTGATGCAGGGTTTCGGGCAGTTGGGTCCAGAAGTCCCATTGGTTCTCGGCGCTGCGCATACCGGTGCGCGGGTCGCGTTTGACCGCGTGGTTCAGGTCGGGAAACTTGAGCGGGTCGCGCAGGAAAAACACCGGGGTATTGTTGCCCACCAGGTCCCAGTTGCCTTCTTCGGTATAGAACTTCATGGCAAAGCCGCGGATGTCGCGCTCGGCATCGGCGGCACCGCGCTCACCGGCCACCGTCGAGAAACGGGTGAACATTTCGGTCTTCTTGCCGATCTCGGAGAAGATCTTGGCCCGTGTGTAGCGGGTAATGTCGTGGGTCACCGTAAACGTCCCGAACGCGCCCGAGCCTTTGGCATGCATGCGCCGCTCGGGAATGACTTCCCGGTCGAAGTGGGCCATTTTCTCCAGCAGCCAGATATCTTGAAGCAGGGCAGGGCCGCGCGGGCCGGCAGTTTGAATATTTTGGTTGTCGACGACTGGAGCGCCAAACGCAGTGGTTAACTTTTTCATATCTATTCCTCATCGATTTGGGTGGAGCAGGGGACAGAACAGAAAATAAAACAGGGAGGGCAGAACTCAGTGCAAACCATCCTGCCGGGTACTTGGGTGATTAATGTTGCCCTTCAGGGGCTCGCAGGTAGATCACCCAATAAGTCAGGCCAACCAATAAGCCTCCGCCAATGATGTTGCCTAGCGTGACGGGGATAAGGTTGTCGAAAATAAAGTTATTGATAGTTAAATGAGCAAACTGCTCAGGGGCTGCGCCCACCGCGTTCCAGAACTCGGCAGTAGCAAAGTGCTTGATTACAATGCCCATGGGAATCATGAACATATTGGCAATACAGTGCTCGAAACCACTGGCGACAAACATGGCCACCGGCAGGATGATCGCAAGCATTTTATCCGTCAGGCTGCGGCCGGAATAACTCATCCAGACGGCCATGCACACCATCAAGTTGGCCAGGATGCCAAGACTCACGGCCTCAATAAACGAGTGCTGCAACTTGTGGCTGGTGGTTTGCAATACATTCAACCCCCATAAGCCATTGGCGGTCATGTATTGGCCAGAGAACCAAATCAACGCGACGAAAAACAAGGCTCCAATCAAGTTGCCGACATAGACATTCAGCCAGTTCCTGGCCAATTGCCCCCAGGTTATGCGGCCGCTGGCCTTGGCTATCACATTCAGGATGTTAGACGTGAACAAGTCCGCGCCACAGACGACCACGAGCATCAGCCCCATGGAGAAGCAGATGCCGCCGACCAGTTTCACCAGCCCCCAGGAGCTGCCAGCGAGGCCGGTGGTTGCCGTGATATAGAACACAAAACCGATGGAAATGAATACACCGGCAATGATGGCCAGATAGAAAGTTTTCAGCGGTTGCTTGGTGGCTTTATACACGCCCGCATCTTCAGCGAATTGTGCCATTGCGGCAGGCAGAAGCAGGGCGAAGGGACTGTCTTTTTTCATGTGGACTGTCACTCTTGGGTATTAGGTTTGCACGCGCGGATTTATCGGTTTCTCCGTTGAGATTGATGAGCGCCGCGAGGTAGGTTACAGGGCGCCATTATTTGGCGCCCTGCACACGGGTCAGCGTAAAACTTCGATACCCGCGCCGAAGTTGATATGGAAGGCTTGTCCGTCAATTACCAATGCCGGCACAGACTTCACACCAAAACGCTCGGCCTCTGCAACGCGGCCTTTGGCATCTCCCAAGTGAACCACTTCGACTTGATAACGTTGTGGATCCAGCGCCGTAACGAACTGCTGTTCTGCGCTGACGCACACCGAGCAACCTGCATGATAAAAAATAGCTTTAGATAACATGATGTCTCTCCAACGGTGGTTTGATTTCAGACAACCTGAACCAGGCATGTCATTTAGTATTGATCCGAAACCATAATTTCGCGCGGTAGCGCTCTCTTGTCAACATGATTTCGATTCGACACTAAAAATATCGTCCCCGCGTGGTAACGACTGACTGACACAAGATTGACCTCGATCAGGTGACTGCCCCGGCCCGGCCTCTACCCTTGCGCTTCCATAAAAGGCCAAGGATGGCTCAAGGAGCCTGCGGCCATGCCTTCTCAAGGAAGAGTCAATCATGCGGTCATTGAAGATCATGTTGTTGTCGTCGGCGTTCAACGGGTTGACCCAGCGGGCCTGGCTGGACTTGCGCCAGTTGGGGCATGAACCCAGTGTGGTGCTGTTCACCGATCAAGCCACGGTGTGCCGGCAGATCGAGGCATCGGCGGCCGACCTGGTGATTTGCCCGTTTCTCAAGGACCGTGTGCCGCAGCAGCTCTGGAGCAACCCGGATCGCCCGGTGGTGATCATTCACCCAGGGATTGTCGGCGACCGTGGCGCCAGCGCGCTGGACTGGGCCATCACCCAGCAGGTCAAGCGCTGGGGTGTCACGGCTTTGCAGGCAGTGGAGGAAATGGACGCCGGCCCGATCTGGTCGACCTGCGAATTCGATATGCCCGCCGATATGCGCAAGTCCGAGTTGTACAACGGCCCGGTGAGTGACGCTGCGATCTCTTGCATTCGTGATGTCGTAGAAAAATTCGCCAGGGGCTTCGTGCCGACGCCTCTCGATGACACGCAACCTGACGTGATCGGGCGTTTGCAGCCCAACATGAAGCAGGCTGACCGCACTTTCAGTTGGTACGATTGCGCACGGTTTATCAAACGCACTCTCGACGCCGCCGACGGCCAGCCCGGAGTATTGGCCAGCCTCGCCGGCGGGCAGTATTACCTGTATGACGCGCACCTGGATGCGCGTCGCGGTACGCCGGGGGACATCCTCGCGGTACAGGATGATGCGGTGTTGGTTGCGGCCGGCGATCACAGCCTGTGGATCGGCGCACTCAAGCGCAAAGCCCTGCCAGGGGAACAAACCTTCAAGCTACCGGCCCGTCATGTGCTGGCCGGGCAACTGGCGGATGTACCGGTGCTGGACGGTTCGATCGCCGACCCAGGGTTCGATGAGCGGGTGTACCAACCGATTCGTTATCGAGAGTCCGCTCATGTTGGCGAACTGACCTTCGAGTTCTACAACGGCGCCATGAGCACCGAACAGTGCCAGCGGCTGGTCGCGGCGCTGCGCTGGGCCAAGGCCCGGGACACCCAGGTGCTGCTGGTCAGGGGCGGGCGCGGGAGTTTTTCCAATGGTGTGCACCTCAACGTGATCCAGGCGGCCGAGGTACCGGGGTTGGAAGCCTGGGCCAATATCCAGGCCATCGACGATGTTTGCCGGGAGTTGCTGACGGCCCGGCAACTGGTGGTCAGTGGCCTGACGGGCAGCGCCGGCGCCGGCGGCGTGATGCTGGCGCTGGCGGCCGATATCGTGTTCGCCCGGGCGGGTGTGGTACTCAACCCGCATTACAAGACCATGGGCTTGTATGGCTCCGAATACTGGACCTACAGCCTGCCCCGCGCAGTCGGCAGTGAAGTGGCGCATAGGCTGATTGAAGAATGCCTGCCGATCAGCGTTGTCCAGGCCCACCACTGGGGGATGATCCAGGGCATCGGCCCACGCTGCCCACACGCATTCGGTTCATGGTTGCTGCAACAGGCCGGCAACGCGCTGACCGATGCGCAGTACGCGGGGCATCGTGCGCGTAAAGCCAGCCAGGACCTCGCACAGCTCGAACGCTGCCGCGCAAACGAGCTGGCACAGATGCAGTTGGACATGGTGCACAACCGCCAACAGTTCGCCGAGAAGTGCCGCAACTTCGTGTTCAAGCGCCCAACCTGCCAGACCCCTGCGCGGTTGATTGCGCCGTGGGCATTGGTGCTCAAGCCCACGCTGGTTGATTGAGAGGCAGACCCTCTGCCGGGTTGAGCCCAGGGTGAGCCTTTTGAGTGAATGCGCTTGCACCTGCTCTTTTGCGGCCCTTATGGAATTTCCTTTCTTCAGGGGCAGTCCATAATGGCAATGCAAAGAGACTGAAAGGGTGACTTGATGCGGCGAATTTATACACGCGTCATCTGCCAGGCCATACTGGCCATGGTGATGGCTATCAGCCTGCCCGCGTGGGCCGATGCGCCTGCAACAACGGTGCCTGTCGAAGTTGTCGACAGTTTGCCGGTGTTGCCCGATGACGCTGATCTCAAACAGCTCAGCCAGCAGCTTGAGCTGATTCGCCAGAGTGTGCCCATCAGTACCAGTGACGAGAAGCTGGCGGAGTTTCGACAGGGCGCACTCCAGGTGCAACAACAGGCCGAGGCGTTGCTCACGGTGCGCGCCACCGATATGGAGCGCCTGGATGATCAACTCAAGGTGGTGGGCGCGGCCCAGCCCGGGGAAGCGCAGAGCCTCACCGCCCAGCGGGATGCCCTGACCCGGAAAAAAAACAGCCTGCTTGCCGATGAGAGCCAGGCCAAACAACTGAGCCAACTGAGCCGTGACCTCGCTGCGCAGATCGTCAACCTGCGGCGCAACCTGTTCAATTCCCAGGTCACTTCACGCACCGATAGCCCCTTCAGCCCCTCGTTCTGGTCGAGCCTGATCCGCCCCACCACTGAAGACCTGCAGCGCCTGGACAACCTGAAGGCCGAGGGGCTCGTCGCCCTCAAGAGTGCGGTCAGCCCCGAGCGCCGCTGGGCGTTCTTCGGCACGCTGCTGGTGGCGGTGCTGATCTGGAGTTTCGGCCGGCGACTGCTTGAGCAACTGCTTACCTGGGCGATGATCCGCTGGCTGCCGGAGGGGCGCCTGCGGCGCAGCACCCTGGCGGTGGCGGTGGGGTTAGCGTCGATCCTGACGATCATGGGGGCCGTCTCATTGATGCGCTGGGCGGTGGAAAGCAATGCGCTCTTGAGCGAAAACCTGGCGCGGCTTTCTGATCACCTGGTCACCCTGGCCATGTTCTGCGCGTTTATTGCCGGCCTGGGACGGGCCTTGCTGATGTTGCCGCGACCTTCCTGGCGGTTGCCGACCATTGCCGATGAAATCGCCAGTGCCCTGGGGCCTTTCCCGGCGATTCTGGCGGTAGCGCTGATGCTGGTGGCCACCGAGGAACGCATCAACAGCGTCACGGGCGCCAGCCTGGCATTGACCGTGGCGCTCAATGGCCTGACGGCCCTGATCACGGCGCTGATCTTCATCGCTGCGTTGCTGCGTGTGCGCCATGTGCGCAACAAGCTCGGGCTGGAGCGCCCGGGCGGGCTCGCCGGTATGTTGCCCTTTGTGGCCTCGATATGGGTGGCGGTGATTGTCCTCGCGCTGTTCACGGGGTATCTGTCCCTGGCCTACTTCCTGACCGTCAAGCTGCTGTGGATCAGTGTCGTGGCGGCGACGGCCTATCTGCTCATGGCCTTTTTCGGCGACGTCTGCGAAACCCTGCTCTCGCCCAAGCAGCCCAGCGGCCTGGCACTGGCCAAGGCCCTGGGGCTGTCGCCACGGCACCAGGCCCAGGCTTGCACGGTACTGGCGGGCGTTGGTCGTACCTTGCTGCTGCTCACTGCGGTGATGGCGGCTTTCCTTCCGGCGGGCTCCAGCCCCAGCGAGCTGCTCCAGGGCTTCAGCCAACTGGGAGAGTCCAGCAAGACCCTGGGCAACCTGCAAATCATTCCCCAGGACATCCTCGTTGCGCTGCTGATGTTTGTCGTCGGCCTGTTCGCTGTGCGCACCTTGAAGCGCTGGCTGAGCGAGCGGCTGCTGCCGGAAACCAACATGGACGCCGGCATGCGCGCGTCCCTGGTGACCCTGGTGGGCTACCTCGGCTTTGTGCTGCTGAGCCTGTTGGTGATGTCCACCCTGCGGATCAACCTGACCAGTCTGACCTGGGTGGTCAGTGCCTTATCGGTGGGGATCGGTTTCGGCTTGCAGGCCATTGTGCAGAACTTTATCTCCGGGCTGATCCTGCTCACCGAACGGCCGGTGAAGGTCGGCGATTGGGTGAGCCTGGGCGGCGTCGAGGGGGATATCCGCCGGATCAATGTCCGGGCGACCGAGATCCAGATGGCCGACCGCTCGACAGTGATCGTGCCGAACTCGCAGTTCATCTCGCAGAATGTGCGCAACGTCACCATGGGCAACGCGCTCGGTGTGGTGGGCATCACCCTCACATTGCCGCTGGACACCGATGTCTTGAAAGTGCGCGAACTGCTCATGCAGGCCTTTACCGAGCATGAGGCGATTCTCGACAGCCCCGCACCTTCGGTCACGTTCAAGGACCTGGCCAGGGACGGCCTGATCATTGGAGTCAGCGGCTACGTCAACAGCCCGCGCTCGGTGTCCGATGCCCGCAGCGACTTGCTGTTCATCCTGCTTGCGCGCCTTCAGGAAATGGGGATTACCTTGTCTTCACCCCAGAGCCTGGTCTTGGTGACGGGAGAGGGCAGTGCCGTGAGTGGCGATGTTCCTGTAAGGCAATGAAGGGGTCGTGGTGTGTGAACATAAAAAAACCGATGCCAGTGCTGATTGCTGTTGTGTTCTGTTGTTCTTTGATGGCTTGCAAGAGTAAAGACGTGCCTGAAACGTATAGCTGGACGGGAACGGTATCCGCACCGCAGGAATATCCGATGGAGGTGTATCGCGGCGCGATAATCGCTGAGGGCTTTACCTACGGTTTTGATGCGATCTGGGGGACGCAGAATACCGGTTGGGGCAGCCAGGGCGGAACCATGACCACGGCGGTCGAGAAAAAGGCCGTGCCCTATCAACTGGAATTTACGTGGTACTCGCTGGTGGAGCGAACGTTTTATACCGGCAAATGGGACTTGGACAAACACACGATAAAACGCCTGCTGGATGAGGGTTTTATCGATCAAGACACCCATAAAAAAGACACCTATCGCACGTTTATCGTGGGGTTGGCGCCACAGGGCCGGGTGGTGCTCTGGCTGAGTGGGGCGGGAAACCAGAAGGAGGTGGGGGCTTTTCAGGCGCAGGTGGCAACCCTGACCAAGGAAAGTGCCTACAGCAATGCCCAATACATGTTTAAAGACGGCTATGCAGACCGCATGCTCAATGACCCAGCCTATAAGACCTTCAGCCCGCAAACCCGGCAGAAAATCCAAACGCAGGGCTATCCTGCACCAGGCATCTATGGTGCCTACCGGGAAAAATACAACTGGAGACCTGTGGTGGTCCTGCAGGAGGGCGAATGGCTGGACTTTGGATGGCGCGCCTACAACGGTGAGCAGGAAAACATATTCGGAAAGGACCTCCTGGACAATCCTTATGAACAAAGGGCCATCCCAACGTTTTGTGGCTTCTATTGGCGCAATGGAAACAGCCGCTATGGCGTCTGGATTGATGCTTTCGATGAAAAAGAAATCTTTGAGGTTTTCCAGAAACTGGGCAAGCAAAAAGATATAGACCTGCTGGTGAAAGTTGATGCGCAAAACACCCGGGTTTCCCTGGCGTTAAGGTCGGGAACGCAAGAGTTCCCCATCGGCAAAGCAACAGTCAGGCTGTCTCGTAAAATCGAGTAGGCTCGCCCCTGCTTAAGGGCGAGCCACACTTCAGTGCTCAGCCAACTAGCAGGGCTGGGCCGCGAGGCTGTTGCTGACATTGCGTCCCAGCACCAACACTGTCACAAAACCCAAGCCCACCAGCACTGTGGCGAGGCTCAGCAGCACCGAGCTGCCCAGTTGGTCGACGATCCGCCCACCGAAGAACGAACCCAGGGCAATGATTACCTGGAACAACGCCACGAACAGCGGCATGCCGCGTTCGACATCCTTGGGCGCCACGACAAACATCCAGATACTGGCGCAGGCCGGGAAGGCACCGAAGGCGAAGCCCCAGAGCGCGATCAGCATCGCCGCGCCGGTCATGCCGGTGGCGAAGTGGGGGAACAGGGCGGTGCTGGTGCCGATCATCAGCGCCACCAGCAACAGGGTGTGACGTACGCTGCGGTTGGCAGCAAAACCGGCAAAAATATTGCCCATCACCCCGGCCACGCCAAACAGCAGCAGCAGCGAACCAATCGTTGGGCCGTCGAAGCCGGCACTGTGCTTGAAGAAGGGCGCGACGTAGGTGTACGCAGCAAAGTGCGCCAGGCCGATCAGCAACACTGCAATCAAGCCGACCCGCGCTTGTGGGTTGATAAACAGGGCTGGCAGGTCTCTGACGCGAATAGCCTTCTCCGGGTTGAGTCGCGGCAGGAGGAAGATCTGCGCCAGGAGCACCGGCACCCCCATCAGCGCGGTGATCAGGAAGGTCATGCGCCAGCCCATCAGGCCGCTCAGCCAGGTGCCGACGGGTACGCCCAGCACGGTGGCCAGGGTCACGCCGACCATGATGATCGAGGTAGCCTGGGCCACGCCCACGCCCTTGGGCGCCAGCCGGCCGCTGAGGGCGATGGCCGTCGCCCAGAAACCGCCGATACTGATGCCCAGCAGCACGCGGCCGAACAGCAGCAGGCCGAAGTCACTGGCCAATGCCACGACCGAGTTGGCGATGATCATGATCAGCGTCAGGCCGATCAACAGATAGCGACGGTCCATGGTGCCAATGCCGACCGACAACAACGGCGCGGCGAGGGCGGCC
The DNA here is from genome assembly GCF_059422465.1 of Pseudomonas sp. GW821-FHT01D09. Classification (NCBI taxonomy): domain Bacteria; kingdom Pseudomonadati; phylum Pseudomonadota; class Gammaproteobacteria; order Pseudomonadales; family Pseudomonadaceae; genus Pseudomonas; species Pseudomonas sp. GW821-FHT01D09. The sequence continues at coordinate 169,785 of NZ_JBWKWY010000001.1, forward strand.
ATGATGCCGGGCAGGGTCACCATCAGCCCGGCGTGGCCGGCACTGATGCCCAGGTCGCTGGCCACATCGTTAAGGACACCCACCGGCAGAAACTCACTGGTCACCAGGGCAAAGGCCCCCACGGCGACCGAGAGAATCGCCAGCCACTGCTGTTTGACACTCTGTTGATTATGTTCGGGAAGGCTACGAGGGGCCTGGCTGGCGCTTGGCATGGGTGGAGATCCGGGGGGAATGCAGCCTGAAGCCAGGCCGGGGGGAGAATGTGGAGGCGATTATAGGAATCGGTGCAGGCAATTAAACAGGCCGGGCGGTTTGATAGTCATCATCACTGCAATCAATGCAACTCACGGTTTTGACATGGCCAGCACCCTGTTCAACTCGCCAGCGACAGCGATCAACTGTCGCTCCAGTGCTTCTACCTCCGAGTGACTGATGCCATGGCTGATGACTTGCAGGGTTTTGGCGCGCTTTTTCGGCGCAGGCGCCAGACTGTGTATGTCCTGTGAAATCAGCGCCTGACGCAATAACTGATTAATCACGGTTTGATAGCCCATACCGGCGCTTTGCGCACGCTCACGGGCAGCGATGATGACGGCGTCGTCCAGCATAATAGTGATGCGTGTCTTCCCCTTGTTGCTGGCGATTGCGCCACGCTTGCCTTTGCTGAAGTCGTATTGGTCTTTCATGGTTCAAGCCTCCAGATACTGGCGCCGTTCATTTTTGGATGCGAGCCTGGCACTGATAACACGCACGAAGTTTGGGTCGCGGTAGGTGTAGGCCACCACCAAAACGCGTCCCTTCGCGTCTATGCCCATGCTCACCCAGCGCTCTTCATCGTGATCGTGATCCTGTATTGTCAGGGCGGTCTCGTCGTAAAACACCGGTTCTGCATCAGCTAGGCTTATGCCTTTATGCTTCTGCTGGTTTGCGATGTTTTTTGCCTCGTCATATTGAATCCTGAATCTTCTCATTATGCATATTTTATATGTATAAAAAAGCGGTTGAAGGAACCGTTAATCAGGAGAGGGTGGGTTGTGGTTGCGCGATTGACCTACGTAACCTGCGTCTTACCTTTTGCAGAATTTCTAAGGGATGTAGACACACCCAATCTTGCTCGATCAGTTGAGGCTCGATCTTGCCGATCTTGCCAATGTGCATCCGCCCGTAAAGCGTGATCCGATACGTAGCCGGCTTCTGTTTCGGTTGCCGGATGAGATGAAGTAGAGATGTTTTGGCCTCTTTCGCAGGGCCTCTTTCTATCCAAGCCTGCTTTCATCTACAGCCCAAGCACACCCATGGCCACCAATGCCGCCCCGGCACCATCGACTATGTCGCCCATGGCATCTCCGGCCTGGTTGACCCTGGTGGTGCCCGGCGTGCTTTGACCGTCAGGCACAAATAAGCGGGTTGAACAGCGGCTCCAGGGCCAGCCGGGCACGGCTGTCTCGGACCGCCGCCTGGACCGCCTCGTCACCGAACACCAGCCCCTGCAGGTACGTGAAATGCGGGTCGAGCAACCCCAGGGTCCCCAGGACCTGGCGCAGGTAGGGCGTCAGGAAGTCCGGTTGGCGTGCCGACTCGCCCTGATGAAAACCACCGGAACCGACCAGGACATACACCGGGCGGTTGCTCAGCAGGCCGGTCTTGCCCTCGGGCCCTGAACTGAACGTGCGGTGAATGCGCAGGACATAGTCGACCCACAGCTTGAGCGCAGCGGGCAGGGTGAAGTTGTGCATCGGCGTGGCAATAAGCAGGAGATCGCAGCGCTCCAGCTCGCGGATCAGCATTTCGGAAACCTCGAAGGCCGGCGCGTCGAACGGCGTGGTCGTCGCCAGGCCCCGGGCGTAGTCCAGGCCGAGCGGTGGCAGCGGGTGGGTGCCCAGGTCGCGTTCGACCAGTTCGAGCCTCGGGTGCCGCTGCCCAAGGGTGTCCACCAGTTCCAATGCCAGCTGGTTGGCATGGGAAACCTGGCCATTGGGGCTGGCGTTGATCAATAGAACATTCTTCATGCCGGATTCTCTGTCTGAAGGCGTTGGGTGAAGTGCATGCCGTGGGCCAGTAGCCCCTGGCGAAAATAAAAGCGTTGGGCCAACGGCATATGCAGCCCGGTGTCCAGCACCAAATGCGCGCAACCGCGCTGTACGGCTTCTTCGCGAACCGCGTCCAGCAGCCGTGCGCCCAGGCCGCTGCGCTGCAGGTCTGGGTGTACCACCAGGTCATCGACATAGAGGAAGCGCCCGTAGAGCAGGTTTTCCAGCCCACGGTAACCGGCCAGGCCGACCACTTGCCCGGCGTCCCACGCCGCCAGTAACCGGTAGCCTTGCCCTGTCTGGCGCAGCAGTTGCGCCACATAGTGGGCCGGGTGGGTGACATGGGGCCGCAGCACGCGCATCAGGTCGAAACTGGCCGCGAAGGCCTGCTGGTCTTCGAGATGCCCCAGTGTATAAGTCATGTCTGTCGTCCGCTGTGAAGAGGCAGCAGACCTTAAAGCGCGGATGACTTAAGCTACAGGGCCGAAAAGTGCATAAATAACTAGGCCATGATTCCTCCCTTCACGCTGGACCGTAGCCAGAGCGCGCCGGTCTACCGCCAGCTTTACCAGCGATTTCGCGAATCCATTGCCGATGGCCGCCTGCGCCCGGGGGATCGCGTGCCTGCCGTTCGCGCATTGGCGGCGCAACTGAACCTGGCGCGTGGCACGGTGGAAGCGGCTTATCAGTTGCTGATGGGGGAGGGCTACCTGATTGCGCGTGGCGCCGCCGGGACGATGGTCACGCCGCAATTGGCTGCGGTTTCCTCGCCCATACGCCAGGCGCCTGTCCTGGCGACGCAGGATCAGTCCACCCATTGCGGGGCGCTGCCCCTGGCCCTGCAAATGGGGTTGCCGGCACTGGATGCCTTTCCCCGCAAGCTCTGGACCCGGCTGGCGGGCCGGCAGTTGCGCCAGGCCGGGCTTGAGGGGCTTGTCTACCCGGACCCGCGTGGCCATGCACCGTTGCGCGCGGCCATTGCCACCTACCTGGGCATTTCCCGGGGGATTACCTGCCACCCGGAACAAGTGTTCGTGTGTGCGGGCTATCGTGCGTGCCTGGACCTGATCCGCCACACGCTGATGCATCATGGCGATAGGTGCTGGCTGGAAGAGCCCGGCTATTTCATGGCGCGCAATGCGCTACTGCAAGCCGGTGCACAACTGGTGCCGGTTCCGGTGGATGAGCAGGGGCTCGATGTCGCGCAAGGCATTGCCCGCTGCGCGGATGCGCGTTTTGCGGTGGTCACGCCGAGCCACCAGAGCCCGCTGGGCGTGTCGTTGTCACTGCCGCGCCGACTGGCCCTGCTGGACTGGGCCAACCGCCAAGGCAGTTGGATCATCGAGGATGACTACGACAGCGAATACCGCTATCAGGGCCGGCCCTTACCGGCACTCAAGAGCCTCGACCAGCAGGGCCGGGTGCTCTACACCGGCACCTTCAGCAAGGTGTTGTTTCCCGGCCTGCGCCTGGCCTATCTGGTGGTGCCGGCGGCGCAGAGCGACGCTTTCGCCCGTCAGGCGGACCGCCTGCATAACCACTGCCCGCAACTCCTCCAGGCGACCGTCAGCGCCTTCCTCTACGAGGGGCACTTTGCACGGCACTTGAAAAAAATGCGCAATCTCTACGCGCGCCGCCGCCAATGGCTGGTCGATGCACTGCTGCAACAGTTCGGCGAACGCCTGTCGATCAACCCCCAGGCGGGAGGCATGCACCTGATTGCAGGCCTGCGTGAAGGTGATGATGTTGACCTCGCCCAGCGTGCCCGGGCCATTGGCATCGCCGTCGAGCCGCTGTCACCGTGGTACCTGGAGGCCAAGCCCAGGCACGGCCTGGTGCTGGGCTTTACCAACATCGTCAGCGCCGAGCAGGCCGCGACGGTGGCGCTTCAATTGGCTCGCGTCATCACCCAGGCGCCGTAGAAGGTCCTGTTTGACAGACGCTCTGACGCGCCGGCCGATTTGACCGCAAGAAGCGGAGTGCGCGCGCATGGCGAAGCCCCTTAGTGTGAGACTCCAAGCGTAGAGGCGTCCGCCATGGCTGGCCCGGCCTCAGCCAAGCGATTCTGGAGTCTTTACTTCGTTAATGGACGGCACCGAAGGTCACCATGAAATTATCCGATTATGTTCGACTTCTTATTCTGGCGGCGATCTGGGGCGCCAGTTTTCTCTTTATGCGCCTATCGGCTCCCGTTCTGGGTGCCTTGCCGACTGCCTTTTTCCGCGTCTTGTTGGGCGCCATTGGCTTGGCGGTCATTCTTGCCCTGCTCAAAACCAACGTCGATTTCAAAGGCAAGCTGCAGCCGATCATGGTGTTGGGGGTTATCAATTCGGGCATCCCATTTTTGATGTATAGCGTGGCGGCACTGCTGTTGCCTGCCGGCTATTCGGCCATTTTCAATGCGACCACACCGATGATGGGGGTATTGCTCGGTTGGATGTGTTTCAGCGAGGCGTTGACCCTGAAAAAGGCGGCTGGGGTGCTGATCGGTCTGATGGGCATTGCGATCCTGACCAGCACCGGCCCCGTCGCACTTTCAATGAGTGTGGTCATGGGGGCGTTGGCGTGTTTAGTCGCCACCAGCTGCTACGGCGCAGCAGGATTCCTGACTAAACGATGGGTTGCTGACAAGGGTGGGCTGGACGCAAAACTTGTCGCATTTGGCAGTCAGGTGGGGGCGACGCTGTTCCTCGTGCCTTTTTTCGGCGTCTCTGCCGCAATCAACCCACCGCCGACCTGGGGCAACCCGGAGGTTTGGGGCGCACTGCTTGCTCTGGGTTTTATCTGCACCGCGTGTGCGTACATTCTGTATTTTCGCTTGATCGCGGATATCGGGCCGGTGCGTTCGCTGACCGTGACCTTCCTTATCCCGCCTTTCGGCGTGCTGTGGGGAGTGCTGTTGCTGGGGGAGCGTCTTTCGCTCGCCCATTTGTACGGCGGCGGGCTTATTTGTTTAGCGGTGTGGTGCGTTCTCAGCAACAACCGGCAAAAAGTAACAGGTTCACCTGCCTCGGATTGATCCAGTCACCGAGCGTGTTAGCGTAGCCATTTTATTGCCCAGGGATACGAGCAACATGACCACCCGTTACGCAAAAATCATCCTGACCCTGATGCTGGCGGCCTTCGCCGCGCTTGTGGCGTTCAACAACCTCACCGATTACGCCTCCAACTTTGCCTTTGTCCAGCATGTGTTGAGCATGGACACCACATTCCCGGGTAACGCCGCCATGTACCGGGCAATCACCGCACCGTGGCTGTGGCATGGCGCCTATGGGCTGATCATCGCCGGCGAAGCCCTGACGGGCGTATTGCTGGCCTGGGGGGCGCTGGCCATGTGGCGGGCCAGGCAGGCCAGTGGCCGGCAGTTCAACGCGGCCAAGCAGGTGGCCATTATCGGCTTTACCGCTGGCCTGCTGGTGTGGTTTTTCGGCTTTATGGTGATTGGCGGGGAGTGGTTCCTGATGTGGCAATCCCATCAGTGGAATGGCCAGGACGCGGCATTCAAGTTCTATATGGCGCTGCTTGGGGTGCTGATTTTTCTCAACCAGGCGGATGTGGATCGCGACTGACGCGCCTCACACAGTCAGCCAACGAATTTGACAAACACGTGTTCAGGATCGTGTTCGTCAAGGTTCTCGATGCTCCCGCTGGGGATAAACCCGGCCTTTGCGATCAAGGCCCGGGAGGCGGTGTTGGAGGCATTGGTCGACACAAACAGCTTGGGCGTCTTGCACGCCGCCTCGGCCGCCGCCAGCAGCGTGCACGTCCTCGGGGACGGCCTGGCGGATGAGCAGGCCTTTGGTTTTAAGCCATTTGCGCAAGCGCCCACGCGCATTGTCATACGGGGACGCGGTGTTGAACTGGATCATCCGCCCCAGCGTCCACTGCTCGTACCACGGGCATTCGTAAAGCTGGGCATTGTCGCGGCTCTGGATGATGGACACGATGCGCTGCTTGGCCGTGTCGAGCCGGTCGAGCAACTGCTCAAAAGGGATGCCTTCGTAGTCGCGGTAGAACTTCTGCGCCAGTTGCCCCAACTGGTTCCACTTGAAGCCGGTTTCCGGGAAGTCTATGGCGTTGCCGGCGGCATCGGCCGCCAGCCATTTGAGCACCAATTCGTTCCAGCCCACCAGGTAGGCGACGAGATTGGCAACGCTCATCTGCGTGCCTTTGGCGTGCCCCTCCAGGTTGCATTCGTTGATGCACTCGGCAGGCACCTGCTGGATGACGCTGAGTAGCTTTGCGTAATTGCGGTTGATGGCATCGAGCAGTTCTTGCTTGTTTTGAGGGACCGTCATGACTCACCCACCACCTAAAAAACCAATCCTGCCTCAGCCCGGGGCAGGGATCCATACCCCGGCGGGTTTCAGTGTCCGTTCTTCGGCGAGGGGCCCGATGGACCAGGCGCCTGGGTTTCAAACGCCTGGGCCAGAAAATCGATCAAGGTTCGCACGGAAGGCAGCAGCCCACGTCTTGACGGGAAAACAGCACTGATCACGCCCTCGGTGGGGCGCCATTGGGGGAGCAGGCTGACCAGGCGACCATCTTGTATCTCCTTCTTGACCACGGCCAGCGGCAGGTTGGCGATGCCCACACCTTGCAGCGCCGCACTTTTCAGGGTGGGCATGTCATCGCTGATCAGCCGTGGCGTGTGGCAGATCTCGGCGGACACGCCTTCTGGGCCGATCAGCTCCCAAACGTACTGCAGCAGCGGGTTGCCCCAGCTGATGGTTGGCAGTCCCGACACGTCGGCAGGTAACAGCGGCAGTGCATGCTGTTGCAAGAAGGCCGGGCTCGCGACCAGCGCCTGGGGGCTCTTGGCGAGCAGCTTCATCACCAGGTCACTGCTTTCCAGGGGCGGGAAGCACAGGTTCAACGCGATGTCATAGCCCTCGCTGATCACATCGACCTTGCGGTTGAAGCTTTTCACGTTGAGTTCGACATTGGGGCACTGGGCCATGAACTGGGCCAGCATCGGCGCTACCCAGTAATTGAGCAGGGCGGTGGTGCAACTCAGGCGGATCACCCCGCGCGGCTCGGCCTTGTTGAAGGCGATCAGGTCCTCGGCCGACTCTGCCTCGGCGGTCATCGCCACGCAGTGGCGGTAGTAGGCCAGGCCGATGTCGGTGACCTGGAACTGACGGGTCGAGCGCTGGATCAGCCGTGCCCCCAGCCGCGCTTCCAACTGGCTGACCCGGCGGCTCAAGGTCGACTTGGGCATGTTCAGCGCCCGACCGGCTGCCGCAAAGCCACCATGCTCAACCACCTTGGCATAGAGGAAGAGTTCATTGAGGTCGAACACAGGCATCGTTCCATTTTTGAGATGGTGAAGTCTAATTCAACGACTACCGGACACCTAGTGCAATGACGAACACTGGAGATAGTACAGCTGAGGCTGGATTTACCAGCTGCGTGAAAAATGATCGCTTCGTGCTACCCAACATTATTCTGCACTGGCGTTCCATTGTTGGAATTGTCAGCTGCCGCCAGAAACGTCGAGGCAAGGTTCTGGCCCGATACCGTTCACCCATGTAAGAGGAAAGGCAAATGAGCGCTTCAGGTAACGCTGCAAACTTTAATGGTCAGAAGCCAACGATTGACCCCACCGACACCGCCATGTTGCTGATCGACCACCAGAGTGGCCTGTTCCAGATCGTCAAGGACATTGATGTTCCTCAATTGCGCGCCAACGCCATTGCCTTGGCCAAGGCCGCGACCCTGCTGAAAATCCCGGTCATTACCACCGCTTCGGTGCCCCAGGGGCCGAATGGTCCGTTGATCCCGGAAATCCACGAGGCGGCGCCCCATGCCCAGTATGTGGCCCGGCGTGGCGAGATCAATGCCTGGGATAACCCCGAGTTCCACGCGGCGGTCAAGGCCACCGGCAAGAAGACTCTGGTGATCGCCGGCACCCTGACCAGCGTATGCCTGGCGTTTCCGTCCATCGCGGCGGTGCATGAGGGCTACAAGGTGTTCGCCGTGGTCGATGCCTCGGGCAACCACTCGAAGCTGGCCACCGAGCTGACCGTCGCGCGCCTGGCCCAGGCCGGCGTGGTGCCGATCGACATCATGGGCACCTTGTCGGAACTGCAAGGCTCGTGGAACCGTCCAGATGCCCAAGAGTGGGCGAACGTCTATACCCAGGCCATGCCGCACTACCAATTGCTGATCGAGAGTTACATCAAGGCGCAGGAAGTGGCTAATAACCACGAAGAGCTAGACTCCCAGCGCAAGTAAATACCGCTGACCTTTCCCGGTGCGGCCCATTTCGGGAAGCACCTCTTACCAGGAGCATCATGATGTCTAAACCCTACGTTCGCCTGGACAAAGATAACGCCGCTGTCCTGCTGGTTGACCATCAGGCTGGCTTGTTGTCACTGGTGCGTGATATCGAGCCCGACAAGTTCAAGAACAACGTGCTGGCCTTGGCTGACCTGGCCAAGTACTTCAAGTTGCCGACCATCCTCACCACCAGCTTTGAAACCGGCCCCAATGGCCCGCTGGTGCCCGAGCTCAAGGCCCTGTTCCCGGACGCGCCGTACATTGCCCGTCCTGGCCAGATCAACGCCTGGGACAACGAGGATTTCGTCAAGGCCATCAAGGCCACCGGCAAGAAGCAACTGATCATCGCCGGCGTCGTGACCGAGGTGTGTGTGGCGTTCCCGGCGCTGTCGGCCCTGGCCGAAGGCTATGAAGTGTTTGTGGTGACCGATGCCTCCGGCACCTTCAACGAACTGACCCAGCAATCGGCCTGGAACCGCATGTCGGCCAACGGCGCGCAGCTGATGACCTGGTTTGGCCTGGCGTGCGAGCTGCATCGCGACTGGCGCAACGATATCGAAGGCCTGGGGACCTTGTTCTCCAACCACATCCCGGACTATCGTAACCTGTTCACCAGCTACAACGCGTTGACCGAGGGCAAATAAGCCCAGGTCCGGGGGGCTGTGCGGCTACGGGCAGCCCCCGCTTCAGTCCAGGATGAAGGGCGCCCATGCAACCGCTGATCAATTATTTCAAAGTGGTATTCAACCCCGGCCTCGGGGTGTTGCTGTTTGCCTTGCGCACCGTCGCGGCAGGGCTGTTGACGTTGTACCTGGCTTTTATCTTCGACCTGGATCAACCCAAATGGTCGGTAATGGCCGTGATTATCGTCAGCCAGCCCCTGGGCGGCATGGCGTTGCAGCGCAGTTTCTCGCAGATTATCGGCACCCTGGTCGGTGCCGCCGTGGCGGTGTTGATCATGGGGATTTTCCCCCAGGCACCGCTGCCCTTTGTTATCACCCTGTCGTTGTGGCTGGCGTTCTGCACCGCCGGCGGCACGCTGTTGCGCTACACCAGCTCCCATGCCTTTGTGCTCAGCGGTTTTACCGCCGTGGTGGTAGGGCTGCTGGCGGTGCCGGAGCAGGACAACACCTTGATGCTGGCAATCACCCGGCTTACCGAGACGCTGCTGGCGGTGGCCTGTGTGTGCCTGGTCAGCTTGCTCACGGCGCGCCCGGAAGCGGTCGCCCGGGGCTATTTCGCCAAGGTCGACCAGGTGCTGAAGCTGATGGCCGCCCACGCTGCGGCGGTGATCCGCACCGAAGAGAGCGAGGCCGACTTCCATCAGCGTCAGATGCAGTTGCTGGGGGAAATCAGCGCCCTGGAAGGCCTGCGCCGGCATCTGTACTTCGATGCGCCACGGCTGCGCAGCGCCAATGGGCTGGTGCAATTGCTCGGCAACCAATTGGTGTTGCTGACCTCGCGGCTGACGGTACTGCGCCGCCAGCGCACGCTGATCGGCGAGCGCTGGGAGGGCGAGCTGCCCGCAGACATCCAGCAGTTGCGCGCGGACGAGCTGGCGTTTCTCGATGAACTGGCAGTGGCCGGGCGTTCACTGTCGGCCGAGGCGCGCCAGGGCTTTACCGTGCTGCAGCAGCGCTTTGATCAGCAGGCCAAAAACGCCGAGCAGCGCCGCGATGAACCCATGACCGGCACCTTGCGCGCCCTGGCGTGGGCCTTGCGCTGGGAACAGGCGCGCCTGTTGCAGCAACTGGAGGAAATCCTCGAACTCAGCGACGCGATCCAGGACGGCCGCCAGGCCAGCTGTGCGCACCGCCAGGGCCAGAGCAACCCGCTGTACCTGGACTGGCGCCTGGCCGGGATGAACGCGGCGCGGGCCTTTATTGCCTTGCTCGCCAGCGGCCTGATCTGGATCGAAACCGCATGGGACGGCGCGCGGGCCGGGATGATCCTGGTGGGCATCCTCTGTTCGTTGATGGCGACCTTTCCACGGCCCCTGGCGGCGAGCCAGAATTATGCGCGCGGCTTTGGCCTGTCCCTGCTGGTGTCGGCGGTCTATCAGTTCATGCTGGTGCCGGCCATTGGCGATGTGGAAATGCTGTTTCTGATTCTCGCGCCGCTGTTGTATGTGATTGCGGTGGGCCTGGCCAGCCCGATGACCGCCGGGATCGGCATGGGCCTGGGCCTGTCGACCTTCCTGATGGTGGGCCCACAGAATATCGGAGCCTGGCAGAACACCGCGAGCCAATGGTTCGAGTTCGCCGGCGCCTATATCGGCGCCTGTGCTCTGTCGTTGCTGGTGTACGCCTGGGTGTTTCCGTTCAACCCGGCGCGGCGTATCCAGCGCCTGTATGACGAGAGCCGTGGCCAGGTCTACGCATTGCTCCAGACTGCGCCGGCGGACTCGCGCCAATTCGCCTTTGAAAGCCGGATGATGGACCGCCTGACCATGATGTTGGGGCTGTTACCGGCCGCCAACGACCAGCGCTCCAACGCGCTGTTCGAGGTCAGCCTCGCGTGCATGGCCCTGGGGATCGCCCTGAACCAGCTCAAGCAACAAGGCCAGGACAATGCACTGCTCACGCCCGCCACCAAGGCGCGCTTGCAGGCGATCCTGGAGCAGTCCGGCCGTTATGTAGCGGGCCGGCCGGGTGTGGATGTGCAGGCCCTGGCCACGAGCTTGCGCCAGCTAGGCGACGAGTTGGACCAGTTGCACGCCAGCGCGTTGCCTTCCGGGCATGGGCAGTTGTGGTCGGTGTTCCGCATTCGGGTGGCGTTGCTGATCGTGGCGTCGTTCCTTGAGCGCTACCGTGAATTTCTTGAACCCGTGGAAGAAGGAGTGCCGGCCCTTGCCGATTGATTTCGAGGTGGGCGGCGTGTACCTGCCGCCGATTGCCCAGGCGCTGCTGTTGGCGCTGCCGGTATTTATGCTGCTGGACTGGGGCTTGCGCCGTCTCGGCGTGTTGCGGTTGGTCTGGCATGAGGCACTGTTTGAGGGTGCCCTGTATGCCTGCGTGTGTGCTGTTGTCATTTTAGTGATGGGAACCCCATGACCTTGAAAAAACTCATTCCCCAACTGATCACCCTGGCGGTCGTCGTGCTGGCCCTGGTGCTGGGCTGGTTCGCCTGGGAACACTACACCCGCTCGCCCTGGACCCGTGATGCGCGGGTGCGTGCCGACGTGGTGACGCTGCCGGCGGATGTCTCCGGGTTGATCGTCAGCCTGCGGGTGCAGGATAACCAGCATGTGACCAAGGGCGATGTGCTGCTGGAAATCGACCCGGCGCGCTACGCCCTGGCGGTCGAGCATGCGCAGCGCTCGGTGGACGTGGCCACGGCCACCCTGGGCCAGTCCCGGGCGGCGATCATTGCCAGTGAGGCCCAGCTCAAGCAGCGCCAGAGTGAGGAGCGGCGGCGACGCACCCTCAAGCAGGGGTTCGCGATCTCCGGCGAAGAGTGGGAGAAGTCCAATACCGACGTGGCAGTCGCCCAGGCGCAACTGTTGAGCAACCAGGCCAATCTCGGGCTGGCCGAGGCCAATGTGCAGTTGGCCAAGGCCGCATTGACCCAGGCCGAGCTGGATTTGCAGCGCACCCGGGTGATCGCGCCGGTCAGTGGCTATGTCACCAACCTGCTGACGCGCCAGGGCGACTACGCCACGGCCGGCGGTGCCTTGCTGGCGTTGGTGGACAGCGACTCGTTCTATGTCAGTGGTTATTTCGAGGAAACCAAGCTGCCACGGATCGCCGAGGGCGACCGCGTACGGATCCAGTTGATGAGCGGCGAAACCTTTGGCGGCACGGTACAGAGCATCGCCTTCGCCATCACTGACCGCGAGAACTCCCCGGGCAGTCGCCTGCTGGCCAACATCAACCCCAGCTACACCTGGGTCAAGCTGGCACAGCGGGTGCCGGTCAGGATCGGCATCGATCCCGACTATGTCAGCCAGGGCCGCTTGCGGGCGGGCACCACGGCGACCGTGACCGTGCTGGAACAGCAGGCGCCACGCTGATGGGGCTCATCTTGAAACGGCTGGTGCGCGCTTCGATGTCGCTGACCGTTTCGCTAACCGCAGGGGGCGTGTGCGCCGATAACTCCCTGGGCCAACGGGACAACCTCAGCACCGGCATCAATGAGCGGCAGAAGGCTGAGCTGGCGGTCGCGCCGGGGTTTGTCAGCGGTTCGTCCCTCAATGGCTTGCTGCGCAATTACTACCTGGGTCGCGACAACCACAACACGCCGTCGCGACTGGACCAGCGCGAATGGGTGCAGGGGGTGTACCTGTCCTTTCGCTCGGGGTACACCGACACGCCGATTGGGGTCGGGGTGGATGTGCATGGTTTCTATGGGCTCAAGCTCGATGGTGGCGGGGGCAGTGGCGGGGCGGGGTTGTTGCCGCTGGATTCGCAGAACGCCCCGCAGGCCGACTTTTCGGCAGCGGGCGCGGCCCTCAAGCTGCGCGGCTTTGACAGCCTGGTGCAGGTCGGTGACCAGTACCTGGAAAACCCGCTGGTGGCCAGCGGCGTGAGCCGGGTGTTCCCGCAGACTTTTCGCGGCGTGACGTTGAAAAATTACAGCCTGCACAACCTGACCCTCGACAGCGGCTGGGTCGACTCCACGCGCCTGCGCAACCAGAGTGGGCAAAGCCGCCTGGGCACCAGTTACGGCAGCGGCAACAAGGCCGGGCTGGCCGCCGATCGTGAAAGCCCGCACATGGCCTGGCTGGGGGGTGTCTACAGTGCACCGGGTGGGATGACGCTGACGGTGTATGGCGGGCAACTGAGCGATATCTGGAATCAGTACTACGTCGGGGTGAGCCAGCCGTTCACCCTGGCGCACGGGATCACCCTGACGCCGTATGTGCATTACTTCAACACCCGCGACCAGGGGCGCAGCCAGTTGGGGCGTATCGACAACCACACCTACACCGGCGGCCTGACCCTGTCCGGCGCCGGCCAGAGCCTGACCCTGGGGCTGCAGAAGGTCGATGGCGACACGCCGTTCGACTACGTGGTGCAGGATGACCGGACCTTCCTTTACCTGAACAACTCCCAGCAATACGCAGACTTTAACGCGCCGGGGGAAAAGTCCTGGAAGATCCAATACCAGACCAGCCTGGCGTTTATCGACGCGCCTGACTTCCAGCTCAGCACCTCCTACACCCGTGGCGAGGCAGACCTGACCCGGGTCGATCCCGGTAGCCAAGGCTACGGCTACATCTACAACGCCGCCGGCAAGGATGCCCATCACTGGGAGCGGGACATTGCCCTGCGCTACGCCGTACCGGGCGGCAAGGCCAAGGGCTTGAACGTTACCTTGCGCTGGGCGGCCCACCGTACAGGGCAGGGGTATACCGCACCGGGCAATACCCGTGGCAACTCAAATGCCGATGAGTACCGGGTGATTGTCGATTATCCGTTCAGTATTTTTTAGCTGCTTTGCAAACGTCGGTTGAATCAGTCGCGTAAACCTAGGGAAGCACCCGTTATGAAGACTCCGTCCAAAACGCTTCTGACCCTCATGGCGATGGGCACGCTCTGCGCGTGCTCTACCCAACTGACTGAGCAAGGCCTCAACGTTAGTCTGGTCACCGCGACATCGTCCAATCAATGCAACTTGATCAGGATGTTCACCGTCAGGGGGGCGGGTGCTGATGAAACGCTGCGCATGGCGTTGAATGAAGCGGGCGCTTTGGGGGCCGACAGCATGGCGGTGGCTGATGGTAAGGAAACTTCCGACGGTGCCGAGATCACGGGGGCGGCGCTGATCTGCCGCCAATGAAGGTGCACCCCAGAGGCGTCTTACCGGGCCTTATCAGCTGACAAGCCATTGATAAATATAGATATGGTCTCTTTGATCAGCTGATCGCGTGCCGGTTTTCCGGGACTTCGGCAAAGACCCAGCAAGCAACGCAACTGCATGTCGCCGGTCAGCGCATCGAGGAAGATCTTTGCCCGGGTCTGCGGGTTGCCAGGGATGATCAGCCCTGCTTCCTCTGCCCAGGTGAAATACTCCGCCAAGCAGTTGTAGGCGGTCGCGGGCGCGGCGTCGAAGAACGACTGCGCCGCCTCCGGTGCTCGCAGGGCTTCGGACACAATCAGGCGATGCAGGGCGAGGGTCCGGGGCGATAACAACACGTCCAGGAACACTCGGGCAATGGTCGTCAGTGCTTCCTGCACAGGCTTCTGAGCGAGGTCCATATGGGTCAGCGGGCTGACGTTCTCTGCACAGAGCTCCTCGATAATCGCGGAGAACAGGCCTTCCTTGCCGCCGAAATAGGCGTAGATCGTGCGCTTGGAGCCGCCAATGTTGGCAATGATCCCGTCAACGCTGACCCCGGAATAGCCTTCTGCGAGAAACATCTCGGTTGCCGCCTGGAGAATACTTTGACGTTTTGCGGCTTGCCTCGGGGTAGGGGTTTGCATGTGGCTCGGCTATTCCTGAAAAGAACAATTCGACAGTCCGCCTAGCCTACGCGGCTCTGCATCAGCCTTCCAGCCACACAGTGGGACGAGTCAGACATTTGTCCCGGGAATTTTTTTGTAAAAAACACTTCGATCACCCTTGACGAGTTTTTGATTTGGGCGCATTTTCGGCAAAAGGGTACGGTAACGTACCGTACCATTTCATAAAAACAATAGAGGTACTGATCATGCGTTTCGTGCATTTTCTGGAAGGCTCCAGCAAAGGCCTGGCCGTCGAGCAAGCAGGCGTCCTGCGGGGCTTGAACGAACAGGAAAACGGCTATCCAGGCACCCTGGAGAGCCTGCTCAAAGCCGGCCCCGCAGCGCTGCAAGCGGCCCATCGGCGCTTGAGCGACGCTCGCTTGCTGGACACCTCGACGCTGCGCTACCTGCCACCACTGGAGCGGCCGGGCAAGATCGTGTGTGTCGGCTTGAACTACGCCGATCACACCAAAGAGAGCCCCTACGAACAGCCGGCCTATCCGACCTTCTTCCCGCGCTTTTCCACCAGCCTGATCGGCCATGGCGAGCCCATCCTGCGCCCGCGTGTGTCCGAGCAACTGGATTACGAAGGGGAGCTGGCGGTGGTGATCGGCACCGGTGGCCGGCATATCGCCCGTGCGCAGGCCCTGGCGCATGTCGCGGGCTACGCGGTCTTCAATGAGGCGTCGGTGCGCGATTACCAGTTCAAATCGCCGCAATGGACCATCGGCAAGAACTTCGACGCCACCGGCGCATTTGGCCCGACCTTTGTCAGTGCCGATGAGTTGCCACCGGGGGCCGCCGGCCTGAACCTGGTGACACGCCTCAACGGCACGGTGGTGCAGCAGGGCAATACCGCCGACATGATCTTTGGCGTCGCCGAACTGATTGCCGTGCTCAGTGAAGCGGTGACCCTGGAGCCCGGTGACGTGATTGTCACCGGCACCCCGGCCGGGATTGGCTGGGCGCGGCGCCCGCCATTGTTCATGAAGCCCGGCGACCTCTGCACCGTAGAGATCGAAGGCCTTGGCACCTTGAGCAACCTGATCGCCGACGAGCCGCCTGCGGCCTGAGTTCACGCGTCAGTTTTTCACGAGTGAGGAACAACCGACCGACCGTCACCACGGTGGGCAGCGATCCCGGCTGCCCTGGTTTCGACTACCGGTTGTCCTGCCCATTGAATGCCGAGGAGTCACTACCGTGCTGCAGATCAAAGACATTAACCATGTGCTCTACCGTCATCCCGACCTTGGGGTGGTCGAACGCTTCCTGAGCGATTTCGGCCTGGTGGTCATGCACCGTACCGAGCAACGCCTGTATTTTCGCGGCACCTGCTCGCTGCCCTATGTGTATATCGCCGAGAAGGCCGCAAAAGCCAGCTTTGGCAGCATCGCGTTCGCCGTCGAAAGCCTCGACGACCTGCACCAGGCCTGCCGGCTGCCGGGGGCCTCGGCTATCCAGCCGATGGAAGGTCCGGGAGGAGGGCAGTACGTTGCCTTGCATGATCCCTCGGGACGGCGGATTGAGTTGGTACATGGCATCCAAGCCGTGGGCGCGCTGCCCCATCGCCCTGCGCTGACCCTCAACTCGGCCCAACACAAGCAGCGCTTCGGCGATGTGCAGCGCCCCGGCAAGGGCCCGGCACAGGTCCTGCGCCTGGGCCATGCGGCGATTGGTGTACAGGACATGGCCCTGCACCTGGCCTGGTACCAGCACATGCTCGGCATGTTGCCTTCAGATCTGGTGGTCGAGGAACCGCATCGCGACCGCCCAAGTGCGGCCTTCCTGCGTTTGAACCGTGGCAGCGCCTGGACCGACCATCACACCATCGCGCTGTTCCAGGCGCCACGGGACTTTGTTCATCACGTGTCCTTCGAGGTCCAGGATTTTGATGCGCAGTGCCTGGGCCACGAGTGGATGACCCTGCAAGGCTGGTCGCCGTTCTGGGGGGTGGGCCGGCACATGCTGGGCAGCCAGATCTTCGATTACTGGCGCGACCCGTCCGGCAACCTGATCGAACACTTCACCGATGGCGACCTGTTCAACCAGGAGTCGCCCTCGGGCTACACCCAGGCGTGCGACGCCAGCCTCTACCAATGGGGCCCGCCGATGTCGGTGGAGTTTTTCCTGGGCGGGGAGTGTGCCGCCGAACAGACCGCGCCCCGGTCGACTTCAGAACGTCAGCGACGCAGTTGAGGACAAATGCCATGAGTCAGGTAATCAGCGAGCAGGTGCTCGATAGGTTGTTTCGCCAGGCCCGCAGCCAGAATGGCTGGCTGGACAAACCGGTGGCTGAGCACACCTTGAGGGCGCTATACGATCTGGTGCGTTGGGGCCCGACCAGCGCCAACGGCTGCCCGGCGCGCATTGTGTTCTTGCGCAGTGCCCAAGCCCGGCAACGCTTACTGCCGGCCTTGAGCGCGGGCAATGTCGAAAAGACCCTGAGCGCCCCGGTGACGGCGATCATCGGCTACGACACGCAGTTCCATACGCAGTTGCCCAGGTTGTTTGCACACAACCCCACGGTAAGTGACTGGTTTGCCGGCCAGCCGGAGTTGCTCGAATCCACCGCCTTTCGCAACAGCTCGCTGCAGGGCGGCTACTTGATCCTCGCGGCCCGGGCCCTGGGCCTGGACTGCGGACCGATGTCCGGGTTTGACCACGCACAGGTCGACCAGGCGTTTTTCGCCCCCGGGGCCGATGGCATGCAGGCGTTTGCCGGTATGCACATCAAGTCGAACTTCCTGTGCAACCTCGGCTATGGCGACCCCGAGAAACTCTTTGCCCGTAACCCGCGCCTGGACTTCGACGAGGCCTGCGCGCTGTTGTAACTGACTGCACCTGTACGTAAATCCTCCAGACCGATCGGGCGTGCTGCGACGCATCACGCCTGTCTGTCAGCCTGGCAAAACAACAACAATAAGGAAAATCCAGCAATGAGACCTCTTTCCAAGTGGCATGTGCTTGTCGGCGGTTTTCTCGCGTACCTGTTTGACGCGATGGAAATTATCTTGCTCACCCTCGCACTCCCGGTAATCCGCCAGGACCTGGGCCTGACATTCAATGAAGCCGGCATGCTCGCCTCGGCGACCCTGCTGGGTATCGGTTTTAGCAGCATCACCACGGGCTGGTACTCCGACAACTACGGTCGCCGCAAAGCTTTACTGATTTCGTTGAGCGTATTCGGCCTGTTGACCACGCTGGTGGCTGTCACACACAACTGGGCCTTGCTCCTGCTGCTGCGGTTTCTATCCGGGCTGGGCTTGGGCGGGGTGTGGGGGATTGTCTCGGCCTATGTGACGGAAACCTGGCCGGCCCACCAGCGGGCGCGAGCGATCGGGTTTGTGCTCAGTTCATTCCCGATTGGCGCGGCCATTGCGGCCATGGCGGCGGCCAGCTATCTGCCAGACTGGCCGACCTTGTTCATGGTGGCCGGGATCTCCACCCTGATTCCATTGGCGTACCTGTTTTTCTTCGTGCCGGAGTCGCCGGAGTGGGCTGTGCAGAGAGCCCGACCCGGAGCACGCAAGCACGTCTCGGTGCGCGAAATCTTCTCCCCCGAACTGCTGCGCCTGACCCTGTTGGGCACCCTGGCGGCGAGTTTTGCGGTGATTGGTTTCTGGGGCGCAAGCACCTGGTTGCCCACTTACTTGATCCAGGAGCGTGGCCTGGGCCTCGACACGATGGCCAACTTCATGGCGATCCTCAACGTCGGCGCCTTTATCGGCATCAATGCCTTCGGTTTTATCGCCGACCGCATCGGCAAGCGCAACGCCACGCTCCTGTCATTGCTCGGCAGTGCGGTGATGTTGTCGATTTATGCACTCACCACGCAGAACGCCATCCTGTTCTGGCTGGGGCCGATCTACGCCTTCTTCTATGCCTTTGCCAGCCTGTTTGCCTCCTACTTCAGTGCGCTGTACCCCACCCGGGTGCGCACCCTCGGCGCGGGTTTCTGCTTCAACTTTGGCCGCGGGCTGGCGGCCTTTGCGCCGCTGCTGTTGAGCGCAATCGCCACTCACTACAGCCTGGCGTGGGGACTGTTGGTGTGCGCCGGGTTCTTTGCCCTGGCCACCCTTACCCTGTGGTTCATGCCCCAGGCGGAATCGGACCGGCCCGCGATGGCTGGCATGCCACTCAACACCATGGATTCCCGATAGTCGAGACCCACCTGGAGCTTCAAGACATGTCACAGCAAACCGTAGAACAACAGATCCAGGCCCTGGAAATGCGCCGCCGCCAGGCCATGGTCGAAGGCGATCTGGACTTCCTGGAAAGCCTCTATCCCCGCGACTTGACCTACAGCCACTCGGACGGCAAGAGCGACAGCAAGCGCAGTTACCTGCAAGGCATGCGCGAGGGCGTCTGGCGCTACCGGGGGTTCGCCACCCGCGACGAGCAGATGCGCAGGGCTGGGGATTGTGTAGTCGTCACCGGGTTGATCGACATGGACGTGGTGATCCGTGGCGAGCCCATGCTGCTGAACTCGCGCTACATCAGCGTGTGGAAAGCCGGCAATAACGGCTGGCAAATGATGGCCTGGCAATCGACGCGTTACACGCCGCACCCCTGAACCCCGGTAAGACCCTCAACAACCGGCAACTGGAACCCGGCCCTCGTGGTTGTCCGGGCAGGGCGTGCGCATGCCTGGAAAACACGATGGCTGGAACTTTGACTTGATGGAAACCTGAACATGTACGTACAACAATTACAAAAAACGTATTGCAAGGCTCTTCTGATAACCGCAGGCGCGATAAGCCTGGCCTCAAGCCCGCTGCAGGCCAAGGACTGGAGCGACACCTTTATCGGTTTTCGCTATGGCACTGACTTCACCGAACCCAGTGTCCGCGGCAAGGTGCAGAAGGAGATCTATCAACTGGGCCATGCCAGCGGCAATCAGGCGGGGTCCAATTTCTTTAACCTGGATGTGCTCAAGTCCGACAGCAACGACCCGAAGAAAGACAGCGACTCGGGCGCGACCGAGGCCTATCTGGTCTATCGCCATCAACTGTTCCTCAGCCAGGTGTTCGAGCGCTCGATGGCGTTCGGTCCGGTCAAGGAAGTGGCCCTGAGCAGCGGGGTTGAACTCAACTACAAAAACACCGAGTTTGCCACCCGCAAACGCATGCTGGTGGCCGGGCCGACGCTCAAGTTCGACGTGCCCGGTTACCTGGATATCAGCCTGCTGTATGCCATGGAGTGGAACCACTGCGGGCTGAATGCGTGCCACACCGAAAACATCCAGTTCGACCCGTACTACGTGTTGCACATGGTCTGGGGCATTCCGTTCCAGGTGGGCAGCGTGCCCCTCAAGTTCCAGGGTTTTGCCAGCTACAAGACTGCGAAGGGCAAGGATTACTTCAAGCAGGACACGGCCGAGGAAAGCCTGGTTCGCGCCTCATTGATGGTCGATGTCGGGCAACTGGCGTTTGCTCGCAAAAACACCCTGCTGATCGGCCCGGGCTATGAGTACTGGAAGCACAAGTACGGCGCGATCCATAAACCCGGCACCGACACCTACGCCCCCACTGTGCACCTTGAGTGGCATTTCTAAAGCCCCTGGGTGAGCCGCATCAGCGGCTCACCGCTGCAGCCGGCGTTTATTTCACCGCCGGTTGGCCCACCGGCACGCGCCGCTCCTCGCTCGTCAGCAGGCGGATCAGCGGCGAGGCGATAAAGGTACTGATAATGGCCATGATCACCAGCATGGTGAAGTACTCCTTGGGCAGCACGCCCAGGTCATAGCCCACGTTAAGCACCACCAGTTCCATCAGCGCCCGGGTGTTCATGCACACGCCGATCAACGCGCTGTTGCGCGGTGTCTCGCCCAGCCAGCGGCTGGCGCCATAGGCCCCGAAGAATTTGCTGGCGAACGCCACCAGGCACACCAAAAAGCAATTGAGCAGCGCCGTGTCGCCATTGAGCGAGCCGATATCGGTGCGCAGCCCGGTGTAGGCAAAGAACACCGGCAGGAAAAACGCATTGACCAGGCCGCTGACCTTGGCATTCCACTGGGTGACAAAAGGCCGGTGGGTGTGCAGGGCGACGCCGATGATAAAGCCGCCAATAATCGAAAACACGCCGATCAGGTTGGTGATCACCGCGCTGCCAAACAGCACGATCAGCATCAGGGAAATACCCTGGGCCGACAGGGGTTTGCGCGCAAGGTCGCCGATGATCCAGCGCAGCACCAACGGCCGCACCACCCACAGCACCAGCACGATAAACAGCGCCAGGGCGAGGATCCTGCCGAGGGAGGCCCATACGCTGAAGTTGGAGGCGATGATCGAGGTCACGCCGCCGAGGATCAGCCAGCCGCACACATCATCGATGGCCGCCGCGCCAATCGTCAGGGTGGCTACGCGGGAGCGGGACAGCCCCAGCTCCATGAAGATCCGCCCGAGGATCGGCAGGGCGGTGATCGACAGCGCCGTGGCAAAAAACAGCTGGAAGGCCAGCAGCGGTGGCTTGTCGCCGGCGATCTGTTGCCAGAAATACTCGGCCACCAGGAAGCCACTGGCAAACGGCACCAGCAACCCCCCCAGGCTGATCGCCATGATCGAGCGTTTACGCCCCTTGAGGTGGGCGCCGAATTCAAATTCCAGGCCCACCTGGAACATCAACAGAATCAGGCCGACCTGGGCCGTGGCGACAAAGGCGGTGGAGGTTTGCGGCACAAAGATACTGCTGAGCAGTTCCGGGAAAAAATAGCCCAGCAGGCTCGGCCCCAGGACCAGCCCGGCGAGAATTTCCCCGGCCACCGGGGTTTGCCCCAGGCAGCGGGTGCTGAGCCAGGAGATCAGGCGGCTGGCGCTGAAAATCACGATCAGTTGGATCAGGAACAACAGGGTCAAATGCTCGGCCTGGGAACCCACGGCCGATTGCCCGCCCGCAGGCGCAGGAGGTTGTAGCGTGATAGCGCTGGTGTTGGTTTGCATGGGGGTGTCCTAGTACTTGAGGTGTCAGAGCGGGGGCTTGCGCCAGCCGCCGAATTCCATTTCCAGAAAGCGCGCGGCTTCCAGTAACAACGCGTCCTGTCCCAGCCCGGCCACCAGTTGCACGGCCACCGGGCAGCCCTGGTCGAGGCGCCCCATGGGCACGCAAAGGGCCGGGAAGCCGAGCACATTGAACAGCGCGCAATAGCCAATATCGAACGGGTGCTTCAGGGCGCTGCCATGGGCCGGCGCCACGCCCGGCGTGGCCGGCAGCACCAGAATGCTCTGGCCGTCGAACAGCCCGGCCAGGGCCTGCTGCATGTGATCGCGTTGCTTGAGGAAGCGCGAGAGCCCCGGGTTGCCCAGCCGATCACCGCCGCTGTCCATCAGGCTGGCGAGCAGCGGCCCCCGGGAAAACTGCGGCTTGCCGGCCAGGGCGGCATACAACGCCCGTGGATAATTGAGCGGCTGCCCATCCCCGAGGTAGTCGGCCAGGTGCAGGTGAGTCTCGCACTTGAGCACGGCCAGCCAGATAAAAAACGCGTTGGCAAAGCCGCCGTCATTCCAGGCTTGCACGTCCACGCCCCGGTCTGCATAGCGCTGGCCGGTCTCGATCACCGCCGCTGTCACGGCAGGCGAGAGTGGTGTGCCCCACTTGAGTGGCGTTGGCACGCATACCAAGACACGCTTGAGCGCCGGCGCCCGGGCCGGCTGTTGGTAGCCTGAGTGGATATTGCGGTCGATCCCGTCGCTGCCGGCGATGATCTCCAGTACGGCGCCCAGGTCCTCGGCATGCCGGCACAAGGGGCCGGCCGCAAAGTGGCTGGCGACGGCTTGGGAGGCCGGCAGCGATACGCGCTGTTCGTCCAGCGGCAGATGCCCGCTCAGCGGCACCAGCCCCCGCGACGGCTTCAAGCCAAAGATGCCATTGAACGCCGCCGGAATACGGATCGAACCACCGCCGTCGGTGCCCAGGGCAAAGGGCACGCAGCCACTGGCGACCATCACCGAATCACCGCCACTGCTGCCGCCGGCGGTGCGTGAGGCGTCGTAGGGGTTGAGTGTGCGGCCATACACCAGGTTGTCTGTCTCGGGCCACAGGGCCATTTCGGCCTGATTGCCCAGGGCCAGCGGAATGGCCCCGGCCGCCAGCAGCCGCGTGGCCACCGTGGCGGTGCTCAGCGCCCGGGTGTTGCTGCGCAGGCGCGACCCACAGGTCTTGGGCTGCCCCGCCAGGCCCAGGCCTTCCTTCATGGAAAACGGCACACCGTGCAGGCGTCCCAGGGGCCGGCCCTTGAGCACCGCCTCTTCGGCATGGCGCGCGGCGCGCCGGGCATCGTCGAACAGGTCGACCGCCATCGCGTTGCAGAGCGGCTGGACGACCTCCAGGCGCGCAATGCACTGCTCGATCAGCTCCACCGGGGAGATCTGCTTGTCACGGATCAACCGCGCCAGGTGGACGGCACTCAGGGCCAGCAGGTCTGTATGGACCTGCGCCATGCCGTTCATCCGCGACGTACCAGGTCGAGAAAGCCACCTTCCTTGCCAAACGGCGATTTAAGCAGCTCCGGCGACTCGCCATATTTGTAGAACAACGAAGGCCGCAGGCGCAGGACCGCCGCCCGTGCCAGGTCCTGCACGGCGCCACAGCCATGGCGCAGCAGCAACGTGAGGTGACGTGCCGACAGCGACCACTTGACCATCTTCATCAGCCGCACCCGCAGCAGGGCCGAGCGCAGGTAATAGTTGGAGGCGTAGATCGGTCGTGCGCGGTTTTCGGCCTTGTACAAGTCGAAGTTGATGGTGCGCGAGTAGAGGTTGGGCATCATCGTCGGGCTCAAGCCCGGGTTGGAGCGGCGGATCTCTTGCAACAGGCAGGCAAACGGCAGCGGCGACGGTTGCATCTCGCGGGTGTAGCGCGGCAGCAGGTCGGCAAATTGCTGGGCCTGGTGACCATCGAGAAAATCCCCGGTCATGTACATCGGCAGCACCACATGGAAGTACGCCATATTGGCGAACAGCAACGTCCAGCCCATCATGAACGGGTCGTCCATCACCTCGTACCACTTGCTCCAGGTGTCCTGCAGGGCCAGTTGCGCCTGGATATGCGACTCCAGGCAATTGACGTAGGCGGGTGTCAGGCTGCCATGGATGTCTTTCTCGATCATCGCCGCGACCTGCGGGATCTGCTGCGCCACATAGGCCAGCCCGGCGCTGTTGGCCGGGTCGAAGGTAAAGGCCGCGTCGCCCAGCAGGAACCAGCCTTCGGTCGAGTAGTACTGCCGCGCCTCGTACATGTAGTTGTGCATGGCTTGGGTATCGACCAACTGGCCCGACTCGATCAGCTCGGTGATCACCGGGTGGTCGGCCATGACCTTGTCCTTGAAGGCGTCCAAGGTGCTGATTTTCTCCTCGATCATGTCCGGCCGGTAGGTGATGCCGATGCTGATCATCTCGTTACCGTCATCGCTGCGCATCGGGATCATCCAGATCCAGTAGCCCTTGCCGTAGAAATGGTGGGTCACGTAGTACGGGTCGTAGCAGTGATGCTTGTCCTTGTGTGCCGTGATGCTGGACAAGATGCCGCGGTCGAAGTCCTTGAGCCGCAGCCAGAAGGTGCTGCGCTGGTAGGTCGCTTCTTTGTGCAGCTTGAGCTTCTTGGCCATGAAGCGATTGCGGCCGGTGGCGTCCACCACCCAGTCGGCGGTCAGTTGCTGTGGCTCATCGGCGGCGTTGCGCAGGGTCAGCAGATGGGTGGCGTGCTCGCCGGCATGGAGGTCGACGGCGGTGACGTCAGCCTCGATCATGTGCACCTGGTGATCGCCCACGATCTGGCGCAGGTCCTTGTCGAAACTGAAGCGGTTGAGGTTGTAGGCGGGCATGCGGATCACGCCGGGCGCCTCGTGGACCACGTAGTTGCGGCACTCGGGGTTGTTGCGCAGTTTCAGGTAATAGGTCAGGCCGTACTTGTGGTAGTGCTTTTCTTCCAGCAGGCGCCCCAGGCCCAGGCCCTTGAAGAAGTGGGTGGTCAACTCGACCGTGGACTCGCCGACAATCGGGCGCTTGCGGTCCGGGCGCCCGATCAGGATGACGTCGACACCCGGTAACCTTTTTTTGAAGTACAGCGCGGCCAGGTGACCGGCGACGCCGGCCCCCATGATTGCGATTCGTTTCATGTCGTCAGTCCCTGAACAAGTGGGTTCGCCGAAGGCAGGCGTGCCTTCGGCGAGAGTTGTCGGTTATGCGCCGCTGGCGGCGGCGATCAAATCCTGTGGTTCTACCCGTTGCGAGTAGTCCACGTTGACGAAGGCGGCGCGGATCAGCCCGTCCTGGCCGATCACAAAGGCGCTGGCCATGGGCAGGGTCAGGGCGTCGGAGCCGTTGAACTGCTTGAGGTCGGCGCCCAGTGAGCGGTAGACCTCATCCAGTTCGTCTTCGAGCTTGAACACGATGCCGTACTGGCGCGCCAGCTGGTTGTCGGCATCGCTGAGCAACAGGTACTTGATGCCGAGGGCTTCGCGGGTCTTGCGCGAGTACTCCGGGGTCTGCGCCGACACCGCCACCAGGGTGGCGCCCGAGGCCGCCAGGTCCGCGACCATCTGCTGGTAGGCCGTCAATGCCTGGCCGCAGAAGGGGCACCACAGGCCTCGGTAGAACACCAGCACCAACGGGCCTTTTTTCAGCAGTTGACTGAGGTCCACCGCCTGTTCGTCAGCATCCTTGAGCACCGCCAGGGGCGCCTTGTCGTTGGCCTTCAGGGCCTTGTCGCCCAGATGGCTGTCGAGCAGCGTCTGCAACGACGCCTGGAACTTGTGCTGGATCTCGGCCGGCAACTGGGTCATCTGGTCCTTGACGGTTTGAAGCTTTTCCTTGAGCGACATGGGTGACTCCTGTTCACTTCTGTTGAGAAAGGCTGCGGGTAGCCCGGGTAAAAATCCTGGTGGCGGCCTTGCCGTTGGGTGGGTAGCGCTCGAACAAATCCAGCACCCAGTCTGGCCGGGTCTTGCTGGCGTCGTTGATCCAGTTGGCCACCGAGTCCTGGGCGTATTTGTCGCTTTCATCGAGCCTGGCAATCAGCAGGGGTTCGGCGATTTGCGGCTCGGCCTTGAGTCGGGCGATGTGTTCGCACCAGACCCCGCGCGGGCGCAGGATTTCAACGCAGAAACGGCGGATCAGCGGGTCTGCGCTACCGGCATGGCTGCACAGCAGCGCCAGGGCGGCCGTCAGGTCCTGGGCCAGCAGGGGGCGCAAGGCAATCCAGGCCCATTCACGCACGCCAAAGTGGCTGTCGGTGGCGAACTTGAACTGGCTCACCAGCGCGGTTTCCAGGGCGCTGTCGCGTTGACAGTAGGCATTGGCGAAGGCCGCCCAACTGCGCACGGTGTCCGAAGGATGCTCCAGCAGTCGCTGCCAGGTCTGCTCGCGCAGGGGCTGGGCGGCGGCTTCCAGCCATTGCCCCAGCGCGAGGCCCAGGCCGGCGACTTTCTTCGAGATGCCCAGCGCCTGGCCGGCCTGGGCTGCGCTCAACAGGGCCTGGGCCAGGGACGGCTCCCACTGCGGGGCGATGGCCGTCGCCAGCGCCACCGGGTCGACTGCCAGGCACTCCGCCAGGTTGCGGGTGGCGAGGCGGCCCTGGTCAATCAGGTGTTTGCGTTCTTCACTCATCTCGATACCACCGATGCGGTCATGGGCTGCTCAGGCATTGGGCTGGCGATGCAGTAGCGCCCGGGTGAAAGCAGGTTGTCGGGATCCAGTGCCGCCTTGAGCCGCGCCCCGAGCTGCCAGGCCGGCCCCTGGGCGTCGGTCAACAGGTGCATGAAGCGGGCGGGCACACGGTAGGGCAAGACGCCCAGCGCCTTGCCTTGGGCGAACAGCTGGCGATAGCACTCATGGGCCCGGTTCGAGGCCGGGGCATCCGTGCGATCGAACAGCAGGGGTACGGTGCAGTCGATGGCACGGCTTGACAGGCTGGTCAGCGTGACCGGGCACGGCAGTTGCTGCTGGCGGCAACGACGCTCCATGGCCCGCACAAAGTCGGCCACTGGCTGGGTCTTGAGCGGCAGGATCGGCGCGTACCAGATCAGCCCGCAGTTATCCCGCGCCGGGTCCAGGGGCGCGCCGGGCAGCGGCTTGGCGCCGGCGGTGTAGGCCAGCGGCAACGCCACTTCGCTGGGCTGGCCTTCCATCAGGGCGATGCCTTGCAGCATCTTGTCCAGGGTGCGCTGCCAGCGCCGGGACCAGCCGCCGGGCAGATACCCCAGCAGGCGGCGGGCGCTCGTCAATTGGCCACCGGTCTTGAACAGCGATTTACTGGCGAAGGCTTCAAGCTCAAGGCTGATCATGCGCTTGAGCGAGGCGTGCTGTGCCTTCTGGCAATAGATCGAGCCTACGCCCATCCACGCGGGCAGCCCCAGGGCATCGGCGGCGGCCCGTTGCTGCGCCTCGTTCATGCCCACCACCTGGGTATCTTCGCTGGCCATGGTCAACAGCCGTGTGCGATTCATCAGGTTGATGCCGCCGATCTGCCCGGGGGCCAGGTCGAGCATGCGCTTGATGCCCGCCAGGGCCGCTTCCAGCCCTTGTTCCTCCTCCACCCAGAAGTAAAACGGCTGGATAACCTCGGGCTTGCGCACCAGGGCAATCGACATCTGCGTCACCACCCCCAGCCCGCTCTGGCTGAACAGACCGTCCAGGTACGGCCCCACCCCCCATTTGAAACAGGGCGCGCTGCCCCCCAGGGACATCGGCGAGCGGTACAGCGTACCGTCAGCCAGCACCGCTTCGAGGCCGAGCACCGCCTGGAAGTGGTCGGTATGGGGGGTGATGCCAAAACCACGCTCCAGGGCATTGCCCAGCACGCTGCAGGTCGGGCCCGCGCCGGTGACCGGGGTCAAGAAGGCCAGGTTGTGCTCCTGCAGATAGCGGGCGAGGGCGCCCTGGGTCACCCCCGGCTCCAGGGTGACCACCGACAGCTCTTCATCGAACGACAGGATCCGGTCCATCCCCGACAGGTCCATCAGCACACAATGGGCGCCAGGGGTCGAGGCCGTGCCGTAGCCCCAGTTGTGCCCGGTGCTGATCGGCTGCACGGCAACCCCATAGCGCCGCGCAATGACCATGCACGCCGAGATGTGTTCGGTGCAGCGCGGTGCAATCACCACCCTGGCATACGCGGGGGAGCACATGGTGTCTTGCTGGAAACGTTCGAGGGTGGCCGGGTCGACGCGCACCCCCGCGTCGCCGAGCACCTCACGCCATTGTTGCTGGGCGAGCATCAGGTTGGCGGGTTCAAAAGGCACTGGCCAGGCCTCCCAGGCGCAGGAACAGACGCAACTGGTTCACATCCGCCTGGCGGCTGGCGGGCAGGGCGTTGTAGCGGCGGCGGAATTCGGGCTTCATCACGTTCACGCAACGCCGCTTGGGGGTGCGGATGACCAGCATCAACGGGCTGAACGCCGTGCTGTAGACCTTGGCACACGGCCCCAGGTAACTGGCCGCGAGGGTCTGGAATTCTTCCAGGGAGAATGCCGCCAGCAGGGAGTTGCGGTAGTCCAACAGGGTTTCCGCGTCGGCCCCGTCGCTGGCGCGCTCGACAAAATAGTCGACCGACTCGATGGTTTTCAGGCGCCCGAAATCATTCAGGTAAATCGCCCGGTCATTGCGCAGCACCCGCGAGATATTGCGAAAGGTCGCCTCCAGTTGGCCGAGGTTTTCCAGGTGGTGCAGGGCCATCGACGAGATCACCACATCCACGCTGCGGTCGGCGATCGTGGTGAGGCGGGTCATGTCGTCGGCCACCAGTTGCACGTTATCGATGCCTTGCAGGTGGCAGGCTTCACGGGCCACCTCCAGCATGCTCTGGGACAAGTCCATGCCAATGAATTCGGCCCGCGGGTTGAGCCGCGCGACTTGCAGCAACAGGGCCGCCGGGCCGCAGCCGATGTCCAGCACCACGTCGCCGGGTTTGATCAGCGCGCACATCTGCGCACAGTGATACAGGTGGGTGCCGGACAAGGCCTGGCCCTGGGCGGCGCTGTCGGCGTAGGACGCCACACTCTGCTGTTCTTCCATGACCAGGGCCGGTTCGGGTATACGCTCGAAGGGCTGCTTGATCGTTATTTCTCTGACTATCGCGCGCAGCAATCCGCTGTCCATACTGCTTCCTCCATGAAATGACGTTTGAGCTTGCTTACGCCAGGGCCAGCGCCCGCTGGACCCGTGGCGACAGGTTTCGGCCATGCACGCCACAGCGGGCCATATGGGTCAGCACTTCGTGCGTGTCCCAGGGCCGCAGCGCACCGGTGGCGGGCAGGCCAATATGGGCGTAGTCACGGCGGCAGAAAAAATCGAAGAAGTGCGTGCGCTGGCCCTCGACGGCAAACTCCAGGTCGGGGCGCTGATAAGCCCGCTGGAAAATCGCCGGCGCATCGCCCAGGTCCAAAGACAGGGGCAGCGACAAGGCATTGTTGAGCTTGGTGTAGGGTTGCACCCGGCCCATGGGGGAGAAGAACAACACGTTGCGATAAAACGCCCCGGCGCGTGGATGCACGGCGATCAGCAGCCGCTGCACCCCGCGAAAATGCATGGCCCAACGGAACATCGCGTTGTAGAGCATCAACGGCACCCCCTTGCCGCGATACCCGGCGGCCACGGCCAGGGTGCCGACCTCGGCCAGCCGGGCCCCGGCCAGGCGTTGCAACACCACCTCGTTGCCATGCACCTCTTCCAGGGGCAGGCCGAGCATGGAGTCTTCGATCAGTGACACGGTGCCGACGATCTGCTGGTCCTTGATCGCGATGAAGGTGGTGGTGCCCGCCAGCAGATGAAACGCGGAAAAGCGCATACCGGCCCGGCACACCGTGGAGATACCGCGTCGCGCATAGCTGTCGTTGACCAGGCGCAAGGCCGCCTCCAGTTCAAACAGGCTTTGCACCGGGCGAAACTCAAAGCCTTCGATGGCCAGGGGGTGGCGGGCGATCCGCTGGATAAACAGGCGCCGATACAGCGCCGGGGGAATGTAGCGCTCCAGGGAGACCATGCTGTGGCGGATGACATCGACGCCACTGTGAATGCGTGGCTTCCTGCCGAAGTTGGTCATCACTCGTTGACTGTGCAGCATCAAACACCTCCTTGTGTGACTACCGCGATTGACGCAATTGAAGCCTGGGCCTAATGCCCATCCGGCAGTGGCTGGGACAGTGCATGACTGGCCGAAATGCAATAGATCGACTCGGACAACGCCTGGCGCTGCTCGGGGCTCAGCCCCTGGATAATGCCGCTGATCCAGTCGGTGTGTTCGACGAACACCTCATCGACCACGCGCCTACCGTCGGCAGTCAGGGTGATGATCAATTTGCGCCGGTCGGTGGGGTCGGTCTTGCGCTTGATAAACCCGTCGCCCTGCAGGCCATCGAGCAAGCCGGTCACCGTGCCGGTGGTAATCGACAAGCGTGTTGCCAGTTCCAGGGGCGAGAGCTTCCCGCCGGCGCTCTTGAGGGTGAGCATGATGACAAAGCGGCCTTCCGACAGGTTGTAGCGGGCCAGGCGGATGGCACACACGCGATTGATCGCGGCGGCCGCCGACAGCAGCTCGAAGCACAGCTTGACACTGTCCCTGACCTCGGCCGGCACCCCGTCAAGCTCGCGCAGCATGATGTGGTGTTTGTTCTCTAAAATATTCATAAGGCGCAGTTTATCTTGGTGCCTTACTAAGTCAACATTTTGTTTAATGCTCCCGCCGCGGGTGGCGGTGGCATCAGGGGCGCGGGGTGCTCACCGACCGGCTGGCCAGCAGCCCCAGCTCGAACAGAATCCACATTGGCACCGCCAGCATGGTTTGCGAAAACACATCCGGCGGGGTCAGCAGCATGCCCACCACAAAGCAGCCGACGATCACATACGGGCGGCTTTTTTGCAGGGTCTGCACATCGGTGAGGCCGGCCCAGATCACTAGGAAAGTCGCCACCGGGATTTCAAAGGCCAGGCCGAACGCCAGCAACAGCGCGAGGATGAAATCCAGGTACAAGGCGATATCGGTCATCATCGCCACGCCGTCCGGGGTCACGCTGGTAAAGAAGCCGAACATCATCGGGAACACCAGGAAAAACGCAAACGCCATGCCCGCGTAAAACAGCACCACGCTGGCGGCCAGCAGCCAGGCGGCGGTGCGGCGCTCCTGGCGGTACACGGCTGGCGCGATCATGCCCCAGGCCTGGTGCAGCAACAGCGGCATGCTGATGAACAGGGCGATCATCAGGGTCAGCTTGAGCGGTGCCAGGAACGGTGAGGTCACCCCGGTGGCGATCATGGTGGCGCCGCTGGGCAAGAAGTCGCGCAACGGTTGCGAGACGAAGCTGTAGAGCTTTTGGGCAAAGGGGAACAGCGCGCAAAACACCAGGACGATCGCCAGGACGCAGCGCACCAGGCGCGAACGCAACCGGGTCAGGTGGCCGGTCACCGACAGGCGCGGGGCAGGCAGGGGCAGGTCGCTCATGGGGCAGGGTGTCCTGGGGAAGGGTTGGTGGCTGGCGGCGGAGCGTCCAGGCGGATGCCGTCGCGCAGTTGTTGCTCCAGTTGCCGCAAGGGTTGCTGGTCGATGCCCTTGAGCAAATGCTCGTTGTCCAGTTCCTGGGTGACCTGGGCCTTGAGCGTGTTCATCGCCCGCTTGGCCCGGCCCAGCCACAGCCCGGCATTGCGCGCGGCAATCGGCAGGCGCTCGGGGCCCAGCACCAGCAGGGCCACCAGGCCCACCAGCAGCAGTTCGCTAAAACCGATATCGAACATCAGCGTTGGCTGTCAGCAGGGCGCTGAGGTTCGGCGTGTACCTCAAGGCTGGTCTTGTCCGCCGCCTGGGCGCCGGGTTCGTTGCCCATGGAGGAGCGAAAGCCCTTGATGGCCTCGCCCACATCGCTGCCCAGGCCCTTGAGGCGCCGGGTGCCGAACAGCATGACCACGATCAGCAGCACGATGACCAGTTGCCAAATCCCTATACCACCCATAACGCCACTCCAAGCCATTGATTTGAAATATGAAGGCGCAGTTTGCCGAGGCTTTATGACGGCGCGGTGACGTTTTTGCGGGAATTGTGTGAGCCTGCCACCTGGTTGAAACATCCACTGTGTTGACTGTCGCCAGGATCGACATAAAAGGTGGCAGGGCAATGGACAGAAAACGGCAGCAGGGGGCGGCATTGTTGATGGTGCTGGTGGCCCTGGCGATGCTGGCGGGCGGTATGGCCTGGATGGTCGAGCAGGGGCGTCAGCAGGTCGACAGCGTGCGCCTGGTGCAACAGCGGGTGCAGGCGCGGGCCATCGAACGGGCGGCGCTGGCCTTTACCGAACAGGCCTTGCAAGACCCGCTGTGGCGCGCCAGCCCGTTGTTCTGGCAGGCCATGCGTGGGCAGCCGTTGAGCTACGACTTCAAGGGGGGCAAGGCGAGCATCCAGATTCGCGACCTGCACACCTGCTTCAACGTCAACGCCCTGATCGGCCCCGAAGCCGAGCGAGCCCAGCGCCAGTTGGTGCATCTGCTGGGCGCCGACATGGCCGCCGAACGCCTGGCCCAGACCCTGGCCGACTGGCTCGACGCCGACCAACAGACCCGCCTGCAAGGTGCCGAAAGCAACGAATACCTGCGTCAATCACCACCACGCCTGGCGGCCAATCAACGGATGCGCGATATCAGCGAGCTGAACCTGCTGGCGCTGCCCGACCCGCTGCGGGCGTTGCGCTACCCGCAGTTATGCAGCCTGGACGAGACCGCTGGCTGGCGCCTGAATGCCAATGCGTTGAGCCTGGACATGCTACCGCTGCTGGATGCGTTGTATGAGGGTGAGGTGTCGCGTTCGCTGCTGACCCGGCTGGTCAGTGCGCGCCCGGCAGGGGGCTATCGCGATGCCGGCGAACTGCGCCAGGCTTTGGGGGCGGTGGATGACGCACTGTTCGAGCGCTTGAGCGAAGGTCTGCAGCTCAATGGTGACCACTTCCTGCTGCAACTGGATATCGACCTGGATGGCCAACGGTTTCGCAGCCAGTACCGTGTCGAAGCCCAGGGGGTGGTGAAGTGGCATGCGCGGGTGCCGGCGCAGGGCATGCTGCTGCGCTCGCGGGAGCCGTTGCCGTTATAGAAAAAACAGTGGGGCCGCGGGCTTGTGTGGGAGCGGGCTTGCCCGCGATGACGGTGGTGAAGTCAGCATTTTTTGCCGGCTGCTAGACCGCTATCGCAGGCAAGCCAGCTCCCACATTTGCTTTGTGGTGTGGCAGTGATCCCACAGGTTGATTTTGAGTGCACCCCAAAACAACTGTGGGAGCTGTCGAGCCCCGGCGAGGCTGCGATAGCGGTGGGTCAGCCAACATCAATGCTGGCCATGACCTCGTCATCGCAGCCCCGTCGGAACTCGACAGCTCCCACAAGGCCAGTGAGGCAGGAACCAGGCCGGCTCCTGCCTCGCTATCAAATCGCCAATTCCCCCCCATCGGCCCGCTGGATCACCACGGTGGACGCCCGCGCCCGCACCTTGCCCACGGTGACGTCGGTCGCCACATTGGTGGATGGCCAGTTGCTTGGATGCTGGATGTTGATAAACACCGTCTTGTTGTCCGGCGTAAAGGTCACCCCGGTCACTTCCGAACCATTGGGCCCTACGAAGAAGCGCCGCAGGTCCGCCTGGTTCTGTGCATTGACCGGCACTTGTTTGCCCTGGGCATCGACCATATTGGTGGGGATCACCACCAGCATCTGGTCGTTGGTGTAGTCGGTCAGGGTTTTTTCGCCGTTGTCGGTCTGGATCCACATCACGCCGCGGCTGTCGAAGGTCATGCCGTCGGGGCTGGCGAACTGGTTCAGTGTGGTCAGGCCCGAGCGGTTGAGGTCCGGGGCGCCGGCGGCGTTGGCGCCAAACACAAAGATGTCCCAGGTGAAGGCCACCTGGTTATCGGCGTCATGCCAGCGAATGATGTGCCCGTGCTTGTTGTTTACGCGCGGGTTGGCGGCGTTGGCCACGGTGCGGCTGGTGTTGTTGGTGAGCGTCAGGTACACGTCGCCATTGAGTGGGTTGACCGAGGTCCATTCCGGGCGGTCCATCGGCGTCGCGCCCACGGCGTCGGCTGCGCCACGGGTGTTGAGGATGATCCCCGGCAGGTCGGTGAACTTCGCGCCCAGGGTGCTGCCATCCACGGTCGGGCTGGCCACGTCGAGCAGCAACCAGTTGCCGCTGCCGTCGGCATTGAAGCGCGCCACGTAGAGTTTGCCGCTGTCCATGTACTTGGCGCCGGTGGCCAGGCGATCGCTGGGGTTGGCGTCTGCCGGATCCCACAAGGCGGTGGAGACGAATTTGTACAGGTACTCGTTCTGCGAGTCGTCGCCGCTGTAGAACACCACTGGCTTGCCGGCGGTGGTCAGGCCCGGCCAGCAACCTTCGTGGCGGAAACGGCCGAGCGCGGTGCGTTTCACGGCGCGGGTCGCGGCGTTGTACGGGTCGATCTCGACGATGTAGCCATAGGTGCTGGCTTCGTTGCGGTAGTCGTCGGTGGCCGTGGCGCCGCTTGGGGTGACGTTGAAACGGCTGAACTCGCCATTCACTTCGCTGGGGTCACCTGCGACGCTCTCCCAGCGATAGTTGCCGTTGCTGGTGCCCACGCCGATGCGTACCTGGTCGGCCGGGCGGTTGCCGCTGCGGTTGACGAAAATCCCAGGCCAGTTTTCTTCGCAGGTGAGGTAGGTGCCCCACGGCGTGTAGCCATTGCCGCAGTTGTTGTTGGTGCCACGGGTCTGGGTGCCGGTTGGCGAAAACTTGGTCTTGACGTGTTCGGTGCCTTTCATTGGCCCCGCCAGATCCATCAGCGTGGCCGAGGTGAAGCGACGGTTCAGTGGGTCGTTTTCCATAACCTGCCAGCGGCCATTGACCTTAGTCACACGCATCACACCCGCGCCGTGGGCGTTGATTTCCTTGCGCACTTCTTCCACCGGGCGCACGCCGCCGATCAGGGTGGCGCCATTGGGGTGCAGTTCGGCTTGTTCGATGTATTCGTGGTTGATCGCAATCAGGCCGTCAGTGGAGCTGCCATTGATCGGGAAGAAGCGCATGCCATCGTGGTTCATGCCGACCGAGTTGGCCTGGTCGGTGGAGGTATTGGTGCCATCGCTTTTCCACGCAGCCGCATTGCTGTTGAGCGGTGTGCCCCAGGGCGCGAGGATGTGCGCGGTGTAGCCGGCCGCCACGGTGCAGCCGTCGGTGCGCGAGCCGGGAATCGAGTTGAAGCCCAGTTTCAATGCCGGCTTGCCGGGTTCGGTCGGGGTGTCGTGGTCAGAGCCACCGCCGCTGTCAAAGCAGCCTGTCAGGCCGGTGCCGGCAATCATGGCGATCGCGGCGCCGAGCCCGCCCCGGACCACACTGCGGCGGCTCAGGTAGGCCGTGAGTACCGATTCCATCGGCTCATTGAGGCTCAGGTTGCGATTCTGGTTGTCGCCAGTCTCTCGACTCATTTCATCAGGTCCTTTGTAGATCACGATTTTTGAAAGGAGCCCGAACTCTAAGAGCCGAATATGATGATTCGCGGTCGGTTTTGTTAAAAATGTATTTAAGTTTAATTTTTTTATTTCTTTTTGTTGCAGGTTTGCATATTTCACTCCTGTTAAAAAACTGACATTAAACCGTCATTAATTGACCCCCACTATGCCGCCCTTAAAGCAGTTAGCCTCAGGGTGAGAGAACAATGGCTTCAATGGTGCGGCGCGATGTATTGGGATGGATGACGCTGGGCGCCTGTGCGCCGTGGCTGGCCGGCTGCTCTAGCCGGGGGGCTGCGGCGGGGCCTGCGGACAGCCAGCCGGTCGACCTGCTGTACATTGCCGACACCCTCGATGCCCGCCTGCCGGGTCGCCCGGTGGTGCCCGCCACCCGCCTGGGGCCGGCAACACGGATCGGCCAGGCGCCGTGGATTACCGGGGCCAATGCGCGTTTTCGCCAGGCTGATGGCAGCTCGTTGGATGGCCTGCTGGATGCCTCCTTAAGTGACGGTGTGCAAACCGGTGGCTATGCGGTACTCGGTGCTGTGTTGCAACGCCTGCGCGATGAAGCCGGGCCTGAGAATAGCCTGACCCTGGAAAACGGCCAGTGCTGGAACGGCAGCGGCCTGGCCTACCTGACCCGTGGCTTGTCCGGGGTCCAGGGCAGCCAGTTGCTCGGTAGCGAGGTGCGGGTCAGCAGCGACGAGCGCGTGCTGTGGCCCGAACAATGCCAGGGCCTGTACCAGCAATTCGGTCAGCCGGTGCTGGGCGCCGGGCTGGCCAGCAACCAGGCGCAACGCCTGGCCACCCCGGGCATGCAGGTGTTCCGCCGGGGCGGCGTGCGCATCGCCGTGGTCGGCATTACCGACCCTTATGCACGGGACCAGCAAGCCTCCTTGAAACAATGGTTGCACAGCCTGCAACCGGTGCTCGCCCAGGCCCGCGAAGAAGCCGACCTGGTGGTGGCCCTGGCCGATGTCGGCACCGGGCCGGGGTTCTGGCTGGCCGAGCGCCTGAGCCAGGTAGACCTGATGCTGTGTGCCCGTGGCCAGGACCTGTGGCCGCAACCGGTAGAGATCCTGCAAAGCTCCGGCAAGCGTGTCCCGGTGGTGCTGGGCGGGACCCGGGCCAGCGGCGCCTTCCGCATCCGCTGCCA
Organism: Pseudomonas sp. GW821-FHT01D09; assembly: GCF_059422465.1. NCBI lineage: Bacteria > Pseudomonadati > Pseudomonadota > Gammaproteobacteria > Pseudomonadales > Pseudomonadaceae > Pseudomonas > Pseudomonas sp. GW821-FHT01D09. The sequence continues at coordinate 206,140 of NZ_JBWKWY010000001.1, forward strand.
GGCGCAGGCGGGGCAATGGCGCTTTGAGGCGCGCTTCTTTGCGGCCCAGGCCAGCGCGTTGGACGCTACCGCCCAGGCCCACGCCCAGCGCCTGCAACCACGCTTGCAGCAACAGCGCGCCGCCCATGCCGCCTGGCTCGACCAACCCCTGGCCAAGGCCCCGGAAAACCTCTGGCGCCGCGATGTGCGCGCCGGCAGCTGGGACCGCCTGTTGCACCAGGCCCTGGCCCGCGAGCCCAAGAGCGCGGTGCTGCTGCCGGGCCTGCGCTACGACAGCCCCCTGGCCCGTGGCCAGATGATTACCCGCGAACACCTGATCAGCCTGAGTGCCAGTTACCCGGCGCCGGTGGTGGATGTCCCGGCGCAGCAGGTGCGCCAGGTCCTGGAAAACGGCGCCGAGCAACTGTTTGGCGAGCCACTGCTGCTGGATAACAGCCAGGACTTGCCGCGCTGGCTCGGCCAGCCCTGGCAGGTCACCTATAGCCCGGGCGGCAAGCGGGTCAGTGAGTTTGCCGAACCTGTCGGCACCTGCCGCACCTTTGGCCTGGGTTTTGCCGCCGAGGCTGGGCAACCGCTGTGGCAACACCTTGAAGGCTGGTTGCGCGAGCAGCCGGTGGATTGGCAACTGGCACCGCTGCAACTGCCCGAAGTGCGCTATGTGCAGGGGCACCCGGGGTGGCATCCACGGAGCCTGGCCACTTGAGCCGTACAAGCAACCTGTTGTTGGCAACGCTGCTGGCCTGGCTGGCGGCGCAATGTGTGCTGCAACTGTGGCACGGCATCGCCCAGCCGGTCGTGCCCTACGCGCCAGCGGCGCCGGTTGCCGACCTGTTGAGCAGCCACTGGACACCGCGCCAGGCACCCAGCGACGACCTGCCGTTGACCACGCTCAAGGTCGATTACCTGGGCAGCCTCAAGGCCACGCCGTTGCGCGCCACGGTCCTGGTGCTGCGCTACCGGCAACAAGAACGCACGCTGACCCTGGGTCAGCGCCTGGCCCCGGGCATCGTCTTGCAGGACATCGATGAACGCGGGCTGATTTTCGACAATCAAGGGCAGCGCGAGCGCTTGCCATGGCCGACTGAGCGACCGGTGATCGGCCTCAAGCGCAAGGAATGAACCGACGATGCACATGATCAATAAATGCCTGGGCCTGAGCGCATTGTGCCTGGCCTTGAGCGTGACCCCGGCCCACGCCGAAGAAGCGCCGGCCTTGTATGAAGTGAATTTCATCGACACCGAACTCAGTGACTTTATCGACAGCGTGTCGCGCATCACCAACACCACCTTCATCATCGACCCACGGGTCAAGGGCAAGGTCACGGTGCGCAGCCTGGATATGCTCGGCAGCGAGGCCATCTATGACATCTTCCTCGCCCAATTGCGCGCCCAGGGTTTTGCCGCCGTCAACCTGCCCAATGGCAGCGTGAAGATCGTGCCGGACCAGGCCGCGCGCCTGGAGCCGGTGCCGGTGGAGTCTACGCGTCAGGCTGCGCAAGCCAACGACGGCATGGCCACCCGGGTATTCAGCGTGCGCAATGCTGCCAGCGAACAGATGCTCAACATCCTCAAGCCGCTGATCGACCCCCGGGTCGGGGTGATCAGCCCATACCCGTCGGCTAACCTGCTGGTGATCACCGACTGGCGCAGCAACCTCGACCGTATCGACAGCCTGTTGCAACAACTCGATCAGGTCAGCCAGGAGCCTCTTGAAGTGCTGCCCCTGGTCAATGCCAGCGCCAACGACACCGCGCAACTGATGACCCGTCTGCTGGCCCGCGAGCAGGGCGCCGATGGTGCGCAGGTGGTGGCCGACCCGCGCAGCAATGCGTTGCTGGTGCGCGGCAGTGCCGATAGCCGCCAGCGGGTGCGCGCGCTGCTCAAGCAATTGGACCAGCCGCAAAATGCCTTGCGCCCGTCGAACACCGTGGTGATGTACCTGCGCCATGCCAATGCGGCTGAGGTGGTCAAGGTGCTGCGCGGCTTGAGCCAGGACACCCCTGGCGCCGCTGGCGAAGGCGTGCCCACGGAAGGCGCGCCCAAGCAGATGGCGGCCAGCGCCTCGGGGATCCGCATGGAATCGGAGGAGGGCACCAATGCCGTGGTGATGGTCGGCCCGGACAGCGAAATCGCCGCCTACCGCACCATCGTCGAACAACTGGATATCCGCCGCGCCCAGGTGGTGGTGGAAGCAATCATCGCCGAAGTCTCCGACACCCGCGCCCAGGAGCTGGGGGTGCAATGGCTGTTTCTGGGCGACTCGTTTGGTGGCGGCGCGGTGAACTTTACCAATGGCGGGACGAGTATCGCCGGCCTGGCGGGGGCCGCAGCCAGCGGCGACACCGCAGGCCTGGGCAAGCTGTTGGCCAATGTGCCGGGGGCGACCGCAGGCTTCGGTAAGCTCAATGGCGGCGGGCTGAACTTTATTGCGCTGCTCAATGCGCTGAAAAGCGAAAGCGGTTTCAACCTGCTCTCGACCCCGACCCTGTTGACCCTGGACAACGCCGAGGCGTCGATCCTGGTGGGCCAGGAAGTGCCGTTTGTGACGGGCTCGGTAACGCAGAACAACACCAACCCCTACCAGACCATCGAGCGCAAGGAAGTGGGGATCAAGCTGCGGATCAAGCCGCAGATCAATATCGACAACACCGTGCGCCTGGACATTGTGCAAGAGGTCTCGTCGATTGCCGACAGCACCGGTGCCAGCGATGTGATCACCAACAAGCGCGAGATCAAGACCAAGGTCATGGTCGAAGACAACGGCCTGGTGGTGCTCGGCGGGCTGATCGGCGACGAGGCCAAGAACAGTGACCAGCGGGTGCCGTGGCTCGGCGATATCCCCGGGGTCGGGCGGCTGTTCCGCTCCAACGCCAGCCAGCGCACCAAGCAGAACCTGATGGTGTTTATCCGCCCGCGGATCATGCGCGACGGCGAGACCCTGGCCCAATTGAGCAGCGAGAAATACCGCAACCTCAAGGCCAACTCGAACCTGGCATTGCCCGCCATCTCCGATAACAACGCCTTGCTGCGCCTGTTCCCGGCCAGCCGCGAGCGCCTCGACGAGGGCGTGTGGTGAGCACGTTGTTGCCCTATCGACTGGCACGCCAGGCGGGGCTGGCGCGGGCGCCTGGCGCGCAAGGCTGGACTTTGTGCCTGCGCGAGGATGTCGACACCGACGCCTTGCAGGAAGTGTTGCGCGTGCATGGCTTGCCATCGGCGGTCGAGCACCTTGACCCGGCCCAGTACGAACGGCGCCTGGGCGCCTTGTACCAGGCCGGCGAGTCGGCCACGGCGGCGTTGATCGAGGGCATCGGCGAGCAGGTCGATCTCGACAGCCTGATCAGCGAACTGCCGCGTATCGAAGACCTGCTGGAGAGCGACAACGAGGCGCCGGTGATCCGCCTGATCAACGGTCTGTTCGCCGAAGGCCTGCGCCTGCGGGCCTCGGATATCCATATCGAGACCTTCGAGCAGAGCCTGGTGGTGCGCCTGCGGGTCGATGGCCATCTGCGCGAAATCCTGCGCCCGCCACGGGCCTTGTCGGCCATGCTGGTGTCGCGGATCAAGGTCATGGCGCGCCTGGATATCGCCGAAAAACGCCAGCCCCAGGACGGGCGCATCACCCTGCGCTCCGGCGGGCGCGAGGTGGATATCCGCGTCTCCACCTTGCCTGGCATCCATGGCGAGCGCGTGGTGATGCGCGTGCTGGACAAGCAGGCCAACCTGCTGGACCTGAATAACCTGGGCATGCCCGCCGATGTGGAGCAGGCGTTGCGCGCCTGCCTGTCGCGGCCCAACGGGATTTTGCTGAGCACCGGGCCCACCGGCTCGGGCAAGACCACCACGCTGTATGCCAGCCTCAATGCGCTGAACGACGGCTCGTGCAACATCCTCACCGTCGAAGACCCGGTGGAATACGCGATTACCGGCATCGGCCAGACCGCGATCAACCCCCGTGCCGGCATGACCTTCGCCAGCGGCCTGCGGGCGATCCTGCGCCAGGACCCGGACGTGATCATGCTCGGCGAAATTCGCGACCAGGAGACCGCGCAAATTGCCGTGCAAGCCAGCCTCACCGGGCACCTGGTGCTGTCGACGCTGCACACTAACAGCGCGGTGGGCGCGGTCACCCGGCTGCGCGACATGGGCATCGAACCGTTCCTGATCGCCTCCAGCCTCAAGGGCGTGATGGCCCAGCGTCTGGTGCGGCGCCTGTGCCATTGCGCAACGCCCGCGCCCTTGCAGGCGGCTGAGCGTCAGCTGTGGCCGGAGTTGGCCACCCTCGAACAAAGCTTTCACCCCCAGGGCTGCGATGACTGCCAGGGCAGTGGCTACCACGGGCGGATCGGCCTCTACGAATTCATCACCCTGGATGCCGGGTTGATCAGCCTGCTGTACGACGGCGCCAGCGAAGCGGCCATGCACGAATACCTCGCCGACAAACGCCAGAGCCTGACCGCCATGGCCACCGACTGCCTGCGCCGTGGCGACACCAGCCTAGAGCAGGTCTTGCGTGCGGTGCGTGACTGATGCCGACCTATCGCTACCAGGCGCTGGACCTGCGCGGCAATCGCCGCAAAGCCAGCATCCAGGCCGAAAGCGAGCGCCATGCCCGGCAACTGCTGCGTGAGCAGGGCCTGTTTGCCCGTGAGTTGCAGGTGCAGGGCGCAAGCCTGTCGAGCCTGCGTGGGCAACGCTTGAACCATGGCCAGCTGTGCGAGTTGACCCGCCAGTTGGCCACGCTGTTGAGTGCCGGCATCCCCCTGGTGGATGCCCTGGCCACCCTGGAACGCCAACTGGCGGAACCGGCGATTCGCAACCTGCTGGTGGCGGTGCGCGGCGCCCTGGGCGAGGGCTTGAGCCTGGCCCAGAGCCTGCGGCGCCAGGGCGGGCAGTTCAATACCCTGTATTGCGCACTGGTGGAGGCTGGCGAGCGCTCGGGCAAGTTGGCGCCGGTCCTGGAGCGCCTGGCCGAGCACCTGGAGCAAGTGCAGAAGCAGCGGCACAAGGCGCGCACGGCGTTGATCTACCCGGCGGTGCTGATCCTGGTGTCGCTGGCGGTGGTGATCGGCCTGATGACTTTTGTGGTGCCCAAGCTCACCGAGCAGTTCAGCCACACCGGGCAAAGCCTGCCGCTGATTACCCGGGTGCTGATCGGCGCCAGCGAGGGCCTGGTGATGCTCGGCCCGTGGTTGCTGGGGCTGGGCTTGCTGCTGGCGCTGGGCGCGCGGTTGTTGTTGCGCCAGGCGGTATGGCGTTTGCGCCGCGACCGCCTGGCGTTGCGCCTGCCGCGCATCGGCGTGCTGTTGGCGGTGCTGGAAAGCGCCCGGGTCTCGCGCAGCCTGGCGATTTTGCTGGGCAGTGGCGTGCCGTTGCTGGAGTCCCTGGAGGTGGCCACCGCCACGGTCGGCAACCGGCAGATCCACCAGGCCCTGGAGGCGGTGCGTGAGCAGGTCGAAGGCGGCGTGACCCTGTATCGCGCCCTGAGTGCCAGCGGGCACTTCCCGCCGATGCTGTTGAACATGGTCGCCAGCGGCGAGGCCAGCGGCACCTTGCCCGACATGCTGGAGCGCGTGGCCGACAACCAGGAGCGTGGGTTTGCACGCCAGGTCGACCTGCTGCTGGCGTTATTTGAACCCCTGATGATTCTGCTGATGGGCGCGGTGGTGTTGTTCATCGTGCTGGCCGTGCTACTGCCGATCATGCAGCTCAATCAGGGCCTGAGTTTTTGAACCTAGACAACCTGAAAATGGAGAAGCACGCCATGAGTGGCATTCCTGTAGTCAAGCGTCGCGAGCGCGGTTTCACCCTGATGGAAATCATGGTGGTGATTTTTATCATCGGCCTGCTGATCGCCGTGGTCGCCCCCAGTGTGCTCGGCAGCCAGGACAAAGCCATGCGCCAGAAGGCCCTGGCCGACCTGGCGACCCTGGAGCAGGCGCTGGATATGTACCGCCTCGACAACCTGCGGTTCCCCACCGCCGAGCAGGGTTTGCAGGCCCTGGTCAGCAAGCCGAGCCTGGAGCCGCTGCCGCGCAGTTGGCGCGCCGACGGCTACATCCGTCGCCTGCCCCAGGACCCATGGGGCAATGCCTATGGCTACCGCACGCCCGGGCAGCATGGCCGGGTGGATCTGTTTTCCCTGGGCGCCGATGGCCAGGAAGGCGGCGAAGGCACCGATGCCGATATCGGTAACTGGGACCTCTAGGCATGCCGCGCAGTCGTGGGTTTTCGCTCCTGGAAATGCTGGTGGTGTTGTTGATCGTCGGCTTGTTCAGTGCCCTGGGCGTGGCCTACCTGGATGCCGGCCAGGCGCCGATGCGCCAGGCCCTGGCCCAGTTGGCCAACGAGGCGCGCAGCCAGGCCGCCCAGGCCCGGCATGCCGGGCAGTTGCTGGGCTTGCGCTGGAATGGCCGCAGCCCTGAATTCGTGCGCTGGCAGGCGGGGCAGGGCGCGCCTGGGTGGCAGGTCGCACCGTCGCGCGGCGCGCCGTGGCCGGCCGGCTTGCAACCGGACTGGCCGGTGAGCCGCGAGCCCCAGGTGATGTTCACCCCCTCGGGACTGGCGCGCCCGGTGTCACTCACCTGGCGCTGGGCCGAGGGCCGCGAGCGCTGGCAATGGCAAACGGACAACACCTTGCATATCGCGACCCTGCCATGAAGCGCCAGCGTGGTTTTACCTTGCTCGAAGTCATGGTCGCCCTGGGGATTGCCGCGTTGATGGCGGTGATGGTCAGCCAGTTGCTGCGCCAGCGCATCGCGACCCACCAGGCCGTCGCCCAACATCGCCTGGGCAGTTTGTGCGCACGGGAGCTGGAGGCGCGGTTTGGCGTGGAGCAGTACTGGCCGCAGATCAATGCGGTGAGCGGCGAGCTGCGCCAGGGGCATGCCACCTGTCATTGGCAACTGACCCTGGGTAATACCGGGGTCAAGCGCTTGCGCCGGGGTGAGTTGAGCTTATTTGCCGATCCCCAGCAGCGTCAGCCCCTGGGCCAGTTCAGCCTGTTCCTGGTGCGTCCATGAAGGCGGCGCAGCGCGGCTTGACCCTGGTCGAGCTGTTGGTGGCCATGGCCCTCACGGCGGTGGTCGGGGTGTTGCTGGCGGCCTTGGTCAATGGCTGGGTCAAGGTGCGTGAGCGTCTGGAGGAGCCGGGCAGCGAACCTCAGGTATTGGAGTTCTGCATGGCCCTGGAGCGCCGCTTCGACGCCCTGGTGTTGCGCCAGTTGTACGAGCAGCGCCTGCCCCTGGACCTGGCCTGGCTGGAGTGGCAGCCGGGCCTTGGGCAATTGCAGTGGGTGGCCCTGGGCGCCTGGCCGCCGGCCGAGGGCGCATCGCGGGTGCAACGCCAGCGCCTGGTGTTCGATGGGCGCCAGCAGCGCCTGGAGCTGTGGGCCTCGGCCGACCTGTACGCCGCCGACAAGCCGCGCTGGGAACTCAAGGCGGCACTGGCGCCGGTCGAGCGCGCCACATTCAGTTTTTACCAGGGCACGCGCTGGCTGGCCTTTCCTTCTACTGTTGCCGCCCACCCCAATCGCGGCGTGCGGATCGAGTTCGAGCACCATGGAGCCCCTTATGTCTGTACTTTTGCCTTGCCCGATACCCAGCCATGAGCCGGAGCGCAGGCATGTTTGAACGTCTGCGCGCCAAGCCACGGGAATGGTTGCTGGTGCGCCCGCCGGCCACTGCCGAGAGCCGTTGGCAGTGGTTGCACTACAGCGCGCAACAGGCTTGCGCAAGCGGCACCTGGCCGCCACCGTCCGCGCTGCTGCAACTGCCGGGCGCCTTGATTATTCCAGCGCTCGATTGCAGCCATTTCTGCCTGCCGGCGCCGCCGGGGCTCAAGCGCCACGAGTGGCCGCAATTGTTCGAGGAGTATGCGCAGCAGCCCGCCGAAGCATTGCTGGTCAGTTGCCTGTCCCGCGAGGCCGGGCAGCTGGAGTTGCTGGTGATGCAGCGCCAGCAGGTCCAGCAATGGCTGGCCGAGTGCGCCGCGCTTGGGCTGCAGATTACCCACGGCTGGGCGGAGTTGCAGTTGTTGCCGCCACCCGAGGCGGGGCAAGTGGTGGAGTGGCGGCGTGCGCAGGTGCGCTGCCTTAAAGCGCACTCCCGGCAATGGCTGGTGTGGCCGCCGGTGTTGGGTGAACGCCTGCCCCAGGCCTGGCGCGACTTGCCTGCCGAGACGCTTGAGGGTGACTGGCCGTCGCGTCTGGCGCGCCTGGAACAGGTGCCCAGTGTGTTGGAGAACACGCGGCCGGCCCACCCGCAGCGGGCCCCATTGATGAGTGGGATGCAGCGCCGTTTGCTGCTGGGTTGCGTGGTACTGGCCGCCTGTTGGAGTGCGCTGTATCTGGGGCAGAGCCTGCGCCAGATCGAGGGGTGGAAGGCGCAGGTCAGGGCGGTGACCGGGCCTGCGAACAGCCCGCAACAGGCGCGTGCGGCGCTGGCGCGGGTGCAGGCTGAGGCGACCGACTGGCAGGTGCGTCAGCAACAGATCGTGGCCCTGGAGCAGGCATTTTCGGCCTGGTTGCAACAGCAGCCGGGCTGGTCGGTGGTGCGCATCGAACTGGACGGCAGCCATTGGCGCCTGGCCTTGCGCGGCAATGGTCCGCGGCCGTTGCCCGCCGAGTGGCAGGCTATGGCCCAGGCTGCTGGCGCCCAATGGCTTGACGAGGCGCAAAGCGCCGCCGGCCAATTGCACCTGACTTTTGAGCTGGGAGAACAACCATGAAGGCACGGATGCAGGCGTATCTGGCCCACTTCAACCAACTGCCGGCCAAGCGGCGCTATGGCTTGCTGGCCGGCTGGTCAACGGTGCTGCTGTTATTGCTGGTGCTGTTGACACGCCCGCTGCTGGCGGCCTGGCAGGAGGCACGCCAGTGGCAGGCGCTGGCGCAACAGGCCGGCGCACTGCCGCCGCCAGCGGTGTTTTCCAACGAGCAATGGCAGGCCCTGGCCGTGTCGCGCCAATGGGTGCTGACCCGGGTCGAACAACAGGGCGATCGCTGGCAATTGCAGGGCGAACTGCCCGGCCCCCAGGCCCTGCAGCAACTGTTGCGCACCGTGCAGGAGCAAGGGGGGCGACCCGTGCAGTGGAGCCTGGAGCAGGGCGGCGGCCAGGGTTATGCCTTCAGCCTGGACGTGGCGGCGCGGCCATGAGTCGCGCGCTCATCCTCTGGGGCGTTTTGGTGTTCAGCCTGACCGTGCTGCTGGAGCTGCCGGCGGCCTTCGTTGCCCGTCAGTTGCCATGGCCGACCGGCTGGCAGCCCAGCGGCGTCGCGGGCAGCCTGTGGGCTGGCCGTGCGGCTCGCGTCGGTGCGCTGGGGCCGGTGGCGTGGAAGATCCGGCCGTGGGCGGCGCAGGTCAACCTGGGCTTTCAACAGCGCATCTGGGCGTTGTCGGTTCACGGCTGGCCGTGGAACTGGCAGGCGCAGTTGGCACCGCGCGCAGTCAGCGCCTGGCCCGCGCCGATGTTTGTGCTGGATGGGCGTTGGGAAGGGCGATTGCAGGTCGATGGCGCGGGAATGAGTTGCCTGCGGGCCGAAGGCCAATTGCTGGGGCACGATCTGGCAGTGTTGAGCCCGTGGCTGGTCAACCTGGGCGACACCCGGATCGCGCTGCAATGCCGGGATGGGCTGCGGCTGTTGGCGGATGTGCAACGGCCTGGCGAGCACCATTTCAAGGTTGAGGCCGCCTCGCAGCGTTTGCAGGTGGATGGGCAGCTCGAACCGGGTGCTGCGGTGACCCCATTGCTGGTGCAGGCGCGCTGGTTGCAACCGGCTGCTCAGCGTTTCAGCAAGGTGCTGGGTAAACCCTGAACTTCGATGGAACACAAAAAATTGTCTATTGTCTATGGGCAGGTAGTCGCGCACCCCGGGGTGCGTGGTGTGATTTTCGGTGCGGGTTCTTAGGTCGTCACGGCACCTGGAGTGCTATGGAAAAGCTCAACATTGATCCCAAGTCGTTGCTCAAAGGCAAAGTTTCCAATCTCTCCACCGCACGGGCCTATCTGCTCGCCTGTTCGCTGCTGTTACTGGCCATGTTTCTGCTGGTCGGGGTGTTGCTGGTCTCGATTGCCGCTCACCTGAACCACGATGCCGGCGAGCACACTCGGATCGATATCGAAAACGCCCTGCAGTCTGTTGAAAAGGTCGCTGCCTCTACGGTCAAGGACTATGCCTTCTGGGGAGATGCCTACATCCACCTGCATCAGCAGGTGGATGTGGACTGGGCATTTGCCCGGCAAAACCTGGGCTCGACGCTATTTACCGACTTGGGCTTCGAGGGGGTCTTTGTGGTCGATGCCAGCGGCCGCACGGTGTATTCGGTGATTGAAGGCCAGTTGCAGGCCGTTGCGGTGCAGGACTGGTTGCCGATGCCGATCGAGCCCCTGCTGGCCCAGGCCCGGGAAGCCGCCGTCAACGGTCAAGCGCTGAGCCGCCTGGTTCAGGCAGACGGCACGCTGGCGGTGCTGGCCGCCGCAGCGCTTACGCCGGGCATCGATCCGAACGTGAAGGCCGAGGCGGGGCCCGCCGCGGTGTTGATCTTCATTGCCAAGCTTGCGCCGCAACGGCTGGCTGCACTGGGCCAGGAGTTTGGTGTGCAGGATTTGCGGGTTGTCCCGGCTGGTGGGGTAGCTGCGGGCGTGTTGAGTTTGAGCCTCAGGGACAATGCAGGCGTTGTGCAATGGACTTCGGATGACCCTGGGCACCAATTGCTGGTGCTGGTCGTACCACTGGTGATTGTTGCCGGCTTGATCTTTACCCTGATGGCCTGGGTTATCCAGCGCCGCAGCACCGCCGCCGCGCGGGTCATGGACAGTAACTACGCGACCCTGCAGGCCAGTCGCGCCGCGCTGGCGGTGAGCGAGGAGCGCTTTCGCGATGTGGCCGAGGCGGCCTCCGACTGGATCTGGGAGGTGGACACCCAACTGCGGTTTACCTACCTGTCGGAACGTTTTGACGTGATCACCGGCCTTGTCGGGGCCAAATGGCTGGGGCTGGTGGCGGATGACCTGCTGACGTCGGATCAGGGCCTGTTGTCCGCCTGGTTCAAGGACCATGCCCGTCGCCCGAATGCCATCGTACAGTGCAGTTACCTGTGTGGCGGCGGGGAACTGCGCATCTGCCGGCTGTCGGTGCGTGAGATCCCGGGCCAGGGCTATCGGGGCACGGCCAGCGATATCACCGAAGAGGTCGAGGCACGGCGACGCATTGAATACCTGTCGCAACACGATGCCTTGACCGGCCTGGCCAACCGCACGCGCATGCAAGAGTTCCTGGAAGGCAAACTCAAGGCGGTGCCGACCCTGGAAAGGCCGTTGGTGATGCTCAGTATCGACCTTGATCGCTTCAAGCCGGTCAATGACCTGCTGGGGCACGCCGCCGGTGATGATGTGCTCAACCAGGTATCCCGGCGCTTGCAGGGCTGCCTGCGCGGTGACGACCTGGTGGCGCGCATAGGCGGTGATGAATTTATGTTGGTGGTGGCCGACATGAGCTCGCCGCTGGAGGTGGAAAGCTTGTGCCGGCGCCTGATCGATGGTATCGAGCAGCCGTTTTACCTCGCCGAGCACGAAGTATTTATCAGTGCCAGTATTGGGATTGCCATGGCGCCGGCCGATGCGGTCCAGGCCGATGAGTTGCTGCGCTATGCCGATATCGCGCTTTACGAAGCCAAGGATGGCGGGCGCAATACTTGGCGTTTTTATGCGGGCGACATGAATGCACGCATCATCGAGCGGCGCCAGTTGGAAGCCGATTTGCGTCATGCAATCAAGAACGGCGAGCTGCGCCTGGATTACCAGCCGCGCTACCGCATTGAAGACAAGCGCCTGGCCGGCGCCGAGGCCTTGGTGCGTTGGCAGCACCCAAGGCGCGGGTTGCTGGGGCCTGATGTGTTTATCCCCATCGCCGAAGAAACCGGGCTGATCCTGCCATTGAGCAATTGGGTGCTGTACACGGCCTGCCGGGCGGCCGCTGGCTGGCCTGAGGAGGTGATGATCTCGGTCAACCTGTCCTCCACCGAGTTCCAGCGCGGGCACTTGGTGGCACGGGTCAAGGCGGTGCTGGTCGAGACCGGCTTGAACCCGGCGCGGCTGGAGCTGGAGTTGACTGAAAGCGTGATGCTCAACGACGAAAAAGTGGCCTTGAACATCATGCAAGGCCTCAAGGCCCTGGGCGTGCGCTTGCTGATGGATGACTTTGGCACCGGCTACTCATCACTGAGTTACCTGCGTTCATTCCCCTTCGATGGGCTGAAGATCGACCGCAGCTTTATCCGTGGGTTGAACGCCAGCGGTGGTGATCAGTCGATCATCCAGGCGATTGTCGGCCTGGGCCGCGCGCTTTCGCTGAAAGTCACCGCCGAAGGTGTGGAAACCATCGACCAGCTCAAGGCGTTGAAGGATGTGCAGTGCGATGAAGCGCAGGGCTTTTACCTCAGTGTGCCGATGAATGCCCAGGCGATCGGTGAGTTGATCGCGGGCTGCACGGATTAGGTCGCAGGCGCTGGCAAGCGATCGTGCAAGACTCATTGCTGGGCCAGAATACTCTCCAGCAACCCGGGAAACCGCGCGGCCAGCACATCCGCCCGCAACGAATTCATATGGCTGGTGCCAACGCTGCGGGTATGCACCAGCCCGGCATCGCGCAGCACCCGGAAGTGGTGAGACATGCTGGACTTCGGCCGCCCGCCGTCCAGCTCGCCGCAACTGGCCTCTTCCACGTCGGCCAGGCAGCGCACAATGTCCAGGCGCACAGGGTCACTCAACGCGTAGAGCAGGCGTTCGAGGGTTAGGTCTTCGGGGGAGGGGTGTTTGAATGCTCGCATGCAGCGAATCATAACAGGGCTGGCATTGATTACCATAGTTCGATTAAGATCGAACTATCGAATCAAACATCACCCTCGTTTCAGGAGCATTCCCATGGCTGCATTATTTGAACCCTTCACGCTCAAAGACGTGACGTTGCGCAATCGCATCGCCATTCCGCCGATGTGCCAATACATGGCTGAAGACGGCCTGGTCAACGACTGGCATCATGTCCACCTCGCCGGCCTGGCCCGTGGCGGTGCCGGCCTGGTGGTGGTCGAGGCGACCGCCGTGGCCCCTGAAGGCCGTATCACCCCTGGTTGCGCCGGTATCTGGAGCGATGCCCATGCCCAGGCCTTTGTGCCCATGGTGCAAGCGATCAAGGCGGCAGGTTCGGTGCCCGGCATCCAGATCGCCCACGCCGGGCGCAAGGCCAGCGCCAACCGCCCGTGGGAAGGTGACGACCATATCCCCGCCGGTGACGCCCGTGGCTGGCAAACCCTGGCCCCCTCGGCGATCGCGTTTGGCGCGAACCTGCCGACGGTTCCCCAGGCCATGACCCTGGACGATATCGCCCGGGTACAGCAGGACTTCGTCGAGGCCGCACGGCGTGCTCGCGACGCCGGTTTTGAATGGATCGAACTGCATTTTGCCCACGGTTACCTGGGCCAGAGCTTTTTCTCCGAACACTCCAACCAGCGCACCGATGCCTACGGTGGCAGCTTCGATAACCGCAGCCGTTTCCTGCTGGAAACCCTCGCGGCGGTGCGTGAAGTCTGGCCGGAAAACCTGCCGCTGACCGCGCGTTTCGGGGTTCTCGAATATGATGGGCGCGACGAGCAGACCCTGGAGGAATCCATCGAACTGGCCCGGCGCTTCAAGGCCGGCGGCCTGGATTTGTTGAGCGTCAGTGTCGGCTTTACCATCCCCGACACCGCGATCCCCTGGGGCCCGGCCTTTATGGGGCCGATTGCCGAGCGCGTCCGCCGCGAAGCCGGTTTGCCGGTCACCTCGGCCTGGGGTTTTGGTACGCCACAACTGGCCGAAGGCGCGCTGCAGGCCGGTCAACTGGACCTGGTCTCCGTGGGCCGTGCACACCTGGCCGACCCACACTGGGCATACTTCGCCGCCAAGGAACTGGGCGTGGACAAAGCCTCCTGGACCCTGCCGGCGCCGTACGCGCACTGGCTTGAGCGCTATCGCTAAGGCCCGCGGGCTCTTGTGGGAACTGTCGAGCTTTAGCGAGGCTGCGATGCGGGCACCTCGATTTTGCAGGTGGACCGAGTCGATCCTATCGCAGCCTCGCCGGAGCTCGACAGCTCCCACAGGAATTCGGCTCGACAAGGGACAGTGCACTGAGCCCTGGGTGTCACCCGTGTCAAATGTGGGAGCTGTCGAGCTTTAGCGAGGCTGCGATGCAGGCACCTCGATTTTGCAGGTGGACCGAGTCGATCCTATCGCAGCCTCGCCGGGGCTCGACAGCTCCCACAGGGATTCGGCTCGACAAGGGACAGTGCACTGAGCCCTGGGTGTCACCCGGATCAAATGTGGGAGCTGTCGAGCCCCAGCGAGGCTGCGATGGCGGCAGATCAGTCAATATCAATATTGGTCGTACCGACGCTATCGCAGTTCAAGCCAGCTCCCATATTGGATCTTCGGTGGTTGAGCGCGAAATGTTCCACCCCGGCCAAGCCGTCGCAGTTTTTGCGGCGGCTTTTCTGTGGGCCATGAAAAGTACCATCTTCCATCTGGAACGTGCATTTTGCGCTGCGACCAAGCGCCACATACTGGGCCCGTCATTACGAACGTTCCCGGTTGTTTTAAGCCTCCTGTCGAGTGAGCAGGGCACAGGCCGGCCAGGAATGGGGATATCCAATAATAAAGAGACCGCCCATGAAAAAGCCAAACCCTCTGCTCGAAGACCTCAAGTCGGTCTTGCCCTCCATCGCTGCCAATGCCTTCGCCGCCGAGAAAGACCGCAGCGTGCCTGCCGAGAATATCGCGTTGCTCAAGGGCATCGGCATGCACCGGGCGTTCTTGCCGAAAAAGTACGGCGGCATGGAAATCTCCCTGCCACAGTTTACCCAGTGCATTGCCCTGTTGGCCGGTTCTTGTGCGAGCACCGCGTGGGCCATGAGCCTGCTGTGTACCCACAGTCATCAGATGGCGATGTTTGCGGCAAAGTTGCAGGATGAAGTCTGGGGCAACGACCCCGACGCCACGGCCAGCAGCAGCATCGCGCCGTTCGGCCGTACCGAAGAAGTGCCGGGTGGCGTGACCTTCAGCGGCGAGATGGGCTGGAGTTCGGGCTGTGACCATGCCGAGTGGGCGATCATGGGCTTTCGCCGCAAAAACGCCGAAGGCACCCAGGATTATTGCTTCGCCGTGCTCCCGCGCAGTGACTATCAGATTCGTGACGACTGGTATGCCGTGGGCATGCGTGGCAGCGGCAGCAAGACCTTGCTCGTTGACCAGGCCTTTGTGCCCGAGCACCGTATCCAGAAGGCCAAGGACATGATGGAAGGCCAGTCGGCGGGCTTTGGCCTGTATCCCGACAGCAGGATTTTCTTCGCGCCGTACCGTCCGTATTTTGCCAGCGGTTTTTCCACGGTCAGCCTGGGGATCGCCGAGCGCATGCTTGAGGTGTTCCGTGAAAAAACCAGAAACCGCGTGCGGGCCTATACCGGTGCGGCCGTCGGTGCTGCGACCCCGGCGTTGATGCGCCTGGCCGAATCCACTCACCAGGTGGCCGCTGCACGGGCCTTGCTGGAAAAAAGCTGGGACGAGATCGCCGAGCACAGCGCGCGCCATGAATACCCAAGCCGCGGCACCCTGGCGTTCTGGCGGACCAACCAGGGCTATGCCACCAAGATGTGCATCCAGGCGGTGGATCGGCTGATGGAGGCGGCGGGCGGTGGCGCCTGGTTTGAAACCAACGAACTGCAACGCCTGTTCCGCGACGTTCACCTCGCCGGGGCCCATGCCTACACCGACTATGACGTTTGCGCACAGATCCTGGGCCGTGAACTGATGGGCCTGGAGCCGGACCCGGCAATGGTCTGAGAAGACCACGCTTACCTATAAGAACAATCAGGGTGGGGCCATCGGCCCGCCCGGGAGCCTTGCATGTCTACTGAAAACAAAATCGATAGCCGCGCGTTTCGCCGCGCCCTCGGCAATTTCGCCACCGGTGTCACCGTGGTCACCGCCGCCGACGCCAGCGGGCGCAAGGTCGGCGTGACCGCCAACAGCTTCAATTCGGTGTCCTTGGACCCGCCGCTGATCCTCTGGAGCATCGACAAACGCTCCACCAGCCACGCTGTGTTTGAAAGCGCTACGCACTTTGCGGTGAATGTGCTGGCGGCCGATCAGATCGAGCTGTCGAACAACTTTGCCCGGCCCAGGGAAGACCGCTTTGCCGATGTCGAGTACCAGGCCGGTGAGGGTGGGGCGCCGGTGCTGGCTGACTGCTCGGCCCGTTTTGAGTGTGAGAAGTACCAGCAGGTAGACGGGGGTGACCACTGGATCATGATTGGCAAAGTGGTGGCCTTCGACGACTGCGGCCGCTCGCCGTTGTTGTATCACCAGGGTGCCTATTCCATGGTGCTGCCGCACACCCGCATGACCCGGCGCGAGGAAGGCCAGCCCCCCAGCAGCCATTTCCAGGGCCGCCTGAGCCATAACCTCTACTACCTGATGACCCAGGCGCTGCGGGCCTATCAGGCCAGTTACCAACCGCGCCAACTGTCCACCGGCCTGCGCACCAGTGAAGCGCGCATGCTGATGGTGCTGGAGAACGATGCCGGCCTGAGCCTGGCAGAACTACAGCGCGAAGTGGCAATGCCGGTGCGTGAGATCGAAGAGGCGGTGAACAACCTCAAGCGCAAGGCGTTGGTCCGCGACGATCAGGAACGGGTCAAACTCACCACCAAGGGCATCGACGAAACCGAGGCGTTGTGGACCATCGCCCGTGAGCAGCAGGACACAGTCTTCAGCCAATTCAGCGCTGAGCAACTGGAGACCTTCAAGATGGTACTCAAAGCAGTGATCCAACACTGAGCGCGACAGTTCAATCCAGGTGCTGGAACTCCTTGACGATAAAATCGATAAACACCCGGGTCTTGGCCGGCAAGTGGCGTCGCGAGGGGTAGACAAGGTTGATTTCCAGGCGGGGCAGGTTCCACTCGCTGAGGATCGGCACCAGGCGCCCGGCGACGAGATCGTCGTGGATCACATAAGTGGGTTGCGCGAGGATGCCCAGGCCCTGCAACGCAACCGAGCGCAACAGATAGCCGTCGTTGGATTCCAGCGCCGGAGTGGCGGGCACCGTGATGGTCTGATCTTCGCGCTGGAACGTCAGCTCATAGGGATCGGTGGCGTAGGTGTAGAGCAACAGTTGATGCTCGGCCAACGCCTGCGGATGTAGCGGGCGGCCGCAACGCTCGAGGTAGTCCGGCGAGGCAGCCAGTATGCGTCGGGTATCGGTCAGGCGGCGGATCACCAGGCTGGAGTCCGGCTCACTGTCGCGGGTACGCAGGGCGACGTCGATGTTGTCGTCAATGATGTCGTGGTAGCGGTTCTCGGCCACGATCTCCAGACGCACATCCGGGTACTGCTCCTTGAACTTGGGCACCAGCGGCAGGATATGTTGCAGGCACAGGGATAAGGATGCGGTCACACGCAACACCCCATGCGGATGGTTTTTGCTCGCGCTGACGGCCTCGGTCGCGCCTTGCATCGCCGTGAGGGCGGCCTTGGAATTGGTGTAGAACACCTTGCCGACTTCGGTGACGAACAAGCGCCGGGTGCTGCGCTCGATCAGCCTCACGCCCAGGCGATTCTCCAGTGCCGCCAAGTGCCGGCTGGCCGCCGCACTGGACAGGTCCAGGGCGTCTGCGGCCTTGGTCACGCTGCCCAGTTCCGCGACCTTTACAAACAACTCATATTCGGTCCAGCGATCCATCAGCATTGCTCCACTGCGCGCAAGGGTGTTTTCCAGTTACAGCATTTTTCAGGTTTATGCCGACCGTTAAGCTTTTTTTGCCCCTGCCAGTCTAGCCGTTGAGTGCAGGGAAAAACTTGATTGGAGTCGAAATGAGCAAGCATCTGGATGTGGTGAAAAAGTACTTCAAGTATTGCGTCGACGGTAAGGATGTTGAGCGCGTAGCGGAATTTTTTGCCGACGATGTGGTGGTTCATCGCCCCGATTGTCCGGCGCCTATCGTCGGTGTCGAACCGTTCAAACAGGCCTTGCGCCTGAACGTGACCGAGCGCTACGAGTCGATCGAGACAACCTTCCAAAAAGAAGTGGTGGCCGCTGATGTGGTGGTGGTTGCGTTGATGCATCACGCCAAGGGCTCCAACACCTGGCATGGGTTTGATGTGAGCGGCAAAGACCTGGCCTGGAGCGCGTTGACGTACTTCCGGTTCAATGCCGAAGGCAAAGTGGTCGAGGAAATCGTCGAGCGCAATGAGCTGTTCATGGCCAAGCAACTGGGGATTGTCGAGTACGACTGACCCGGGCTATTACCCTGCAGGGACGCAGGGGCAGAGCGCACTTGCACTGTGCCAGTGAAACGCTGCTGGAACAACTGCGCAACAGCCCGTCTTCTGTCAGCTCATCGGTGCCAGCCACCCGCGCAGAATCTGCGGATGTCGCGCCAGCCACTCCCTGGCTGCCTCATCCGCCGAGCGTTCACCCCGGTTGAATGCATTATCCAGCTCGGCAACGACCGGGTTCGACAGACGAATATTATCCAGCACCTGAATCTCTGCACGGGTCAGCAACGCCAGGCGATCTTTCCGCGCCAGCAGCACCGCCCGATCCACATTGCCGAGCAAACCCTTGGGGTCCTTCAATTCGCGGATACGATAGCGGTGGTGCAGGAACTGCGGATGCCACAACGGCACGATACCCCAGTGCCCTTGGCGGTACAGGGCCTCAAAGGCGTCGATGCAATCGTCCTGAGTGCCCGTGCGAAATTGATAGCCGGCGTTGCTCAAGCCGTATTCGTCCATGATTTTCAGGGAAAACCGGGTAATCCCTGCGCCCAGCCCGATCCCCTGGATCAGCGGGTGCATGCGCGCGCGAACCTCGGGCTTGAGCAGGTCGTCGATGGATGCCACGTCTGCCTCGCTCACATAGTCGGGCACGCCCCACATGGCATAGGGCTGGTAATGCAGGCCCAGTTCACGGACGGGCATGGCCTGTCGGTACACACCATGGCTGCATGGCAGCCAGGCCGAGGCCAACATGTCGATGGCGCCTTCGCGCAAGCGCTCGAAATTCACTTCGTGCAGGGCATATTGCCGTTCGACAGTCAGGCCCATGCGCTGCAGGACCAGCGCCACCACGGCGGCGGTGGCGCGATGGAAGGACAGATCGGTGACGCCCAGGCGCACCACACGCGAGCCGCTGGCGATATTGGCCAGGGAAAAGTCCTGGTGGGTCACGGTCAGCGTTTTCGCCGGGCGCCGGGGTGGGTGTCTGCGCATGTTGCTTCCTCCAAGAGGTACGGCTGATCATGGGGCTAGAGGGTGGGTGCCGGCGCTGCATCAATCTTCACGCGCAGCAGGCTGTAGGGCTTCTGGCGCAAGTCGCGACCTGCGTGGAAGATGCCCTGGCGATGCAACTGGTTGGCCATGAAATACAGGTAACCGTCCGGCCCGATGGACAGGGTGTCGGGCCAGAGCACACGTGGGTCGTGGACGATGGTCTGCCACTGTCCATCCGCCAGGCGTTTGCGCACGCTGTTGTGTTCGTAGTCGCCGGCATACAGGGCGCCGGAGGCGTCGGCTTCGAGGCCATCGGAAGCGCCTTTTTCCCCCAGGTCCTTGACCGCCATATCCAGCCGCGCTTCGCTGATCGAGGTGTCGCGCAGCAACGCGGTGGGGACCGAGTACAGATGGCGGCTGGACAGCGGGCAGAAGTACAGCGTCTGGCCGTCGGCGGACAGGGCGATGCCATCGGACGCTACCGCAAACGGACGGGTGCTGCCGTCGGTGTTGCGAACCTGCAAGACCTGGCCTTCGACCTTGGGCACGAAATTCGGGTCTACCGAGGTCGAGGTGGCACCGCTGAGGCGGCGTAGGGCGGTGCCGCTGGCAATGTCCATGACGATGATCGCCCCGGGACCGCTCAGGGCCGAGTCGGTGATGTAGATCACCCCTTCATCGCCCACCCGGAAGTCAAAACGCATATCGTTGACGTAGGTGCTGGGCAGCATCACGTTTTTCGGGAACACCAGGGTCTTGACCACTTTGTTGGTGGCCAGATCGACGGCCACCAACTTGGCACCGCCGGGCGTTGGCGAGGCGAAACCGGGGGCGGCAGTATCCAGTATCCAGATCCGCCCGCGACCATCGGCCACCACACTTTGCACACTGATAAAACCCTTGGCCGGGTCTTTCGGGTCGGCCTGGTTCATAGCCAGGTCAGGGTAAGGCACGACCTGGCCATCGCGCAGCTCACCCACGGTGAAGGGCACCGGGTCGCCCCAGCGTGGAAAATTGACAAAGATCCGCCCGTTTTCGGCAACGCTGACGCCGGTGGGCATGGCGTCATGGAAGGCGAACACCTGCTCGATGGTGCCAATAGTTTGCTCGCTGGGTATCGGTTGGGCCTGAGCCGCCTGGCTGTTGATGGCAATCGACAAGGCCAGGGCAGGCCAGATAAAGGCGTGCTTGAGGTGCATGAAAAGCTCCGGGAATCGGCAGGAAAGGGCGTGTTGCGGCCCATGGTGTGCGTTCCCTGCCCATGGAAAAACCCACGAATGGCGCTAACAGTTTCATCGCAATCGAGAAAGTGTGGGGTTCTCCATCTTGGCGTAACTCGTGCAACGGAGCGCGCCTGGCTATATAACTAACGCAGCCACGTCGCTCTGAACGCGGGTTTACGCTGGCGCAGGCGATGGGCATAAGCATTATTCGGGCAACCAGTAAGGGCATATTTGCATGAGTGAAACCGAACGCGGACAGGCGACAAAGGCCATCTGCAACGCCGATGTGCTGATTATCGGCGGCGGGCTGAGCGGTACGCTGCTGGCCGTGCAGTTGCTGCGTTTGCCCGGCACGCGAAAGATTCTGGTGATCGAGCCGCGTGCAGAGCTTGGACGGGGCGAAGCCTATAGTGCGGTGGAGCTGGGGCACACCCTCAATGGCAATGCGGCACGCATGAGTGTGGACCCGGACAACGCCGACGACTTGACCCACTGGTTGACCGACTACATCGCCGCTGGCGGCTGGCCGGAATCGGATCAGCAACACGTCCCCGTCAGCGAGCTGTTCCCACCCAGGGGGATCTTTGGCCTGTATGCGCAACAGCGGCTGGCGCAGGCCCGGGAGGGGTCGGCGTCAACGCTCACGCACATCCGCGCCGAGGTCATCGATGCGCAGGTGGGACCGGACGGCGTACACCTGACCCTGGATGACGGCCAACCACTGCACGGTGCCCAGGCCGTACTGGCCACGGGCATGTTCCCAGCGGCGCGCACGCCGCAAACCCACTCCAGCGGCTTGAATGCGGCGGCGCTTGACCCGTGGGATGTGCGCGCCATGACGCAACTGGACCCACACTCCACGGTGTTGATCATCGGCTCCGGCCTGACCATGGTCGATGCTGTGGTGTCACTGGAACAGGCCGGGCATCGCGGGCCGATCGAGATTTTTTCACGCCATGGCCTGCTGCCCCATGTGCGCCGGCAACCCCCGGCCTGGGTGGACTTTCTCGCTGAAGATCTGTGCCTGCGCAGCCCGCGGCAATTACTGCGGGCAGTGCGCGGCCAATGTCAGAGCGCCCTGGCCCAGGGCATCGACTGGCAAGCTCCCCTGGACACTGTGCGCGCCCATATCGGCCGCCTGTGGAGCCAGGCCAGCGAGCGCGAGAAGCGCCAGTTCGTGCGCCATGTACGGCCCTGGTGGGAGAGCCATCACCATCGCTCGCCACCGTTGAGCGCCGAGCTGGTGGCGCGGCTGCACGGGGAAGGGCGCCTGCGGGTCCAGGCCGCCTCGTTCCTGGGCCTGGAGCCCACGGTAAACGGCGAAGTGACCCTGCGCCTGCGCCGTCGTGGCGAACAGCACACCTCCTTCGTCAGTGGCGCGGCCTTGATCAACTCCAGCGGGATCGAATACGACTGGCGCCGCGTGGCCCGCCCGTTGCCCAGGCAATTGCTGGCGCGCGGCTTGATCAAGCCCGGGCCATTGGCGCTGGGGATAGCGGCGGATGCCTCGGGGTCGGTGCTGGATAAACAGGGGGTGGCCAGTGAACGGCTCTTCGCCATGGGCCCGCCGCTGCGCGGCATGTGGTGGGAGAGCACGGCGGTGACGGATGTGGCGATCCAGGCCAAGGCGTTGGCAGGCCGATTAGGAGCCTCGTGATCTCTTCAAACTTGGCTTACCCCCTTTAGCTTTTTCAGGATTGCGATGCAGGCTTCATAAGTCAGTTCTGATAAACCCAGGCTTGAGCCCAAACACTTCCACGCCTTGGGCCGTCGATTGTCCCGTGGTGATGTTCACCCGCTCCACCGGCTTGTCCATGGCTGCCCGATACTCCACCCAAAGCCCATCCTCCCCATGGCTGATCGCCTGGGCCGGCACGATGATCGCCTGGGCATTGTTGTAGGTCACGATAGTCAGGCGCGCGCTCATGCCCAGGCGGACCCTTTGCAGCTGTTTGTCGGTCAATTTGGGAATGGACAAGGTCACTGGGAATTGCGCGCTGCCCTGGTTGTCATTGGCAATCGCCAGGCTGCTGACCACGCTGACCGAACCGCTCAGGTGCTCGCCGTCAAAGCCGTCGCCCATGACCTCCACCGGCTGGCCCTGGTGCAACTGGTTGATATCCAGCTCCGAGACTTTGGCGACGATCTTCAGGCGTTCGATATTGGCCAACCCGAACAGCACCTGGCCCTGGCCGACCTTGCTCCCCGCCTGTACTGGCGGGGTGTTGTTACCGCCCTGCGGGGTGCTGCTGCCGGGTGGGGGCACGACGATCCCGGAAAACGGTGCCTTGACCTCCTGGCCGTCAAGCAGCTTGCGCAAGGCATCGTACTTGACCGTGGCGTTGGTCAATTCCATGTCTGCAATCTGCCGGTATTCGCCTTTACCCTGGTTCAGGGCCTGTTGCAGTTCGCTGCGGGCGGCGGCCAGGTCCAATTGTTGCTGCTGGGCCTGCTGTTTAAGGTCGTCCAGTTCGTTGCGCGGGATGATGCCGCGCTTGAACAGGTTTTCGCTTTCGACCAGTTTGCGCTGGGTGTTGTCGGCGCTCATTTGCGAGGTACGCAGGCTACGTCGGGCTCGACTGACGGTGGGGCCGCTGTCCCAGTCCTGCATTTCCTGCACGGTACGCCGGGCCTTGAGCTGTGCGGAGAGCGCTTCGCGCAGTTGCACTTGCAGGGTGGCCGGGTCCATGCGCAACAGGACCTGGCCGGCTTCGACCCGTTGGCCCTGTTCTACCAGGTTGGCCTGCACATTGCCGTCGAACGGGGCGGTCAGGGTGATGGTGGTATCCGGTTCGATCCTGCCGACCAGGCCGATCTGGTGCACCAGGGCATCGCTCTTGACCTCCTGCCATTGCTCGGCCGTACCGGATTGGTTGGCGGCAGGCGTTGGGCGACTGAGCAGCGCAAATCCACCAGCGCCCAGCAGCATCAGCAGTGCAGCGCCCAGCAGGGCTTTTCTAGTAGTCATTGAGGGCGATTTCCCAACTTTCCAAGGTCATTCCCAGCGTCAGGTCGAGCTGGGTCTGGGCATTTAAATAAGCAATCAGGGCATTGAGACGGGCGTTTTCGGCACTGCGCAAGTCGGCTTCAAAACTCAGCACCTGGAAGTTGGTGGAGCGCCCGGCACTGAGTTTGTCCCGTTCGATCTCAAGCTTGCGCCGGGACAGCTCCACGGCCCGCTGGGCAATTTCATACTGGCGCCAGCGGGTGCCAAGGTCGCGCACCACGTTATTGACGCTGCGCTCCAGTTCCTGGCGTGCGTCGGTGATCAGGATGGCCTGGTTCTCTACATCCACGCGTGCACGGACTTCGGCCTGGCGGGTACTGATATCGCCGATGGGAATGCGTACCTGGACTCCGGCATAACTGTTCCAGCGCCGGCTGCTGGTACTGCCCACATCGTTGTCGGTGTTGGCGCGGATCTGGTTGGCACCGCCCACCAGGTCGACCTGCCAACGCCCGGAGTCCTTGGCCAGCACCAGGTTGAGGTCGGCCTGCTGGCTGCCCAGCAGTGCCGAAAGGTATTCGGGCTGCTGGTTCTGCGCCAGGTTGAAGGCCTCGCGCTTGTCGATGTCCATGCGCGTGGCTTCCAGGGCTTCGGTGGCACGCAGCGGTGTCGCCAGGTCCAGGGCCAGCAGGCGCAGCAACGACAGGCGACTCATATCCAATTGGTTCTGGGCTTCCTCGACGCCCAGTTGCTGTGAGGCGATGTCAGCTTCGGTCTGGACGATTTCAAATTCGGCCATGCGCCCGGCATTGATCAGCGCCTTGTTGACGTCCAGCAGGGTATTGGAACGCTTGAGGGCCTCCTGGGCGATGCTCAGTTGCTCCTGGGCCCGCAGCAGCTCGCGGTAGGTGGCGATGATCTGGCTGATGGTCTGCGCGACGCTGGCCTTGAGGTTCAAGCGGTTGGCCTGTTCGGACAGGCGTGACAAGCGCAGTGGCGCAGTAGTGGCGTCCCAGCCGGCGCCGCGCATCAGCGGCTGGATGATGGCCAGGTCCAGGCCATCGCTGCGGTAGCGCCCGGCACGGTTGGCGTTGTTCAGTTGCTGGGTCCAGCCCATGCTCAGGCGGGTGCCGTACTCGCCGAGCAAGCTGCTGGTCGGTGACAGGGTGGCATTACGGGCGCGGTCGTCGCTGCCCTGGGTGGTACGGTAGGCGCTGTTGAGCACCAGCTTGGGGTTGAAGGCATCTTCGGCCACCCGCAGGTCGAACTTCTGCGCCACCCGCTGCAGGTAGGCGCTGCGGATTGCCGGGTTGTTGCGCAGGCCCAGGTACACCGCGTCGCCCAGGGTCAGGGTGGTGAGCTGGGCGTTGAGCGAGACACTGCGCTCATAGCCGCTGCGCGTGGTGGTCGGCGCCGAAGGGCGGATCACCATATCGGCGGCCACACAGGGCAGGCTCACCAGGGCGATCAGCCACAGCAGGGGTTTATTCATCGCGCAGGGCCTCCACCGGCTGCAAGCGTGACGCCGAGACGGCCGGGTAGATCCCGAAAAACAACCCCACCAGCAACGTACTGCCCACGCCCAGGGGCAGGGCCGATACGGCCAGGGCAAACTGCCAGCCCGACAGCCAGGCGTAGAGATAGGCCGCCCCCATGCCCAGCACTGCGCCACACAGCGCGCCGACGGCCGTGAGGGTGACGGCTTCGAGCAGGAACAGGTTGCGGATATCCCGCTGGCGAGCGCCCAGGGCCATGCGGATGCCGATTTCCCGGCGGCGTTCCGAGACGTTCATCAGCATCACATTCATCACGCCGACCCCGCCACCCACCAGGGAGATGGCGCCCAGGGCCAGCAACAGATAGGCGAATGTGCGGCTTTGCCGGGTCATGCCGTCGATCATTTGCTGGGGGATCTGGATCTCGACGATATGGTCCGGGAGTTGCGCGCCCAAGGCCTGGGTGGCCTGGGCCGCGATGCGCTCCATGTCCTGGCCGACCGCTGCGCGCAGGACCACGCTGCCTACCTGGGGTGTGGAATAGATACGGCGCATGCCGGCAGCCGGGATGAACAGTGATTCGTTGCTTTGCACCGGAATCAGCATCGAGCGCGGCTGGTCCTGCAGGATGCCGATGACGAGGAACAGATAGTCGTTGACCCGCACCCGATCGCCCAGGCGCAGCGGGTCGCCGGGCGCGCTTAACGCCTGGGCGATCTGGTCGCCGACCACCGCGTAGGTTTCGCCGCTGTCGAACTCGGACAGGAAGCGACCTTCGCGCAGAACCAGGCGCATGGCGTCCTTGAGGCCCGGGGTGCTGCCAATCAAGCCGGCATTGGTGGTGCGACCATGAAAGACGATCGGCCCGCTGAACGAGGAAATCGCGCCGATGTGGAGGATGCCAGGCACCGCCTGGCGTACGGCTTGCAGGTCCAGGCTGGTGGGCATCGGTACGCTGCTGTTGCCCTTGGGCGGGAACTGCGCCACCAGGGTGTCGGTGCCCATGTCCTTGAAAATCATCGCTGCATCTTCGGCGGCGTTATGCCCGATATTGATCAGTGCGACCACCGATGAGCTGCCGATGACAATCCCCAGCAGGGCCAGGATGGAGCGCTTGCCCAGGGTTCGCAGACTGACAAACGCTTCGTGCAGCAACTGGCTCAGGCTCTGTTCGACCCGCAGGCTCATACGCATTCTGCCTCATGGACCACGCCGTTGCGCACCAGGATCTGGCGGTTCAGGCGCTCGGCGATATGCGGGTCGTGGGTGACGATGATCAACGTGACGCCCTGCTCGTGGTTCAGGGCCAGCAGCAGGTCCATGATGTCCTGGGCGGTGTGGCTGTCGAGGTTGCCGGTGGGTTCGTCGGCCAGAATCACCGCCGGCGCGCCCACCAGCGCGCGGGCAATCGCTACCCGCTGGCGCTGGCCGCCGGACAGGTCGGCGGGGCGATGGTGGGCCCGTTCGGCCAGGCCGACCTGCTCCAGCATATGCAGGGCCCGCGCCACCGACTCCTGGCGCGACACACCGCGATAACCCAGGGGCAGGGCCACGTTGTCCAGGGCGCTGAGGCGCGGCAGCAGGTTGAAGCTCTGGAACACAAAGCCGATCTGCTGGTTGCGGATCGCGGCCAGTTGATCCGGCGTGGCGTGGAAAATGTCATGGCCGGCGAAGTGATAGGCGCCGCAGTCGGGCAGGTCCAGCAGGCCGAGGATATTGAGCAGGGTACTTTTGCCGGAGCCCGAAGCCCCGAGGATGCCGCAGCTTTCTCCACGGGCGATGGACAGGCTGACGTCATTGAGAATGGCCAAGTGTTGTCCGGCCAATTGATAGCTTTTGCCGATGCCTTGCAGAGAAATAAAGCCTGGGAGCGTTGGGGTATCTGTCATCATGACTACGCCTTGCGCTTCGGCAATCCGGCTTGTTCCTGAAAAGCGTTGTAACATCTTCAGGGCCTGCGTGACGGCTGCCAACAGCGGGTTTTTATTCTTGTTTTAAAAACATTGTTTGAATAGTAACTGTGATCCAGCCGCTTCGCCAGCCACAGAGATAGAGCGGTTTTTCTTGTGGCAGAGCCGCTACCGCTGGCCGGAAAATGCCGGGTCCTGCCCTGGGGAAGCCGTTTGCGGGGCGGGCGGCAACGCGTTTGGATAGTAGGGTGCAGTGTCACTACTTGCTTTCGGGCACTCGCCCCGGTATAAAAAATCAAATTTATTTTTAAAACATATTTCCCCCGTGGAACTTATATGGTCGCGAAGAAACTCAGCGCTCCAAATGTAACCAAGACTCGACTGCTGGATGCGACAGAGGCTCTTTTTATCAAGTACGGCTACGATGCCGTGTTGTTGCGGCAAATCACCGAGAAGGCCCAGGTCAACCTCGCCGCAGTAAATTATCACTTCGGGGACAAGGACTCCCTGATGAAAACATTACTGATGCAGCGCCTGGAGCCGCTCAACGAGCAGCGCCTGGAATTGCTTGCCCGGTGCGAGGCGGAGTCTGACGGCCCGCTGGATTGCGATACCTTGCTCGGCGTGCTGTTTGCCCCGGCCATGGGCCTGGAGCGCAGTGATCCGGCCAGCGGTGAAGGGCGCTCCTTCATTCGCTTCCTCGGCCGGGTGTACAGCGATACTTCGCCGTTTATCCAGGAATACCTCAAGGTGCACTACCAGCCCGTGTTCCAGCGTTTCTTCGAGGCCTTTGCCCTGGCGTTGCCCGACCTGCCGCGCAATGAGCTGGGGGTGCGCCTGCAATTTGCCTTGAAGGCGATTTCCGGGGTGATGGCCGGCACCGAGCTGCGCCTGCTGATGAACTCCATGAGCCTGGGGCGCCCGGCCACCGACGCGGAAGTCATGGCCAAGCTGATCACGCTGGTCTCGGCGGCTATTCGTGTGCCGCAGCAAAGCCCGGAGGCCGAAACGGCACTGGCGCGGGTACTGGATACCCAGCGCGCGATTCGTGGCCAGCCCGCGTTGCCGGCCACGGGCAAGGCCGCGCGTTGATCAAATGACGCGCAAAAAAAAGCCCGCTGGGGCGGCGGGCTTGATATGCAACGTTTGTAACGGATGAGGCTTCACCCTACGTCTGTGGATGTGAATAAATCGTGAAAAAACTGTAAGAAAAATAGGGCATCCGTGTTTTTGTGTAAAACGCTTCAGATCTTCCACGCCTTGGCGCTGTTCGCCAATCGTGCGTGCATCGCGTCGACGTTTGCCGCCAGTTGCGCGGTCAACAACCGATAGCCGTCCAGCGCACTGTGTACCGGGGCCTCCAGCGGGGCCTGGGGCTCAGGCGCAGCAATACGGGTGCGCTCCAACCGCTGCGTGGCGCCCGATTGCAGGGCGCGCGCCATCCCGATCAACTGCACGTGAATCTGCCGATGCTGGGTCTTGAGCGCCAATTGCAAGCGTGCCATGGCTTGTTCATCCCGTGGATCAGGGCGGGTATTGCCGAGAATTTCCAGGGTGCTGATGCACATGCGCAGATGGCGTTGGATCGCGTCCAGCTCGGTCATGGAAATCCGCACCTCCTTGGACACCGAAGGCATCAGCGAACGCAGTTGCAACATGGCCGCATTCAAGCGATTGAGCCGCTTGAGATGTTCATCATCGGTGACTGACTGGCCGCTGATGATCCGGCTGTAGATAGCGGCACAGTCACGCAGCGCACTGGCCAGGTTGTAGCGCCAGGAGTACACCGCATACAGCGGCAGGGCGAAAGAAAACGCCAGGGCCAGGGCGATGCCGATCAGAATATCGACAGTACGCCACAGGCCATCGGACAGCGGGTTATCGCCGTGGCCGGCGACGATAAATACCGTGATTCCCGACAGCAGCGCGGTGTACCCACCCTTGCCGATGGCGTGATAGGAAAAGAAGCCGCACACCACTGACATCAACAGGTAGGTCAGCAAGGGTTGGCCGAGGTAAGCCTGTTGCGCCACCAGCAACAGGCCGATACTGGCCCCGATCAGCGTACCGTAGGCCCGCTCCACGGCTTTCTTGCCGATATTGCCGTGGTGCTGCAGGCCACCAATCACCACCAGCATGGTCACCGACGCCCATTCGCCATGGGGTAGGTTGAGACCGGTGGTGAGCAGGATGGTCGCGAGCAGGCCGATGGAAACCCGTATGGCGTGGATCAGTTTGGCATGGCGATAGCGGCGATAGGGGTCGAGCAGTGGCCGCAACAGGCGACGGGCGAAGGGCGGCAGATTCATCGGGATTAAGAAGGCCTCATCTTTAGATGTTATGCGGGTCCAGTGTGGGAGCGGGCTTGCTCGCGATCGCGGAGTGTCAGCCAACAAATCTGGTGCTGATACACCGCGATCGCGAGCAAGCCCGCTCCCACACAGCCCGCTCCTACATGGGAGCAGTTTAGAAAATATAGTCGGTGGTCAGGAAGCTCGACGCCCGGTCCCGAATGATATCGCTGATCAGCGCTTTGTTGCTGTCCTGGAACTTGGTGGCCACCAGGGTGCGGATCGAGAACACCCGCAGGGCGTCATGCACCGACAAGGTGCCCTCGGCCGAGTTCTTGCGGCCATTGAACGGGAAGGTGTCGGGGCCGCGCTGGCATTGGGCGTTGATATTGATTCGGCCCACCTGGTTGGCAAAGGTGTCCACCAGGCGCCCGATTTGCGCCGGGTCAGTGCCGAAGAGGCTCAACTGTTGGCCGAAATCCGACTCCAGGACATAGTCGATCACCGTGTCCAGGTCGCGGTAGGGCACGATGGGGACCACCGGGCCAAACTGTTCCTCGTGATACACGCGCATCTGCGGGTTCACCGGGTACAGCACCGCCGGGTAGAAGAAGGAGCCACGGCTGGCGCCGCCATTGGCGTTCACCACCTTGGCCCCATGCTGTTCGGCATCGGTCACCAGGCCGTTGAGGTAGTCGACCTTGCCCACTTCCGGCAACGGCGTCAGCGCCACACCGTCTTCCCAGGGCATGCCCGGCTTGAGGGTGGCCAGTTTGTGGTTGAATTTCTCGATGAAACGCTCGACCACGGCCTCATGCACAAACAGGATTTTCAACGCAGTGCAGCGCTGGCCGTTGAAGGACAGCGAGCCGGTGAGCGCCTCGTTGACGGCGTTATCCAGGTCGACCTCAGGCAGTACGATGCCGGGGTTTTTCGCATCCAGCCCCAGGGCCGCACGCAGGCGATGGGGGCGCGGGTGCAGCTTTTTCAAATCGCTGGCCGCCTTGTTGGTGCCGATAAACGCAAAGATATCCACCTTGCCGCTGGCCATCAGCGCGCTGACGGTCTCGCGGCCACTGCCATAGATCACGTTGATAACCCCGGCCGGGAAGCTGTCGCGGAAGGCTTCCAGCAGCGGGCGGATCAACAGCACGCCGAGCTTGGCCGGCTTGAACACCACGGTGTTGCCCATGATCAGCGCCGGAATCAGCGTGGTGAAGGTTTCGTTGAGCGGGTAGTTATAGGGCCCCATGCACAGCGCCACGCCCATGGGCACGCGGCGGATCTGCCCCAGGGTGTCCTGTTCCAGCTCGAAGCGGCTGGAGCGGCGGTCCAGTTCCTTGAGGGCATTGATGGTATCGGTGATGTAGTCGCAGGTGCGGTCGAACTCTTTCTGCGAGTCCTTGAGGTTCTTGCCGATTTCCCACATCAGCAGTTTCACCACGGCATCGCGCTGTTCGCGCATGCGCCGCAAAAACGCCTCGACATGCTGGATCCGCTCGACCACCCGCATCGTAGGCCACTGGCCCTGGCCCCGATCATAGGCCCGCACCGCAGCATCGAGGGCGAGCAGGGCGGTTTCGGTATCCAGCAGGGGCGTGCTGCCGATCATCACTGGCGTGTCGCCGTCAGCGCCCGCCAACTGGACTGGGCTGCGCACCTGGGCCAAGGGGCCGTTCCAGGTGCGCAACTGGCCATCGACCAGATAGTCGCGCTGTTCGATGGGGGCGGCGAGGCGAAATTGTTCGGGAATGTCGTTGACGGTGGGAAACAGATTGGCAAGCAGGTGAGTGGTGGTCATGTCGCTACCCCTGGAGTGGTTGCACAGCGTGGGTCAGAGATTCCCCCATCCGAGGGCTCTGTTGCAAGGCTTACACGTATTTCCCTACGCACCGTGGGGCTGTGCCGGGTAAACTACGCGGCTTTCTTGAAGGAGTTCATATGAGTCAGTACCAGCCGGGCATTCTTGCCGCACCGGTGCCGTTGCAGGCACGCCATCTGTTTTTTGCCATCGAATCCATTGACGCCGTGCCGGCAGCGCTGGATGCGCTGGTGCAGCTGGTCGACTCGGCAGGGGTGGTGGGCTTGGGTGAACCGCTGGTCAAGGCCCTTGGCGCGCAGGTCGACGGGCTGCGCAGTTTCCCGCCTATCTCGGCGCCTGGTGCCGATAACCCATCCACCCAGCAGGCGTTGTGGTGCTGGCTGCATGGCGCAGACCGTGGTGAATTGCTGCTGCGCAGTCGGGCTTTTGAGAAAGCCCTGGCGCCGGCTTTTCGCCTGGTGCAGATGACCGAAGGTTTCCGCTACAAGACCGGCTTTGACCTGACCGACTACGAAGACGGCACCGAAAACCCCCGCGACGATGCCGCCGTCCAAGCCGCCGTTGCCGACAGCGGCGCCAGCTTTGCCGCGATCCAGCAATGGCAGCACGACCTGGACGGTTTCGCCGCCTTGCCGGCCCAGGAGCGCGACCACATCATCGGGCGTCGCCATGGCGATAACGAAGAGCTGGAGGACGCCCCCGAGTCCGCCCACGTCAAGCGCACCGCCCAGGAGAGCTTCACCCCCGAAGCCTTTGTGGTGCGCCGCTCGATGCCCTGGGCCGAAAATGGCCAGGCGGGGTTGATGTTCCTCGCATTCGGCCATTCCTTCGATGCCTTCGAGGCCCAGTTGCGCCGCATGAGTGGCCTGGAAGACGGGATTGTCGATGGCCTGTACCGCATCAGCACGCCGCTGACCGGTGGTTACTACTGGTGCCCGCCGCTCAAGGACGGGCATCTGGACCTGGGCGTGCTCTTCGCCGCCTGAGCCCTTTGCCGGAGCCCGCAAGCGGGCTCCTGTCACCTCAGGTGTCGCTCATGGCCTTCAACCACGCCGGGTCCAGGCGCGTTTGCTCAGTTTCGATTCCCTGCGCCTTCATCTGTGCCTGGTGTTCTTGGATTTCCCTGACCAGTTGCGCCTGTGCGCTGGAATTGGCATCCAACTCGTGCATCTGCGTCAGCCCCAGGTGGTAGAACCGCAGCAGCTTCAGCGCCGCCGGATTGTTGGCCTGTACCCGCTCGGTGACCTTGTGCATGACGTTGGTCACCCGCATCAGGTTGCGCTTGAGCTGCCAGCCATAGATCGCGGGGGCCAGCCAGGCCTGTGACCAGAGCGGGCCGCGGACCAGGGCGATGGTCAGGACCACGCCAGCCACCACACCGCCGATATTGAAGCGAAAGTTGTCGCCGCCGGGCTCGCCAAACAGCATCACCGCCAGGCTCGACAGCAGCATGGCCAGGGCGATGAAGATCACCGCGACGATCAGCGTGCTGCGGCGTGTTTGCTGGCGATAGGTTTGCGGATCGACAGGTTTGATCTCGAACATGCGGGATGCAGTCTCCATAAGCCAAGTAGGGGTATTGCGCGGCGCGGCATCTTCTCATGATTTGTGGCGGGGGGTGAGAAGAAACCAGGCCGCCAATGCCTACAAGTGCTTGGGGGCGATCCAGGTAACGTCAGTGATGCCGTATTTCTCCGCCCATGGCCGGGTGGTTTTTTTGGTGCGCTCATGGCCTGGACGCCCAATGCGCCCGACGTGGGCCACCCCGGCGTCACAGCTAGCCCAGTGCCATGCCTCTGCGTTATTCATGACCTCCGCCCGCACCACAAAGGACTTGGGTTCGCCATGCAGCCTGTAGTGGATGGTGTAGATCGTTGCCGTGCCCATATTGCCTCCCTGTTTTGTTATGGAATGGATGCGGATTGATTCAGAAAGGTTCAGAAAGTTTGTGCTGCATTCTTGCAATCTATTGCCACAGATCAGTATTGGCAGCGACGACGGTTACAGGTATTAGTGAAGCCTTCGCCCTGCGCCCAAGGATCTCGTCATGCTCAAGGATTCTTCCCGCCTGACCCACAGCCGCCTATACCTGCAACGCCTGGGTTACGACACGCCGCCAGCACCAACCCTGGAGACCCTGGCGCAGTTGCAGTTGCGTCATGTCTGTACCTTCGCCTTTGAAAACCTCTCGGTCCTGTCACAGTTGCCGGTGCCCCTGGACTTGGCCAGCATCGAGCAGAAAGTCCTGTTCGATGGGCGGGGCGGCTATTGCTACGAACTGAACCAGATGTTCCTGGCGTTGTTGCAAGAGCTGGGCTTTGATGCCCGCGGCATCACCGGCCGCGTGGTGATCGGTGGGCCGCCCGATGCGCATACCGCACGCGCGCATCGCCTGGCCCTGGTGACCCTGGCGGGTGTGCGCTACATCAGCGATGTCGCCTTGGGTGGCATGGTGCCAAGCAGCCCATTGCAACTGGATAACCTGGCGCCCCAGGCCACGGCCCATGAACCCTATCGCCTGACCTTGAACGACGCCAGCTACACCCTGTGGGCCCAGGTCGGCGAGGAGTGGCGCGGGCTGTACGTGTTCGACCTGCAGTCGCAGTCGCACTTCGACTATGAAGTCGGCAACTGGTATGTCTCCACGCATCCCGACTCGCCATTTGTGAACCACTTGAAAGTGGCGCTGGTCGGGCCTGGGCTGCGGCGTACCCTGAACAACGGCCACTATGCGATTCATTACCTGGGCCGCGACAGCGAGAAGCACAGGATCACGGACGTGGATGAGCTGTTGGTCTTGCTGCGCGAAGCCTTTGCTTTACGTGTCCCCGATTACCCGCCACTGCGCGCGAAACTGGCGCAACTGTTGGCCGATAGCTGATGGACCGGCTCCAGGAGGCTTGATCCAGAGCCTTCACTGAAGCGTTTTACCTCCGTTTGACCGGGCAAATTAAATCGAACCTTTCGCAAAACGGGGGGCTCGAACCGATTCCTGAATAATTTGCCCACCCAAGAAGGAGATGTAAGACGATGTCCAAGCAATTCGGAAAATTCCTCAAGAGTTCCTCGCTCCTGGCCCTGGTTGCCGCACCGGCCATGGTATTTGCGGCACCGCCCACCGATCCGATTTCCACGTTCGGTATCCTGGGCAGCTACAACGACTTCAAGCTCGAAGGCGGCAGTGAAAGCGACAAGGAGCAGATGCCGCAAGCGGGCCTGTTCTATAACTTCGGCAACAAGCTGACCGCCGAATCCGGCTTTATCTACCAGGCTGGCGTGGACGCCAAGTTCGGCAAGAAAAGCGACAACAAGCTCAAGGAAGGCCAGGCCGACCTCGACCTGGGTTGGCGCGCCGCGCTGGATGCGCGCAATTTTGTCGATGTACTGGTCGGTGGTGGCTACAACTGGACCCGCTACGAGCCGGAGTCCGGCGACTACGACATGCAACTCACCAGCAAGTCGCCGTTTGCCAAGGCCGCCCTGGGTTACAACCATCAGTTCGACAGCATGACCCTGCGCGTCGAAGCAGGCGCCCGCTACACCCTCGATGGCCGCGCCAAGCTCAAGGTCGACGGCATTGGCAGCGACACCGTGGACCTCAAGGACCGCACCAACCCCTACGCCGAAGTCAGCCTGCTGATGAACCAGAACGGCGACCTGCCGGTGATGGCAGGCCTGTATTACACCCGTACCGAATACAAGCTCGATGCGGACTCCGAAGTGGCCGATAACACCAAGCTCAAGCGCGACGAGTACGGCTTCAAGGTCGGCCTGGCTTTCTAAGCCGCCTGCTGCGGGCGCCGGCGTTCTGTCATGGATCGCCGGTCGTCCAACCCTGTCCGCCCAAGCCCCCCTTTGTGTCCCCCAATACCCTCAACGCCGCGGCCCTGCTGACTTAGTGTGAACCCAGCTGTTCACACCACAAGAGAGGCTGGCTATGTGGTCTATGACTCCCCGCCGCATGGGTTTGCTCCTGGCCTTGCCGGGCCTGCTGGCAGCCTGTGACGACAAACTGCAACATCCCCCGCAGCCTGCCACGGCAAGCCGCGCCATGCCTGGCGACCCGGCACTGGCCCGGGTCTACGACACCAGTTGCAAACTGTGTCACGCCAACCCGGCATCCGGCGCACCACTGACCGGCGATAGCCAGGCCTGGCGCCCCCGCGTTGCCCAGGGCGTGGACACGCTGCTGGACCATACCCTCAACGGCTACAACGGCATGCCGCCGATGGGCCTGTGCATGCAGTGCTCCGAGGAGCAGTTCCTGGGGCTGATCAGTTTTATGGCCGGTACTCACATCCAATAACAACAATGGAGTAGGTGATGGTGCTTTCACGCAGGCAACTGTTGCAGCGCTCGGCCGCAGCCGGCGCATTCCTGGCAATCAGCAGCAACCCGGCGCTGGCCCAGTTGGCCCGGGCGCCGCGCTTGATCCCCTGGCGCAACTGGTCGGGCGCACAACAGTGCCTGCCCCTTGAACGGTTGGCCCCCAGGAACCTGGATGAGTTGGTGCAGGTCATTCGCCAGGCACCGGGCAAGATCCGCCCGGTGGGGGCGGGCCATTCGTTCAGTGCCTTGGTCCCGACCGATGGCACGCTACTGTCGCTGAGTTTTTTCAATGGTTTGCTCGATCACGACCCCGGCAGCCTGCAAGCCACCTTCGCCGCCGGTACGCCCATGTCCCGCATGGGGCCGGCGCTCAAGGCGATCGGCCAGGCACTGCCGAACATGGCAGACATCGACTACCAGACCCTGGCCGGTGCCATTTCCACCTCGACCCATGGCACCGGGGTCGGCTTTACCTCGTATTCGGCCGGTGTCACCGGCCTGCAACTGGTGACGGCCCAGGGCGAAGTGCTCGATTGCGATGCCGGGCGTGAGCGCGAGGTGTTCAACGCCGCCCGGGTGTCGCTGGGTGCGCTCGGCGTGAGCACCCGCGTGCGCCTGCAAAACCGCACGCCTTACCGCCTGCGGGAGCGCCAATGGATTGCCCGCACCGAGGAATTGTTGGAGGACGTGGTGAACACCACCCGGGAGAACCAGCACTGGGAGATGCTGGTGGTGACCCATTCCGACTATG
Organism: Pseudomonas sp. GW821-FHT01D09; assembly: GCF_059422465.1. Lineage (NCBI taxonomy): Bacteria > Pseudomonadati > Pseudomonadota > Gammaproteobacteria > Pseudomonadales > Pseudomonadaceae > Pseudomonas > Pseudomonas sp. GW821-FHT01D09. Next base: position 242,211 of record NZ_JBWKWY010000001.1, read on the forward strand.
CCTTGTCCATCGCCCTCAACGAAACCACCGATGCCCCGACCCCGCCAATCGACCCGGCAGAGGCGGGCGGCAATGAGTTCGTGTCGATTATCGAAAACCTCGATAAATATGCCAGCGACTTTCCCGAAACGCGCCGCATGCTGCTCAACAGCCTGCGCTATTTCGCCCGTTTCCAGGACCGGGTGGCCGAATCGTTCGAGGTCTACGCCAACGTGCGCAATGTGCGTTTCAACGAGATGGAGTATTCGCTGCCCGCCGAACATGGCCCGGCCTGCCTGCGAGAAATCCTCAAGCTGATCCGCGACCAGGGTTTGCGCACCTGGTTTCCCATCGAGTATCGCTACGTCAAGGCTGACGATATTCCCCTGAGCATGTTTGAAGGCCGCGACAGCTGTTCGATCTCGGTGCACCAGCACTACACCATGGACCATCACAACGTCTTCGCCGCCGTCGAGCCGATCTTCTGGAAATACGCCGGTCGGCCGCACTGGGGCAAACTGCATAGCCTCAATGCCCGCGCCTTGCAGGCCCTGTATCCGCGCTGGCAGGAGTTCGCACGGGTGCGCCAGGCCCTGGACCCCGGCGGCAAATTCCTCAATGCACACCTGTCATCAATCCTGGGAGTTGCCTGATGAACCGCAGACACTTCATGGCCGGCACCCTCGGCGCCGGTGCCTTGCTGGTGGCGGGCGCGGCGCTGTTGCGTCCGGCTGACCGGGGCTCGCCCTACAGCGAGTATTTTCGCCAGTTGAACCAGCAGCTCAAAGCCCATGGGCCGATGCGTCCGGTGTTGCTGATTGACCTGGATCGCCTGGATCACAACATCGACATCGTGATGCAGTCGGTCCAGCGCGCTGGCAAGCACCTACGGTTGGTGGAAAAATCCCTGCCTGCGCCGGGCCTGTTGGCCTACATCGCCAAGCGCGCCGGCACTCAGCGTCTGATGTCGTTTCACCAACCCTTTCTCAACCACGATGCCCGAGTGTTTCCCGACGCCGATATCCTGCTGGGCAAGCCGTTGCCGGTGCGTTCTGCCGAGCTGTTCTATCAAGGCCACCAAGGGCCATTCGACCCCGCCCGACAATTGCAGTGGCTGTTGGATACACCGCAACGCCTGCAGCAATACCTGGCGCTGGCCCAGGGCCTGGGCACACGGCTGCGGATCAATATCGAGCTGGATGTGGGCCTGCATCGCGGCGGTATCAGCGATAACGCGGGGTTGGGGCAGATGCTTGGGCTGATCAGTGCACACCCGCAGCACCTGGAGTTTGCGGGCTTCATGGGCTATGACCCGTTTGTCGGCATGGGCGTGCCGGGCATCCTTGGCTCGCCCCAGGCGTTGTTCGACAAGGTCATGCAGCGTTACAACGGCTTTGTTGACTTCACCTGCCAGCAATTTGCGCCCCTGTGGCGTGATGGCCTGACGCTCAATACCGCTGGCAGTCCCAGCTATCGGATGCATGAGCAGGAGCGGTTGAGTAGCGAAGTCTCGGTGGGCACGGCCATGCTCAAACCTACGCACTATGATTTGCCATCCCTCAGCGAGCATGTACCGGCGGCCTATATCGCCACGCCAGTGCTCAAAAGCACCGGCGTGGTCAATATCCCGGCGCTGGATGACAAGTCCCGGTTGCTGTCCTGGTGGGATCGCAACCAGCGCGCCACGTTCTTTATTTATGGCGGTCATTGGCTGGCCGATTTCGAGTCGCCCTCGGGGCTGCAAAGTAATGGCTTGTATGGTCGCAGTTCCAATCAGGAGATGGTCAATGGCTCGCCTGGGGTTGGCCTGGACGTCGACGACCAGGTGTTCTTGCGCCCGAGCCAGACGGAGTCGGTGCTTCTGCAATTTGGCGATTTGCTGGCGGTGCGCGGCGCCAGCATTGTCGAGCGCTGGCCGGTCTACACCGGCTGAAATAACGCCCCCCTACAACGCAAACGGAATCGTCAGCTTGGCCCACACCATATCGCCTTGCGGCCGGTTCTCTACCTCAAACTCCTTGGCCCAGCGGATCTCTGCACTGGCGTACTTAAGAAAGGTGAAATACACCGCCGGACCAATCGCCAACACCTGGCCCCGCACACCGTCATCGACGTCTTCGCCATAAATATTGGTGACGGTGCGCCCGTATTGCCTATCGTCAGTCGTCTGCTTGAGGTAGTAGCCATTGATGCCCAGGCTTAAGTGGTCGGGGGGCAAGCGCACGGGTCGGATTCATGTCTGGGCTCATTATTATTGTTGGAGGGGGGCCTTCATCGGGGCCTTGCCCATAGAAATAAGCCCTTGGCGCCCCAGAGGGCAGGGTATTGGCGGCCACAGAGGGGGCTTTGCCGGACACTGTTCATTCAGAGTGCGGCGAGCCTTGCAAGCACCTATGATTGTCAGGATGTTTCTAAAACAATAACCGGGCAGACAGTCGGGAATCGCAGATCCATGCACAGCAAAACCGTTGATCCACACTATGAGCTGGCGCTGGTGTCGCCTTTTCTCCTGCAAACCCTGGGGCAGGTTGTGACGCAAAAAGGTGCGAATGCCGGGCATCTGTGTCGTGGCCTGGGCTTTACCCTGGCGGACCTGGACGACCCGGCGCTGCGCATCTCCTATCGCCAGGCCGTGGCAATGATCCAGCGTGCGCTCAAGGCCTTGCCGGACCAGGGGCTGGGCCTGTGTGTCGGCAATCAGAATGTGCTGGGCACCCTGGGCCTGCTGGGGCATGTCATCTCGTTGTGCAAGACCCTGCGCGATGCCTTTGCCGTGGGCGAGCGGCACCAACACACCTCTGGCGGCATCGCCACCTCACACACCCATGAAGGTGCGCAGGAGGTCATGGTCGATGTCGAATGCCTGTTGCCCTATGCCGAAGTCCAGGTGTTTGCCGCCGAGGAATTCTTTGCCAGCCTCATGGTCTACGGGCGGACCCTAGTGGGCAGCGAATTCAAGCCATTGCGCATGGAATTCATGCACGCACCGCCGGTATATGCCGCCGAGTACCCGCGCTTGTTCGGTGACGATGTGCGCTTTGGCTGCCTGCACAATCGCATGGTCCTGGAGGCCCGCTGGCTGGACGTGCAGTTGCCAAATCATCATGCCCTGGCCTTGCGCCAGGCCCTTGGCCTGCTGGAACTGGAAAGTGCCCAGTTGCACCGGAAAATGGACCTGATCCAGGCCGTGGAGCGCGCTATTTCCCGTGATTTACAGGGCAGTCAACTGGAAAAGGTCGCCAGTGACCTGAACATGAGCGGGCGCACCCTGCGCCGGCGCCTGACCGATCATGGGCTGACCTTTGAAGCGTTGCTGGAACAGGTACGTCGCGCCCGGACCATGGGGTTGCTGGGCAACCCTGGCCTGTCCATCGAGCGTATTACCCAAGAGGTGGGCTACAGTGACGTACGCAGCTTTCGCCGGGCGTTCAAGCGCTGGACGGGGCTCAGCCCCAGTGCGTTTCGGGGGGTGGCCACGGAGTGGCATTGAACCCCGCCGGCCGTGGATCAAACGCTATCGCTGGTTGCGATGTCGTTTGATCCACGGCCGGGTTCAGCCGGCTACCGGGCTGCGCCAGTCGTCAGAGCCGGACGTGCCCGAGACCTCATGGGTCCAGACGATTTTACGGTAGGTGAAGTGCACATCCTCCAGGTGGGTGAAGTGTGCATTTGCCGGGTCCTGGCAGTTGGGCATCCGTGACTGGATGTCCACGATGATCGCGTCTTCCAGCTCAATGGTGAAGTAATGCTCCTGGGTTCCGGCGGATGACGTGCGATACCACTCAAGGCGGCACTTGACCATTTCCCCCGATGTCAGCGCGCTGAACAGCAGCGGTGAGGATTTATCGAACACCTTGCTGATCATCAGCGGCTTGTGTACCCGCTGGCCGGTGGGCTGGCCCGACTGTGGATCCCGGGGAATGATGACCTGGTGCTGGAATGCCTCGACCAGGATCTGGTCCTCGTGGCCTTCCTGATAGATATTGCCTACCGAATCCTGGGTGAATGTGCCTGCCGTGATCAGACCCTGCTTGGTGCCGGTGATCGAGAGGTATGCGGGTGTTGGCATGACGGGTTTCCTTGCCTGATAGATAAGTTTGCGCTGTTGGGCGCCATGGCTCACTAACAAAAAGTGTGCCGGATAACCGTCGCCTAATAAAATAAGGGCGTTGTTTAAGCGTGGGCGTGCAATGGCGCCTCGGTTGTATGTTTTTTGCTCTTGAAGTTGAGTTTGTTTGCGCAGTAGTGCGCAATTAATTGCCCGGTGCGTGGGTGTCGCGGTATTGAGAGCTCAGTATTTAGTTTAAGTACAGCGTAATTGAAAAGGCTGTGCAATTTTTTGCGCACGCCTGAATGAAGCCTCTTGTCTGCGGATGCGAGCGGCCTTGCGTGTTTCAAGGGCGCCCGTTGAGTACGCTGACTGACAAACAATGAATCAGCATTGTTTTTGTAGGAATCTCCTTAACTAGATCTGGGTGGCTTGCCCAATAAAATATTGCTGGCTATGGTTTGCACTTATCGCTACACGGAAATGGAATTCACTCAGTATAAGCTCGGTGTTTATATAGGTGTTCGCCATACTTTAATTGAGCATAACCAGCACAGTACGGCCCACCATGGTTTATCCAGACAAGCTTTCGGCTTATTACCTGGAACTTGCCCAGTCACCGATCTCGGCTGGCGGTTTTGCAGGGGAGGACATACGTTTTTCGGCGGGGTATGAAGCGCTGGAAAATGAGCTGGACAAGGCCCGGTCGATCCATGGCAACAGCCAGCCGGACTGGCAGGGTGTGAGGGACAAAAGCGAAGCCTTGTTGCGTCACGAGTCCAAGGATCTGCGGGTGGTTGCCTGGTTGACCTGGGCTTTGTATCAACGTGAATCCTTTCCTGGCCTGCTCGCCGGGCTCGGCATGTTGCGTGAACTCTGTGAGCACCACTGGGCGACGGTACACCCCATCAAGCTGCGTACCCGTATTGCGGCTTTTGCTTGGCTGGTGCAGCGTATTGAGCCGGTGCTGGCACAGAGCTTTGCACTCAAAGACCAGCGCTCCCTGTTCCAAGGTATGGCAGGGCACTTGGCACGCCTTGATGAGCTGTGGGTCGGGCACCTGGGGGATGATGCCCCGTTGCTACTGGCCGTTCGCAGGCAGCTCGAGGACAAGCTGCAACAGGCCCTGGAGAGTGACCCGCCGCCATCAGGCGTGAGCGGTGTGGTCGCCCAGGTCAAGCAGGTGGCAACCCAACTGCTGGCGCCTGAGCCGGTGGTGAACAATGAGAAAGACGTGCACAAGCTCTTGCGCACGCTGCAGGACAACGCTCGCCCCCTGTGCGCCTGGTGGTTGCGCCAGAACACCACTGACCTGCGGGCCTTGCGCTTGAACCGGACACTGACGTGGCTGGGGATCACCGCTCTTCCCGATAGCAACAGCGAACAGATAACGCCGTTGCGAGGGCTGGCGCCCGACAAGCTCAAGCGCTATCAGGAGCGTTTTGCCCAGGGGCATTACGCCGACCTGTTGCTGGAGCTTGAAGCCAGCCTGGCGAGCGCGCCTTTCTGGTTTGACGGCGTGCGCATGGTCTGGGAGTGCCTCCAGGCGCTACAGGCCGAGCTGGCGATGGTCGAGGTTGAGATTCAGTTCGCCTTGTTGTTGCAACGACTGCCCGGGGTTGCCCAGTTGCGTTTCCATGATGGCGCGCCCTTTGCCGATGCTGCCACCCGTGGGTGGATCGACACCCAGGTTAGCCACCACCTGCAAATCCGGGTGCCGGTCAGCACCCGTGCCAGTGCCGGCCCGGCGCCATGGGAGGAGGCCTTGCAGGCGATTGCTCCGCTGCTGCGCAAGGAAGGGTTGAAGGCCGCTGTCCAGGCCTACAAAAACGCCATGCAGGCCGCTCGGGGGGATCGCGCCCGGTTTTACTGGCGCCTTGGCCTGGCTCGGTTGTGTGTCCAGGGGGCCAAGCATGACTTGGCCAGGGTCCAGCTTGAACAGCTCGAACAGGAGCTGCAGCACTGCGGCCTGTATCGCTGGGAGCCTGACCTGACCCTTGAGGTGTTGCAACTGTTGTACGCCTGTTACGACGTATTGCCCCAGGGCCATGGCCTGCGCGAGCGCAAGGATGAGATCCATCGCAAGTTGTGCCAGGTCGATCTTGAAGCGGTACTCGAATAGGTTTCCGTCATCACGCAAAGGAGAAACACCATGGCCAAAGAAGGTTCGGTCGCCCCCAAGGAACGTATCAACATCACGTTCAAGCCGGCCATAGGCGGTGCCCAGGAAGAGGTCGAGCTGCCCCTGAAGCTGCTGGTCCTGGGTGACTTCACTCAGCGCGAAGATACGCGCAAGGTTGAAGACCGCAAGCCCATCAGTATCGACAAGAACACCCTGGACGAGGTGCTGGCCAAGCAGACCTTGAGCCTGTTGCTGAGTGTGCCCAATCGACTGCAGGAAACGGATGAAGCCGACGAGTTGGCCGTCCAGGTGCGTATCAACGCCATGAAGGACTTCAACCCGGCCCATCTGGTCGAGCAGGTTCCGCAGTTGAAAAAACTGATGGCGCTGCGCGAGGCGCTGGTCGCGCTCAAAGGCCCCCTGGGTAACGCGCCGAGTTTTCGCAAGGCCATAGAAAACGCCCTGGCCGATGAGCAGTCCCGTGCGCGGGTATTGGCCGAACTGGGGCTGAACAGCCCTGCCGCATGATCTTCTCAGTAAAAGGACACTGATCGCATGACCACGAGCCCGACCGCCCACGTAACCCCCCTGGATACCGAATACAGCATTCTCGACGACATCATCGCCCAGACCCGCCTGACGGCCGATGATGAAACCTACGGCATCGCCCGGCGCGGTGTCTCGGCCTTTATCGAGGAATTGATCAAGCCGCAAAACCGAGGCGAGCCCGTCAAGAAGCAACTGGTGGACCGGATGATCGCCGAGATCGATACCAAGCTCAGCCGGCAAATGGATGAAATCCTCCATCATCCTGAATTCCAGGCACTGGAGTCGGCGTGGCGTGGCCTGCAACTGCTGGTGGACCGCACCGACTTCCGGGAAAACATCAAGATCGAGCTGCTCAACGTCTCACGCCAAGACCTGCTGGATGATTTCGAGGACTCGCCGGAGGTCGTCCAGTCCGGGCTCTACAAACATACCTACAGTGCCGAATACGGTCAGTTCGGCGGTCAGCCCGTCGGCGCGATCATTGCCAATTACTTCCTTTCACCCAGCGCGCCCGACGTCAAGCTGATGCAGTACGTGTCCAGCGTCGCCTGCATGGCCCATGCACCGTTCATTGCCGCCGCCGGGCCTGGTTTTTTCGGGCTGGAGAGCTTTACCGGCCTGCCAGACCTGAAGGACCTGAAAGACCACTTTGAAGGGCCGCAATTTGCCAAGTGGCAGAGCTTCCGCCAGAGCGAAGATGCCCGCTACGTTGCCTTGACGGTGCCACGCTTTCTCCTGCGAACGCCCTACGACCCGGTGGATTGCCCGGTCAAGACCTTCTCCTATAGCGAGCATGTGGTCAGCAGCCACGAACATTATCTGTGGGGCAACACCGCCTATGCCTTTGCCACGCGCTTGACTGACAGCTTTGCACGCTTTCGTTGGTGCCCCAACATCATCGGCCCGCAAAGCGGGGGCACGGTGGAAGACCTGCCGCTGCACCATTTCCAGAGCATGGGCGAAATCGAAACCAAGATCCCCACCGAAGTGCTGGTCTCCGATCGGCGCGAATACGAGTTGGCGCAGGAGGGCTTTATCGCCCTGACGATGCGCAAGGGCAGCGACAATGCCGCGTTCTTTTCCGCCAGTTCCGTGCAGAAACCCAAGCGCTTCGGGATCAGCGCCGAGGGCAAGGCGGCCGAGTTGAATTACCGGCTCGGCACACAACTGCCCTACATGATGATCGTCAACCGCCTGGCGCACTACTTGAAGGTCTTGCAACGCGAGCAACTGGGTTCGTGGAAGGAGCGCACCGACCTGGAACTGGAACTCAACAAATGGATTCGCCAGTACGTGGCCGACCAGGAGAACCCCAGCGCCGAGGTGCGGGGGCGGCGTCCGCTACGCTCGGCACGGGTTGTCGTCAGTGATGTCGACGGCGAGCCAGGTTGGTATCGCATCAGCCTCAGCGTCCGCCCTCATTTCAAGTACATGGGGGCGGATTTCACCCTGTTCCTGGTTGGCAAGCTCGATAAAGAATGAGCCGGGGGCTTGAGATGAGTCACTACAGCGGTTTCCTTGAGCGCCTTGCAGGCACTGCGCCGCTGTTGGCGGGGCGCACGCCACTGGCCTGCGTCGCGGCGTCGGTGGCCACCCACCTGGGCAACATGCTCAGCACCCGGGCGGGCAGCGTGCAGACGCTGCCCGACTATGGCTTGCCGGATCTCAATGACATGCGCCTGAGCCTGCACGAATCCCTCAGCCAGGCACGTTTTCTGATCGAACGGTTCATCACGGCCTACGAGCCGCGCTTGAGCCATGTGCGGGTCACGGCGCTGCCACAGGGTCGCGATCCGCTGGCCCTGGCCTTTGATATCCAGGGGGCGTTGCATATCGACGGGGTCGTGCAGGTGGTGGTGTTCAGCGCAAGCCTGGCTGGCAATGGGCGAGTAGAGGTCACCCCAGGTGTCTGTTAACCGCTATTACCAGAGCGAACTCAACGCCTTGCGACACTTGGGGCGGCGCTTCTGTGAGCGTAATCCGGCACTTGCCCCATTCCTCGGGGACAGTGGCCGGGACCCGGATGTCGAGCGGCTGCTTGAGGGCTTTGCGTTCCTGACGGGCCGCTTGCGGCAGAAGCTCGACGACCAGTTGCCGGAGCTCAGCCATTCGCTGATGCACCTGTTGTGGCCCAACTACATGCGACCGTTACCCGCGTTCAGCATGTTGCAGTTCGCGCCGTTGCTGCGTGCCGGGCCCGCGATCACCGTCGAGCGGGATACGCCGGTGGAAAGCGTGGCGATTGACGGTGAGCGTTGCCGCTTTCGCACCTGCTATGCAACGGATGTGCTGCCCCTGCAAATAAGTGCGCTGGATTACTCGGCCCAGGGCGAGGGCGCCTTGCTGAACCTGCGCCTGGAGATGACCGCCGAAGGGCATATGGGCGAACTGGTGCTTGAGCACCTGCGCTTGCATTTTGCCGGGGAGCGCTATGTCAGCCAGATGCTGTACGTGAGTCTGCTGCGCCACCTGCAAGGCATTGACCTGCTGCTGCTCGATGGCGAGTGCAAACCGCTGGTTGCGCGCAACGGGCAAGTGTTGTCATTGCCATTACCGGCATCGGTGGTCCGGCCAGCAGGTTTTTCGGCAGACGAGGCGCTGCTTCCCTATCCGCCGAATGCATTCACTGGGTATCGGCATCTACAGGAATATTTCGCCTTTCCTGACAAGTACCTGTTTGTCGACGTCGGTGGCCTGGATATTCTGCAAACCTTGCCGCATGACCTGCTCCAGCAGGCCCGGGGGGTTGAGTTGCGCTTCAAGCTTCGCCAGCGCAATCCCGGGCAGGTGCTCCCCACGGTGGACAACGTAAAGCTGTTTTGCACGCCGGTCGTCAACCTGTTCAAGCACGACGGGGTGCCGATCCGATTGGATGGCAAGCAGGATGAATATCTGCTGCTGGGAACCGACTATGCGCCAGGCCATTGCGGGGTTTTTTCCGTGGATCAGGTCACCGGATGGCGCCCGGGTGGCCTGGGCTACCAGGCGTATGTGCCATTCGAGTCGTTCGAGCACGACCAGCAGACCGCGTGCTACAGCATTCGCCAGCGGCCGTCCCTGCAACACAGCGGCCTGGATACCTACCTGAGCTTCGGCATTCGCCAGTTCGGGGATCAGGAAACCCTGTCCGTCGAGCTGACCTGCACCAACCATGACTTGCCACGCAAATTGCGTATCGGTGACATCAATCAAGCCTGCGAGCAAACACCCGAGTTCCTGTCCTTCAGCAACATCACTGCCGCCACCCCCGGTATCGCGCCCCCGCTGGACAGCGGCTTTTTGTGGAAGCTGATCAGCAATATGTCGCTCAACTACCTGTCCCTGAGCGATATCAATGCGTTGAAAGTGGTGCTCAAAACCTATGACTTGCCGCGCTACCACGATCGCCAGGCCGAAAAAATCAGCCTTCGACGGCTGGACGGGTTGCGTTCGATAAGCCAGCGCCCGATCGACAGGTTGCAGGGCGGCTTGCCGACTCGAGGGGTGGCAATCGATCTGACCCTTGACCCCCAGCACTTCCTCGGAGAGGGCGACCTGTTTGTCTTTGCCTCGGTCCTCAATGAGTTTTTTGCGCTGTACGCGAGCCTCAACTCGTACCACGAACTGCGCGTTACCAGCACACAAGGAGAGGTGTACCTATGGCCATCCCGGATGGGCCAGCAGGCCCTGCTTTAACCGAGTTGTCCCGGACCATCCGTGAGTATTCGCTGTTCCAGGCGGTCTTGCAGGTGATTGAGCGTTTGCGTGAGGCCCACCCATCCCTTGGCGATGAGGCGCTGTATGACCTCCTGGAGTTCCAGGCCAATCCGGGGTTGGGGTTTCCCGGCAACGATATTGACCGCGTGACGTTCTTTATCGAGCGCGGGCAATTGCGGGCACGTTTGCGCCTCAATGTATTGGGCCTGGTGGGGGCGAATTCGCCACTGCCGGCATTTTATGCTGAGCACGCCTTGGCCGAGCGGGCGGGGGGGAATCCGGTCGCCGACTTTCTTGACCTGTTCCACCACCGTTTGCATCGGCTGATGCTGCCTCTGTGGCGCAAGTACCGTTACCCGGCACGCTTTCGAGCGGGCGCCAGCGATGCATTTTCTGCGCAGATGTTCGCCCTGATAGGCCTGGGCGGCCGGGCCATCCGGGGGGCGACGCCATTGGACTGGAAACGCCTGTTGCCCTACCTGGGGTTGCTGGGCATGCGCGCCCATTCGGCGGCGCTTATCGAAACGGTGCTGCGTTACTACTTCAAACACCCATCGTTGCTGATCGAGCAATGCGTCCAGCGCAAGGTGGTGATTGCCCGTGGGCAACGCAACCAACTGGCACATGCCAGCAGTTTGCTGGGGCGGGACCTGGTCCTTGGGCGGCAGGTCGTCGACCGTGCTGGCAAATTCAGGGTGCATCTCCAGGACCTCGACTGGCAGCGTTTTCATGAGTTTTTACCCGACGGCGCGAACCACTTGCCGCTCTGCGCGCTGATTCGCTTCGCCGTGCGAGACCCTCTGGACTATGACCTGCGCCTGGTCCTGCGCCCCGGGGAGATACGGGCGCTGCACATAGGCCAACGCAATGTGTGCCGGCTGGGCTGGACCAGTTGGATGGGGCAGGCGCGCGCGGACGGTGTGCTCACACTGGCCAGTAAAACTCACTAGGGACAGATGACTATGATGAATGTGGACTTGCAGCAATTGATTCGTGTGCTGGCGACACAAACTCGCCATGACCTGGAGCGCGCCGCAGAACGCTGTGTGGCCCGGGGTGGCTCGCAAGTCCTGGTGGAGGACGTCTTGCTGGCGCTGCTGGAGCACCCACAAGGGTTGCTGGTGCGTGCGCTGCAAGAGGCCGGCATCGAACAGGGCGAACTGCAAGCCACGCTTGTGCCCAGGATGGGGCAGGGCACTTCGCGCAATCCGGTGTTTGCGCCGTTGCTGGTGCAATGGTTGCAACAAGCGCTGGTTGTTGCCCAGCTGGAGTTGGCGCACTCCCAGGTCAGTGAGGCGGCCTTGATCCTCGCCTTGCTGCGTAACCCGTTGCACCACGCTGGTAGTCGTTATCAGGTGCTGCTGGCCCGTCTCGATGCGCAACGCCTGCTTGAGTTCGCCTTGGGCGAGGAGGCCGAGGTTTCCCGGGGGTACGCCTGTGGCAACCCTGAAGCGTTGTTGCCGCGTTTCACCCATGACCTGACCCAGCAGGCCCTGGATGGGCGGGTCGACCCGGTCTTGTGTCGAGACGTCGAGATCCGGCAGTTGATCGATATCCTGACGCGTCGGCGCAAGAACAATCCGATCATTGTGGGTGAAGCCGGTGTCGGCAAGACCGCGCTGGTCGAGGGTTTGGCCAGGCAGATTGCCCAGGGGCAGGTGCCGCCGGTGCTCCAAGATACGCGCCTGCTGATCCTCGACATGGGGCTGCTACAGGCCGGCGCCAGTATCAAGGGCGAGTTCGAGCGGCGGCTCAAGGGCGTTATCGAGGAAGTGAATGCTTCAGCGGTGCCGGTGATCCTGTTCATTGACGAGGCGCACACCCTGATCGGGGCCGGTGGTTCGCCGGGCAGCGGCGACGCGGCAAACCTGCTCAAGCCGGCGCTGGCCCGTGGCGAACTGCGCACCATCGCGGCCACCACCTGGTCGGAGTACAAGAAGTACTTTGAAAAGGATCCGGCACTGGCCCGGCGTTTTCAGCCGGTGCATGTCCAGGAGCCCAGTGTCGATGATGCGGTGACGATCCTGCGTGGTCTCACCTCGGTGTATGAAGCCAGCCATGGTGTGTACGTGCGTGATGACGCCGTGGTTGCCGCCGCGCAGCTATCGGCACGCTACCTGGCGGGGCGACAGTTGCCCGACAAGGCTGTGGATGTGCTCGACACGGCCTGCGCGCGCGTGCGCATCAGCCTGGTGACCGCTCCGCCGGCGTTACAGGCCGTGGCTGGCCAACTGGCGGAAAGTACCCGCCAGCACCAGGCACTTTGCCGCGACCGGGATGCCGGGCTGCCGATTGACCCTGGCGCACTGCAGGTACTGGCCGCGCGTCTGGAAACCGTCGGTGGCGAACATGAACACCTCAAGCAGTGCTGGACACGCCAGCGTGAGATGGCCGAGCGGGTACTGGCCTTGCGCCTACAGTTGAGCCAGGCCCGCCAGTCCGGGCAGGCCATCGAGCTGCTTGAGCAGCAACTGTGCCAAGCCCACGGCAGCCTGCTGGCAGAGCAATCACAGCAGCGCCTGGTCAATTTTGAAGTATGCCCGCGGCTGGTGGCGCAAGTGATCAGTGCCTGGACCGGCATTCCGCTCAGCCAGGTAGCCTGCGAGCACAGCGTCAAGGTCCTCGACTTCGCCACCGATCTGCGCACGCGCATTCTCGGCCAGGAGCAGGCCGTGCAGAGGCTGGACCGCTCGATGCGTGCCGCCGCCGCCGGGGTGAACCGGCCCGATGCGCCCGTGGGCGTCTTTCTGCTGGTCGGTCCCAGTGGCGTTGGCAAGACGCAGACGGCGTTGGCGTTGGCCGACCTGTTGTATGGCGGCGAACGGTTCATGACCACCATCAACATGTCCGAATACCAGGAGAAACATTCACTGTCACGCCTGATGGGGGCTCCGCCCGGCTATGTCGGTTATGGCGAAGGCGGCGTGCTGACCGAAGCGGTCAGGCAAAAACCCTATTCGGTGGTGCTGCTCGATGAGGTCGAGAAGGCGCACCTTGGGGTCATGAACCTGTTCTACCAGATCTTCGACAAAGGCTGGGCCCATGATGGCGAGGGGCGTGAGATCGATTTTCGCAACACGTTGATCCTGATGACCTCCAACCTCGGCAGCGAACACATCATTGACCTGTGTGGCGCTGCGCAGCGCCCCAGCCCGCAAGCCTTGCAAGCAGCACTTGCGCCGCTGCTCAACCAACACTTCAAACCGGCGCTGCTGGCCCGCATGTGCGTAGTGCCGTACTACCCGATCAACGGTGCGGTGCTGCGGGAGTTGGTAGAAAGCAAGTTGCAGCGCCTGGGCCAACGTCTGCTGCAGCGGCATCTGGCATTCAGCCATTGCCCGCGATTGGTCGATTACCTGGCAGAGCGCTGTACCCGCAGCGAGAGCGGGGCGCGGTATGTCGATCAGTGGATCGACGCCAATCTATTGCCCCAGATCGTCGATCGCCTGCTGGAGGCAATGGCCAGGGACGAACATGTGCAGCGCGCCCACGGGACGCTGGATGGCGACGGTCACCTCATCTGCGAGTTTGCATGATGAGGGCAGCCCCGTTGTCACCGTCGCCGGACTATACCGAACAACTGGTGCAGTGGCTCTTGCGCCTGGGCCTCGACAGCGATCGGGCAAGTGTGCCTGGCAACCTTGCCCAGGCCGCGGTGCAGTTGAGCCAGTGCACGCTCAGCCAGGTGTACCTGTCAGATGAGGCCGGCCATGGCCTGCTCCTGGCTGCCGAATACCGGCGGGAAGAAGGGCCTTGGGATATCGGTGTGGGCACAGAGGTGGACCAACAGGGCCAGCAATTGCTGCAGTTCGCCCTGGAACATCAGCGCCCCCTGAGTATCCGTGGCCTGCAAAACAGCATTTATGACACCGCTTTCATTCCCAGGGGCCTGGCGCCCTGGGAGTCGCTGCTGTGCGTGCCCATCACCCATCGACATCTCCCCGCGAGGGGCGTGCTGCTATGCGTAACTGAACATTCCAGGGATCTGCTGGGGTACGCCACAACACTGGGACCGTTGGGGGCTTTTGCCCTGCGCCAGCGGGCGCTGCTGCAGGACGCCAGCCCGCCATCGCCGGCCCGTCCGGGGCTCGCTCGCGTGCTCCGTCCCGCAGGTCTTGGCCTGATAGGCAACAGCGCGGCGATGGACGAGACCTGCCGCCTGATCGGCAAGGTGCTGGACAGCACCTACACCGTGCTTTTGCGCGGCGAGACCGGTACGGGCAAGGAGGTGGTCGCCCGGGCGATCCATGCCATGGGCCCGCGTCGATCCAGGGCCTTTGTCGTACAGAACTGCGCCGCATTCCCGGAAGGGTTGCTGGAAAGCGAACTGTTTGGCTATCGCAAGGGCGCCTTTACCGGTGCCGACCGGGATCGTCCCGGTCTGTTCGATACCGCCGACGGCGGCACGTTGCTACTCGATGAAATCGGCGATATGCCGATGTCGCTGCAAGCCAAATTGTTGCGGGTCTTGCAGGAGGGCGAAATACGTCCGCTGGGTGCCAGTACCGCCCATAAAGTGAATGTGCGGATCATTGCGGCCACTCACCGTGACCTTGGCGCAATGGTCGCCCAGGGGAGTTTCCGTGAGGACCTCTACTATCGATTGGCCCAGTTCCCGATCGAACTGCCGGCCCTGCGCCAACGCGAGGGCGATGTACGGGCGCTGGCTCGGCATTTCGCAGGCAAGGCCTGCGCCGCCCAGGGGCGAGCGCCGGTGTCCTGGTCGAACCAGGCCCTGGATCAGCTGTCCAGCCACAGCTTTCCCGGCAACGTGCGCGAGCTCAAATGCCTGGTGGAACGCGCCGTGTTGTTGTGCGACGACGGGGTGATCCTGCCGCAACACCTCTTGCTACCACTGGCGTCACCCGCACAGGCCACCGACGCAACGCTGCGCCAGCGCCTGGAGCGCGTCGAGCGGGGCTTGCTGATTGATTGCCTGCACAAGAACCGTGGCAATCGCACCCGTGCTGCCCGTGAGCTGGGGGTCGCCCGGCGCACCCTGTTGTATCGCCTGGCACGGCTGAATATCCCCTGCGGTGATGTCAAGGGCGAGTGCTGAATGTTCCGCGCACGAATTTATTTCAATGGGAGAGGCGTGATGAGTGTTTTTCGATGGCCGGCAGTGGGGATGGTTCTACTGATGTGGGCGCTGAGTGGTTGCACGGCGAACTACGTGTTTGACGACGATGACTATCGGCCGCTGGGTGACCCGCGGTCCAACCAGCGCGGGCAATAAGCCAGGAGTCCCTGTATGCAGTTGGTATTTGAGGTCTGTGGCAATGGGCAAGGCATGCCTGGCTCGACCCGCAGCAAAATCTTTGATGGCGCTGGAGGGGTGATCGGCCGTGGTGCCGATTGCGATTGGGTGATTCCCGACCCCAGTCGCCAATTGTCCAATCATCATGCCTTGGTCAGCTTTCGTGACGATCAGTACTTTCTGACTGACATCAGCACTAATGGCATTCGCCTGGGAGACGGCGCCGTGCGCTTGCGCAAGGGCCAGGCCCGGCCGATCAGCCAAGGCATGGTGTTGCGGATGGGGCCGTTTGATCTGCGCACGCAATTGGTGGCGGCCGCTGACGCGTCGAATCATCGCGACAACCTGATCCCTGATGACGCGTTCCTGCAGTTGGATCCTGTGCGTGCCCTGGATGACCAACAGGCCCGGCCACTACCGGAACCGAGCAGCACGCCCTCGAACTGGGCGGACACCAGCACGGTGGAACGCCACCATGTGCCTATGCCGACCCTGGTCGAGCCTGCCCTGCAGGTTTCCCCGCCTACAGAAACCATCCCGCCAGCCCATGACCATGGGCTGTTCTGGGGGGCGTTTGCCCAGGCGCTGGGCGTGTGCCTGGACCCTCTCGACGAACCTGGGCGGCAAGCGCTGGCCATCAAGGTCGCGGGCTTGCTCAAGCAGGCCATCGAAGGGCTGCAACAGAACCTGCACACCCATGCAGAGCTGAAAAGTGCGCTGGGCACCTCGCTCGGTCAGGCGCCAGCCCGCGACCTGGGGCTGTTGAGCGAGGGAGGGCAAGCGCTGGAGGCCATGTTGCAGGGGGCTGGCGAACTGACGATTACCCAGGCATATCGCGATTTACAGGTGCACCAGGTTGCACTGCTCGCCGGCTGTCGGGCGGCCATGCGCGGCGCCCTGGCGGCGTTTGCACCTGGCCAGTTGCTGGTCCGTTTTGAACAGCAGGGCAACACCCCGCGAATCCCCACCAGCGGTGCTTATTGGCGGGCCTATCTGCGCCATTATCAACGCCTGGTCGAGGACGACGATTGGGAAGAGCGCCTACTGAACGAGGACTTTGCCAACGCCTACAGGGAACAGGTGCGCCTGGTTTCCACCCTTCATAGCCCTTGTTCTGGATGAGCCCCATGCCACGTGCCACCTCTGTTCTGTTATTGGCTGTGATGGGGCTGTTGCCCGGTTGCAGCAACCTGTCTCCCTATTCGACGCTGACCAAGCTGGACCTGACGTTGACCGCCAGTGATCGGGTCAACCCGGATGTGAATGGCCGGCCGTCACCGATCGTGGTGCGCCTGCTGGAACTCAGAAACCCCGTGGCCTTCGAGAATGCCGATTTCTTCAGCCTGTATGGGCGTGCCGAAAACACCTTGCCCAAGGACCTGGTCAGCAGCGAAGAGTGGGAATTACGCCCTGGCGAGCAGGTCGCGCTGAAGCTCCGTGCAACGCCAGGCAGCCGTTACCTCGGCGTGCTGGCGGCCTACCGGGATTTGCCCCAGGCGCGATGGCGCCATGTGGTGCCGCTGGCCGTCGAGTCGCGGACCCAGGTCGATCTGCTGCTCGACGAAGCCGGCGTGCGTGCAACGGCTTTGCAGACCGCCAAGGCAGGTGACTGACATGCTGATCGATAAAGTGATCTGGCAGGAGGGCATGTTGTTGCGCCCTCAGCATCTGCAGCACAACGACCGCTACTACCACCAGCAACTGGCCCGCCGCAGTCAATTGGCACAGGGCTATGCCTGGGGCTTCCTGACGCTGGAAATCGACCCGCAATACCTCGATATGGGCAAGGTAGTGGTCAGCCAGGCCAGTGGTGTACTGCCTGACGGCACCCTGTTTGAACTGCGTGAGCCGGCCTCGCCGCTGGTACTGGAAATCCCAGCCAATAGCGGCAGCCAGGCGGTGTACCTGGCTTTGCCGATGGTCGCCGGCAATGCAGTCGAGGTACGCCAGCCGGCGCAGGCTGACGTCGTGGCACGCTATACCGCGTACGAAGCCGAAGTGGGAGACGCCAATGCCGGCGAAGACACGCGCTGCGCCATCACCTGCGCCCGCCCGGACTTCCGCTTGCTGCTTGGCGATGATCCTGGGGGGCAGACCTGCGTCAAACTCAAGGTCGCACAGGTCCAGGATTGCAGCGCCCAAGGCGTTGTTGCGCTTGATAGCGTGTTCTCCCCGACGTTCATGCACCTGCACGGCTCGCCGTTTTTGTTGTCTTGCCTCAAGGAGGTGATCAGCCTGTTGGCGTTTCGCGGTGACGCGATTGCCGAACGCTTGCAGGATGCTGGCCAGGCGGCCGGTGCGCAGATGGGGGATTTCCTGATGCTGCAGTTGATCAACCGGACCGAGTTGATCCTGCGTCACGACCTGGACCAGGCCCGCCTGGGCCCTGACCAGTTGTACCAGGCCCTGCTTGGGTTGTTGGGGGAGCTTTCGGCATTTTCCAGCGATACCAAACGCGCCAGTTTTGAAGGGCGCTACCGGCATAGCGACCAGGGGGCGAGCTTTCGGGAACTGATGGCGGCCATTCGTTCGGTCCTGTCGATGGTGCTGGAGCAACACGCCATTGAACTGGTATTGCAGCCCCGTCAATACGGTGTGCTGGTGTGCCCGGTCAATGACCTGAACCTGCTGGGCTCTGCCACCTTCATTTTGGCCGCCAGTGCCCGCTGCGATTCGGAGGTACTGCGCCTGCGGCTGCCGGCGCACCTCAAGGTCGGGCCGGTGGAGCGGATTCGCGAGTTGGTCAACCTGCACCTGGCGGGTATTAGCGTCAAACCGCTGCCCGTGGCGCCACGGCAGATTCCGTTCCATGCCAGCAAAACCTATTTCATGCTCGAACTCAGTGCCCGTGACCTGGAGCAGTTGGAGCATTCAGGCGGATTCGCCTTCCATGTCAGCGGCGAGTTTGCCGATCTTGAATTGAAATTCTGGGCTATCAGGAACTGAACCTATGACGATGGACAAGGCATACCCACAGGATGACAAGACGGTCCTGCTGGATCGGCATGGATTCGGCCCGGCACAGGGCGCCATGACCGATTTCGAGACGCCACCGCGCTTTGAACAGCTTGAAGACCGGATGATCCATGCCGCCCATTTGCAGGGCACGCAGCATTTCAGGCTTGGCCTCAACCCCCTGGTGACGGCGGCCTGGGACCTGCTGTCGGAGGTGGTCCGGCTCAAGGGCGGCTCGGCCCGTGAAGGCCTGCACTCGCTCAATGACCGACTGTCCTCGGGCATCACGCTTTTTGAACAGCGGGCCCGCCACGACGCAATCCCCGACAGCCAGATCATGGCGGCCCGCTACGTGTTGTGCAGCGTCCTTGACGAGGCCGTGGGCACCACGGCGTGGGGGCGCCAGAGCGACTGGTCGCAAATGAGCCTGTTGAGCAGCTTCCACAACGAAACCTTTGGTGGCGAAAAATTTTTTGAGCTGCTGGAGCGACTGTCCAGGGACCCGTTCAAGCACCTGGCGATGCTGGAGTTGATGTACCTGTGCCTGGCACTGGGCTTTGAAGGCAAGTACCGGGTGATGGAACGCGGGTTGCTGCAGTTGGAGGGCATTCGTGACGCCTTGTACCGGCAGATCATCCATGTGCGTGGGGACGCGCCGCCGGCCACTGATCCCCGGCCACCGTCCAGCCGCAAGCCTGGGCCGGCGATGCGCATTGTTCCGGCCACCTGGGTCTGGGTATTTGTCGGGGTGGGCCTGGGCATGATGTATGCGGGGTTCGCCTGGGTGCTTGGGGAGCAACGCGAGAGCGTGCTCCAGCCCTATCTTCAGACCACCCCAGACATCACCCGGACACCGAAGTAACGCAGGGAGCGAATCATGAAACCTCTATTCAAAACGCTGGTTGCAGCCCTGGCGCTGACCTGGGTCTGGAGCCTGCTGCTGGTGCTGTTACTGGCCTGGGCCGTGTGGTGGTTCGGGCCGCTCCTGGCGGTCGACGACAAGCGTTTCTGGCTCGGTGCGACTTCGCGCTTACTGACCATCAGTGGCTTGTTCCTGGCCTGGGGCCTGTTGATGGTCTTCGTCAATCGGCGTAACCCTGGGCAACTGCCTGGCGATGATGCCGGCCCGGAGCAGGCACTGCCAAAACAGCGCAAGGGGCTGGTCGAGCATGAGCAGAACAACGTGCGTGGCCGCTTCAAGGAGGCGCTGCAAGCCCTCAAGACGTCGCACCGCTATGGCAAGCGCAGCGAACGCTGGCGCAGTGAGTTGCCCTGGCACCTGGTGATGGGATACAGCGCCAGTGGCAAGACCCGTCTGTTGCAGGCCGGCGGGCTACAACTGCCATTGGACCGCACGGATGCCGGCGACCCACACGCAGCTGGCGGCATACGTCATTGCGAGTGGTATTTTGCCGAGGAAGGGGTACTGGTCGAAACCCCGGCGCGCTACCTGGCGCACATCGACAGTGAGGTCGACAGCGGTGGCTGGGTGACGTTGTTGAACCTGTTGAAAGCCCGTCGCCGTGCGCGCCCGCTCAGCGGCGTACTGCTGACAGTCTCGGTGGACACCTTGCTCAATGGCAGCGAGCAGGCACTGAGCGTCATGGCGCGCCAGTTCAACAGTCGCCTTCACGACCTGCGGCAGACCTTGCATGTGCAGTTGCCGGTCTACCTGGTACTGACGCAGGCGGATCATTTGCCCGGGTTTGTCGAGTTCTTCGAGCGAACGGAGGGCCAGGCCAGTGATGGCCTGTTGGGCGAGCACATCGTACCTGGCCAGGCGGGAACCGATGTTGGCGAAGTGCGCCAGGCCTTTGAAGCCTTGCTGCAGCGTTTGAGTGGGGAATTGATACAACGCCTGCATCTGGAGCGCAGTGGTGAGCGCCGGGGGCGTATGTTGGATTTCCCCCGGCAGGTGGCGCTGATCGGGGAGCGGTTGTGCCTGTTTATTGAACTGGCGTTTTCTGCCCATCGTTACCAGCGCGTCAACGCCTTGCGCGGTTTTTACCTGACCAGCTCCGGCAGTGAGTCGGGCGCCGGGCAAAGCCGCCCACGGTTTATCCAGGGGCTGTTCAGCCGGGTGGTGTTCGGTGAGGTCGACCTGGCCGGCCTGGACCACCGGGAACGGGTGCGCATCCGTCGGCGTCAGCGCGGCTTGGCGCTGGCGGCCTTACTGGTACTCGGCGCTGCAGGTTCACTGTGGATGTACAGCTATTCGCAGAACCATCAACGCCTGGAGCAACTGCGTGAATTGGCGCGCACGCCTGTCCGTGGCCACGCTGCAGCAGACCAGACCCTGGCGATCGTGCCGCTCCTGGATAGCCGACTGGCAGCCACCCAGGTTTTTGCGTCACCGCAGGGCGCGGGTTGGATGCCATTCGCGGGTTTGTATCAAGGTGACAGGAGCCGCCCGGTGCTGGACACGGCCTACCAACAGGCATTGCTACAACACTTGATGGCCCGGGTCCGCGAGCTGTTGGAGCTGCAGGTGCGCAGCAGCTTGCACGACCGCCAGCAGCTACTCCTCAGCCTGCGCGCCTACCTGATGCTCAACCTGCCAGAGCGCCGGGACAAGCAATGGTTGGCGGATCGGGTCGCCGAATTGTGGTCGTTGCGTTACCCCACAGACCCGTCGCTGCAGAAGCGTTTGAACCTACATTTTGCCCAATTGCTCGAACAGCCCTTTGCAATGCCGCTCGACGAAACGCTGGTCGCCCGGGCTCGCCAGGTGCTGAAAGCACAGCCCCTGGCTGGCGTGGTCTACCGTCTGTTGCGTGAGCAGGGCAGCGAGCTTGAGCCCTATCGCTTCACTCAACACCTGGACCCGCAGGAGCAAGTGTTCACCGGCATCGACCAGGCCATTCCGGGCTTTTTCACCCAGCGGGGCTACCGTCAGTTCTTTGCGGTGCAGGGCAGCCGGATGGTCGATAGCATCGTGCGCGACAACTGGGTGCTGGGGGAGGGCACGGAACTCAATGCCCTGGGCCTGCGCCAACTGCTGGTCGAACTGGAGCAACGCTATTTCAGTGACTATGCCCAGGCCTGGAGTGCCGCATTGGCCCAGGTGCGTTTACAGGACAGTGAGACGTCGCGGCAAATGGCCGAGCAACTGGCGAGCCTGACCTCACCCCGTTCGCCGTTATTGCAGTTATTGCAGCAAATCAGGGAAAACACCCGTTTCTCAAGCCCTGTCGAGCGCCTGGACGCACTCCAGCCGGGTTCGCCAGTGGCCCAGGCCGCCTTGGACAATGCCACGCAACGGATGCCTGACACCGCACAGCGCGCTTTGCAGCGTCGGTTTGAAGCCCTGCATCAATTGCTCGATGAACAGGACAACCCAGGGCCTGAGTTGTCGCAGGTGCTGCAAACCCTCAACCCGTTGCAACTGCAATTGGCCACCCTTGGCCGGGATAACCAGCCTGACCGGGCGGCCTTTGAGATGGTCAAGCGGCGCATGCAGGGGCAACGGGACGCCCTGGGTAACCTGCGCAATGCCACGGAGCGCCTGCCGACGCCCCTCAACGGCTGGTTGGCGGGCGTAGCGGATGACAGTTGGCGCCTGGTGCTCGACGCGGCCTACCGGCACCTGAACCGGCGTTATCAGAGTGAGGTGTATGGGTTCTATTCCTCGGCGATCAAGCAGCGCTATCCGTTCAGCGCCCATGCCAGCAGCGATGTCGCGCTCAATGATTTTCGCGAGTTCTTCAAGCCGCAAGGGTTGATGGCGCGGTTCCTTGACGATGACCTGCGGCCCTTTGTCATCGGCGATGGCAACCGTTATCGGTTGCGCAGCCTGGATGGCCGCAGCCTGCCGATGTCACGGGCGTTGCTGGACCAACTGGCCAAGGCACGCACCATACGCGAGGCGTTCTTTGCCGATGACCCGGGGGAGCCGGGGGTGCGCTTCACCCTGGCGCCCTATAGCCTGGACCCCACGGTCAGCCGGGCGATCCTGCGGTTCGGCGACCAGCAGATGGAATACCGCCATGGGCCGATTGTACCGATGCTGTTCCAGTGGCCCACCGATGTCGAGGGCGGCCGTAGCAGCCTGGTGCTCGAAGGCATGGCGCAACAGCCATTGGGCATTGAAAAAAACACCGGGCCATGGTCGCTGTTCCGCCTGTTCGATTTGCTGCAGGGCGAACCCTTGAATGGGCGTGATGCGCGCTTGCTCAAGGCCGATATCGGCGGCCTGCGCGCCCACTACCTGTTGACCAGCCAGCGGACGCCGAACCCGTTCGAGATGGCGGCGTGGCGGACCTTCCGCATACCGGAGCAACTATGAGCCCACGGCAAGATACCTGTCGCAACGCCGGGCGTACGGCGCCAATCACAGCGGCCCGACGCTGATGGAACAGCTCCCCCAGTCCTGCGATCCGCCCCCGGGGCAGCCACTGCCGGCGTTATTGGCCGGGCGCTATCGTCTTGAACGGGTGCTCGGGGTGGGCGGCATGGGGGTTGTCTATCGCGCCCGTGACTTGCTGCATGAGCAATTCGGTGAACCGAGGTCCCAGGTGGCCCTCAAGGTGCTCGGCGAGCACCTGGCCCCGTCACAGGACGCTCACCTGTTGCTCTACAGCGAGTTTTCCCTGACCCGCTACCTGCGGCACGAGCGTGTGGTGCGAGTGTTTTCATTTGAGGTGGATACCACGGGTGAAGTGGCATTCTTCACCATGGAGTTGATGAGCGGCATGACCCTGGACCAGTTGCTGCTCAACTGCCCGCGCGGGGTGCCTTGGCAGGCATTGCGCCCTATTGCCTTGGGGCTGCTGGAAGCGTTGGGTTATATCCATCGGCAAGGTGTATTGCACGGCGATGTGAAGCCCGGCAATGTGATGTTGGGCGCTGACGGGGTGCGCCTGTTTGACTTTGGCCTTGCCCAGGCGCTCGGGCCGCCGCTGTCCGGGCTGCCGGCCTTGAGTCCACAGCGTTTCACGGCCTGGACACCAGCCTATGCCGCACCGGAACTGCTGGAGGGGGCGCCGCTGTCAGCCAGTTCGGAGGTGTATGGCGCAGCATGCCTGTTGTATGACCTGGCACTGGGTGGGCGTGCGGCGCAAGGGGCGGGCCCGAGGCCGCGACTGGCGCCCCCTCGGCAACTGCCCCGGCGTTGCTGGCCGGCATTGCGGGTGGCGCTCAGTGTCGACCCGCAGCGCCGAACCATCACCGCTGACGAATTGCAGGCGGCCATGCAGTGTGAACATTCGGTGGTGGGTCGTTGGTTCGCGGATCGCGCCCGTTAGAGGACGGGGTGATCAGCTGCAGCGTCAGTTCCCAGGCAAACAGATTCTAGGACGACGCTTGTTCGTAGCGGCTTTTGCGCCGGGCGCGTTTACGCAGCCGATTGGCCGTCCACTGTTGCAGTGGGTCCAGGAGGAAAAAGAACAGGTAGGCGGCGAGTACCAGGGTCAAGTCGATCCAGGTCTTGCTGATAGGCCCTTCCACGGCTTCGACGCCAGCCTTGATCAAAAACAGTACGGCGACCCCGCACAACCACAGCACTACGGTGAAAAGCAAAGGTCGCGCACGATTTGAAAACCTGCCTTGCATGTTCAATCCATCTCCCTGAGAACGCTGGGTCAGTCGGTGTACCGACCCCCATGGGTGTAAAAGTGGTCTGCGGATCGAGTCATTCGATACCGGCCTGTGGGTCGACAGACCCGTACAGCTCATGACCTGTCTGCGGCGCAGTTGGTTCCGAAAACCTGCGGCACCCGCGTGGGCGGCAAGGCCCTGAAGGGCAGCATTGTTTCAAAAAGCCTGGAACATTACACCCTCATCTGCATGCCTGCTGACGCCCAGGGGCAACGCCTCGACGCCAAATGTGGCAAACCCCTTTCATTGGCGGGGCCTGGGCGTGTAGCGTTAAGCCCTCGTCGCAGGCTCCGGTTGAGGGGGTGCCCCCGGTGTGACGGCCCGCGGGCAAGGAGACAATCATGGCGCAAACGCTGTTCAAGCTCTTCTTTACCCAACGCCTGGCCGCCCTGGCGAGCACGGAGTCGCTGCGAGCCATCCGTGAAGGCCTGTTATGGATCTTGCCGTGCCTGCTGGTCTCGGCAGGGTTCCTGCTGTTATCCGAATGCGCCCGGATCCTGGGGTTTTCATCGCCAATGGTGGCATTCCTGGCGGGCCTGCATGCCAAGATCAGTTCTGTGATCCCGCTGCTGGTGGCGGCTTCCATCGGCTATATGCTGGCGGTCCAGCACCGATTGCCACAGTTGCCGGTGGCGTTCCTGTGCCTGATGTACGTGGTCATTGCCACCTTTGTCCTGCGTGACTCTCCACGTGCGGCGGCGACCTTCATCCTGTTTATTGCCATTGCCTCGCCGCTGATCAATGTGCCAGCGATTGCCTGGTTGCATCGCTACCGCTGGACCCGCCTGGTCAACGAGGACCTGGTGGGGCACAACCTCAAGGGCACCATCAATATGGTGGTGCCGGGGGCAATCACGGCATTGCTGCTGGTGGTGACGTTGTCGTTGCTGTTGCAGGTGCCCCCGGTGGCGCAATTCCAGGGCCCGCAGATGCTCGAGGCGCTGCAGTCGCCCTATGGCAGCGGCCTGTTTGTCACGGCGATCAATTCGCTGCTGTGGTTTTTTGGTATTCATGGGGTGTATGCGCTCCAGCCGCTGTTTGATGCATTGGACCAGGCGGTGGTGCTCAACGGCATGGCGCAGGCGGCGGGGGAGCCTATCCGCTACGTGCTCAATGGCGGCCTGCTGGGCAGCTTTGCCTTTATTGGCGGGGCCGGCGGTTCCCTGTGCCTGCTGCTGGCGATTCTGCTGTTTTCCAAGAGCCAGTCCATGCGCCTGCTGGCTATGGCCAGCCTGCCGCTGTCGCTATTCAATGTCAGTGAAGTGTTGCTGTTCGGCTTGCCGATCATCCTCAACCCGCGCTTGTTTATCCCTTTTTTGGCTGTCCCGGCGCTCAACACCCTGCTGGCGTTGTTTGCGGTGCAGGCCGGCTGGGTCTCGCCGGCGGTGGCCAGCGTGCCGTTTACCGCGCCGGTGCTGCTCAATGCCTACCTGAGTACCCAGGGCGACCTGGCGGCGGTGGCCCTGCAACTGCTGTTGCTGGGGTTCGGGACCTTGGTCTATGCGCCCTACGTCTGGGCGATCCACCAGCAGGCGGTGGAGGGCGGCACCGTTTACCTCAAGTCATTCGACATGACCTTTCGCGGGCTCGAAGAAAAAGGACGCCTGCAGGAGTTGGACCCGGTGCTGACCTCTCACCGGGCCTTGGCACGGCAGGCCCGTGAATTGAGCCGGATCCAGCAGATCAGCGACTACGAGTTCTACCTGGAGTACCAGCCCCAAGTGTCCTCCCTGACCGGCTTGTGCACGGGCTGCGAGGCGCTGATGCGGGCCCGGGATAGCCAGGGCAAGGTGCACTCGCCCTGGGAGTTCCTCCAGTGGCTGGCCCAGGCCCGGTTGATGCCGGACGTGGACTTGTGGGTGGCCTCCCAGGCGGTGCGTCAGTACCAGCAGTGGCAGAAAACCGGTTTTGCGCTGCCGATCACCATCAATGTCTCCAGCGCCACCCTGACGACCCCGGCGTATGGCCGGCAATTGGTGGACATCCTGTCCCAGGCCAACGGCCAGGTGTCGGTGGAGATCACCGAGGATGCCCTGGTGGGGGATATCCAGGTGACCCGGCAGATGATCGAAAAACTGCAGGCCATTGGGGCCAAGGTTTATATCGACGACTTCGGCACGGGCTTTTCCGCGCTGAGTTACCTGCACCAGTTCCCGGTGGATTTCATCAAGATCGACCGCAGTTTTGTGGTGGCCCAGCAAGACCCCAAGGGCGCGCAGGTCTTGACCGGCATGCTGCGCTTTTGTGAAGCGCTGAACCTGGGGGTGGTGGTGGAAGGGGTGGAAACCGCCGAGCAATTGGCCTTTCTCCAATCGGGCGGGGGCCATGGGGGGGCAGAGCTGATTATCCAGGGTTGGTATTTCAGTCAAGCGCTGCCCGGCGATGCACTCCAGCGCTTCGTTCTGGAGCGTGCGCTCAAGGTGAATGGGGCTGGTATGTAGCCTCTTTTACCCGTCTCTCAATGGCAACGTAGGACTTCTCGCAAATGGAAAATGCCCTCTGGCGCGGGGGCTTTTTTCATGTAGATTATTTAATACGAGTTATGAAAAATCTTTTTGAAAATATATTCATCATAGTGCGATTGACGCTTCTTCTTTTGCTCCTGGCAGGATATTTCATCGAACTTTTAAATGTTTATTTGGGAGTTAGATCGATGGCTGCGCTGCGCTTTGTTATTAGCTATGGCTTCCCTATATAAGTCAGATAGTTCGCGATGATTTAAATCTATTTGAGCCTGTAGTTGCAAGAAACTGTTGGCTTAAAAGTTATCCAGATAAATGCACTCTATTGTGCGGTTGATTGAATTGAAGTTTGGCTTGAAAGAGCGGGCTGCGGTTTAACCGTGACTTCTCGATCATGGCCATTACCCCGGCGAAATAACTCGCCATCCATGTGAGGAAAAATAATGAAAAGCTTGAAAAACCTTATCTCGCTGTCTGCTTTTGCTATTTGCCTGGGCGCCGCCTCGATGGCCAGTGCTGTGACCGTTGCCCCAGCGGGCGCTGCGTTCAGCACCCCGGCGGGGGCCATTTCGGTTTCCTCGCCGGCCTCATTTGGTGTTCCGGTGTCCTGCACCATCAACTTCTCCGGCTCGGTTGCCTCCAATGGGGCTTCCGCGACGATTACAAACGCTACCGTCAGTGGCAGCAATCCTTTATGCGGCGTGCCTACTATGTTGGGCTTGCCTTGGACCCTGACCCCAACCGGTACCGGCTCAAACGTGTTTGCCGGGACCGTGTCGGGTGTCAACTTCAATATTCTGGGTAATTGCGCAAGTTCGCCTACCACGATTGCGGTGACGTTCAATAACTCTACCAACACGCTGAGCATTCCTTCGACGCAGACCGTTGGCAAGTGCAAGATCAGCGCACTTAACGTGAAGCCAACCCCGGCCTTCACGGTTTCTCCATAAGTCTCATCCGATACGGAATGTTATGAGCATCCGTTGAAAAAGACAGGTGCCTTTTATAGGCACCTGTTGCTGTCGTTCATATCGAGATCGTCAGCCATGGGTGAATAACAATAAATAGGAGTCGCGTGCATGAGTCATAAGAAACAACCGATCCAGATATTGCTCGGCCTAATACTGTTAGGGGGGCTTATGGTCGCGGGGTCTATCCAGGCGGGCGGGTTTTTGACACCCACTTATGGCGCTTCAGGATGGGGGCGCGCGTTTGGCGGAGGCTCGCTGTTCCAGAACGATCCATCGGCAGCCTATAACAACCCGGCGGCCATGGCGTTCATTGATAAACCCCTCTCGCAGTTCACCATCACCTACGCCAATATCGACATCAAATACAGCGGCGCTGCCTATGACTACGCTGGCAATCCCGGGTCCAGCATCGTCTACGATCCCGATACCGACCTCACGACCTCGACCCTGCGCACCGGTAACGGTGGCCAGGGCGGGTTCGAGGCCTGGGCCCCGACCGGCTTTATGGTGGTCCCGATCAACGAGCGCTTTGCCTTTGGCCTGAGCCAGGTGGTGCCCATGGGCGCCCGTACGACCTGGGACGAGGACTGGAAAGGCCGCGACTTTGCGGTAGACACCAAAATCGAAACCGTGGGCTTGACCGGCTCGCTGTCGTTCAAGGTCAATGACCAGTTTGCCGTGGGCGGTGGTGCCATTGTTCAGCACACCAAAGGCTTTGTGAGCCAGAACGTCGATCTGTATGCCGCCGCCGCGCAGTCGCCAGACCTGGGCTATCTGCCGTTTCCGGCAGGCCAGGGCCACGCCTTGATACGCGTCAAGGTCGACAACACCTCCCTGGGCTGGTTTGCGGGAACGACCTGGAAGCCCACGTCACAAGACACCCTGGGCCTCAACTATCACGCCAAAATCAAGAACCGACTGGAGGGGCAATACAACATTTACGCCGACCCCCTGTCGACCGACCTGATGACTCTCCCCGTGTCGGATGGCAAAACCCTGGTCGAACTGGCGTATCCCGGCCTGCGTCTCTACCCCGGTGGCGCCAATGCCTCTGCTCAATTGGACATTCCCGCCCATGCCTCCCTGGACTGGGTCCACCAGTTTTCTGAGCGCCTGACCCTGGGGGCCAGCGCCACCTGGATCCAGTGGTCATCGTTCAAGGCGCTGACCTTGAAGTCTGATGGCAGCACCCTTGTGTCGATCCCGTACAACTACAGGAACAGCTGGATGTATGCCTTCGGTGGCGACTACAAGCTTACCGACGACTTTACCGTGCGCACCGGGCTGGCCTTTGACCAGACGCCGACCCGTAACGCGACCCGCGACCCACGTATCCCGGATGGTGATCGGATCTTTGCCTCCCTGGGCTTTAGCTACAACATCCGGGCCATTGCGGGCTTGAGTATCGACGGTGCTTATTCGCGGCAGTTTGTGCAGACGGTGAAACTCAAGAGCAAGAACGTTGACCGCCTCGGTGCGGCCTCGCTGGATGGCAAGTCCGAGGCCAAGGGCGAAGTGGTCAGCGTGTCGGCCACTTACGCCTTTTGACCAGCCACGGGGCCCCTGGCAGGAGCCGGCCGGGCTCCTGCATCAATGGGAAGTCCCTTCGGCAAACTCGATCTTGTTGCCCACGTTGTACTTGCCCGAAGGTTTGTTCATGGGCAGACGCTTGACCTCCTGCAACGTCTGGCTGTCATACACAATCAACGCGCCCTCGCGGTCCCAGATGCTCAACAGCAGATAACGCCCATCCTGGGTGAATTCCACATGCGCTGCGGTCTTGCCCGGCATGGGCCGCAGGGTATGGGCGATTTCCAGGGTCTGCTTGTCGATCAAGTGAATGGCATCATTGCCCGGCGCAAAAAACACATCACTCCACACATAGCGCGAGTGGCTGTGGCTGCGCATAAAGAACCCCGGTCCAAGGGTGGGAATCTCCTTGATCAGCTTCCAGGTCTTGAGGTCCAGCACCGAGATCTGCCCCTTGCTGATATTCGGCGTGGCAAACACCCACTGCCCGTTGCGTTGCCAGTAAGTCCCCGAGCCCAGGTGCGGCATGCCCGACAGCGCGATATCGGTGACCACTTTGCCGCTATCGAGGTCGATCACTTGCCCGCCACCGGCCTTGCGCGAGGTGGCGAGCAGTTGCCGGTAGTCGGGGGAAAAGGAAAAGTCATCGAGCACATCCTGGGCCTGGATGCGCCGGGGCTCGAAGTTCGGGGTAGGGGCCGCGTAGGACAACTCCCAGACCTCATTCACATCCTTGAGGGCGACGATAAAACTGTTGCGCGGCGGCGCGGTGTACACCGCGCTGACCCGCGAATGTGTCGGTAGGGTCTTGACCAGCGACAGGTCGCGCGCGTCCAGTACCACCAGGTTGCCTGGCAGGTAATTGCCCACCAGCACCCAGCGCCCGTCCTTGCTCACCGCCAGGTTGCGGGTATTGAGGCCGGCGCGGACCTCGGCGATCAGCTTGAGGTTGTGCAGGTCATACAGGCTGATCCAGCCATCGCGTGAGGCGAAGTACACAAAGCGCCCGTCCGGGGAGAACTTCGGCCCGCCGTGCACGGCAAAGTGCGAGGCAAAACGGTCGAGCACTTCAAAGCGGTCGCCGTCGAGAATAGTGATGTGATGATCGCCGGACTCCACCACCACAAACAGGTTCAGCGGGTCGGCGTGGTGCTGCGGGGTGCTCGGCAGTTGGCTGAGGTCGGCCAATTGGCGATGGCTGCTACGGATATCCTGTTCGTTCCAGGTCGCGGGCGTGGCGGGCGGCTGTTGCAGAAAACTCACCAGGGCGTCGATCTGTTGCGCCGTCAGCAGCGGGGCGAATGCCGCCATCTGGCTGGCCGGGCGGCCATGTTCGATCACTTGGCGTATCTCGGCCGGCTTGATTCGCCCCAGGCTCTCGGGCAACAACGCCGGGCCGCTGCTGCCGACCCGGTTGACGCCATGGCAGCTCTGGCAGTGCTGCTGGTAATCGGCGGCGGCATCGGTTGCGCCATGGGCGGCGCTGGCCCAGAGCAGCGGCACCAGCCACAGGCGTTTCATACCGCCACCCTGGACACCGCCAGGTGCGCGGGCGCGAGGCTGGCGGGGTAGTGCAGGGCGGCGTCGGCAAACAGGTCGACCACCTGCCCGATCACCGTCAAGGTCGGCACGCCGGGTTCGCACATCAATGCCAGGGCCGGTAGCAGGCGCAGGGTGCCGCGATGTACCTGCTGGTCGGCGCGGGCACCGTTGCAGATCAGCGCCGCCGGTGTATCAGCGGGCAGGCCGGCACCGATCAGGCGCTCGGCGATCATCGCCAGGTTCGACAGGCCCATGTAGAACACCAGGGTCTGGCTGCTGTCGGCGAGGCTGTCCCAGGGCAACTTCAATTCGCCGTCGCGCTGCAAATGCCCGGTGACGAAGCGGCACGAGTTGACCAGGTCACGGTGGGTCAGCGGGATACCCGCGTAGGCGCTGCAGCCGGAGGCCGCCGTGATGCCGGGTACCACCTGGCACGACACACCTTGGGCCAGCAGGTACTCCAGCTCTTCGGCACCGCGACCAAACACGAACGGGTCGCCCCCCTTGAGCCGCACCACTCGCTGGCCCTGCTGGGCCAGTTCGGCCAGCAGCTCGTTGATCTGTTCCTGGGGCAGGCTGTGATAGCCGCTGGCCTTGCCCACGTAATGCCGGGCACAGGTCAGTGGGATCAGGGTCAGCAGTTCGGCGCTGATCAGGCGGTCGAACACCACCGCATCGGCCTGCATCAAAAGGCTCCAGGCGCGCAGGGTGAGCAGGCGCGGGTCGCCGGGGCCGGCACCGACCAGGGCGACTTCGCCGGGGTGGAAGGGGCTGTGCAGCACGGAGGGTAACGCGTGGGATGAGTGCATGAGACTTCCTTGGTTCATCATCAGGTTGGCGGCCCCCGGTTGTGTCACCAGGTGGCCGGCCGGTGGTTCAGCGTGCCGAGCAAGGAATCAGGGTGGGTGGCGTTCGGGCGATTTCCGCGTCGCTGAGGTAGCAACCGGGGTCCGGGCCCCAGAGGTCGCCACCGGCCCAGGCGCGGGTGCGCGTGTTGCCGTTGCAGATGCCCAGCCAGCGGCACTCGGTGCAACGGCCACCGATCTGGCGTGGGTATTGGCGCAGGCGCAGCAGCAACGGGTCGGGGCGCTCCAGCCAGATCTCGCGAAATGAGGTATGGCGCACATTGCCCACCGAGTGTTGCCACCAGTACGTGTCCGGGTGCACTTCGCCGGTGTTGTCGATATTGGCGATGCCGCTGCCCGAGGCATTGCCACCCCAGGCGTGCAGCAGGTGTTCGAGTTGCGGGTAGTGTTCCGGCAAGTGTTGGTGCACCCATTGCAGCAACAGCACGGCGTCGGCGTCGTTGTTGCCGCTGACAAAATCGCTGGCCACCCCGTTCTGGATGTCCTCCCAGGCCTGCTGGAAAATCATCAGCATGGCCTCGCGGCTCATCTGCTGATGGGCGTCCAGTTGCCGGCTGCGCTTGCCGCGCCCGCTGTAGTTGAGGTGCGAGAGGTAGAACTTCTGCACATCGTATTCACGCATCAAGGCCAGCAATTGCGGGAGTTGCGCGTGGTTTTCCTGGGTCAGGGTGGTGCGCAGGCCCACGCGGATACCGGCCTGGCGGCACAGGCTGATGGCATGCATCGAGCGCTCGAAACTGCCCTCGCTCTGGCGGAATGCATCGTGGGTGGCCTTCAAGCCATCGATGCTGATGCCCACATAGTCAAAACGCGCCTCGGCGATCTGCTGGATATTGCCTTCATCGATCAGCGTGCCATTGCTCGACAGGGCGACAAAAAAGCCCTTGGCGCGGGCATAGGCGCTGAGCTGGAACAGGTCCTCGCGCAGCAAGGGCTCGCCGCCCGAGAGGATCAACACCTTGACTCCGGCCTCGTGCAGGTCATCGATCACCTTCAGCGCCGCCTCGGTGTCCAGCTCATCGCGGAACACGCTGTCGGCGCTGGTGGCATAGCAGTGCTTGCAGGTCAGGTTACAGCGGCGCAACAGGTTCCAGATCACCACCGGCGCGCGCGGGCTGCCGGGTTTGGCGCTGCGTGGAGGCGGGCATTGGCCGGCCAGGGTGCGCAGGTAATGACTGATCCTAAGCATAAGAGGTTCCTTCTTCAGCGCGCACGTGTAGGCGCGAGGGGAGAGCTCAGGCGCAAGCCGGTTTTTTTCAGGATACGACTGCTCACCAGCATCTCGTCCGCCCGGCTGGCATCGCCCAGCAGGAAGCGCAGGTGTTCGCGGTAACTGTCGATTTCTTCGCGGCTGCGACCATGGACCATGGCGAACAGGTTGTAGGGCCAGCCCGCACGCCTGGGCCTGCGATAGCAGTGGCTGACAAAGGGTTGGGCGCCGATCAGCTCGCCCAGGCGCGGCATCTGTTCATCGCACACATCCCACACGGTCATGCCGTTGTGGCGGTAGCCCAGGCGATAGTGATTGGGCACGGCAGCGATCCGGCGGATCGCGCCTTCACCCTGCAAGCGCTTGAGCAGGTCGAGGGTGGATTCGACGCTGATGCCCAATTGCTCGGCGAGCCAGGTCCAGGGGTCTTCCACCAGGGGCAGGCCGGTTTCGGTCAAATGGATCAGGCGCTGGGCCAGGGTTTCGTCAAACCGGGAAGTACAGACCGACATGGTAGGTGTGCTCCTTGGGCAGGTTAAGCACCTCAAGCCCGGTGATGGCGTGGATGTGTGACAGGGTCTGGTCGAGGTCGTCGCAGGTTGCGCAGGCCAGCACAAACCACATGTTCCAGGGATGCTCGCGGCGGTAGTTGTGGGCCACTTGCGGCAGGTCGTTGAGTTGCGCCGCGACCTGTTCAAAGCGGGCTTCGGGCACCGCCAGGGCGGCCAGGGTGAACGCGCCGCCCAGGCGCTCGATATCGAACATCGGCCCGAAGCGCGTCAGCACGCCGTCTTCGAGCAGCAGGTGCAGGCGGTCGAGCAGTTCGTCGGGCGTGCTGTGCAGCTCTGCGGCCACCGCCTGCCATGGGTGGCGCACCAGGGGGAGGCCCCGTTGCAGGCGGTTGATCAGTTGCCGGTCGAGTTCATCCATGGGCCCATACCTGTGACGGCGGCGGTGCGAAACGCCCGCCGCATTGCTTGAACATGCGCGTGCTGAACAGCAGGTGGTGGGGCAGGTCACTGAGCAGATGCTGTTGCAGCAGCTCCTCGACCTGTGCCTGTACCGCTTCGCGCTCACGGCCATGGACCATGCAGAACAGGTTGTAGCGCCAGTGCGGCAAACGCCGTGGCCGCTGGTAGCACAGGGTGATGCCCGGCGCGTGGCCCAGGCGCTGGCCAACTTCATCGATCAGCGCATCGGGCACATCCAGCACCAGCATCGCATTGGCCACATAGCCCAGGGCGCGATGGTTAAGCACCAGGCCGACCCGACGGAACAGGCCCTGCTCCTGCCACTGTTGCATCTGTTGCAGCACTTGCAGGTGATGGGCGCCGATCTGCTCGGCAAGGTTTTCATAGGGCCGCGAAACGCGCGGCAGCCCGCGCTCCAGGCACTGGCGCAGGTCAAGCAATTGTTCATGGTTCAGCGGGGCGATCACGGATGGACTCCCAGGGCAAAACCCAGGTCGATGCGATAAGAGGTGAGCATGGGCAGGTCCAGGGGGATCAGGCCGGTGTCCTTTTCCAGCTCCTCCAGAATCTGCTCCAGATGGCGGCGATTGGGCCCGGTCAGCACAAACCACAGGTTGTAGTGATGCTCGCGGGCGTAGTTATGATTGACCTCGGGGTAGCGGCTGATGCGCGCCGCCACCTGCTCCAGGCGCTCGGCGGGCACCGCCAGGGCGGCCAGGGTACTGGCGCCGGCGCGGCTGTGATCGAACACCGGCCCGACCCGCGACAGCGCGCCCGCCAGTTCCAGGCGTTGCAGGCAGGCCAGCAGCTCGCGTTCGCTGCAACCTAAGGTCTGGGCCATTTCCAGGTAAGGCTCGGCGCACAGCGGCATGCCGTGTTGATAGCGGTCGATCAGGCGTGCGGTCAGTTCATCCAGTTCCATCTCAGTACCCCATTTTTTGCGCGCGGCTGCTGAAGAAGATGCCGCTGGGGCTGTCGGCCGGCAGGGTCTTGAGCAAGGTCAAACGATAAGGATCCCAGACCTGCACCTGCTGGCCGTCGCGAACCGACAGCCACAGCTGCTCACCGCGCCCGGTGAATTCCATGTGCAGCACACCGGGGCCGGGGCGCAGGTCCGCGACCACCTGGTGGGTTTGAGTGTCGAGTACCTGCACCCGGTCGTTGTCCGGGTAGGCAAAGTTGACCCACAACTGGCGCCCGTCGGGCCGTGCGGTGACAAAAATCGGTTGGCCGGCCACGGCGATGGTGGCGGTCTGTTGCCAGGTGCGCGCGTCCATCACCAGCACCTGGTGGCGGCCCACGGCGGGCACGAAGGCCTGGTTGCTGGCCACGGCCCAGCCTTCCAGGTGCGGCATCTTGTACACCGGCAGTTTTGCCTGGCCGCGGCCGTAATCGGCAAGCACGCGCTTGACCCCCAGTTCGGGGTGCCACAGGTCGAGCTGGGCCATGCCGTCCTCGCCAAACAACCCGGCCATGTAGTAACGGCCATCGGCAGTGATCAGCGCGTCATAGGGTTGGCGGCCAATGCCGGTGAAGCGGGTGATGGCCGGGGTATTGCCCTGGCTGAAATCGGCGCTCCAGATCTCGTCGGTATCGAACAGGCTGAACACAAAGCGTTGCCCCGGC
This sequence comes from Pseudomonas sp. GW821-FHT01D09, assembly GCF_059422465.1. Lineage (NCBI taxonomy): Bacteria > Pseudomonadati > Pseudomonadota > Gammaproteobacteria > Pseudomonadales > Pseudomonadaceae > Pseudomonas > Pseudomonas sp. GW821-FHT01D09. Next base: position 277,590 of record NZ_JBWKWY010000001.1, read on the forward strand.
GCATCGACTAGGCCCACCACCCGCGAGCGCTTGCCATCGGCCAGGGGCGTGGCCGGGATATCGGCGACCTGTTGCAGGGTCGCGGCGTCGAACACCTTGACGCCGCCGGGCTGGTAGTTGGACACGGCAATCAGGCGCCCATCCTGGCTGATCGCACCGCCGATGCTGTTGCCGCCCTGGATCAGGCGTTTGTCGATGCGCTGGGTCAGCAGATCGACCTTGGTCAACCCGCCGTCACGGCCAAACAGGTAGGCGTAGCGCTGGTCCCGGGAAAATACCGCCGAGGCATGGGACAGGTCGCCCAGCCCCTCGACCCGGGCCAGGCGGGCCTGGTTGCTGCTGTCGATAATCAGCAGGCTGCCGCTGGCGCGTTCTATCACCAGGCCCAGGTCGCCGCTGCCGCGCAACGGTGGCTGGACACAAGCGGTAAGCAACAGGCCGGCAATGCAGGCAAGCAGGGGACGGATCATGGTGCGGGGGTTCCTTGCAGGAGGCGGTCGACCAGCCAGGCAATATCGCCGGCATCGAGCAACGGTGCCCAGCCAGGCATCGCCAGGGCAGGGCGGCCATAGGTCACGGTGGCAATCAGGGTGTCGCGGGTTTGCCCGGCCAGGGCTTGCGGGGTCAGGGCCGGGCCCAGGCCGCCGGTCAGGTGCAGGCCGTGACAGGCGCCACAGTCCTGGGTCAACAGGTGTTCCAGCTGGACCTGGCGCGCCGGCGCCGGTGCTCCGTGCACCGGCGCGGGAATGAGGAAGAGCAGCGCCATGGCCGAACCGATCATCGAGACTTGCATGGCGTGCTCCTTGTGCTTATTTCAGGCTCAACACCCATTGGGCGAGGGTCAGGGCTTCGGCATCGGTGACTGGGTTTGGCGGCATCGGGATCGGCCCCCAGTTACCCTGGGTGCCGTTCTTGATATGGCCGGCCAGGGTCTTGTCTGCGTCCTTGACCCCGGCGTTCTTCGCCGCGACGTCCTTGAGCGCCGGCCCCACCATCTTGCTGTCGATGGTGTGGCAGGCCGCGCAGGGTTTGCTCTTGAACAGCGCTGCGCCATCGTCGGCGACAGCGGTGGGCAGGCTCAGTGCCGCGCCCAGGGCCACGAGTGCAAGCAGGATATTTTTCATTGGGTTGCCTCTTGTTGATGAAGCTCAATAGATATCGAATTGGGTGTTGTAAACGTTGAACTTGCCGGTCGGGGTAATCAGGCGCTTGTCCTTGATCACGTTCTTGAGCTTGAGGGTCTTGTCATCGACCACCACCAGCGCCGACTCCTCTTCCTGGCCGTTCCACACCGAGAACCACACTTCGTCGCCCGCCTTGTTGTATTCCGGCTGCACCACGCGCAGGGCGCCTTGCTTGATGCCCGACCATTGGGCAATCGGCAGCACGGTGTAGCCGGCGTCGAGCTTGTCGATGTTGAACACGGCCACCGACTGGCTGAGCTTGGTGTCGGGGTTGAGGGTGGTGTCGACGTACAGGTGCCGCGAGTTGGGGTGGGTCTTGATAAACAGCGAGCCGCCGCCCTGGCCATTGAGCGAGGCCACTTGTTTCCAGGCGTATTGCGGGTGCTTGACCGGGTCGGTGCCGATCACCGAAACCCCACCGTCCCCCAAGTGGCTGGTGGCCCATACCGGACCGTATTGCGGGTGCACAAAGTTGGCGCCACGGCCGGGGTGCGGGGTCTTGCCCACATCCACCAGGGCGGTGAGCTTGCGCTCCTTGGAGTCGATCACCGCCACCTTGTTGGAGTTGTTCGCCGCCGTCATGAAATAGCGGTGGGTGCTGTCCCAACCGCCGTCATGCAGGAACGGCGCGGCGTCGATGGTGGTGATGGTGAGGTTCTTGATGTCCTGGTAATTGACCAGCATCACCTTGCCGGTTTCCTTGACGTTGACGATGAACTCCGGCCATTCGTGGGAGGCGATGATCGCTGCCACACGCGGCTCGGGGTGGTATTCCTGCTTGTCCACGGTCATGCCGCGGGTCGAGACGATCTGCTTGGGCTCCAGGGTCTCGCCGTCCATGATGGTGAACTGCGGCGGCCAGTAGGAACCGGCAATCGCGTACTTGTCTTCATAGCCCTTGAACTTGGAGGTTTCCACCGAGCGGGCCTCGATGCCCACCTTGATCTCGGCGACTTTGGTCGGCTCGGCGGGCCACAGGTCGATCATGTCGATCTTGGCGTCACGGCCGATCACCAGCAGGTAGCGGCCCGAGGCGGAAATCCGCGAGATATGCACGGCGTAGCCGGTGTCGATCAGCTTGACGATTTTCTTGCTGTCGCCGTCGATCAGGGCGATTTTGCCGTCGTCACGCAGGGTCACGGAGAACAGGTTTTCCAGGTTCAGCGTGTTGAGTTGCTTCTTCGGACGGTCTTCAGGCTTGACCAGCACCTTCCAGGTCTTGAGCGTCTCGGCCATGCCCCATTCCGGTGGCGTCGGCGCGGTGTGCTGGATGAAGGTGGCCATGCTGGTGATCTGCGCCTTGGTCAGCGCATTGGAGGTGCCCCAGTTCGGCATGCCGGCGGGGGAGCCGTAGGTGATCAAGGCTTCCAGATACGCCTGGCCCCGGGCCTGGGTGATGTCCGGGGTCAGCGGCTTGCCGGTGGCGCCTTTGCGCAACACCCCGTGGCAGCCGGCGCAGCGCTCGAAGTAGATCTGCTTCGAGGCATCGAACTCGGCCTGGCTCAAATCGGCAGCGCCGGGGCTTTGGACCATGGCCGCCGCCGGCGCGGGAGCAGCGGCGAAGGCCTGTGTTGAAAGGGCCAGGGCCAGCGCGCAGCTGAGCCTGGCCAGCGTCAGTACGTAGGGTGTTTTGTTGCGAGTCAGCATTCCATATCTCCTCAGGCAAGACCTTTGCGATCCGGGTAGAGCGCAGGTTCTTAGTGCCAGCAGAGACTATGTCGCGGCGGGTGGATGACCGCTTGACGGCGATCAAGTTTGCCTTGAGTACGGCTTGCCAGGTTGTCGCAGGCCCCCGTAGCGTGGCCGTCAAACCCGTTGTCCATGCAAGGTGCCCCATGAGCGAACCCTTCTACCAAGCCGTCAATAACGAACACGAGCTGTTCGAGCACGCCTGGCGCCACCGCATGCCGGTGCTGATCAAGGGCCCGACCGGCTGCGGCAAGACCCGCTTTGTGCAGCACATGGCCCACCGCCTGCAATTGCCGTTGTACACCGTGGCCTGCCACGACGACCTCAGCGCCGCCGACCTGATCGGCCGTCACCTGATCGGCGCCCAGGGCACCTGGTGGCAGGACGGCCCGCTGACCCGCGCGGTACGTGAGGGGGGCATCTGCTACCTGGACGAAGTGGTCGAGGCCCGCCAGGACACGGCCGTGGTCCTGCACCCGGTGGCCGACGACCGTCGCGAGCTGTTCCTGGAGCGCACCGGCGAAGTGCTCAAGGCGCCGCCGTCATTTATGTTGGTGGTGTCCTACAACCCCGGTTACCAGAACCTGCTCAAGGGCATGAAACCCAGCACCCGCCAGCGTTTTGTGGCGATGCGCTTTGGCTATCCTGCGACAGTGGAAGAAGAGCGCATCGTCGCCCGCGAAGCCCAGGTGGACAGCGCCTTGGCGGCCCAGGTGGTGCGCCTGGGGCAGGCCTTGCGCCGGCTTGACCAACATGACCTGGAAGAGGTGGCGTCCACCCGCTTGCTGATCTTCACCGCCCGCCTGATCGCCGCCGGCATGCCCCCGCGCCAAGCCTGCCTGGCCTGTCTGGCCGAAGCGCTGAGCGACGACCCGCAAACCGTCGCGGCGCTGATGGATGTGGTTGATGTTCACTTCAGTTGAACGGCGGCTGCCGGGTGACCTGGCGATGTGGTTGTTCATCCTCGCCGAACTCTCGGTGTTCGCGATCCTGATCCTCGCCTTTGCGGTGACCCAGGCACTACGGCCCGAGGTCTTTGCCGAAGGCCGCGCACAGCTGGACACCTCCACCGGCCTGGCCATGACCCTGAGCCTGCTGACCGCCGGCCTGTTGGCGGCGTTGGCACAGCAACAGGCACTTGCCGGCCACCCACGGCGGGCGGGCGGGTTGTTGGCGCTGGGGCTGTCGGTGGCGATGGGGTATGTGTGGATCAAACTCGGCGAGTACGGGCACCTGGCCGCTGCCGGGCTGGGCCTGGAGCACAGCACATTCTTTACCCTGTACTGGATTCTGACCGGGTTTCATTTTTTGCATGTGCTGCTGGGGATGGTGATCCTGGCGTGGTTGGGCTTGCGCTGCTGGCGTGGAGCTTATGGGCCGGGGCGCCAGGCGGGGTTGGAGTCCGGGGTGTTGTATTGGCATATGGTGGATCTGGTGTGGGTCGTACTGTTTCCGTTGGTGTACGTGTTGTGACGATGCTGGCGTGCTGGGCCGCGTTGGTGCTGCTGAGCGTGGGCACCGTTATGTCCGGCGCTGCGGGATGGTGGTGGATCGTGCTGCTGGCAGCGGTGGCCAAGGCCTGGGTGATTGCCGATGGGTTTATGGAACTGCGGCATGCGCCCTGGGGATGGCGGGCGGCGATGTGGGCGTGGCCGGTGGTGTTGGTAGGGGGGATTGTGGTGATGCGTTGAGGCGCTCCACCCGTCTACCCGGCAAAAAGAACATGGTGCCGCGCAGGGATATTAAATAGAATGAATCTCATTTGAGACTCACTCGCGCCGCCCAGGGTTCGCTTGCCATGACTGATGCTGTATCGCCAACGACCACCGCCGAACCCAGCCTGAGCACCTTGTACCGCGACCACCGCAGTTGGCTGGAAAGCTGGCTGCGTCGGCGCCTGGGTAATGCCTGGGATGCCGCCGACCTGAGCCAGGACACCTTCCTGCGGGTGCTGGCCAGCGCCCAGCCGGTAGCGCAATTGCAGGAACCACGGGCCTATCTGGTGACGGTGGGCAAGCGCTTGCTGGTCAATTTTCATCAGCGCCGCAGCCTGGAGCAGGCCTATCTGAATGCCCTGGCATGCCTGCCTGAAGCATGCGTGCCCTCGCCGGAGCAGCGCTGGTTGCTGCTGGAAACCCTGCAGGCCCTGGATGAATTGCTCGACGGCCTGGCGCCGGTGGTGCGCCGGGCGTTTCTCTGGAGCCAGCTCGAAGGCCTGGGCTACCGGGAGATTGCCGAGCGCCTCAAGGTCTCGCAGCGCACGGTCAAGCGCTATATGGCCCAGGCCTACGAGCATTGCCTGTTGGTGGAACTGTGAGCCGTACCCCAGCGGATGTGGCGCGGGCCGCGGCGCACTGGCTGGCGCTGTTGGAGTCCGGCACCGCTGGCGAACGCGACCACACCGGCTTGCAGCAATGGCGCGACAGCCACCCCCAGCACGAACAGGCCTGGCAAAAGGCGCAACTGCTGCGCCAGCGCTTTGCCGACCTGCCAGCCTCCCTGGCCATGGCCAGCCTCGACCGCCCGCAACCGGGCCGGCGTGCCGTGCTCAAGCGCGCCCTGGGCGTGGCGGCACTGGTGCCGGCGGCCTGGCTGCTCAGTCGCCAGCTCCCCCTCGACGTATGGCGTGCCGACCTGCACACCGCTACCGGCGAGCGCAAACGTGTGCCATTGGCCGATGGCAGCGTCCTGCAACTGAACACTGCCAGTGCCGTGGATGTGGACCTCGCCCGGCGACGCCTGACCCTGGTCGATGGGGAAATGGCGCTGAACGTACCAGGTACGGCGGCACTGACGGTTCACACCCGTTATGGCCAGGTTATCGCCAGCCAGGCCGAGGTCTGTGTGCGTCAGTGGGCAAACGCTTGCCTGGTGTCGGTGCTCAAGGGCCAGGTCCACGTGCTCGATGGGGCTGGGCGTAGCGCCCGGGTCCAAAGCGGGCAACAGATACGCCTACAGCCCACAGGGCTGGGCGTGCCGCTGCCATTCGACGTGCTGCAACCGGACTGGCGCGACGGGGTACTGACCGCACAAAACCTAGCGCTGGGTGATTTCCTGCGCGAACTGGATCGCTATCGCCCGGGTGTCCTGCGCTGGGATCCGAGCCTGGAAGGCTTGCGCGTCACCGGCAGTTTCCGCCTGGACGACACCGACCGCATCCTCAGCCTGCTGGCCACCACTCATGGGCTGCAGGTGCAGTTTCGCACGCGGTATTGGGTCACGCTGGCACCGCGTAGACCCCTGGCTTGACCACGATTTAATTGTTGATGCAGATCCAATGTGGGAGGACTTGCTCGCGAAGGCGCAGGGTCAGCCAACTCATCTATGTCTGATACACCGCTATCGCGAGCAAGCCCGCTCCCACACAAGCCCGCTCCCACAGGGGATTCCACAGGTTTTGCAATCCCGTGTCCCCTTTTTTCGGCTCGCCTGTCATCCAAGGCAAGTGAACGAAAACAGAGAGCCTTTTAATGCCCGTCGTCCCGCCATCGTTGTTGCGCCTGAGTTTGCTGCTGAGCCTGAGTGCCAGCCCGTTGTTGATTCCTGTGGGCTGGGCCGAGGATGCGGCCCGACGCAGTTATCAGGTGCCCGCCGGCAGCCTGGGCAGTGCCTTGACCCGCTTTGCCGGGCTGGCCGGGGTCAATCTGTCGGTCGATCCGGCCCTGGTCAGCGGCCGCCAAAGCGCCGGGGTCTGGGGTGAGTTTGCCGTCGAGGAAGGCTTCGAGCGCCTGCTGCAAGGCTCGGGCCTGCAATTGCAGGCGGTGGGGGAGCGCGCCTACACCCTGATCCCCGCGCCACAGGGCGGTGTCTACCAGTTACCGGCCACCTCGATTCTCGGGGCGGCGGCCACACCGGTCGCCGAAACCTACGCCGGTGACCAGGTCACACGCAAAGGTGCCCAGGGTATGCTCGGCGACGGCGATTTTATGGATACGCCGTTCAACCTCACCTCCTATACCGCCAAGGCGGTGAAAAACCTACAGGCGCGCACCCTCGGCGAGATGGTTGCCAGCGACCCTTCGGTACGCATCACCAACCCGGCCGGTGGGCGTTTTGAGCAGTTCTCGGTGCGCGGGTTCAGCCTGTTCAACAGCGACGTGTCCTACGGCGGCCTGTATGGCGTGTTGCCAACCTACGCCATCGACATGGAAATGGTCGAGCGCGTCGATATCCTCAAGGGCCCCGGCGCCTTGCTCGGCGGCATCGCGCCTCGGGGCAGCATCGGTGGCGGGATCAATATCGAGCCCAAGCGCGCCGCCGACACGCCGCTCACCGAGTTCACCGGCAGCTATGCCTCGGCCGGGCAGTTCGGCGGTGCGGTGGATATCGGCCGGCGGTTTGGCGATGAGCAGCAGTTTGGCGTGCGCTTCAATGGCGTGAAGCAAGCCGGCGATACCGAGTGGGATCACCAGGAGGTAGACCGCGAAATGACCGTGATCGGCCTCGATTATCGCCAGGAGCGGGTGCGCCTGTCCCTCGACCTCGGGCGCCAGGAGCGCACCGCCGATGCGCCCCAGGAGCGCGTGGAAATCGCCAAGGGCAGCGTGATGCCCAAGGCCCGCGAGATCCGCGACAACTTCGCCCAGTCCTGGACCTATTCCCATACCAAAGACACCTTTGGCGCGGTGCGTGGCGAGTTTGATGTCAGCGATTCGTTGATGGTCTATGCCGCCGCCGGTGCGCGCAAAGGCAACTATGACTTCCTGCGCCATGGTGTGCAGGCAACCCAGAGCAATGGCGACTTCACCGTGGTGCCGCGCAGTTTCCGCCGCGACGAAGACGTCAAGACCGTCACCGTCGGCGCGCGCAGTTGGTTCGACACTGGCCCCGTAGGGCACACCCTCAATGTCAGCCTCAATCAGTTCAATATGGATTTCGACAATGCCGGCGAGCGCTACACACCGGGCAAGAGCAACCTCTACAACCCGGTGGTCTTGCCCCACCCAGGCCAGGCCGTGCGCTGGGACACCAGCACCCACACCGAAAACCGCTTCACCAGCCTGGCCTTGGCCGACACCCTGGCGTTTTTCGATGAACGGGTGCTGCTGACCCTTGGCGCGCGCCTGCAAAAGGTCCAGGTCACCTCCTGGAGCAATGGCATCAAGGATCAGCCGGAGTACGACGAACAAGCGACCTCGCCAGCCCTGGGCCTGGTGGTGAAAGTCACCGACCAGTTGTCCCTGTACACCAACTACATGGAAGGCCTGAGCCAGGGCGAGACCGCACCGTCGAGTGGGGTGCACAATGAAAACGCGATCTTCCCGCCGACCAAGAGCAAGCAGGTGGAAGTCGGCGCCAAGTACGACATGGGCAGCTTTGGCCTGACTGCCAGTGTGTTCCAGATCAAGCAGCCGGCCTATGGCATCGACAGCCAGGGGTTCTTCAAACCCAATGGCCAACTGCGCAACCAGGGCGTTGAGCTGAACATGTTTGGCGAGCCGCTGGCCGGCGTGCGCCTGCTGGGCGGGGTGATGCTGCTCGACAGCGAGCAGACCAAGACTGCCCAGGGGCTCACGGATGGCAAGCGCGGCACCGGCGCGCCGATCGCCAACGTCAACCTGGGTGCCGAATGGGATGTGCCACGCCTGCAAGGCCTGACCCTGACCGCCCGCGCGATCCACACCGGCGCGCAGTACCTGGATGCGGCCAACCAGCAGAAAATCGACAACTGGGAACGCTATGACCTGGGCGCGCGCTACACCTTCAAGGTCAAGGAAAACCCGGTGACCCTGCGGGCCACTGTGGAGAACGTGCTGGACACCACGTATTGGGCCTCGGCCGCGACCTCCAGCGACAGTGCGCCAGGCCTGACCCTGTCTACGCCGCGTACGTGGCTGGTATCGGCTACCGTCGGCTTCTGAAAGCTTCCCAGGGCGCCGGCTTACAGCACTGACGGTGGTATCTGTTGCTGGCTGTCGAGCCAGCGCAGAACCTCGGCGGTGGTTTGAATCAGGTCGGCGGGAATGTACTGGTCGACATGGCCATCCTGATACAACGCCCGAGCCAAGGGGACACGCTGCAACACCGGGATGCCTTCTTCCTCGGCAATACGACGCACTTGCAGGGCCAGGGCCTCGGTGTGTTTCAAGGTGACGACGGGCAAGGGCGTCTCGCCTTTCACGTAGCGAAGGCCAATTGCAATGTGGGTGGGGTTGGCGACAATCACCGAGGAGCGTTTGACGTCTGCGCGCAGGTTGCTTGACTGCAACTCCTGATGAAACTGACGTCGTTTGCTTTTGATCTCTGGGCTGCCTTCCATCTCTTTGTATTCGCGTTTGATTTCGTCCTTGCTCATGCGCAACTGCTTGTTGTGCTCGTAGCGCTCGAAGGCATAGTCGAGCGCCGAGATCACCACAAACCCCACGCCGCAAATCAGCATCAACTGGCCAAGCAATAAACCGATCACCGGTGCAATGCAACTCAGTCCGCAGGCGGGCAGCCTGATCAGGGTGTCCAGGTTGCCGGCCAGGGTTGTCCAGACCAGCACCGACAACAGGGTCACCTTGATGAGCGACTTGAGGAAGTCGACAAGGCTGCGCATCGAGAAGATCTTCTTGGCGCCCTCTATCGGATTGATCTTTTTCAGGTCGGGCATGATCGACTCGCCGCTGAGCAGAAAGCCGTACTGCAACAGGTGGGCGGCGATGACGGCCAATGCGGCAACGACCAAGAATGGCAGGCAGAGGTAGACCATTTCCTGGAACAGGTTTTCCACCATTAACTGCAGGGCCAGCCCGAACGGCAGGTTGAGATACGACTCGGGCATCAGCATCAGTTGCCCGAGGTGCTCCATGTAGTAATCGCTGAAGCTGGCGAGCGTGGCAATCAGAGCCAGAATCAGCACCGTGGACACCACTTCCTTGCTTTTGACCACCTGGCCTTTGGCTCGCGCATCGCGGAGCTTCTTCGGCGTGGGCTGTTCACTTTTTTCGGCGCTCATGGCGTTTCCAGCACTGGGCGTAGATGACGGAGCGGGTCGATGGCGATCAGCAAGCTGTCATAGGCGTGCGCCATCAACACGTTCAGGTAAATCACCAACAACAGACTGGCGACGATACTTTTGATCGGCATGGCGAGGATGAACACATTCAAGGACGGGGCAAAGCGACTGATCAGGGCCAGGCCGAACTCGGCCAGGAACATGGCGATCAGCAGCGGAGCCGCCAACAACAGGCACAGGCGTAGCAGTTGCGAAAACTGGGCGTAGAAAAAGTCCACCCACTGGCTGCCGATATAGGGAAAGAAGGTTGCGACCGGCCAACTGACGTAGCTCTGGAACAGTGCCCCGATCAACGTCAGAAACGCGCCACCGGTAAAAAACAGGGTGATCATGGTTTGTGTCAGCAACAAGCCGGTAGGGCTGGTCTGGCTGCCCAATGTGGGGTTGAGCGTAGAGGCGATGGAGGCGCCGCGCTGGTTGTCAATGATGAACCCGGTGGCCTCGATGGCCCAGAACGGGATCGTGGCGACAAACCCGATCAGCAGGCCGAGCAAGACTTCCTTGCCGATCAGCATGGCCAGGTCTATGCCGTTAAGTGTCATTGGCAGCGTGCCGGCGACTGTCGGGTAGGCAAACAAGGCGAGCGAACAGGCCACGCCGTTACGAACCAGGCCACCCCCGAGCATTTGTTTGCTCAGAATTGGCATGACCACAAAACAACTGATGATTCTGGGCAGCAGTAGGGTGTATGCCAACAGGAGTTGTTGCAGATCCTGAATGCTCATCGTACGAGAGGAATCTTGAGCAGGGTCAATTCGGCAAATGCGTAGAGTTCGTTACCCATCCATCCCGCCGTGGCAAACAGAGTAATGACAACGGCGATCAGCTTGGCGACAAAGCCCAGGGTCTGCTCCTGAATTTGGGTCAGTGCTTGTACCAGTGACACCAGCGTGCCGACGGCGGCCGCCATGAGCACGGTGGGCATGGACAGAATCAGGACCAGCCACAGGCTCTGGCTGGTGAAATGGAGGATTTCGGCGTTATTCACTCTCAGCCTCCGTAACTGATGACAAGGCCGTGGGTCAACCGCGCCCAGCCGTCCAGCAGGACAAACAACAACAGTTTGAACGGCAAGGAAATGGTCATCGGTGAAACCATCATCATCCCCATGGCCAGCAGGATGTTGGAAATGATCAGGTCAATGGCAATGAAGGGCAGGTAAATCAGAAAGCCGATTTCAAAGGCGCGCGTCAGTTCACTGACCGTGAAGGCTGGCAGCAAGATGAGCAAACTGTCGGGTTCGAGTTGATCGGCATACTCGCTGGGCCAGACCTGGCGGGTACTGTCGACGAAGAACGCATGTTCACGGGCCTGGATCTGTCTCTTCAGAAAGGACCGATAAGGCTCCATGCCTTCATCGAGGAACTGTTCCACCGACTGGCTGTTGTTCAGGCTGACATCGTGGGTGCGCAGATAGTCGCGGGTCGCGAAACCGACAGGAGCCATCACGTACAGGCTCAAGATGATTGCCAGGCCATACATGGCCATGTTCGGTGGAATCTGTTGTACGCCCAGCGCGTTGCGAAGCAGTGAGAAGACCACCGTCATCTTGATAAATGAGGTGGCCATGACCGCAATGAAAGGTAGCAATGCCAGCAGCGCCAAGCCAAAGATCAGACTGAGTTCGTCAGGCAATTGAATCATGCGGGCAGATCCTGCAGCAGGCGGTTGACCCGCACACCAAGGCGATCCTGAATACTCACCAGCTCACCCGTTCCCACGCAGCGATGGTTGACCAGGATCCGCACTTCGCCGTCGAGCGGCGAGGCGAGGTCAATCAGTGACCCCGGTTGCAGGGTCGCGAGGCTGTGCAGATCGAGCGTCTGACGACCGACTTCAAAGCTGACCTGAACGGGCAGTTGATCAAGGTGGGTCAGGTCATTGGGGGTTTCGAGGGGGGCATCATTGTGCATGGCAAGCAGTTCCAGTTGAGATTCATGGTGGCGAAAGTGCGCCCAGGGGCGATCTTCGACGACACCGAGCAAAGGGCTCGTAGCGTCGTGGCGTGCAGGCAGCAAGAGCAGGTCCCCGGTAGCCAATGAGTGCAGTTGCGCGGGGAGTAGACTGATCGGCCCCCATTGCAAAGAAAGCCGCAACAGAACCGCGTTCAGCTCTGCGAGCGGGCGGGCGGGCACGCAGGCAAGTACCGCGCTTGGGTCACTCTCCAGCCATACAACCAGGTGTTGTGTACCGCGTGTCAGGGTTAATGCCAGTGTGGGCGTGCCGATCTCGGGGTCGTCGGTGCACGGCTGTATGCTCTTCCAGGTGAGTCCTGGCAAAACGACGCTTTCCAACTCCAGCAGCGCCAATTGCAGTGGCAATGGCAGGCTGCTGAGCGCCGCTTCTTGCAGGTGGGGTTCAAGCCACGCGGCCAGGGGGGCGCTGTGGCATCGCCAATGCAACAGCAAACCTTGCCAGTGGAGGCTCAGTCGTACATCCAGCGAGTCGGGCGGCACAAGGATCGCCAGGCGGGCCTCCCCCTGCGCGAGTGGATAGCGGCTGCGGCAACGACTGAGTTTTTGTTGCAGGGCCAGTTCCCGGGGGGCGGCCCAAGGAAGCGTCAGGCTGCTCATGAATCCTGCTCCCACTCGTCATACACATGCCGGCGTTGTCGTGAGCCCTGATCACCGCCATGTTGCTGTTGAGCAAAAGTCAACTGGATCGGTTGGCCCGGGTGCAGGCGTTGCAAGCGTTCCATCAGGTCGCCACGGGCAAGTTGGAGTTGCAGCAGGCTACCGGGGCTGGCCTGTATTTCGACATGCAACTCCCCGCGTGAGTGGTTGAGCTGAACATCGACCTGGCCCAGTTGTGCCAGATTTACCTGAAGCCGCGTACTGCTGCCATTACGGGACTCGCCAGCCTGGATGTGCAGCTGCAGGGTTTGCGCCAGTTTGTCGAGGTCCCTGCTGAACGACGGTTGCTCAGTGGTCTTCAGCAAGCGTGCCAGCAGTTTGTCGCCCGGGGTCTGGTGGGGGCCTGAGGCGAGCTTGGGGTCTTCGTCCGCCACATCGAAATGTGCCTGTTCATCTTGTTCGCCAGAGGGGTTTTGTTGATCAGCAGGTGTTTGGACGGGGGCTCTATTGGCAGGAGCGTTTGGTGCTATGGACAGATTTTGCTCCGGGCTCTTCAGAGGCGCTGTGGTGTTGTCACGCTGGTTCGTAGCCGTCACAGGTCGGTCGGTCGCTGGCACAGGCGCGGTGGTCGCCGCTGTGGGAGACGGCCTGGTAGTTTCTGTGGAAGACGGTGTGGTCGCCGTTGTGGACGACGGTGGGGTAGTCGTCGTGTGAGACGGTTTGGTAGTGACTGTGGAAAACGGTGTGGCAATGGCTATGGGAGACTGCAGCATGCAGGCCTGGTCAGGCTCACGGTGTTCGCCGCTTTCCTCATTCGTGGCCTGCCCGCCCGGCGTGTCGGGTTTCGGTGGCAGATCAGGGATGGTCTCGCGCCCCTTGGTATTGGCCGGTTCAGCTGTTCTGGCGTCCTCATCCTGCGGGCTGCAATTGTCCTCAAGCGTTTTATCGGGTGCGCGGTTACCGAACTTACGCGATGCGTCGATCAGGCGTCGCTCTATCACATCGGGTCTGCTGCCCAGCGCCCGCTCGAATTCGGCCTGGCAATTTTTGTCTGAGGCTACGAGTGCCGGGAGCGATGACGGTGTAAAGACATCTTGTGGCCTATCTGGTGGGGAAATTCTGCTCATGAGGCGGCCTCGGTGCGACGGAACTCTTCGAGTTCTTGTTCTTCTTTGAACTCAAGCAGCATCAACGCCTCAGCGAGGGCGTGGGCGTTCAGCTCGTTGAATTTTGCGACTTGCTGCTGAGCCTCCTGCAACTGGCGCCTGCTCAGGCGCAGGCGTTCGCGCTCCTGGGCCAGGGTTTGCGCCTGTTCGGCGATGGTCTGTTCCAGTGCTGCTTCCTTTTCTCGCAAGCGGGCAACCTGCTGCTGCCATTGCTCCAGTGTTTTGCGGTTTATGGGGTGTGCCTTGCATTGCTCGAACAAACGGGTTTCTTGCGCCTGGCGCCACTGCCGGTATTGTTTGTGATCAGCCAGTGTCGTTTGATGGAGGCGCTGCGCCTCGCCGACCCGCAACTCCTGGCGCTGCAATGCCTGTTCCGCACGCTCGACGCGCAAGCGCTTGATGCGCAACAAAGTAGGGAGTGTCATCGGGTCAGGCTCGCCAGTTGTTCAAGGCAATCGGGCAGGTCACTGGGTTCATGGGTGCCTTGGCGCAGCCAGGCACGAATGGCGTCCATTTTTTCGATGGCCCGATCGGCGACCGGATCCTGACCTTTCTGGTACTCGCCGATCTTGAGCAACAACTCGACTTCTTCGTATCGGGCCAGCCACTCGCGCAACTGGTTGGCGGCATTGCGATGCTCAGGGGTCACTATCTGGTTCATGACTCGGCTCACCGAGCGCAGTACATCGATGGCCGGGTAATGGTTGGATGCCGCCAGCTTGCGCGACAGGATGATGTGCCCATCGAGAATCGAGCGGGTTTCATCCGCTACCGGCTCAGTCATGTCGTCACCTTCGACTAGCACGGTGTACAGCGCGGTGATTGAGCCTTTGTCAGATTGGCCGGCGCGCTCCATCAGCCGCGGCAGGGCGGCGAATACCGAAGGTGGAAAGCCGCGCCGAGTCGGCGGCTCGCCAGCGGCCAGGCCGATTTCGCGCTGGGCCCTGGCAAACCGGGTGACGGAGTCCATCAGCAGCAGCACACGTTTACCCTGGTCGCGAAAGTACTCGGCAATCGTGGTGGCAACAAAGCCGGCCTTGGCGCGCTCCATTGCTGGTCGGTCAGAGGTGGCGACTACCAGTACCGAGCGTTTGAGGCCTTGCTCGCCCAGATCAGACTCGATGAATTCACGCACCTCACGCCCGCGCTCACCGACCAGCGCCAGCACAATGACGTCGACGTCCGCACTGCGCATCAAGGTCGCCAGCAGAGTGCTTTTACCGCCGCCGGCCGCGGCGAAAATCCCCATGCGTTGTCCTTCACCGCAAGTCAGCAGGCCGTCGATGGTGCGAACACCAAGGGAAATGGGGCGCTCGATCAGATTGCGGCTCATGGGGTCGGGCGCATCGCGGTAAACCGGGTACCACGCAGCGGGTTCACCCAGGTGGCTGCCATTGAGCGGCTGGCCCAGGCCATCGAGTACCTGGCCCAGCAAGTGATCGCCGACGCCTACCTGGTGCATGGTGCCGGTCGGGCTGACCTCGGTGTTCGAGGAGACACCAAGCATTTCGCCCAGAGGGGTCAGGAGTGCCTGATGTTGCTGGAAACCAATGACTTCAGCCATCAGTGACAGCGAGTGGTCGGGGTTGCGCAATTGGCAAAGCTCACCGATGCGCGCACCGGGCACCACTGCTTTGAGCAGTGTGCCGGTGACTTGCGTGACCCGGCCGCGGATTTGAATCAGCCGACATTTATCGATGGCCTGCAGCATCTGGCCGGTGATGTGTTCGAGTGAGAGGTGCATGGTCGACTTGGGTATGGGGCTAGCGGCCACTATAGATAAAGGCCCGCTTCGGTAATTTCAGTCCCGGTCGCAAGTTTTTAGAAATTGGTTGGTGTAATGCCTAAAAAAAAGCGACCGATTTTGGCAGAGGCAACCGTAGTCCCATTCCTACAATGCCTGTCATGCGTATGTTGTCGGCAAGTGAGTACCCTGTATGGCCATTATTCAGAGCGTTATCCCCGCAGTGTCAGTGCCGGATCGACAGGCTGAGCCGGTCATTGCACGCGATAGTCGACTGACCGGGAATTTCCAGGGGGAGCGCGTGCAATACATCTCCACCAGTCAGGCGATGGCCGACGCGGCGGAAGAGCTGACCTTCGTATTCTCCGAACGAGTAGAAAAATCTCTGGCCAAGCGCAGCGTCAGTGATGGTCAGGCGCGCCTGAGCGAAATCCTTGAAATGCTTGAGGAGTACCTCAAGAAAGTGCCTGATCTTGAGGCCCGACAAAAGCTCGAAGCGTTGGTTGCGCACCTCGGCAGTGGCCAGTTAAGCAACCTCGCGCAGCTTAAGGCTTATCTCAAGGGATTCTCGCGCGAGGTCAGTCACCAGTTTGTTGCACTGACCTATGCACGCCAGGAACTGGCCGGTAAAACCGCTGCCCGGGCGATGGTCGAGCTTATTGACCAGGCGTTACTGGAAATGGCCCAGGAGCATGGCCAGGCCATCGAGCTGGGCTTGCAGATCGGGCCGTTGGCAAAGGCGGCGGCGGAGCAGGGCGTGGGCGATATCCAGTCACTGCGTGACACCTATCGCGATGCCGTCATGGACTATCGCGGTCTGAGCGCGGCGTGGAACGACATTAATGCGCGGTTCGGCAGTTCGATGCTCGAAGGTGTGGCGGGATTCTTGATGAAAGCCTTGAGCGCCGACCTCGATAGCCAGCAGACCCGGCTCGACCCGGTCAAGCTCGAACGGGTGATGAGCGACATGCACAAGCTGCGGGTGCTGACGAGTATGTCGGATCAGGTCAATGCATTGTGGCAGGCGCTGGTGACGGGGGAGCGAGGTCATGGCATACGGGCCTTCTGATCTGATGGGCGGGCTGATTGGGCTGATCGACAAGCGCTGGGCGAGTGTCCAGGACGTGCAGCGATTGATCGTGCCGCTGGGGATCAAGGACGCTGCGCGGCAGATCCATTTCTTTCGTGAGATCAAGCGGCTGGTGCGCCTGATCCCTACGGAAATTTTCACCGATGAGGAGCAGCGTCAGAACCTGCTCAATGCCTGTCAGCTGGCGCTGGATCTGGCTATTGACCAGGAAGAAGACGAATGGCAAGCACAATGAGTGAGCAGCATGCACTGGATTGACCAAGCATTGGCGCAGTTCTGTCAGGACCTGGGTGTGGTCGTACCGACCCCGTTGGGGGCGCTCATCCAGCTGGAGTTCGAGGAAACCGGCACGCTGCAACTGGAGCAGCACAACCGCAAGTTGACCTTGTGGCTGGCTGTTGATCTGGAGTGGCATCAGGTTCATCAGGGCGCGGTGCGTGCCTTGGCGATGGTATTTAGCCGCACCGGGCCTGAGCTGCCACTGCGTTGTGGATGGGCTGGTGACACGCGTCTACTGCTATTGATTACCCTGGATGAGCGGCGCGTCAGCGCATTGGTTTTGCATCAGGCGTTGCGCACATTGAGTGCGGCGCGCCAAACGGTGCTTGCGCCGTGAGTCGGATCAGTGCCCCGCACATCGGCATTGAGCACCTGACTGAGGTTGGCGATCAGCATTTCGCATCGGGCTTGCCCGAGCGCTATGTGTTGCCACCTGACGGCCATTGCATTGAGGCCCATCTTGATAATCTGTACCCGGCAGATCTCGCCGGACGTCGTTTGCAGGCGTTTGCCTGCCCCCATGAAGGTTTCCACGCATTACTCCGGCCACAGGCATTTCGCCAGGCCCTGACCGACCTCAAACAGCAAGTCTGTTCATCTGATGCGCCCGAGTTTCAGGCGCTCTCGGCGCTGTTGCAAGCGCGTAGCGAAGATGAGTACTTGCTGCAGATGGCCCTCCATTTGCTGCACAAGGTATGACCCCACCGATGATGTTGAAACCGATCCAGCAAAGCCTGTTGCTGTTGCTTGGCTGGCTGCAGCTGCAGTGCGGCCAGCCAGCGCATGCGCGGATATTCCTTGAGGCCCTGTTGGCCGTTGAACCGACTCATCGTCAGGGGCGTCGGGCGCTGGTGATGGCACTGTTGCAACTGGAGGCGGGCGAGCAGGCCGAGCAACAGTGTGATCGGTTGTTGTCTGAAGGCGAGGAAGACTTCGCGCTGTGGGACTGCGTCAGTCGTGCGTGCCATTTGCAGGGGCGTATTGGTGATGCGCGCGTGGCGCACGAGCGCTTCCTGAGCCTGCGGGAGGCCCATGAACCGGCTCGCTGAATTTTTGAGACTGGCGGGCGAACGCCAGGACATCATGCTGGCGGTGATGCTGCTGGCGGTGGTGTTCATGATGATCCTGCCGCTGCCACCGTTTCTGCTGGATATCCTGATTGCAATCAACATCACAGTGTCGGTGGTGTTGATGATGATGTCCGTCTACATCAGTTCACCGTTGCAGTTTTCGGTGTTCCCTGCGGTGCTGTTGATAACCACCTTGTTCCGGCTGGCGTTGTCGGTCAGTACGACGCGCATGATTTTGCTGGAGGCCGACGCGGGCCAGATCGTCTACACGTTCGGCAACTTCGTCGTGGGCGGCAATCTGGTCGTGGGTTGCATCATCTTTCTGATCATCACCATTGTGCAGTTCCTGGTAATCACCAAAGGTGCCGAGCGTGTCGCTGAAGTGAGTGCGCGGTTTTCTCTGGATGCCATGCCCGGCAAGCAGATGAGTATCGACGGCGATATGCGCGCCGGGGTCATCGATGTCAATGAGGCGCGTGACCGGCGTGCGGTGATCGAGAAAGAGAGCCAGATGTTCGGCTCAATGGACGGCGCGATGAAGTTTGTCAAAGGTGATGCGATTGCCGGCCTGATCATTATCTTCATCAATATTCTGGCCGGTATCACCATTGGTGTTACCCAGAAGGGCATGACTGCAGGCGACGCCTTGCAGCTCTATTCGGTGCTGACCATCGGCGATGGCATGGTCAGCCAGGTGCCGGCCCTGTTGATTGCCATTACCGCCGGGATCATCGTGACCCGGGACTCCTCGGACGGTACGTCGGATCTGGGCAGTGACATCGGTGATCAGGTGGTGGCCCAGCCCAAGGCATTACTGATTGGGGGGGTATTGCTGCTGTTGTTCGGGCTGATTCCCGGGTTTCCCACCGTCACTTTCATGCTGCTGGCGGTACTGGTGGGTGGGGGTGGTTACTTTATGTTGTTGCGTCAGCGCGGGATGGCTGCCGAGGGTAATCCAAGAGATTTACCAACCTTGCTGGCGCAAGGTGCGGGAGCGGCCTCATCGGCCAAGCCCAAGGCCAAGCCCGCGGGCAACAAGTCCAAGGGCACACGGCTGGGGGATAAGGAAGAGTTCGCGATGACCGTGCCCTTGCTGATCGATGTGGGGGCTAGCATGCAGCAGGAGCTGGAGGCGTTCGCACTCAATGATGAGCTGGTCAGGGTGCGGCGTGCGCTCTATCTGGATTTTGGTGTGCCGTTTCCGGGTATCCATCTGCGTTTCAATGAAGGCTTGAAAGACGGTGAATACCTGATTCAGTTGCAAGAAGTGCCGGTGGCCCGTGGGCGCTTGCGCAGCGAACGGCTGCTGGTGCAGGAGCGCGCCACTCAACTGGAGCTCATTGGTGTGCCCTTTGAAGAAGGCGAGCCGGTGCTGCCGGGCAAGCCGACTCTGTGGGTGAGTACCGAGCACCAAGGTCGGCTGGAACGATCCGGCTGCGCCTTCCTGAGCATGGATCAGGTGCTGACCTGGCACCTTTCCCATGTGTTGCGCGAGTACGCCGAAGATTTTATTGGCATCCAGGAAACCCGTTATCTGCTGGAACAAATGGAGCACAGCTATTCGGAACTGGTGAAGGAGGCCCAGCGCATCATTCCGCTGCAACGCATGACTGAAATTCTCCAGCGCCTGGTCGGTGAAGACATCTCGATCCGCAACCTGCGCGCGATTCTGGAAGCGATGGTGGAATGGGGGCAGAAAGAGAAGGACGTGGTGCAGTTGACCGAATACATCCGCAGCAGCCTCAAGCGCTACATCTGCTACAAGTATTCGAGCGGCAACAACATCCTGCCGGCCTACCTGCTGGACCAACAGGTCGAAGAGCAGATCCGTGGAGGCATTCGCCAGACCAGTGCCGGCAGCTATCTGGCGCTCGATCCGGCGGTCACCCAAGCCTTTCTCGAACAAGTCCGGCAGACCGTCGGCGACCTCGCGCAAATGCAGAGCAAGCCGGTGCTGATCGTGTCGATGGACATTCGCCGCTACGTGCGCAAGTTGATCGAAGGCGATTATTACGGCTTGCCGGTACTCTCCTACCAGGAGTTGACCCAGCAAATCAACATCCAGCCACTGGGCCGGGTGACGTTATGACGCGCGACCCTTTGGTGGGCTGGCTACAGGCACACGGGCATGACACCCGGCCACATTTCTTGCGTCACAGCACACTACCGCTGGGCCGCAAGTTTGTGTATGGCGGCTGCGAACTGGCCTGGCGCTGTGAAGGGGGACGGGTCTGGATCGTCATGCTGCGCCGGGTCGACGGGCGCCATGGCCTGGTCAATTCTTTTGCCGCGCTACATGTGCTGGCCGAGGCGGTTCTCGCGGTGTTGGGCGCGCAAGCCAAGCTCTACGGCAAGGTGCAGGCGATGGCGGACAGCCCGCTGGATGGCACGCGGATGGCGCATTTCTATCGTCGCTGGACTGGCGCAGCCGAACTGCAGAGCGGTTGGTTCGAGCTGGCGGCCGGGCAGGTGTGTTCGCTACGAACCATCAGAAAACGACAAATAATCGACCGTACCTGACAGGAAGCCAGGCGCTCTATCCCTACTATAGGAGCCATGGATATGTACGACGAACCCTACGCAAAAACCCTTCAGGCTGCCGAGCAGGCCATTGAAGACAATGAGCACCGCGAGCGGTTGCTCAGTGAACTGTGGGAAGGCCTGGCGTTGCCTGCCGAGGTCCGTGACCGGGTCTTTCGCTCGCCGGACCAGGCACTTGTACAGAGAGCAGAACAAGAGCTGTTGCAGGAAGTGCGGCGGATGCGCATCAGCCGCCCACCGGTTGCCGATGAAGGAAAACGACAACGGCGTCCGGCGTCGATGCGTGGACTTGTGGTGTAAGGAACCTCTTATGGATATCAGGCATTACCAGCAAGACCTGTCGGGGTTCTTGAATACGTTGCAGACGCTTCCAGCCGATCATTTGCGCGGTCGCGCAACGGATGCACTGGCAGAGCTTAAGGCACTGGTCAGTAACCGCAATGTCAGCTTTACCCATGCCAACCAGACTCTGTCGGATGCCCAGGTAGAAAAGTTGCTGGCCTATTTTTTGCCGCCTGAATCGAATTTGAAGGGCAGCCTGTATGAGTTGCAAATCAAGTCCGGGATCGAGTCGGTCAAGCAACTGATCAACCAGTACGCCGATGCGAAGCCGGGGCAGCCCTGGCCGTTGAAAGAGTTCCTGGCCAAGGCGCATTTCGGCCTGACCAGTGACCGGATCGATGATGACGTGCGGGGCGTTTATGAAGAGGTTCTGTTGATACAGGATGGCAAGCGTACCGCGCTGCGTGATGACCTCAAGGTTCTGACTGCCGAGCTCAACATCTACAGCAAGATCCAGTCGCAGATCAACGCGAATCTGGCCGCTAAAAAAGACATCACAATCGAGCCGGGACTCAACCTGTTCGATCGCACCTTATACGGCTACCCCGACGACAAGACCTGGCAGGCCAGTGCGGAATACACGCTGCTGACAGGGCTCGACACCTATCGCACCGGCACGCTGAGCATCAGAAGCTTCCTCAGTGGCGCACCGAAGGACAGTGGGGCGATGAACCCCGATGACTTACTCAAAAAGTACGAGTTCAAGGACGAGAACAACCCCATCGCCAACTTCGCCACGACGGTGGGCGACCGCTCCCGCCCGATCAACGACAAAGTCAGTGAGAAAACCACGCTGTTGAACGATGTCAGCTCTCGCTACAACTCGGCCATCGAGGCCCTGAATCGCTTCGTTCAGAAGTACGACAGCATGATGCGCGACATTCTAAATGCCATATAGGAACGGTTGATGAGCCAGCAAGAACACGATGTGTCTGAGGAATACGAGAAAGAACTGGAAGCGTTTTTGCGCGATGGCGGCACACTGGCCATGCTCAGGAACATCTCCAGCGACAGCCTTGAGCAGCTCTACTCCCTGGCGTTCAATCAATACCAGGCTGGCAAGTGGGATGACGCCCACAAGATTTTTCAGGCGCTGTGCATGCTTGATCATTACGACGTTCGGTTCTTTTTGGGATTGGGCGCGTGCAGGCAGGCCATGGGGCAGCTAGAGCTGGCATTGCAGAGCTTCAGTTACGGCGCGCTGATCGATATCAACGAGCCCAGATTTCCATTTCATGCTGGCGAGTGTCACCTGCGGTTGGGTGATCTCGACGGGGCCGAGAGTGGCTTCTACTCGGCTCAGGCCTTGGCCGCAGCACAGCCGGCACACTCGGTTCTGGCCGAACGTGCAGGCGCCATGTTGGAAGCCGTACTAGCGAGAAAGGATCAACCTAATGAATCCGATAACGTTTGATCGCGTTACGCTTGCCACGGGGAGCGTTGCTGCAAGCGACCCCGTGGGGCGCCCACGCAATGATCGTGGGGGGGATGCGCTAACGGTCTCCCGGGTCGAGTCGGATGGCCGATCGGCCGTCACGTCTCAAGGGGTGCAATTGACTGCGCCGTCGGCGGCCAGCCAGCAGCGCCTGGAGGTCGGGACTCGGGCGGACATCAACCGCCTGGTGCAGTCCGTGCGCCAGGATACCGGGCTGGCCCAGCGTTTTGTCGCTGAAACGGCTCGGTTAGGCGTGGCGCGGCTCAGCTCGGTGGAGGATTTCGAGATTGAATTGGCCAAACTGACTGGCGAGCTGGAGTCCACGCAAAAAAAGCTCAAGCTTGAAGAAATCAAGATGGCGCGTGAGCAAAACCTGCAAAAGATCGAGGAAAACCAGAAGAAGATTCTGGAGGCGACCGAGGCTGCAAAAGAAGCCCAGAAGTCTGGCTTGATAGGTAAGATTTTTGGCTGGATCAGTGCCATTGCCTCGATCATCGTGGGTGCCATTCTGGTAGCGACGGGTGTCGGCGCGGCCGCCGGAGCACTGATGATCGCCGGGGGCGTAATGGGTGTCGTTTCCCAGGCTGTGCAACAAGCGGCGAAGGACGGATTGATCAGTAAAGAAGTGATGGAAAAGCTCGGACCGGCTCTGATGGGGATCGAAATCGCCATCGCTGTGATGGCTGCGGTAGTCAGTTTCGGGGGGGCTGCCGTCGGGGCGGTCGCCAAGGTGGGTGCAAAAATCGGTGGCAAGGCTGCCGAGCTCACTGCCAGTCTAGCCGGCAAAGTGGCGGATTTGGGGAGCAAGTTTGGCAACGTGGCCAGTCAGTCTCTGTCCCATGGTGCCAAGCTCGGGATGCAGATTTCCGACATGACCCTGGAGGTCGCCAACGGTGCGGCGCAAACCGCCAACTCGGCGTTTCAGGCCAAGGCTGCCGATAAACAGGCCGATGCCCTGGAGACGCGCTCCGAGCTCACGCAGTTTCAGGCCGTCATGGACAAGCTCAAGGAAGAACTCAGTCGCATGGTCGAGTCTTTTTTGCAGGTCATGGAGCAGATTTTCCAGATGATCAATGCGAAGGGCGACACCCTGCATAACCTTTCCAGCCGTCCTGCGGCTATCTGAGGAACACATCATGATGATTGAAACAGGCTATGGCGCTCACGGGCTGGGTCAGATTGGCAATACTCAGTCGCTGGAAAAAACTCAAGCAGGCGTACGAACCGAAACAGTTCACAGCGCGAATACGGCACTGCCCGGCGAATCGAAGAAGAGCTTGGGTGTCGACCTGATAGCGCCGAGGCAAGTGTTCAAGCCCGAGGGGCTGGGCAGGGTCAGCAGTGAACTCAATGGCAGTGTGGAGCTGATGGTGCTGTTGTTTCGCATCGCGCAGAAGGCCCGCGAGCTGGGGATTATCCAGCGCGACAGCGAGAACACCTCGATCATCAATGCGCAGAAGTCCCAAGTGGACGAAATGCGCAGCGGTTCGAGGCTGATGATTGCGATGGCGGTGATCTCCGGTGTGATGGCCCTGGCATCGGCGGTTACCGGTGCCATTGGTGCGGTCAAGAATGGCAAGGCGATCAGCCAGGAAAAGGTCCTGGAGGGCAACATTGGTCGGCGCAACGAGCAGATCGACGCGAAGATGCAGGAGCTGGGCAAAACCTCGAAGGCCGATCGCATTGAGGTCGGCCGGGAATGGGCCAAGGAGCAGGCGGCCGATACCCGTGCGCTCAAGCTGGCTGGGCAGGGCGTGGATAACCGCAATGCCAAGCTGCAAAGCATCAATGGCGTGAACCAGGCACTTGGGCAGATGTCCAGCAACTCGGTGCAAGTCGAGCAAACGGCTATTCAGGCCAATGCCAAGGAAGATGAAGTCAGCGCGTCAATTGCCCAGAGCGAAAAGCAGAAGGTCGAAGACCAGTTGAGCTACAACGCCAACTTTATGAAAGAGATGCTGCAACTGCTTGCGCAGTACACCCAGAACCACAATCAGGCCTGGCGGGCCGCCGCTGGCGTGGCTTGATCTGATCTTGATATAGGAAAAAAGCCACAGTGATGTGGCTTTTTTCTTAAAAGAAAAGCCCGTCAGTGACAAAACCCGCTCATGTCAGGGTGCTAGCATTCGCCTAGTTCGAGGGGACGTGCATGGATTTGAGGATCAGGGTCAACCGGCTGCTTGCCGAGTTTGCCAATCGCAGTGGCCTTCCCGCTTTGTCGCTGGATGAAGAGGGAATAGCCAGTCTGCTGTTTGACGATAAGTTGGGCGTGACGCTGGTGTTACTGGCAGGACGCGAGCGCTTGGTTATGGAAGCGGATGTGGCGGGAATCGAAACGTTCGGCGACGCAATCTTCCGGCAGTTGGCGAGTTTCAATCGGTACTGGTATCGCTTCGATCTGCATTTTGGTTTTGATGAGGCAGCAGGCCTGGTGCAGCTATACGCCCAGATACCCGCGGCTGAGTTGACCCTGGAACGTTTCGAGGCCACCTTGGCCAACCTGCTTGATCACGCCGAGTTTTGGCAGCAATTGCTGCCGGGATATGAGGGTGGCGACCAAACAATATCCAAGCCCGCCGGTATGAGGGTTTAAGTGAGTCATGAAGATAGAAAGCACTGGCATTTCACCAGCGGCCACGAGTGACGGTGCGCCAATATCTGGAAGCTTTGCCGGGCGCTCGTTCAGTCAGGTGCCCAGTCGCCAGGAGGGAGGCATCAGCGTTGCGCAGTTGGGTCGCTGGCTGGCGGTACAGGTGGAGGTCGATCAACAGAGTGAGCAACATTTGCAGCGTTTGGTCGATGGCGAGATTGCCCCTCTTTATGAGCGCAAGGTTCGTCAACCATGAGGAAGACGCTGCTATTCAGCGTTTTTCTTGCCTTGGGGGGCTGCGTCAGTGTGCCTTCGCCGCCGGCACCGTTGATTGATGTGAGAGGGCAGGTGCGCACGCCTTCACCGATTTCACAACCTGCCTACGTCAGTGTGCGGCTCTACTCGGTGATCCAGCAGCAGCTGCGGTTGGTTGCCCAGGCTCGTTATCGGGTGACGGCGTTGCCGTTGCACTTTGCTTTTCGTCTGATGCCGACGCAGGTGGTCGGTGACAGCTTGCTGGTGCGCAGTGAGCTGGCCTGGTCAGAGGACGGGGCTGTGCAGTCGAGAAGTTGGCAGTCGGTGGTGCCTGGTGAAAGTATGAATATGCAGCTTGGGCAACTACCCTGCTATCCGAAGTGCACTATTTCGGTGGCGACGAAATGATCTTGAAATATTTTGTATTTATTTAGCGCCTATTGAAATAGAAGGGTGTTTCGATAGGTGGGTAACTAAATAAATTTATCGGGGCTTCGTCTAGTTAAGAGTAATTACTCTAGTGGCTATGATTAATTGCAAGGACGGTTGTCATTGAGTTAGTCATCCTGACTTCATAGAATCAGTGCAGTGTTTGAGCCAAGAGATAGAGAATCCGCCACTGCTAGATTCCAGGCTCTCGCGTCACAGGATTCAAGCGCAAAGTCGTCGCGCAGCAGTATTTAGAAGTTGAGTTTCGTACGATGCCTACTTGGGCACCGTACAAATGGTATGTGCAGGTTCGGGGTCACAATAAAATGCAAGGTGCCAGCACACGTGCTCGGAAACAGATAAAGCTGTGCCGGTGGTCTATTCCGACGTTTGAGTTTGTATCGAACGGTGAGGAGGGGATTTATATCCTTATCGAGGGGCAGGTCACGGTTCAAGATTGTAATGCGACAGTGTGTCTCATGCCTGGCGAGCTATTGTTTGCGCGCAGAGGTAACTATGTCGTGAGTACGGGCGAACACGATTGTGTTTTACTTTGGATCCCATTATCGGTTCAGTTTTTACAAAAGTTTGTTCAGCGTTTTGGTTCTTTATTGAGTGAAGTAGAGCGCTGGGATGGGCCGGGGGTTAGTCTCATTGCGTTTGCCAGTACGCCGTTGATGGCGGACTGCATAAAGGGGCTTGAAGGGCTGATGGTGCATGAGCACCCACCGATGCTGGCGTTGTTGCGCGTCGAAGAGTTGTTGATGCTGTTTGCTTTCAGCCCCCAGGGCCCGGCGCTGATGTCAGTATTGCGTCAGCAGGGAAGTCGGCACGTCGAGCGTTTACAGGTGTTCATGGAGCAGCACTACCTCAAGGAGTGGCGGCTCTGCCAGTTTTCCCGGGAGTTCGGAATGGGCTTGACCACGTTCAAGGAGTTGTTCGGGTCGGTCTATGGCGTTTCTCCCCGAGCGTGGATCAGTGAGCGGCGTATTCTCTACTCCCATCATCTATTGCTTAACAGCGAAATGAGCATTGTGGACATCGCAATGGAAAGCGGTTTTTCCAGCCAGTCTTACTTCACTCAGAGCTATCGTCGTCGTTTCGGGTGTACTCCCAGTCGTTCAAGACAAGGAAAAGAATAGCGGCGGACTAAAAAAAAATGACGTTTTTTGCAAGTTTGGTCCGTTGCTCCTCAGTAAGATTGGTCGCAGTGGAAGACGCTGACGGGTGTGCTACGAAACGAGATAGTCAAGGCAGAAGATGAGCCAGGAAGACCAAAATCAAACCCCTCAAGCTGGTATTTTTGCTGGTCGTCGGGTGTTTGTAGTAGGCCGGGATGCCCGCGGTCGAGGCCGGGCAGCTGGGTGTGTATCAGTCAGTGTGTACCGTGAGTCGGGAATTATTAGTGTGCGACAGTTGATCTTGTTGCAACGCTTGCTGCCGCGTGTACGGCTGGAGCAACTGTTCCAGTCCAATTGGCTGCAACAACGCTTGGCCCGTGGCATGGCGCTCGAACGCGGGGATATTCAATTGGTACTGCGTCAGGCCCGCGCCCAGGGTGAGGACTGGTGCAATTGGTTGGGCGACCGGATCAATCTGGCCTCGACTCAGGCCCTCATCGATTGGGTTCTGCTGCCGGTATACAGCTGGTGGGAAAGCCTTTTTGATGAAGCGGTATCCAATTGGCGCCTGGCATTGATCGAGTACGAAACACAGGCACGCCAGTTGCGGATCAAGGCCGAGTTCTGGCGCTTGGTCGGAGAAACCAATGCGCAATTAGCACAACAGGAACTGGCCAAAATCGCTCAATGTCGGGCAAAGACCGACGCTGAAATTGCCAATATGGTACGCAAGCTGGGCGCCATCTCCGAGCAGGCACAGCTGGCCTGGCCCAATTGGCATCAAGGCATGTCCATGTTGCTGGCTGACGGCAAGCTCGATGGTTTTTCGCCTGTCCCGGTGGTGTTGAGCCCTCTGTGGGAGCCGCTGGCCAGGCTTGACGACGACGCGGGTGCCGCGGATGTCGTTCAGCACTGGCTGTATGAACGTAGCCTGTGCCAGGCGAACGACCACTTTTATTGGCAAGGCTCCTGACTGCCGGATACGCCGAGGAATCATGGAACATTTACTGACTGGATTGGCCGCACGTACGGGCCAAGGGGTTTTTGTGGCCGATCAAACAGGTCGATACCACCTGCGGATCGACGGTCACAGTCTGTTTTTACAACGTCAGGGGGCTGATCTTGTGCTGTCCAGCCCGCTGAACTGGCAAGTTCAGCACTCATCTGCGGCTGAACGTGAAGTGTTGCTGAACCTGTTAGGCCAGGTCACCCGATGGAGTCGACGCTATCCCCAGGCGTTGGCCACCGATGAACAGTCAAACCTGATGCTTGAAGCGCGTCTGGAATTCGCCACCCTGGAACTGGACGACCTGGAGAGAGCGCTATCGGCTCAGGTCGCGATTCTGGAAACGATCAAGCCAGAGCTGTTGATTGCAGGCCTGGAACCGCAGTGGAAACAAACTTTATGGCGTCCCTGAGTGTTTCGCGGTCCTTGAGCCTGGTCTTTGCCTTGCTATTGACCGGAACCGCCCAAAGCCAGGATCTGGATTGGCCACAAATCCCCTACAACTATATCGCCCAGGGTGAAAGCCTGCGTGATGTCCTGGCCAATTTCGCGGCTAATTACGACGGCTCGGTGATTGTCAGTGACAAGGTCAATGATCAGGTCAGTGGGCGTTTCGATCTCGATGATCCTCAGTCCTTTGTGCAACTGATGACTTCGCTCTACAACCTGATCTGGTACTACGACGGTGCTGTTCTCTACGTATTCAAGGCCACCGAAATGCAGTCGCGGCTGGTCAAGCTGGAGCAGATCGGCGAAACCGAACTGAGGCAGGCACTGGAAGCTGCAGGTGTCTGGGAGCCGCGATTTGGTTGGCGATCGGACATGCGCGGGCGGTTGGTGTACGTCTCCGGCCCCCCACGGTATCTGGATCTGGTGGAGCAAACAGCCCTGGCTCTTGAGCAGCAGCACGCTCTGCGTATTGAGAAGACCGGAGACCTGGCCGTGGAAATTTTTCCGCTCAAGTATGCGGTCGCTGAGGATCGGCGAATCAAGTATCGCGAAGACGATATTGATGCACCGGGTGTGGCGACCATTCTTGCTCGCGTGCTGAGTGACGCTAACGTGGTGTCGGTAGAAGGCGGACAGGACAGTCCTCGATTACCGACGCAGTCCGGGCGAGCCGTAGTTCAGGCTGAGCCCTCGCTCAATGCCATTATTGTGCGCGATACCAAGGATCGCATGCCGATGTACCGGCGCTTGATCGCGGCGCTGGATCGTCCTTCGGCGCGAATCGAGGTCGGTTTGTCGATTGTCGACATCAACGCGGAAAACCTCGCCGAACTGGGCGTGGACTGGCGCGTCGGTATAGGCGTCGGCCCAAACAAGCTGATCGACATTCGCACCACCAGCCAGAACATTAGCGGTCAGGGCAACGCCAGTCCTGGTACCACGCGCGAGGCCGGTGCCAGCCTTGTGGATAGCCGGGGGCTGGATTACCTGCTTGCCCGCATCACCTTGCTACAGAGTCAGGGGCGCGCCCAGGTCGGCTCGCGGCCGACCGTGCTGACCCAGGAAAACACCCTGGCAGTGATTGATCACAGCGAAACCTATTATGTCAGCCTTCTTGGTGAGCGGGTGGCTGAACTCAAGGCGATCACCTACGGCACCATGCTGAAACTGACGCCGCGGGTCATCCAGTTGGGTGACAAACCGGAAATCAGCCTCAGCCTGCATATCGAGGACGGTAATCAGAAACCCAACAGCTCAGGGGTGGGTGGGCTTCCCACTATCGCCCGCACCGTGGTCGATACCGTGGCTCGCGTGGGACACGGGCAGAGTCTGTTGATCGGCGGTATCTACCGTGATGAGCTCAGCGAATCCATGCGCAAGGTTCCGCTGCTGGGCGACATTCCGTATCTGGGAGCGTTGTTCCGGTTCAAGTCCAGTTTCACCCGTCGCTCGGTGCGGCTGTTTCTGATCGAGCCGCGCTTGATTGACAACGGGCTAGGCCATTTCGTGGCGTTGGGCAGCAAGCGTGGCTATATGGATCCATTGCTCCAGGTCGATGAGCTGTCGAACCAGAGTCTTTCGTTGCAGAAATTGCTCGGGACTGCGCAGTGCCAGGAACTGGGTCAGGCCCGCGAGCTCCAGCACGTGCTGGCACAGGCAGGCAAGGACTCTTCGCTGATGGCATGCAGCCTGGGCAAGGACACCACGGGCTGGCGTATTGCCGAGGGTGCCTGCGTCGAAGGTGTCGAACAGTGCGTCCGCGCACCGAAGAAGCCCTGACATGGGTTGGAAAATTCGTTTCTATAGCGGCCTCAATCAAGGGGTTGAAGTACCGCTGGCTGAAGGGCGGGTAGTGATCGGTTCCGATCCGCTGCAAGCCGATCTGGTGCTGGTCGATGAAGGTATCGCTGCGATCCACTTGGTGCTCGATGTCGACCCACAAGGTGTACGCCTGTTGGAGTGGGCCGAAGGTCATCAGCCACTTCAGGAGGGGCAGCCGCTGGCGGGCGGCAGCGCGTTGCAGGCCCTGGTCCGCCAGGCTTGTGGGCCGCTGCTGTGGGCCTATTGTGCTCAGGAGCGGCAGTTCTGCGAACAGCTGCCTCTGGCTGCCAACCCTCACGAACGGCGCATGGCGCAGCCGCGAGTGCGTTGGGGTGGGCTATTGCTGCTTGGTATCAGTGCACTGTTGCTGGCAGGGCTCATTGCTTTGCTTGGCGCCCCCTGGTCGTCTGGCAACGCTGGGATGGCCAGCGAGGACCCGGTCGTGGCCTTGCGCAGTTTTTTACGTGATCGCCAGTATCAGTTTGTGCAACTCGGTGAGCCTCAGGGCAATGGCAGTATTGCGCTCACCGGTTATCTGGAAGACAACCGCACGCGGCTGGCATTGCAGCAGTACCTGGAACGTAGCGGCCTGACATACCGGCTCGACGTACGCACCCTGGAAGAGATTCGCCAGGGGGTGGAGTTCATCTTGCAGAAATTCGGTTATCGCCAGGTACGCACGGCCAATGGGGACCAACCCGGCTGGATTCGCCTCACCGGTGAACTGGCGCTTGAGGATGAGCATTGGCTGCAAATCGACAGTTTGCTCAAGGTCGATGTACCTGGCTTGCTGGGAGTGGAAAACCGTGTGCGGCTTGCCGGATCGCACCTCAAGCGGCTCGATCAGATGCTTGCCGACTCGGGTCTCGACGCGGTGCTGGCTTATCAGGACAAAGGTGAGCGAATTGAAGTGCGCGGGCAACTTGATGAGCCTCAACTCAGCGCGTTCTACACGTTGCAGCGTGATTTTCGCCAGGAGTTCGGCGCACGTCCGGCCCTGGACCTGGTGAGTCGCAACAAACGTGGCAGCACCGATGATCTGGAGTTCGTGGTGCGTTCGGTGTCCTTCGGCAAAGTGCCGTATGTGGTGCTGAGCGATGGTCAGAAATACCCGGTCAATGCCTCTACTGCGCAAGGCGTGAGGGTGCTGGCGATCAATGTCGACACCGTGATCGTCAGCCGTGGCAAACAACAATTCATCATCAATCTAAAGGGGGAACCGCTCAATGATGACGGTTTTGGAGGAGCGTCTGTGCGCCGCTGACACGGACTTTGAACAGCAGATACACGCGCAACTGCAACAGGCCAGGGCCTGCGTCAAACGTCGTTTGATCGGCGGCAGTGATCCTCAACAGTATCGGCAATGGCAGATGGAAGCTCAGGCAGTCGAGGCCGCCATCAGCCTTCTCAACACCCTCAAGGGAGCTTCATGATGGCATCGATCTTTACCAATGACAGTAGCGTCAACACGCTCGACAAAGTCGCGGAAAACCTCAAGGACCAGGCCAACAACGCCAACAAGGAGGTCGGTGATGCGATTGCCGCTCTCAAGGACTCTGCGGATAACCCGGCGCTGCTGGCCGAGTTGCAACACAAACTCAACAAATGGTCGGTGATCTACAACATCAACTCGACCGTCACCCGTTCGATGAGAGACCTGATGCAAGGCATCCTGCAGAAAATCTGATGATGGACAGTTCATTGAAAGGGCTGATGGCAGAACTAGCCCTGGCCGGTAGCGGTCATCACTGCCACGAAGAAGCACAGCACATTGCCAACTGGCTTGAACAGGTCGAGGGGCAGGAGGAGGCCGCGTGCCTTATCCGTCTATCCAGCCTGATGAACCAGGGACATTACCAGCAGGCGCTGGTGCTGGGCGAGGGCAAGCCGTGGCCGGCACTTGCGCCCTGGCTGGCGTTATGTGAATGGCGGCTGGGCTTGGGCACCGCGTTGGATCGGCGCCTGGCCGAGCTGGCGGCGAGCGAAGACCCGCGGCTGCAGCAGTTTGCCCAAGGCATGCGTGACCCGGAGGGGGGATGAACCGGATCGACTCGGCGCCCGGGCAACTGCCGCCTCATGATGCACGGGACACTCGACCTGCGTTACCCGCCGAGCCCGGTCAGGCACAAGCATTTGACGCGGCAATGAAACCGGCTGCGGTGTCGCCGAGGCCTGTCTCGATTGACGGCCCCTTGCAACTCTGGTTGCACGGTGCGGATCTGACAACGGCACTGACAGGTATGGATGCCCGGCAGCAGCGTGACGCCGTGTGGAAGTGGTATCGCCAGGATCTGCCGGAATCGGCCGAAGGGCGTCGTGGTGAACTGCTCAATTGGCTGATGCAGGGCCTGTCGGATCGCTTGCTCGTGCGCTTTGGGCAACAACAACTGGGGCTTGAACAGGATCGTCTGGCACTCAAGGACATGCTCAAGGAGCAGGCACCGTTCGGCAAGCAACAAGAAACCCTGTTGCTCAACGTACTGAGTGAGGTCAAGGGCGTCGAGGGCAGTGACTACCTGCAGGCGATTGTGCGCCGCGAGTTGCAGATCCTGATCCCTGTGAACGCAATGATCAAAAACATGATGAGCTTCACCCACTCACCCGATTTGGAGTCGTGATGGACGTTAGTCAGATAAGTCAGGCCACTGTCGCCAATCTCGATGATCTCAAGGCACCCCAAGCCAATGCCGGGCAAGTCACCGATTTTGAACGGGAGATGGGCAAGGGCGGTGAGAGCCTGGGAGGTAATTTGCTCAACGAAATCGGGCAGCTCAAGGAACGTTTTTCCCAGGCCAAGCATGAACTTGAGGTCGAGCTTTCGACGCCAGGCGACGACCCGGGCAGCCTTATGCAGATGCAGTGGTCGCTGATGCGTATCAGCATGCAGGAGGAACTGATAGCCAAGACGGTAGGGCGCATGAGTCAGAACGTCGAAACGCTGATGAAAACCCAATAAGGTGCTGTGTGAAGAGACTCAATCGAATTCTGATGGTGCTGGCCGTGTTACTGCTCACCGCTTGCAAAGTCGAACTCTATGCCGGTATCAGCCAGAAAGAAGGCAACGAAATGCTGGCGTTGCTGCGCACCGAAGGAATCTGGGCAGCCAAGCAGCCCGACAAGGACGGTAAGGTCAAGTTGCTGGTCGAGGAGTCCGATATCGCTGAGGCGATTGATGCACTCAAGCGCAAGGGCTATCCGCGCGAGAGTTTTTCCACGCTCAAGGATGTTTTCCCCAAGGAGGGATTGATCTCCTCGCCGGTCGAGGAGCGAGCGCGGCTTAACTACGCCAAGGCCCAGGAAATTTCCCGAACCCTTTCTGAAATCGATGGTGTACTGGTCGCTCGGGTGCATGTAGTGCTGCCTGAAGACCGCGATGGCCTGGGTAAAAAATCGTCGCCTGCCTCGGCGTCGGTATTTATCAAGCATGCGGCGGATATTCAGCTCGACGCCTACATTCCGCAGATCAAGCAATTGGTGAACAACGGCATCGAAGGCTTGAGTTACGACCGCATCAGCGTCGTGCTGGTGCCTTCGGCCGATGTGCGGCAAGTTCCGCTCGCCCCACGTTATGAAACAGTCTTCTCGATTCAGGTGACTGAAGAATCGCGCAGCCGGTTGCTGGGGCTGTTCGGGCTAATGGTGGCACTGCTGTTGGTCAGCAACCTCGGGCAATATGTGTGGCAGCGCAGCAGGCTTTCGTGATGACGTTGCTGTTGACGCCCTACCAGCTACGGTTTTGCCCGGCCCGTTACATTCACCCTGCACGCCTCCCATCTTCGCTGGCGGGCCTGACCGAAACCCTGGACCACTGGCGCCGGCACAGGGGGATCAATGCATGGCTGCTCAATGAGTTTGCGCTGGGCATCGAGTATGAATTGCCACCCATGCTCGGCGGTCTCGCGTTTTTTGAGCAGGCCGCGCTGGAAAAGACTCTCGGTTATCTGGGCGCACTGCTGCATGGTCACGCGATTCGGCAAGTGCTGGACGCGCAAAGCCTGCGGCGGGTTCACGCTGCGATTGGCGAAGCCGGGCATCGTTACTGTCTGGAACAACTGGAGCTGATTATTGGCGCCTGGCCGCAAGGCTGGCAGCAACCGTTACCAGCAGGAGAACTGGTTGATTGCCTGCGCCAGCGCGCGCTGGAGTTCTGGCTGCTGGCCTGTGATGACGCACCATCGGGATTTTCCAGGCGCCTGGCTTTACGCCTGGCGCCTGGAAAATCCCAGTTATTGGTGCCCCCTCAGCGTTGGCATGTCAGTAACAGCCAGCGTCCATTGGCCCAGGCGTTGTGTCTGAAAATCGCCCGACAAGTGAGCCCGCAATGCTTCCATTTATTGAAATAAAAGCATCTGAAGTCCGCCTCGCACCGGATCAGGTTCTGCTGCGCAGTGCTGACTATCAAGACTATCTGACGGCAGGCGAGTTGGTTGAAGTCGCCCGCAAACGTGCCGAGGAAATCGAGCGTGCTGCCCATGATGTCTATGAGCAACAGAAGGCGTTGGGCTGGCAGGCCGGCATCGAAGAGGCGAACAAGCGTCAGGCTGTGCTGATTCAGGAAACGCTGTTGCAGTGTCATCAGTATTACCGCGAGGTCGAGCAGCAGATGGGCGGTGTGGTGCTGCAAGCCGTGCGCAAGATCCTTCAGCATTACGACAATATCGAGCTGACGTTACAGGTGACACAACAGGCGTTGTTGCTGGTCAGTAATCAGAAACAGGTCATTTTGCATGTGCATCCGGATCAGGTACTTGAGGTGCGCGAGCAGATTTCCCGAGTGCTCAAGGACTTCCCGGAGGTGGGCTATGTCGAGGTCGTCGCCGATGCCCGACTCGACCAGGGTGGCTGCATCCTTGAGACCGAGATCGGCATCATTGACGCGAGCGTTGGCGGCCAATTGGGGGCACTGGAAGCCGCCTTGCAGCAAACGTGGCAGCATGAAGCGCGAGCGCCTGCCCCTTCGATCGACAGACAAACTGAAGGGCAATCACTGGAAACGCTAAATTGATAAAAAAACGTCTGATACTGAAAAGGCCGGAAAACCCATTCCCTTAGTATTTGCTCCAGTCAACAACTGACTTGCCCCAGGAGCCTTTATGCTAATTCCGTCTTCAGTCAACGCACTTGCCGCTACCGGCCGGCCGCAGGAAATTACGCCGCCCAAGGATCAACCACCGCTCAAGGCCAGGTTGTCCACGGACCCTGTGGGCCAGGGTTTGACGGCGGCACTCAAGAGCAGCATCGGTGTAGCCGTCAGTGCGCAATTGCCGGATATCAGCCGGGCTGCCCTGGTGGCACCGCAACCCGAAGGCGCGTCGCAGTTGATCGCCGAAGGCGCGGGGAAGCGGCAGGTCACGCTGCGCAGTTTCGAGAACGGTGTCACCGAGGTCAAACTGACCCGGCCACCGTTGACCGGTCTGGTTCTCAGTGGCGGTGGTGCCAAAGGCGCAGCGTATCCAGGCGCTATTTCAGCACTCGAAAATAAAGGAGCGTTGGACGGTATCAAGAGCATTTCCGGATCTTCGGCTGGGGCAATCACAGCGGCATTATTGGCGTCCGGGATGAGCGCTGGTTCGTTCAAGAGCCTGTCCGATAGCATGGACTTGATCTCCCTGCTCGACAGCGGCAAAGGCTGGATGAAAAAGCTCCAGCATCTTAACTCTGGCCTAGGCAAGTTGATAACCTTCGGCAACAACGGCGTGGTCGCCAGCATTGTGCGCTTGCTGTACAACATCCTCCCGCGCATGGGTTCAGAAGCAGCGCCACTGGAAAAAGTCCTGCGCACGGAGTCCAGCAAGTCCGTACTGAACCAGATTGCGGCCCATCCCGAGGTCGCTCGGCAGCCCGCCGTCAATGCTATTGTGCAAAAACTGCAAAAGGGCGGCGCAGTCACATTCAGCGACCTGTCCGTGCTCAGCAGGCAGATCCCGCAGATCAAAGAACTGAACATCACCGGCACGGCAATGTATGAAGGCCGTCCGCAGTTGGTGGTATTCAATGCCGACCTGACTCCCGACATGGACATCGCCCGCGCCGCGCACATCTCCGGTTCGTTCCCGCTGGTGTTCAAACAAATGGGCGAAACCAACCATCCGTTCCAGGCAGAGAACGAGCGTACCAAGTTCCAGGACGGTGGCGTGATGCTCAACGTTCCGGTAGCGGAAATGATCAACCAACAGTTCTCGAACAGCCCGCTACGTCAAGATGACAACCTCATTCTCAAGTTTCCTGAGGACGCAGTTCCCGAGAAGGGGCCTAGTCAGTACCGCCCCAGTGTTTTCGAGTGGGTTGTAGGGGCTCCGTTGGGCGCACAAGCGGCATTGCAGGCGCGCGGGCTCGCTGCGCTGGAGGACCAGACCGTCGTGGTGCCGCTCAAAACAGAGTCGGGGGACTACAGTGGCATGCTCAGCGGAACCCTGAATTTCACAATGCCCGATGGCGTCAAGAACGAACTGCAATCGCTGTTGCACAAAGAGGTCGGCAACCACCTCGATAACCGTTTGCAGGCCCGTGAGGCCCACACGTTTGCAACCATGGAAAGCGCGCTACTGGCGTTGGACGATGAAATGCTTGCCAGCGTTTCGGCGCAAGAGCCGGTTCGTACGGCGGATGTCGTGCAATTTAGGCGGGCGGCGACGCAGGCTTTTTCCGAACTCACAGTGGCCATCCTTTCGGCCAAGGACATGAAACTGTCCGACGGCATAAATTCGGCTTTGGCGCGCCTCGATACGTTGGCGTCGACCCCGGAACGCAAGGCATGGGTAGCCAATACGCTGAACAATACCGATAACACCGACCATCAGCGCTTGTTGGGGGCCTTGCGCGACACGCCTGTGGCGTCGCCGGTATTGAAAGCTGCGGTCGATGAAATGCGCAGACGTGATGTGGCGGTGATCGCCGACAACATCCGCAAAGAAGTGATTCTGCCGTCCCTCTATCGCGTTGGCCAGCCAGCCTCCAACGTCGCGCTGCTCAATCGTGTCGAGCACAGCCTGATGCGTGCGATAAGCCCGGCCCAGATCAATCAGGCCCTGGACGATCTTATCGATAACTACGGCGCACGAAACAAACCCTGGAGCAAACCGTCGAGCTCCACCACTGTCGAAATGGCCAAGGCCTGGCGAATTGCGGAGTAAGCTTGAATGTCATTGAAAAACTGGTTGGAGCAATGGGATCTGGCAATGCCGCCAGAAGATCAGCCTACCTGCCGTCTGCACATTGGCGAGGATCCCGAAGTGCTACTGGAGCGAGTACCGCATGGCTGGCTGATCGCCCTGCGCCTGGGCGCGCTGCCCAAGCGATTGCTGCAAGGTGTGGTGCTTCAGTTATTGCAGGTCAACAGCCCGTTCTCGGTGCTTGCCCCCGTCAGACTGACCGCTGACGCCGCTGGCGATCTGGTGCTGTGGGTCGAGGCGTTGGACGGGCAGAGCGATGTCGAGAGCCTGAACGCCTGGTATGGCAAGTTGCTCCAGGGGCATACCTTGTTCAAATCGTTGACCGAGCCAGGTGCGACGCTGTCTGATGCGCCCTTGTCGGGTGGGGTCTTTGTCTGAATGGGCTGAGTTGGCCGAGCGCTTTCAAATGTGAAATAACACCGGGCCCTAATTGGGCACGGTGTTATTTCGGTGCTTCAAACATTCAGTTCAAGGCTGCGCCGGTGAGACCGCGTTGGCCATGCAGGGAATCTACGTTCAAACCGTAGGCATTTTTGGTATGCAATTACAGAATTCTTAATATGTCAAAAAGGAATAAATAAATAGTTATTTATTCCTTTTGTTGTTGGTGTGGATGGCGCATTTTGAGGGCCTGCGCATTCGTGCGGATTGACCCAACCGTAAAAGGAAACCTCACATGACCATCAAAGCGATCAACGTACGCAACCAGTTCAAGGGCGTGATCAAGGAGATCCTGCTGGGCGAAGTGGTGTCCGAGATTGACGTGCAAACGGCGTCGGGGATTGTCACTTCGGTGATCACCACCCGCTCGGTGCGCGACCTGGAATTGAAGGTGGGCAGCGAAGTGATTGCCTTCGTCAAATCCACCGAAGTGTCCATCGCCAAGCTCTGAGCCCAGCCCTTGCCGGAGCCGGCAAGGCGGCTCCGGCAGAGCGGTTCAGCGGTTTTGCAGGCTGCGTTCCAGGCGGGAAAGACCTTCTTCGAGCAAGGCTCGCGGGCAGCCGAAGTTCAAGCGTACGAACTGCTGGCTGTCATCGCCAAATTCCACACCCGCACTCAACCCTACCTTGGCCTGTTCCAGGAAAAACCGCTGCGGGTCTTCCAGGCCCAGGGCGCTGCAATCCAGCCAGGCCAGGTAGGTGCCTTGGGGGGCATGCATGACCACGCCCGGCAGGCGCTTTTGCACCGCCTCCAGCAGGTAGTCGCGGTTGTCTTGCAGGTACGCTACCAACGCCTGCAACCATTCCCCACATTGGCTATAGGCCGCCCAGGTGGCTTCCAGGCCCAGGGGGCTGACGCTATCGACCATGCCGCAGCGCGCCTTGTTGAAGCGCTCGCGGATGACCGGGTCCTGGACAATGGCAAAGCAGGTCTTCAGGCCGGCGACGTTGTAGGCCTTGCTGGCCGACATCAGGGTAATGGTGCGGCGGGCGATCTCTGCGCTCAACGAAGCGGTGGGGATATGCCGGCGCCCGTCGAAGCACAGTTCGGCATGGATTTCATCGGAGATGATCAGCGCGCCTGTATCCAGACAGGCGTTGGCCACGGCCAGCAGTTCCTCGCGGGCGAACACCTTGCCCAGGGGGTTGTGAGGGTTGCTCAGCAGCAAGGCGCCGGCGCCTTTCAAGGCCTGGCGCAAGGCGGGCAGGGGGGTCAGGTATTCGCCCTGGTCGCTCAGGGCAAACGGCACTTCGATCTTCGGTAGGTTCCAGTTGCCCGCCGCATGGCGTAGCGGTGCGTAGTTGGGGGTCTGCAACACCACCGGCTGGCCGGGCTGGACAAAGGCGTGCAAGGCCATGTTGAAACCCGGCTCCACGCCCGGCAGGAACAGCAGTTCATCGGGCTGCACGCGCCAGGCGTACTTGTCCCACAGGTCGCTGATGATCGCCTCGCGTACTTCGGGGCGGGCGACACTGTAGCCGAGCATCTGCTGGTCCAGGCGTGCGTGCAGGGCCTTGAGGATCGCCGGTGGGGCGGCGATGTCCATGTCGGCAATCCACATGGGCAAGACGTCTTCGGGGTAGCGGCTCCACTTGGTGCTGCCGGTGCCGAGGCGAGGGTGGATCGTGTCGAAATCAAAGCTCATGGGCGGCGCTCGTGTCAGGAAGGCGGGCGAAGAATGGCGTCGATTCTAAGTCAGCCAGCCTGATAGGTCATCAATTGCTCCTCGCA
The DNA here is from genome assembly GCF_059422465.1 of Pseudomonas sp. GW821-FHT01D09. Lineage (NCBI taxonomy): Bacteria > Pseudomonadati > Pseudomonadota > Gammaproteobacteria > Pseudomonadales > Pseudomonadaceae > Pseudomonas > Pseudomonas sp. GW821-FHT01D09. Next base: position 316,719 of record NZ_JBWKWY010000001.1, read on the forward strand.
CAGGATGCGGATGGTGCGGCGTTGCACCTCGATCAGGCCGGCGTCTATCAGCCGGTGCAGAATCCGCGAAAACGTCTCCGGCTGAATCCCAAGCTTGGAGGCCACCAGACGCTTGGGCACCTGCAGCACCACATCGCCGCTGACGGTATCGCGCTCCTGGATCAGAAAGTTGATGACCCGGCGGCTGGCATTGGCCAGGGTCAGGGTGTCGATGTCCTTGAGGCGTTGGTGCAGGTGCAGGCTCATGGTGCCGAGGATCGCCAGGCAGATCTGTGGCTGGTCCTCCAGGGCCTTGCGGTAATGATGGCCCTCGATGCTTACCAAGACACTGTCCTTGAGCGCCGTGGCACTCACCGGATAGGCCTTGGCCTGGCTGAACAACAGCGCTTCGGCAAAGGTCTGGCCGGGGCGGATGACTTCCACCAGATGCTCCTGGCCTTCGCCGGTGACCCGGTGCAACTTGACCTGGCCACTGACCAGCAGGAAAAACCGATCGGCAGGGTCGCCCTGGTGCATCAGGGTGGCATGCCCGGGCAGGCGCTTGAGATTGGCCAGGGTACAGACGTCCTGGAAAATCTTCTCCGGCAACGGGCTGAATAGATGATGCCGACGCAGGGTCAAGACAATGGATGGATGGGTCAACATGGCGTACCTCCGCTCCCGCCCATGGTAGGGCCTGGCGGTGGCTGGGCCTATGCCTCGTTGGAGGTAGTCCCGTGGAGGCAGTGCCCCTGCAACAGTGCCGAAAACGCATCCCGGGCCGGATGACAACCGACGTTGGCATGCCAGTAAAACAGGTTGTCGATGTGCGCCAGTTCCGCGAACTCATGGCCCTGCCAGTTGGCACCCTGGCGGTATTGCTCGTAGATCCCCCGCGGCACCAGCGCGGCGCCGCTGCCGGCGCTGACACAGCCGATAATCGTGCCGTAGCTGGCGATGCTGACAATGGGGCAGACCTGGTCATGGCGTGACAACCATTGTTCCAGGGCCAGGCGATACGGGCAGCCTGTGGGCCACATAAACAGGGTCAGGCCGTGCAGGTCTGCGGCACTGCGCACCGGGCCCAGCGATGTGGGGGCAATCAATATCAGGTCTTCGCTATATAGCCGCGTGCTGTGCAGCCCGGGGCGTTGCACATCCACGGCGACAATTGCCGCGTCCAGCCGATGGTGCTGGATATCATCGAGCAACTGCGACCAGGTGCCAGTGCTCAACGCCAGCGACACCTGGGGGTACAGCGCGTGATAGCGCGCCAGCAACTGCGGCAAGCGCCCGGTTGCACTGGACTCGATAGCGCCGATACGCAAATGCCCCTGGGGCGCGCCACCCAGTGCGACGGCACGCCGGGAGGCTTCGGTCAGGTCGAGGATTTTCGTCGCGTACTCGATAAACACTTCGCCGGCGGGGCTGACCCGCAGGCCCCGGCCCTCACGCACCAACAGCGCGACGCCGAGTTCCTGCTCCAGGGCCTTGAGGCGCGCGGTGATATTGGACGGCACGCAATGCAGCTGCTGCGCAGCACGGGCGATGCTGCCCAGCTCGTAGACCGTCTTGAACATACGCAGTTGGGACAGTTCCATGGTTCACCTGGAGTGAAGAGTGGGCTCAGTTTAAGTCACTTTTTTCAAGGCCTGGGGTTTCTCATACTGTTGCCAGGCAGTGCCTGTGTGCTGCCACGTCCCCGAGAACGCCCATGCCCCGCGCAAAAGTTGTCCTGGCAACCGTCTTTGTCATTCTCTGCTGGGCGTATTCGCCTATCGGTATCCATATCGCTTTGCAGGCCTACGCCCCCGACAACCTGGCCTTGCTGCGCTTTTTGATTGCGTCGGTATTGATGGCCGCGGTGGCCTGGTGCAAGGGCATTGCACGGCCCCGGGTCCGGGATTTGCCTTTGTTTGCGGTGCTGGGGCTGTTTGCGGTGACCCTGCACCACATCGCCCTCAATTACGGCCAGCGCGGTGTGAGTGCCGGCGCTGCCAGCGTCCTGGCGCAATCTACACCACTGTTCAGCGCGGTGCTGGCCAGCACCGTGTTCAGGGAACGGCTCGGCGCCTGGCAATGGGGCTGTGTACTCGGCGGCCTGCTCGGTGCCGGGGTGGTGGCGGTGGGGGATCGCGGCTTGGGCGAGCTGGAAGGGCATAGCGTGTTGATCCTGCTGGCGGCGGCGTCCTGGAGCCTGTATTTCGCCCTGCAAAAGCGTTATTCCCAGCGTTATGACGGGCTGACGATGGTGTGCTGCACCCTCTGGTCAGGCACGGCGTTGCTGCTGGTGTATCTGCCGGGGTTGCCGGGGGAGCTGGCCCAGGCTTCGATGTCGGTGAACCTGGCCGTGCTGGTGCTGGGCATTTTTCCCAGTGCGCTGGCGTACCTGGCTTGGGCTTATGTACTGGCCCATAGCCAGGTCAGCCGGGCAGCGATTGCGCTGTATCTCATCCCGCCGGTGGCGATGCTGATGGGGTGGGTGATACTGGCGCAGCGGCCTTCGGTGATGGTGATGGTGGGGACGGTTATTGTCCTGGCGAGTGTGGGGGCGTTGACAGTGAAAGGGCGATGAGGACGCAACTAAGCTGTAGGTGCTGGCTTGTCGGGTCGTTCCCACAGGGCAAACCCTACCCAGCCTGACGCAAATGCTCCATCGCCCACACCGCCGCTTCCACCCGCGAGCGCAACCCCAACTTGTGCAGCAAGTTCTTCACATGCACCTTCACCGTGCCCTCGGTAATCCCCAGCTTATGCCCGATCACCTTGTTGCTATAGCCCCCGGCAATGGTCTTCAACACCTGCCGCTCGCGCTCGGTCAGCTCCACCGCCGCATGGGGCTGGGGCGAGCGCAAGGCCTGGGCCAGCACGCGGGTCAGGCCGGGGCTGATCACCAGGGCGCCGTGCAGGGCATCGCGGATGTACTGGATCAGCAACTCCGGCTCCATGTCCTTGAGCAGATACCCGTTGGCATCCAGGCGCAGGGCGTCGCGGATGTCGTCTTCGGCATCGGACACGGTAAACAGCAAGACCTTGCCGCCATAGGCCATGGCCCGCAGGCGGCGCAGGGTTTCCAGGCCGTTCATCTGCGGCATGTTGTTGTCCAGCAGCACCAGGTCCGGTTGCAGCGAATCGATCAGGCCCAGGGCCTCCTCGCCATTGCCGGCTTCGCCCACCACATGCAGGTCATCTTCCAGTTCGAGCATCTGGCGCATGCCGTGGCGCATCATCGGGTGGTCGTCGACGAGTAGGATGCGGTGGCGCAGTGAGGTGTTCATGACAAGCTACCTTCTTGGAGAGAGTGCCCGAGAAACTCCGGGCGAAACAGCAAGTGCACCCGCGTGCCCTGGGGCTCGCGGGGGGAAATATCCAATTGGCCGTGCAGGCTGCGAGCGCGTTCGTCCATGATGGTCAGGCCGTGGTGTTCGCGCTGGTCCACCGGCTCGCTGAAGCCGCGGCCATCGTCTTCAATGCTCAGGCTCACGGTTTCGCCGTGCTGGCGCAGTTGCAGCCAGGCGTTTTCGGCGTGGGCATGGCGCAGGCAGTTGGACAGCGCTTCGCGGGTTACTTGCAACAGGTGGATCTGTTCACTGGCCGACAGCTGGAAGGCCAGGGCATCCACATGCAGGTGCACCTGGAATTCGCCACGGCGCGAGAATTCCTCGGCGGTGTCTTTGAGCTCCTGCACCAGCCCGGCATCGTGGATTTGCAGGCGGAAGGTGGTGAGCAACTCGCGCAGTTGCCGGTAGGCGTTGTTCAGGCCTTCGCGCAGTTCGCCGGTGACGGTTTCCAGGGTGGCCTTGGGTTCGTCGCGGCGCAGCAGGGTCTGCATGCGGCTGACTTGCAGCTTCATATAGGACAGGGCCTGGGCCAGGGAGTCATGCAGTTCGCGGGCGATGATGGTGCGTTCGTCCAGCAGCAATAAACGGTGGTCCTGCTCACGCTGGCGCTTGAGGGACAGCGAGGTGCCAATCAGGTTGGCCAGGGCCTGGATCAGTTGCTGCTCCCAGGCCTGGGGCGTATGGCCGTCGACAAAGTGGGCCTTGAGTTCGCCCAGTTCCGCACCCTGGTTGCTGATGCTGAACACCTGGGGCGGGGCGACGTGATGGCGCTCGCAGGTGGCGCAATCGCCGATGGCGCAGACATTGCGGCTGTTCTCGCCATGCAGCGCCAGCATCTGTTTGGCGGGGGCGAGGAAGTGCCCTTGCAGGCACAGCGACAGGCGCAGGCCCGGCAGGCGTTTCTGAAAGCGGCGGATCAACTCGTCGAGGCCCTCGGCATTGGCCAGGCGTGTGGCCAGGCTGCGGCTGCTCTCGTAGAGCAATTCCAGGGCGGCGTTGGCCTGTTGCAGGTTGAGGGTCTTGTGCTGCACCTGGCTTTCCAGGGTGCGGTGGGACTGCTCGATGGTTTCGGCCAGGGTGTTGAAGCTCAGGGCCAACTGCCCCAGTTCGTCCTGGGAGCGATGATTGACACGGGTCTGATAGTCGCCCTCGCGAAAGCGTCGGGTGGCGTCCACCAGTTCCTTCAAGGGCGTGACCACACCGTACTGCAATTCATACAGCCCCAGCAGCAGGATGATCAGGGTGCTGAACAGCGCCAGGCCCTGGATCAGTTGTTGCCAGCCTTGTTTGTGCTCGCTCTGTTGCTGCAACAGGCTGACGAACTGGTTCAGTTGCTCGACAAAGGCCGGCGCGCGCTCGCGGAAGAACACGCTGTCGCCGCGCTCGATGGCCGGGCGCAGCTCTTGGTTCCAGTGTTGCTGGATCTGCCGGTAGCTTTGTTGCAGGGCGCTGTGGGGGCCGTCTTCCAGCACTGCTTTCAAGGACTGGCTGTCCAGGCGTCGTTGCAGGCTCTGGGTGATGGCCTGGATCTCGTCGGCGGGGGCGTGGTCGGCGAGTTTCCAGCTCAGGTGGTAGGTCTCCATGCGCACTGAGCCGGCGGTGTTGATGGCCGCGCCGTCGCCCTGGCTGAACCAGGCGATCAGCCCGGCGCTCAGGGAACTGGCCAGGGCCAGGATCGCAATCAGGATCACCGCGACACCGGCGCGCGCGGGCAGGGAGCTGCGCAGCCAGTTAAACATCACGGCGTAATCGAAGGGGCAAGAACAGCAGCATGGCGGCACCTGGCAAAGGAAACAGTATTCAATTCTGCATTCCCTGGCGCACTACCTCTAAAGAGTTGCCGGCGCACCCTCCCACGGGAAAAAGCCGGCACAAGAGATCAATCCATTGATAAATAAAGACTTTCTCTTGTTATTTGGCCTACCTCTTAAGAGGTAGATGGGCCCAGCATAGGCCAAGAGCCCCCAGGTGGACGTTGATCTGGGTCAAGTTCCTGGAGGACGTCACCCCTAACCTGCGCTCATGGAATCACTTCTGGGAGCGCAAACCGTGACTCAACCCCGTGTAAGACAAGGCCTGGTGCTGGGCATGAGTACGCTGGCCTTCACCGTGTGCTTTATGGTCTGGATGATGTTCGCCGTGCTCGGCGTACCGATCAAAGAGCTGCTGCAACTCAACGAAACCCAGTTCGGCCTGCTGGCGGCCACCCCGGTCTTGACCGGCTCCCTGGTACGCCTGCCCCTGGGCCTGCTGACTGACCGCTTCGGCGGGCGCATCGTGTTCTTTGTCTTGATGCTCACCTGCGTGCTGCCGCTGTACCTGATCACCTACGCCACGGCCTTCTGGCAGTTCCTGGTGCTGGGGCTGTTTGTCGGCCTGGCCGGTGGCTCGTTCTCGGTAGGCATCGCCTACGTCGCCAAGTGGTTCGACAAGGACAACCAGGGCTTTGCCATGGGCGTGTTCGGTGCCGGCAACGCGGGGGCGGCGGTCACCAAGTTTCTGGCGCCGGCCCTGATTGCCCTGGGCACCTGGCACCTGGTGCCGAAGGTGTTCAGCGCGATCCTGTTTATCACCGCGCTGCTGTTCTGGTTCCTCACCAGCGAAAACAAGGCCCACCGCAGTGCCGGCGGCGCTACCTTGCGCGAACAACTGCTGTGCCTCAAGGACCCGGCCGTATGGCGCTACTGCCAGTACTACTCGATTGTGTTCGGTGGCTACGTGGCCCTGGCGCTGTGGGCGACCAAGTACTACGTGCAGGAATACGGCTTCAGCCTGCAAAGCGCCGCGCTGTTGGCCGCGTGCTTTTCCCTGCCGGGCGGGGTGCTGCGCGCCGTGGGCGGCTGGATGTCCGACCGCTGGGGCGCCCAGAGCGTGACCTGGTGGGTGCTGTGGGTGAGCTGGATCTGCCTGTTCCTGCTCAGCTACCCGCAGACCCAGTTGCAGGTGCAGACCGTTAACGGCCCGCTGGATTTGCATATCGGCCTCAACGCCACCGTCTTCACCATCCTGCTGTTTGTGATGGGCATCGCCTTCGCCTTCGGCAAGGCCTCGGTGTTCAAGTACATCGCCAATGACTACCCGCAAAACATGGGCGCGGTGTCCGGCATCGTCGGCCTGGCCGGGGGCCTGGGTGGTTTTGTGCTGCCGATCATGTTCGGCGCCCTGGTGGACCTCACCGGTGTGCGCTCCTCCTGCTTCATGTTGATGTACGGCGTGGTCTGGGTGTCCTTGACCTGGATGTACTTCAGCGAAATCCGCAAACAGCCGCTGCTGGGCAAAGCCCCGGCGGCCCAGCCTCTCCAGGGAGAATCAGTATGACTATCGCGCAAAAGCCCGTTTCGGGCCCGGTGATCCACGACTGGCGCCCCGAAGACCCGGCGTTCTGGGGCGCCAGCGGCAAGCAGACCGCGACCCGTAACCTGTGGATCTCGATCCCGGCGCTGCTGTTGGCCTTCGCTGTGTGGATGGTGTGGAGCACGGTGATCGTGCGCCTGAACGCCATCGGCTTCAGCTTCACCACTGACCAGTTGTTCTGGCTGGCGGCCTTGCCGGGCTTGTCCGGCGCCACCCTGCGCGTGTTCTATTCGTTCATGGTGCCGATCTTCGGTGGCCGCCGCTGGACGGCCCTGAGCACCGCGTCGCTGCTGATTCCATCACTGTGGATGGGCTTCGCGGTACAAGACCCGAGTACCTCCTACAGCGTGTTTGTATTGATCGCGCTGCTGTGCGGCTTCGGTGGCGGCAACTTCGCTTCAAGCATGTCCAACATCAGCTTCTTCTACCCCAAGTCCCAGCAAGGCACGGCCCTGGGCCTGAACGCCGGCCTGGGTAACCTGGGGGTGTCGGTGATGCAGTTCTGCGTGCCGCTGGTGATTACCTTCGGTGTGTTCGGCCTGCTTGGCGGCCAGCCACAGACCCTGGAAGACGGCAGCCAGTTGTGGTTGCAGAACGCTGGGTTTATCTGGGTGCCGTTCATCATCACCGTGACCCTGTTTGCCTGGTTCGGCATGAATGACCTGTCCAGTGCCCGCGCTTCGTTCAGCGAGCAGGCGGTGATCTTCAAGCGCAAGCACAACTGGCTGATGTGCTGGTTGTACCTGGCCACCTTCGGTTCCTTCATTGGTTTCTCGGCCGCCTTCCCGATGCTGATCAAGACCTCGTTCCCAGACGTCAACGCCCTGAAATTCGCCTTCCTCGGCCCGCTGGTGGGCGCCCTGGTACGCCCATTGGGCGGCTGGCTGGCCGACAAGCTGGGCGGTGCGCGGGTGACCTTGTGGAACTTCGTGCTGATGATCGTGATGGTGTTTGGGGTATTGCATTTCCTGCCCCTGAACGGCGAGGGCGGCAGCTTCTACGGCTTCCTTGGCCTGTTCATGCTGCTGTTCATCACCACCGGCATCGGCAATGGCTCCACCTTCCGCATGATCCCGGTGATCTTCCGCACCCAGCATGAAAAAGCCAGCGCCGGCAAACCTGCCGCCGTGCGTGAGCAAGCCCTCAAGGATGCGAGCAAGGAATCGGCCGCGGTGCTGGGCTTCAGCTCGGCCATGGGCGCCTTCGGTGCGTTCTTCATTCCCAAGACCTTTGGCTCGTCCATGGCCTACACCGGCAGCCCGGCCATGGCGTTCTACATGTTTGTCGGCTTCTACCTGAGCTGCATCGTCGTGACCTGGTGGTGGTATGCGCGCAAAGGCGCCGAGACCCCCTGCTGAGTCGACCCGAATTCAAACCTTGCGTGGGCGGGGCACAGAACCCCGCAGCAAGCCTCTGAGGAAAGCACCATGAGTCATCTACTCGATCAACTGCGGTTCTTCAATCGCAAGCAAGACGAATTCTCCGAAGGTCACGGCGAGACCCGCAAGGAGTCCCGCGACTGGGAGAACGTCTACCGTTCGCGCTGGCAGTACGACAAGATCGTGCGCTCCACCCACGGGGTGAACTGCACCGGCTCGTGCTCGTGGAAGATCTACGTGAAGAACGGCCTGATCACCTGGGAAACCCAGCAGACCGACTACCCGCGCACCCGCAACGACCTGCCTAACCACGAGCCGCGCGGCTGCCCCCGTGGCGCGAGCTACAGCTGGTACATCTACAGCGCCAACCGCCTGAAGTACCCGAAGATCCGCAAGCCCTTGCTCAAGCTGTGGCGCGAGGCGCGCCTGACCCTGTCGCCGGTCGAGGCCTGGGCGAGCATTGTCGAGGACAAGGTCAAGGCCGACGCCTATAAGAGTAAGCGCGGCATGGGCGGCTTCATCCGTTCCAACTGGGATGAAGTCAACGAGATCATCGCCGCGTCCAACGTCTACACCATCAAGCAATACGGCCCGGACCGCATCGTTGGCTTCTCGCCGATCCCGGCCATGTCCATGGTCAGCTACGCGGCAGGTTCGCGTTACCTGTCGTTGATCGGTGGCGTGTGCCTGAGCTTCTACGACTGGTACTGCGACCTGCCACCAGCCTCGCCGATGGTCTGGGGCGAGCAGACCGACGTGCCGGAATCGGCCGACTGGTACAACTCCAACTACATTATTGCCTGGGGCTCCAACGTCCCGCAGACCCGCACCCCGGATGCGCACTTCTTCACCGAGGTGCGCTACAAGGGCACCAAGACCGTGGCGATCACGCCTGACTATTCGGAAGTGGCCAAGCTCACCGACCTGTGGCTCAACCCCAAGCAGGGCACCGACGCGGCACTGGCCCAGGCCTTCAACCATGTGATCTTCAAGGAATTTCACCTGGATAAACCGAGCGCGTACTTCACCGAGTACGCCAAGCGCTACACCGACTTGCCGGTGTTGGTAATGCTCAAGCCCATGACCGGCTTCGCCCCGGGCGCAGGGTTCCAGCCGGACCGCTTCCTGCGTGCGTCGGACCTGGTGGACAACCTGGGCCAGGACAACAACCCGCAATGGAAAACCATCGCCCTCGACGAGAGCGGCGAACTGGTTTCGCCACAAGGCGCCATCGGCTATCGCTGGGGCGAGAAGGGCAAGTGGAACATCCTGGCCAAAGAAGGCGGTGAAGGCCGCGAGATCGACCTCAAGCTGAGCCTGATCGGCGAGGACGTCGCCGAAGTGGCGTTCCCGTATTTTGCCGGTGAAGCCCACGACTACTTCCAGCACGTGGCCGGTGACGCCGTGCAGTTCCGTCGGGTGCCGGTGCACAGCGTGACCCTGGCCGATGGCACGGTGGCCAAAGTGGCGACGGTGTTCGACCTGTCGGCGGCCAACCTGGCCATCGACCGTGGCCTGGGCGGCAGCAACGTGGCCAAGGACTACAACGACGCCAGCGTACCGGGCACGCCAGCCTGGCAGGAGGCAATCACCGGGGTCAGCCGCGAAAAGGCGATCCAGATCGCCCGTGAGTTTGCCGACAACGCCGACAAGACCCGTGGGCGCTCGATGATCATCGTCGGCGCGGCGATGAACCACTGGTACCACATGGACATGAATTACCGCGGGCTGATCAATATGCTCATGCTCTGCGGTTGTGTCGGCCAGACCGGTGGCGGTTGGGCGCACTACGTGGGCCAGGAAAAACTGCGTCCGCAATGTGGCTGGCTGCCCCTGGCATTCGGCCTGGACTGGAACCGTCCGCCGCGCCAGATGAACGGCACCAGCTTCTTCTACGGCCACAGCTCGCAATGGCGCCACGAGAAGATGAGCATGCACGACATCCTCTCGCCGCTGGCCGACAAGTCGCAGTTCCCCGAGCACGCCCTGGACTACAACATCCGCGCCGAACGCGCCGGCTGGTTGCCCAGCGCACCCCAACTCAATACCAACCCGCTGCATATCTGCCGTGACGCGGCGGCTGCCGGTATGGACCCCAAAGACTACGTGGTCAAATCCTGGCAGGACGGCAGCCTGCGCTTTGCCTGCGAGCAGCCGGACAGCCCGGTGAACTTCCCGCGCAATATGTTTATCTGGCGTTCCAACTTGCTCGGCTCGTCGGGCAAGGGCCACGAGTACATGCTCAAGTACCTGCTCGGCACCAAGAACGGGGTGATGAACGAAGACATCGGCCACAGCACCGAATGCAAGCCGACCGAGGCCGAATGGGTCGAAGACGGCGCCATCGGCAAGCTGGACCTGGTGACCACCCTGGACTTCCGCATGTCCTCGACCTGCGTGTATTCCGACATCGTGTTGCCGACGGCAACGTGGTACGAAAAAGACGACATGAACACCTCGGACATGCACCCGTTCATTCACCCGCTGTCGGCGGCGATTGATCCGGCATGGGAGTCGCGTTCGGACTGGGAAATCTACAAAGGCATCGCCAAGGCATTCTCGGCCATGTCGGTCGGCCACTTGGGCGTGGAGCAAGACCTGGTCACCGTGCCGTTGTTGCATGACAGCGTTGGCGAACTGGCCCAGCCGTTTGGCGGCACCGACTGGAAAAGCGCCGGCGTGGCGCCGGTACCGGGCAAGAATGCGCCGAACATGGCGGTGGTGGAACGGGACTACCCGAACATCTACAAGCAGTTTTCGTCCCTGGGCCCGCTGCTGGAAAAACTCGGCAATGGCGGCAAGGGCATCAACTGGAACACCGACGAAGAGGTCGAGTTCCTTGGCGAACTCAACCACCACGAAGGCGACGCGGGCATCAGCCACGGCCGGCCAAAAATCGACACGGCCATCGACGCCGCCGAGGTGATTCTGTCCCTGGCCCCGGAAACCAACGGCAAGGTCGCCTTGAAAGCCTGGGCGGCACTGTCGGAATTCACCGGTATCGACCACAGCCACCTGGCGATTTCCAAGGCCCACGAAGCGATCCGCTTCCGCGATATCCAGGCGCAGCCGCGCAAGATCATCTCCAGCCCCACCTGGTCGGGCCTGGAAGACGAGCACGTGAGCTACAACGCCGGCTACACCAACGTCCATGAAAACATCCCATGGCGCACCATCACCGGCCGCCAGCAGTTCTACCAGGATCACCCGTGGATGCAGGCGTTCGGCGAGCAGTTGATGAGCTACCGGCCACCGGTCAACACCCGCACCATCGAAGGGGTGAAGGGCAAGCGCAGCAATGGCCAGACCGAGATCGTCCTGAACTGGATCACCCCGCACCAGAAGTGGGGGATCCACAGCACCTACAGCGACAACCTGCTGATGCTCACCTTAAGCCGTGGTGGCCCGATTGTATGGCTCTCGGAAATCGACGCCAAGCGCGCCGGGATCGAGGACAACGACTGGATCGAATGCTTCAACGTCAACGGCGCCCTGACGGCCCGTGCGGTGGTCAGCCAACGGGTCAAGGAAGGCATGGTGATGATGTACCACGCCCAGGAACGCATCGTGAACGTACCGGGTTCGGAAACCACCAAGACCCGCGGCGGCCACCACAACTCGGTGACCCGCGTGGTGCTCAAGCCGACCCACATGATCGGCGGCTATGCCCAGCAGGCCTACGGTTTCAACTATTACGGCACGGTCGGCTGCAACCGCGATGAATTCGTGGTGGTGCGCAAGATGGTCAAGGTCGATTGGCTCGATGGCTCCAGCGGTGATGATCTGCCGCGTCCATTGCCGACCGATATCGAGGAGAACTGAGATGAAGATCCGCTCACAAATCGGCATGGTCCTGAACCTGGACAAATGTATCGGCTGCCACACCTGCTCGATCACCTGCAAAAACGTGTGGACCAGCCGCGAAGGCATGGAATACGCCTGGTTCAACAACGTCGAATCCAAGCCCGGTATCGGCTACCCCAAGGAGTGGGAAAACCAGGACAAGTGGAAGGGCGGCTGGATCCGCAACGCCAACGGCTCGATCAACCCACGCATCGGTGGCAAGTTCCGCGTGCTGGCGAACATCTTCGCCAACCCCGACCTGCCGAGCCTGGACGACTACTACGAGCCGTTCGACTTTGATTACCAGCACCTGCACACCGCACCTTTGGGCGAGCACCAACCCACTGCACGCCCGCGTTCGGTGGTGTCGGGCAAGCGCATGGAAAAGATCGAGTGGGGCCCCAACTGGGAGGAAATCCTCGGCACCGAGTTCGCCAAGCGCCGCAAGGACAAGAACTTCGACCAGATCCAGGCCGATATTTATGGCGAGTACGAAAACACCTTCATGATGTACCTGCCGCGCCTGTGCGAGCACTGCCTGAACCCGGCGTGCGCGGCGTCGTGCCCCAGTGGCGCGATCTACAAGCGTGAAGAAGACGGCATCGTGCTGATCGACCAGGAAAAATGCCGCGGCTGGCGTATGTGCATCAGCGGCTGCCCGTACAAGAAAATCTACTTCAATTGGAAGAGCGGCAAGTCCGAGAAGTGCATCTTCTGCTATCCACGGATCGAAGCCGGCATGCCCACCGTTTGCGCGGAAACCTGCGTCGGACGTATCCGCTACCTCGGCGTGCTGCTGTATGACGCCGACCGCATCAGCGAAGTGGCCAGCACCGCCAACGAGCACGACCTGTACGAGAAACAGCTGGAAATCTTCCTCGACCCGAACGACCCGGCAGTGATCCGCCAGGCCCTGGCCGATGGTGTACCGCAGTCGGTGATCGACTCGGCCCAGCGTTCGCCGGTGTACAAAATGGCCGTGGACTGGAAGCTCGCCCTGCCGCTGCACCCGGAATACCGCACCTTGCCGATGGTCTGGTACGTGCCGCCCCTCTCGCCGATCCAGAACGCGGCCGCCGCTGGCACCGTGGGCATGAACGGGGTGATCCCGGATGTCGACAGCCTGCGTATCCCCCTGCGTTACCTGGCCAACATGCTCACCGCCGGTGACGAAAAGCCGGTCAAGCGTGCCCTGAAACGCCTGCTGGCCATGCGCGCCTTCAAGCGTTCGCAGCAAGTGGATGGGATTGAAGACCTGCAAGTATTGGCCGACGTGGACCTGAGCGTGGCCCAGGTGGAAGAGATGTACCGCTACCTGGCGATTGCCAACTACGAGGACCGGTTTGTGGTGCCCAGCGCCCACCGTGAAGATGCGATGAGCGATGCGTTTGCCGAGCGTTCCGGCTGTGGTTTCAGCTTCGGCAGCGGCTGCAGTGGCAGCTCCGACACCAATATGTTCGGGGCGAAAAAGGCCAACCGCCGCGACGTGCTGAAAACCGTCCAGATCTGGGAGGATTGAGCCATGCGCATTCTTAAAGTGATCTCGTTGCTGCTGGACTACCCCACCCAAACCCTGGTCGACGGCCACGATGAACTGGAGCAGGCGATTATCGAAGCGCGGGAAATCAGCCCCAAGCAACGCGGTGCGCTGTTCGAGTTGCTGGAACTGATCTGCAGCAATGACCTGATGGATGGCCAGGAGCATTACGGCGCACTGTTTGGCCGCGGCCGCTCGCTGTCGTTGCTGCTGTTCGAGCACGTGCATGGCGAGTCGCGGGACCGCGGCCAGGCCATGGTCGACATGATGGCCCAGTACCAGGAAGCCGGGTTTGCCATCGGCGTCAAGGAGCTGCCGGACTATATCCCGCTGTACCTGGAGTTTCTGTCCACCCGCGAAGACATCGAGGCCCGCGAGGGCCTGGCGGATGTGGCCCACCTGCTGGCCCTGCTGGCGGCGCGCCTGGATGAGCGTGAAAGCGCCTACGCCAGCTGCTTCCGTGCGCTGTTGCAGATCAGCGGCGCCGAGCCGCACCAGGCCATTGCCGAGTTGCGCGCCCAGGTCGCCGCCGAAGTGCGCGACGACTCCCTCGAAGCCCTGGACAAGGTCTGGGAAGAGGAGGCCGTGGACTTTATGCAGGCCGAGCAGCAGGACCGTTGCAGCTCGATGCCCAGCGCACCGGGCAAGGCCCGCGAAGAAAGTGCGGTGCCGTTGCACTGGGTGGATTTTCAGCACGAAGGGCTGGCCGCCGTGCCAGCCAAGGAGGTGGGTAATGTCTAAGTGGAATTTGCTGGTATTTGGCGTGTATCCGTATGTCGCCCTGGCCATTTGCTTGTTGGGCAGCTGGGCGCGGTTTGACCTGTCCCAGTACACCTGGAAGGCCGGTTCCAGCCAGATGCTCAATAACCGTGGCATGCGCGTGGCGAGCAACTTCTTCCATATCGGCGTGCTGTTCGTGCTGGCCGGGCATTTTGTCGGCCTGCTGACCCCGGCGTCGATCTACCACCATGTGATCAGCACCGAGCACAAGCAACTGCTGGCGATGGTCTCCGGTGGCTTCTTTGGCCTGCTGTGCCTGGTGGGCCTGCTGATGCTGGTCAAGCGCCGCCTCACCGACCCACGGGTACGGGCCACGTCGAGCCCGTCGGACATCTTGATCCTGCTGGTGTTGCTGGCGCAGCTGGTGCTGGGCTTGCTGACCATTGTCGCCTCCACCGGGCATATGGACGGTTCGGTGATGGTGATGCTCGCGGACTGGGCACAGAACGTGGTGTTGCTGCGGCCCGTGGAAGCGGCAGCGGCGATTGCCCCGGTCAGCCTGATCTACAAGGCCCACGTGGCGCTGGGCCTGACCCTGTTTGTGCTGTTCCCGTTTACCCGTCTGGTGCATATGGTCAGCGCGCCGATCTGGTACTTGGGGCGTCGTTATCAAATCGTGCGGCAGAAGTGAGGAGAACGTCATGACGACAGGATGCGGATGTGGTGGCGGTGGCGGTTGCAGTTCTTCGGCCAAGGCGGTGGAAGTGGTGGTGCCCGAGGTCGAGGTGGCGGTTGAGCCGCAATTGATCGCCAGCAGCGAGCAGGAATGGCCGATTGTCAGCGTCAACGGGGTGCTGATCAGCCCCGAGACGATGGCCCAGGAGCTGCAATATCACCCGGCGCAAAGCCGCGAGGAGGCGGTGTTCCTCGCCGCCCGCGCGCTGGTGATCCGTGAGCTGTTGCAGCAGCGGATTCGCGAGTTGGGTGTGCAACTGGAAGTGGGCGCCGGCGAGAACGAAGAAGAGGCGGCGACCCGCCTGTTGCTGGAGCGCGAAGTCAAGGTGCCGGACTGTGACGAGGCTACCTGTGTGCGCTACTTCGAGAGCAATCGCGGGCGCTTTCACAGCGCGCCGTTGCTGGCGGTGCGGCACATCCTGCTGGAGTGCGCGCCGGATGACGCCGAGGCGCGGCATGTGGCGCACTCCCAGGCCGAGGTGCTGTTGCTGAGCCTGGAAGAGACGCCCGGCGCGTTTGCCGAACTGGCGCTGAAGTATTCGGCGTGCCCCTCCAAGGCCCAGGGCGGCTCCCTGGGGCAGGTCAGCAAGGGCCAGACCGTGCCGGAGCTGGAGCGCCAGTTGTTCACCCTGGCGCCGGGCCTGGCCGGCAAACCCCTGGAAAGCCGCTACGGCTGGCATGTGATCTGCGTCGATCAACGCATCGAAGGCCAGGCGCTGCCATACGAGGCGGTGGCTACGGCGATCCGCACCCAGTTGCAGCAAGGGGTGTGGCAGAAGGCGCTGGTGCAATACCTGCAAACCCTGATTGGCGCGGCCGATGTGCGTGGCATCGCGTTGCAGGGCGCCGACTCGCCGCTGGTGCAGTGACATGAGCCTGGTGGATGGTGTGGGCCGTTCCATTGACTACCTGCGGTTGTCGGTGACCGATCGTTGTGATTTTCGTTGTGTGTATTGCATGGCGAAAAACATGACCTTCCTGCCGCGCCAGCAGGTGCTGACCTTGGAGGAGCTGCAACGGCTGGCGACGGTGTTCGTCAGCCAGGGTGTGCGCAAGATCCGCCTGACCGGGGGCGAACCGCTGATCCGTCCGGGCATTGTCGAGCTGTGCCGCCATATCGCCGCGTTGCCTGGCCTGCGCGAACTGGTGATGACCAGCAACGGCTCGCAACTGGGCCGTCTGGCACGACCGCTGGTGGAGGCCGGAGTCAAGCGCATGAACATCAGCCTCGACAGCCTCGATCCTGAACGCTTTCGCGCGATTACCCGCAACGGCGACCTGCGCCAGGTACTGGACGGTATCGAGGCGGCACGGGATGCCGGGTTCGAGCGGGTCAAGCTCAACTGCGTGGTGATGCAAGGGCGCAACTTCGATGAAGTCCCGGCGCTGGTGCAGTACGCCATCGACCAGGGCATCGATATCAGCTTTATCGAAGAGATGCCATTGGGCGATGTAGGGCGCTCGCGGGGCGAATCCTTCTGCTCCAGCGAGCAGGTCCGGGCGTTGATTGCTGAACATCACCCGCTGCTCGACAGCCCCGAAAACAGCGGCGGCCCGGCGCGCTATGTACGCCTGGCCCGGCATCCGCAGACGCGCATCGGCTTTATCTCGCCCAACTCCCATAACTTCTGCGCCAGCTGCAACCGGGTGCGGATGACGGTGGAAGGGCAGTTGCTGCTGTGCCTGGGGCAGGACAATGCGGTGGATTTTCGGGCGCTGGTACGCCGCTATCCACTGGATGACCGGCCGTTGGTGGAAGCGCTGCACAAGGCGTTGCGGGACAAGCCATTGCGCCATGATTTCACCGGGCAGGGCGAGGTGCAGGTGGTGCGGTTTATGAATATGAGTGGGGGGTGAGGAGGTGCTGGAACCCTGTTGCATAGTAGTTCCCGTCATTTTGTATCAAGGGCATTCCGCTGGCCCGCGTGGCTTTTTTCCGTCGTTACCATTGCTGGTTTCTACAACGTGCAATATCGACAAGGAACTCGGAATGAATCGATCAGATGATGGCCTCACCACACCACCTGAGGGATATGGCGACTGGCTGAAGGAGCTGAAAAACCGCATCCACTCAGCCCAGATGCGTGCATCCCTGGCGGTAAACCGCGAGCTTGTGCTGCTGTACTGGCAGATTGGTCAGGACATCTTGACCCGACAGGCGCAGCAGGGGTGGGGAGCCAAAGTCATTGAGCGTCTAGCGCGGGATTTGCGTTCGGCTTTTCCTGATATGAAAGGTTTTTCGCCGCGTAACCTCAAGTATATGCGCGCATTTGCTGAAGCCTGGCCGGAGGCTGAGTTTGTGCAAGGGGTGCTTGCACAATTGCCTTGGTATCACCAAGTAGCGCTGCTCGATAAGCTGCCCGGCCCCGAAACCCGCCGCTGGTACGCCGCCCAAGCCATTGAACACAACTGGTCACGCAATATTCTGGTCATGCAAATCGAGACCCGTTTGCTGGAGCGTAGTGGCAATGCTGTCAGCAACTTTGAAAACCTGCTGCCCAAGCCCCAATCGGACTTGGCCCGCGAGTCGCTGAAAGATCCCTATCGTTTCGACTTTCTGGGGCTGACCCTGGACGCGCAGGAGCGTGAGATCGAAAGCGCACTGATCAAGCATGTCACCGACTTTCTACTGGAGTTGGGGGCAGGCTTTGCCTTCGTCGGCAAGCAGGTACTGCTGGATGTGGGCGGCGAGGAGTTCTTTATTGACCTGCTGTTTTATCACCTGAAACTGCGCTGTTACGTCGCTATTGAGCTCAAGGCCGGCAAGTTCAAGCCAGAGCATCTGGGGCAGTTGGGTTTTTACCTCGCCGCGGTGGACGCCCAACTCAAGCACCCACAAGACAGCCCCACCATTGGTTTGCTGCTGTGCAAAAGCAAAAACAAGATCGTGGCTGAATATGCCTTGCGCGACAGCGCTCGACCCATCGGGGTGGCGGAGTACCAGTTGGTCGGCTCCCTCCCGGCAGAACTGCAAACCAGCTTGCCCAGCATCGAACAGATTGAACGTGAACTGGCCTGTGACGATACCTCTGCGCAAACTTGACCCTGGTCAATTGCAACCCACCTTTCACTGCGTACCATCACTGCATATTGTGTTTATAAAAATTATTAAATCTATATGTAGTGTTTGGAGCCCCCAATGCAGATCACCTCAAGCCCGCTGGCCAGTACCCGCCTACACAAGCGCGATGGCACCCTTGTTGCCTTTGACGCCGAGAAAATCCGCCAGGCGATGATCGCCGCGGGCAACGCCACCGGTGAGTATCAGGATGCCGAGGTCGATCTGTTGTTGGGGGCGGTGCTTGCCCGGTTGCGCGGGATTGTTCGTCTGGATGTGGAGCAGATCCAGGACAGTGTTGAGCGGGTGCTGATGGATGCCGGGTACTTTCTGGCGATGCGCGCCTATATCGTCTACCGCGAGCAGCATGGGCGCCTGCGTCGGGATCGCAAGACCCTGGTGGAGGTCGCCACCTCGATGAACGAGTACCTCGACCGTGAAGACTGGCGCGTGCAGGCCAACGCCAACCAGGGCTATTCCCTGGGCGGGCTGGTGCTCAATGTGTCGGGCAAGGTTACCGCCAATTACTGGCTGGACGAGGTCTACAGCCAGGAGATCGGCCAGGCCCACCGCGAGGCGGACTTGCATATCCATGACCTGGACATGCTCGCCGGCTATTGCGCCGGCTGGTCCCTGCGCACACTGCTGCACGAAGGCCTCAATGGCGTGCCGGGCCGCGTTGAAGCCGGGCCGCCCAAGCATCTGGGCAGCGCCCTGGGGCAGATGGTCAATTTCCTCGGCACCCTGCAGAACGAGTGGGCCGGCGCCCAGGCGTTCAGCTCGTTCGACACCTACCTGGCGCCCTTTGTGCGCAAGGACCAACTGACGTTCCCCGAGATCCGCCAGGCGGTGCAGGAGTTCATCTACAACCTCAACGTGCCATCGCGCTGGGGCACCCAGACGCCGTTTACCAACCTCACATTCGACTGGGTCTGCCCGCAGGACCTGCGCGAGCAGATCCCGATTATTGGCGGCGAAGAAATGCCGTTTGCCTACGGCGACCTGCAAGCGGAAATGGAGCTGATCAACCGCGCCTACATCGAAGTGATGCAGGCGGGCGACGCCAAGGGCCGGGTATTTACCTTCCCGATCCCCACCTACAACATCACCCATGACTTCCCGTGGGACAGCGAAAACGCCGACCGCCTGTTCGAGATGACCGCGCGCTACGGCCTGCCGTACTTCCAGAACTTCCTCAACTCCGATATGCAGCCCAACCAGGTGCGCTCGATGTGCTGCCGCTTGCAACTGGACGTGCGCGAGTTGCTCAAGCGTGGCGGCGGGTTGTTCGGCTCGGCGGAGCAGACCGGCTCCTTGGGCGTGGTGACGATCAACTGCGCGCGCCTGGGCTATCTGTTCAAGGGCGACACCAGTGGCCTGCTGCAACGCCTGGACCACTTGATGGAACTGGCGATGGAAAGCCTGGAGGTCAAGCGCAAAGTGATCCAGCACCACATGGATGCCGGCTTGTACCCCTACACCAAGCGCTACCTGGGCACCTTGCGCAATCACTTCTCCACCATTGGCCTTAACGGCATGCACGAGATGCTGCGCAACTTCACCGGGGACGAGGAGGGCACGCACACCGCCCGTGGCCGTGAGTTTGCGTTGCAGGTGCTGGACCATGTGCGCGCCACATTGCTGCGCTTCCAGGAAGACACCGGCCACCTGTACAACCTGGAAGCCACGCCGGCCGAAGGCACCACCTACCGGTTTGCCAAGGAAGACCTCAAGCGCTTCCCCGCCATCCTCCAGGCCGGCAGCCTTGACGCGCCGTACTACACCAACTCCTCGCAGCTGCCGGTGGGCTATACCGAGGACCCCTTCGAGGCCCTGGAGCTGCAAGACGAACTGCAATGCAAATACACCGGCGGCACCGTGCTGCACCTGTATATGGCCGAGCAGATCTCCTCGGCCCAGGCCTGCAAGCAACTGGTGCGCAAGGCCCTGGGGCGCTTCCGCCTGCCGTACCTGACGGTGACGCCGACGTTCTCCATCTGCCCAGTGCATGGCTACCTGGCGGGCGAACATGAGTTCTGCCCCAAGTGTGACGAAGCCCTGGGCATCGCCCTGTAGACGCCAACCCTATTCCAACCCCAAGGAGATTCACCATGCAAACCTCCCAGCCCCAACGCCAACGCTGTGAAGTCTGGACCCGTGTCATGGGCTACCACCGACCGGTTTCGGCCTTCAACCCCGGCAAACAATCGGAGCACCGTGAGCGTGCGCACTTTACCGAAAGTGCCGCTGCGGCCGGGCGCCAATGAGTCGAGCGCTACGGGTCGGGGGCCTGGTGCCCCTGACCACCCTCGACTACCCCGGCATGCTCGCCTGCGTGCTGTTTTGCCAGGGCTGTGCCTGGCGGTGTCGGTACTGCCATAACCCGGACCTGATCCCCCCTCGCGGCAGCGATGAGGTGGATTGGCGCCGGGTTTTGCTGTTTCTGCAACGGCGCCAGGACCTGTTGGACGCCGTGGTGTTCAGCGGTGGCGAACCGACCTTGCAGGAAGGCCTGCCGGTCGCCATGGACGAAGTACGCCAGATGGGTTTTCGCATCGGCCTGCACAGCGCCGGGATCAAGCCCACGGCGTTTGCCCATGCCCTGGCCCATGCCGATTGGGTCGGTTTCGACGTCAAGGCCCTGGCCGAGGACTGCCAGTTGATCACCCAGGTCAAGGGCAGCGGCGCCGCCAATTGGCGCAGCCTCGACCTGTTGCTGCACAGCGGTGTGGACTATGAGTGCCGCACCACCGTGCACTGGCACCTGATCGACCCACAGCGCCTCTTGCTGCTGGCCCAGCGTTTGCAGGAACGGGGCGTCAAGCGCTTCGCCGTACAACGGGTGCGTACTGCACGCATGCTCGATGAGCAGTTGCCGAGCGTTTCGGCACAGGCCTTGCTGCCTGAACTATGGGAGAAAATGCGGGCACTGTTCCCGGCATTTGTTTTACGGGGCTGATCCCTTCGCGGACCCCTTTCAAGCGTGGCGATTGAACTCCCACCGGATTTTCAAAGATGCTGCCCCCTGGGGGCAGGTATTCATCAGGGAGCTTATGACATGACTCGATTAACCACCGCCCGCCGCATCGCGATCGGCTTTGCTATCGCACCCCTGGCCCTGGCCGGCATGGCGCTCTACGCCTTGCATGACCTGGGCACCCTCAAGCAACAATCGGAACTGATCGTGCAGCAGGACTGGCCGAAAATCGCCCCGATCATGGTGATTGCCACCGGCGTGCGCGACAACGGCCGTAATACCCGCGACTTGCTGATCGACCAGGACAACCAGGCCGCCCAGCAGGCGATTGGCGCCACGCGGCAACGCATCACCGAGGCCTTCACCCAGTTGGAGCCGCTGTTCGTCACGCCCGCTGGCCAGGCCGCCTATGCCGACCTGAAGCAGCATCGCGAGGCCTATGTCGCCGCCTTTACCCAGGTGCAGGCGCTGATCCGCCAGGGCGCCCATGCCGAGGGCGTGACCCGGCTCAAGCAAAACGTGCAACCCGCCGAGCAGGCCGTATTCAAGAGCCTGGAGGCGATGATGGCCCTGCAGGGGCAGATCTTTACTGAGCGCGAACACGCGGCGCAGACCCTGTACAGCGAGGCGCGGCGCAATATGCTGGGGCTGTTCCTGCTGTGCGTGGCCCTGGTGGTGGCGGCAGCGGTGATCGTCACCCGCAGCGTGACCCGGCCCCTGGGCGGCGAGCCCGACGAGGCGGCGCGAGTGTTGAGCCAGATCGCCCAGGGCGACCTGACCACCGTGGTGCCAACGGCGGGCAGCGCCGATGGCAGTGTGATGAAAAACATGCAGCAGATGCAGCACAACCTCAACGAAATGGTGCGCCAGATCGCCGCGTCGGTGGACCGCGTGGCCAGTTCTTCCGAGGAGTTGAGCGCGGTCAGCAGCCAAACCAGCAGCAGCCTGCAGTCGCAAGGCATGGAGATCGAGCAGGCCGCCACGGCGGTCAATGAGATGACGGCAGCCGTGGATGAGGTGGCGCGCAATGCCGTGAGCACCAGCGAAGCCTCGCGTGTGTCGGCACAGACCGCCCAGCTTGGCCGTGATCAGGTGCAGGAAACGGTCGCCTCGATCAGCACCCTGGCCGACGGGGTCAGCGGCACTTCGGTGCGTATCCAGCAACTGGCCGGGCGGGTGCAGGACATCAGCGGCGTGTTGGAGGTGATCCGCAGCATTGCCGACCAGACCAACCTGCTGGCGCTCAACGCCGCCATCGAAGCGGCACGGGCCGGGGACGCCGGGCGCGGGTTTGCGGTGGTGGCCGATGAGGTCCGGGCCCTGGCCCACCGCACCCAGGCCTCGACCCAGGAGATCGAGCAGATGATCGGCAATATCCGCCTGGACACCGAACAGGCCGTGACCGCGATGCAGGACAGCAGCGACCTGGTGCGGACCACCTTGAGCGTGGCCCAGCGCTCGGGCCAGGCCCTGGAAGCGATTACCCAGTCGATCTCGCAGATCAACGAACGCAACCTGATGATCGCCAGCGCCACCGAAGAGCAGGCGCTGGTGGCACGGGAGGTGGATCGTAACCTGGTGGGCATTCGCACCCTGTCCGAGCAGGTCTTGCTCGGGGCCCGGCATACCGATACGGCAGGGCATGAACTGGCACAGATGGCCGGGGAGCTGCACTTGATGGTTGCCAGGTTCCGCGTCTAGCGCTGGGCCTGTGGGAGCGGGCTTGCTCGCGATGGCGATGTGTTAGTCAATATATTCGGTGACTGAAGCACCGCTATCGCGAGCAAGCCCGCTCCCACACAAGCCCCGAATTTGATCTGCGCGGCGTTGAGCTAACTGAACGGCGTCTTACAGGCTCCAGCCCCAAAACTGTAGCCACCAGCCATACCCCACCAGCCCATTGCCCACCAGCAGGCAGCTCCAGGCCGCGCAACGTCGCGCCAGCGATAGGTCGGCCAGCTGTTTCCAGGCCAGCCACACACACCAGCCCAGCGCTGCGATCAGCAAGGCGCCACGCGCCGGTTGTACCCATTCGAGCAAGAGTCCTTCATAGCGCAGCAACTTCACCGTGGTGGCCGACAGCCCCAGAAACAGCCCGGCACCCCCGATGGGCGTCAAGGTCAGGGCCAGGGCCCAAGAGCGTGCCCGATCCCCGCTCAATCTTGCGCCCAGGTGCACCAGCCCCAGCAAGGCGCCGCCGAGCAGCAGGCTGCTGGCGCCCAGGTACGCGACGATGCAAAAACCATCCAGCCAACTGAAGCTGTCGTTGACCTGGGGGTAATGGGTCAACAGCCACCACGGCGCGCTGTCCTGCAATGGCCACAGCCAGTCATGCTCCACCAGCCATTGCGCCAGGCACTGCTTGAGCGTGATGAACCACGGGCTGACGGTCCACTGGAAGGCGCCCATTGCCAGGCCGATCACGCCGAACAACAACAGGCGCGTCTCCCACACCAACGTGGGTTTACGCGGGGCCTGGAGGATTTCGCTATTGCATGAGCGGGCAATCAACTGCACCGCGCCCCGTTGCCCGCTGCAACGGCCGCAGGCGTGGCAATCGCTGGCACCTTGCAGGCGGCGGATGTCCAGCAGCGGTGCGCAGTTGGGCAATGGCAGGCGCGGGCCGGCGTTGGCTTTCCAGCGTTGTTCGTCGACCTGGAAGTGCACCGGTGCCAGGCGTGCGAGCAGGGCGAATACGCCGCTGACCGGGCACAGGTAGCGGCACCACACCCGTTTGCCGCGCACGAACAACAGGCCCACCAGCACTGCGGCCACGGTTGAACCGCCGAGGATCAGCAAGGCCGCCTGGGCGTAGTCGTACACACTGATGAGCTGGCCGTAGAGGGTGGTCAGGCCAAAGCCCACGGTGGGCCAGCCGCCCCAGCGGATCCAGTTTGGAACACCCAGGCCGCGTCCATGGCGGCTGGCCCATTCGCTCAAGGACCCTTCGGGGCAGAGCACGCCGCACCACACGCGGCCGAACAACACGATGGACAGCACCACGAACGGCCACCACAGGCCCCAGAACAGGAACTGGGCCAGCAGCGTCAGGTTATCCAGCAGGCGTGCCTGGCTGGTGGGCAGCGCCAGCCAGGCGGGCACTATCAGCAACCCGGCGTAGAACAGCACCACCGCCCATTGCACGCCACGAATCAGTCGCCCATGGCGGCGCATGCCATCCCCCAGGCGTTGCAGCCAGGGGCCGTTCACAAGGGCGCTCGCCGGGCCCGGTACAGCCCGCGACCGACCAGCAACCAATAACCGGCGAGTACCAGCAGGGTGATCGTGCTGGGCGTTGCGCGGTAGCCGGCAAAGCCTGCGAGCACGGCGCCCAGGCCGTGGCTGTCACTGAGCAGGGGGCTGCTGTCCCACCAGGCTTCGCCCACCAGGGTGTAGACCCAGTCGGGCATGTCCATGGCCAGCAGTTGCCCGCCGATGCGTTCCACGGCGGCCACCAGCAAGGCGGCCGCCAACAGCAGTAACAGCACCTCGCTGAGGGCGAAAAACCGCGGCCAGGAAATCAACCGCCGCGTGCTGCGCAGCAGCATTACCGTCAGCCCGGCCAGCACCAGGCCGAGCAGGCCGCCAATGGCGAACAGGCCCAGTGCCGGGCCGTGCAACTGGGCGCCGGCACCGTACAGGAAGACTACGGTTTCGCTGCCTTCGCGGCTGACTGCCAGCAACGCCAGCAACGCCAGCAACAGCAACCCCAGGCCACCCTGGCGTGCTGCACGCTGCTCGGCGTCGCGCAGCAGGGTCTGGCGCAGGCCCGGCCCGTGGCGGTGCATCCAGAACACCATCTGCACCATCAGCAGGCTTGCCACCAGGGTCATGCCGGCCTGGAACCATTCGCCGCCGGGGCCGCTCATGGCTTCGCCGGCCCAGAGCATCAGGCCGGCCAGCCCGGCGGAACACAGCAGGCCCAGCACCACGCCGGCCCACAGGAAGCGCCCCAGGCGCGAGCCCTCGGGTTGCTGGCTGATCCAGGCCTGGAGGATGCCGATCACCAACAGCGCCTCGACGCTTTCGCGCCAGACGATAAACATCGATTGATTCATCAAAGGCTCCCGGGCCGTTATTCGGCGAGGATGCTGCCTGCGGGCAGCTGTAAGTTGAATTCGTCGAAAAACCCATAGGTGCCCGGCTTGAGCGGGTGGATCACCACAAAGGTGGTGACCCCGGGCGACAGCACTTTTTCCACGCGCAGCGGTGTGCTCTCGAACTCGGCCGGGCCCTGGCCGATGTTTTTCAGCACGATCTTGAAGCGCTGGCCGGCCGCCACCTTGAGCTGCGCCGGGGTGAAGTGGCCGTCTTGCAGGGTCAATTCATAGGTGGGCAACGGCGCGGCCAGGGCCGTGCCAGCAGCCAGCAGGGCGCAGAGGGCGAGGGGCAGGCGCATTCAGTAGCCGCCTTTTTTGCCAATCCCCGCGTAGACGAATTCATAGTGCACTTCACAGCGCTCGAACCAGGGCGCGACCCCGGTCTCTTTGTCGGTATGCCGGCCCAGAGAGCCATGGCCGCTGGGTGGCATCACGGTAAAGGTCAACTGGTATTTGCCAGGGCCCAGCAGCTTGACGTTGTCACCGTAGTGCGGCCCGTCGTTGGCCACCATGGCGTGGAACTCACCGATGATCGGGCTGGCGCCGCCTTGCTTTTGCAGGCGGAACGACACGTTCAGGTAGGGCACAAAACTGCCTTCCTGGAAGCCCTGCTGGTTGTCGGCGGTGGCGCGGATATCGGCCTCCAGGTGCACATCCGAATCGGCGGTGGCGCGCATCATGCCCGGTGGCGCCATCTCGATCGGTTGCAGATAGACCGCGCCGACTTCCAGGCCGGGACACATTTGTGGCTCGCCGATCGGGTATTCCTTGGCGACGGCCACGCCAGTCGACAACAGCAGGGCCAGTGACAGGGTGAAGGGGATACGCATGGGGGCTTCCTGACAGGGCAAATGAGAAGCCGAGTCTAGAAAGCTTTGCTGTAAACAATAATGATTCTTGTCAAGTTTCCAGGGATATACACACAACCCTTCTTGACGTTGGTCAAGGCTGTGGGCCTGTAGCGACCGTAGGATCAAATCACTGCCCACCGCTGTGGAGCCTGCTCATGGCCAAGCCGTTCCCGCTCAACCCCAAACACCCCGAGCGCATTTGCTGGGGCTGTGATCGTTACTGCGCGACCACCGCCCTGGCCTGCGGCAATGGTGCCGATCGCACCATGCATCCGGCCGAGATGATCGGTGAGGACTGGTACCTGCATGGCGATTGGGGGATTGAAGTGCCGATTGCTACGGATAAGGTGCCAGAGGCCAACTGACCGGCCGTTTCGGCAAGCCCCTGGCCCAAAATACAAAAAGAGTTGTCCACGAAAACCGTGGGTATCTCTGTGGATAACCTTGCGCGGGCCCGGCAGCGCTGGCGATTTAACCTGCGGTCAATATTTGATCAGGATCGTTTGCAGGCCTTTTTGCGCGAGGCTTGCGCTTGACACGCCTCGCTGAAATCGGTGCCGGATCCGCCGTTTTACAGCAAACCCTGCAGTGCCTGGCGATAGGGGCGACCGCCCAGGCTCAGGCTGTTGTTGTGACTGGCCCCTGGTACCAGCAGCAAGTGCTTGGGCTCTTGGGCAGCATCAAACAATTGCTGGCTGAAACGCGGCGGCACATAGCGGTCGTCGAGGCCATGCACCACCAGCAAGGGCATGTGGATATCGGCGATCTTGTCGATGGAATCGAACTTCTGCGACAGCACCCAGCGCACCGGCAGCGAGGTGTTGACCACGGCTGCGGCGACATCGGCCAGTGAGGTAAAGGTAGATTCGATCACCAGCCCCCGCACCGGCGGCGGCCGCTGTTGGCTGGCCGCCTGCTGGCCCAGTTCCGCCGCCAGGTCGATGGCCACGGCACCGCCCAGGGAGTGGCCGTAGATCAGGCGTTTGCGCGGATCGGGTTGCAGCACCTGGAAGCGCTCCCAGGCAATCCGCGCATCCTCGTAGACGCTGCGCTCGGACGGCAGGTCGCCCCGGCTCTGGCCAAACCCCCGATAGTCGATGGCCAGTACCGAGTAGCCCTGGGCGTGCAGTTGCTCGATGCGAAACAGTTGGCCCGTGAGGTTCCAGCGCACGCCGTGCAGGTACAGGATCGCCGGCGCGTCTTTTTTCGCAGCTGGCCACCACCAGCCATGCAGGCTCTGCCCGGACTTGAAGCTGGCGGGCTTGAGCTCGAACTCCTGCACCGCGTTTGGCAGGCCACGATACCAGCTGGCAGTACCGGGCTCGATACGAAACACCAGCTCGCGCTCCTTGTGTTGCAGCACATGGCAGCCTACCGGCAGGCCGAGGACCAGCAGCGCCATGCATAGCAGGGGCAACCAACGCAAACGCAGGCGCGAGAGAAAACGTGAGGACATAAAGGTTCCAGGACCGGAGCGAAGCAGGATTTTTACCAGATGCCTTGCCCGTAAAGAAAATATTCAGACCATCGTCAGGGGGCGATTGCTTGCAAAGTGTTACAGGCCGTCTGCACACGGTTGCGCCCCTGATCCTTGGCGCGGTACAGCGCCTGGTCGGCCTGGGACAGCAGGCGTGACAGATCGTGGCATTGAGCGGTGGTGGTCACCACCCCGATGCTCACACTGAGAAACCCCGGCGCCAGCAGGTCCAGCGCGGCGAACTGCTGGCGAATGCGTTCGGCCACCTGTACGGCGCCTTGCTCATCGGTATTGGCCAGCAGGCAGGCAAACTCTTCGCCGCCAATGCGCGCAAACAAATCGTGCTTGCGCAAGATCGCCGAGGTCAGCCGGCTGAACGCGATCAGCGCCTGGTCGCCCATGGGGTGGCCGAAGCTGTCGTTCAGGCGCTTGAAGTAATCCAGGTCACACAGCAGCAGGGTCACCGGTTGCCGGCGTTGCGTGCTGTCGGCCAGCAGTTGCTCGCCGTGCAGCATGAAGGCGCGGCGGTTGCCGATGCCGGTCAATACATCGCTGAACGCGGCGGCCTTGAAATTGAGTTCGGCGCGCTCCTTGACCATCGCCAGCGTGACGTAGGCGATACCGATGGCATACAGCATCGACTCGAACAGCATGAACGAGAAGAGCTGTACGCCTTCGCCCATCAGCGTGTGCTGGTTCTTGAAGGGCATGCCGGGATCGATCACGGCGCGCACACAGTAGAACGTGGTGTGCAACAGCATCAGCCCCACCGCCGGCAGATAGGCCACTTGCAGGTGTTGGCGATGGCGCCATAACTCCAGCGCCGACAGCACACCGTAGCTCGCCGCTACCAGGGAATACAGCGACACCCGGCTGGACATCGAGCCGTAGAACTGCGGGACCAGGCACATCAAGACCCAGAGCACCGGGCCTGCGAGGATGCCCGGCAGGTGGGGCTTGCCTTGGACAAACACGCGCATGGCGGTCCAGTTCATTGCCGCGCCCAACAGCAACACCACATTGCCCAGCACCAACGCGACAAAATCCACGCCCACACCGCGCACTACCATCAAGGCGGTGCCGAGGGAGGCCAGCAATAGCATCACCCCCAGATAGCCCAGGGTCGGCTCACGCACGCGATGCCAGGCATGCACGGTGAGCAGGCCCATCAGGCAAAAAACGAAGACCGCGACCAGCAATAGCGTCGGTATGTGCAGCATCATGTCCTTGACCCCGCGGGATGCACTGCCGAGATAACCCATCAGCCACAGGCCCGCGGGGTCATCCGGTGCAGAAAAGGCGCAATTGTAGCTGGATAACGTTCCGCAATGCTGGCCTATGGACAGCTTGACGCTGGCAGGGTGTCACCGACATGCTGCTCGCCCCTCTTTTTGACCAAAGGACCTGTCATGGACAACAGTCCCGTACGCATCACTGCCGAAGAACTGCTCTCGGACAACTGGTACCTGTTGAAAAAGTACAGTTTCGACCTGCGCCGCCGCGACGGCAGCTGGCAAGCCCAGACCCGCGAGGTGTACGACCGTGGCAACGGTGCGACCATCCTGCTGTACAACACCTTGCAGCGCACGGTGCTGCTGATCCGCCAGTTCCGCATGCCGGCCTTCGTCAATGGCCATGACGGCTACCTGATCGAAACCGCCGCCGGCCTGCTGGACAACGCCAGCCCTGAGGAACGCATCCGCCTGGAAGCCGAGGAAGAAACCGGTTACCGCGTAGGGCATGTGGAAAAAGTCTACTCGGCGTTCATGAGCCCGGGCTCGGTAACCGAGCGCATTCATTTCTTTATCGGTGAGTATCAGCCTGGCGATCGCGTAGGCGAGGGCGGTGGCCTGGAGGAGGAAGGCGAGGATATCGATGTGCTGGAATTGGGGTTTGACGAGGCCATTGCCATGGTTGCGCGTGGTGAGATTGTCGATGGCAAGACCATCATGCTCCTGCAATACCTGGAGCTGCGTTTGCTCAAGGTAGGGCTGACGCGGTCGCCCGGGAATGCCGACGAAACGGTATAGTCGAAATTTGCCTAGGCTTTCGCGCTATACCTGATTATGTAAAAAAACAACCTGTCATATTTGACAGTTGCGACTATCGCCTTCAGGTACTTTAATTATTTTTGTATTTAAAGTGCGTTAGTCGCAATAGCTATTCAATTGGATAGGGTGCTGAACTGTAATTCGGTGGTGCTACCTTCGTCTTGAAGGCTTCTTTGCGAAGATAAATAAGACATGAGTGGATAAAGGAGGGCGTCTGAATGCTGAAAAATAATCAAAAAAAAGGCATTCAATTTGAATGTTATCTAAAGAATATAGTGTTTTCTGGTGGTGGGGCAATGATCTTTGTGCTGGCGTTTGGAGTGAGTTCCGCTATGGCAGTTCCTCTATTGAGCGGTGGCTTTACGGGCTACAGCTCTTCTAGGGGATGTAATGGTTATAAGGTTTCTACCGCCACTGGTTCGCCGACGTTGTTAAGAAGTAAATCAGGATCCGGCGGGGAAGAAAACCTCTATGAAGTATGCAAGGATAGAGAGACTCTTGATAGTTTGATCGAGTTTTCTGATCGATTGTTTAGTCCCCGCTCGGCTCCGGGTGATGCTGCCGTTATACGAAGCAATAACTGAAATACGCTGATTTACTGTTTGCGGAATATTTAAATAATCCTAATTTTTTGTTATCGGGAATCTCTTTCCCAACTCACTCTATAACCTGTCGTGTGTTCTCTATCGGGCGAGTTTCTGTTGCCTGAGTGACCATGGGATGGCGTATCTAGCAGTATCCTGGATTTATCGACAGCCTCACAGCCGGAGCGGCGATTTGGCTGTGCCTGAGCGACATCCAGGCACCGCTGCCAAGGGGCATTTTCTTCAATACGCACTGGCTACAGGAACGTAGCGTACAGGCCTGTCCCCCTGTCATTACAAAAAAGGAAGTGCAATGAGTTTGCTCATGTCCATGGCCGCCTTCGCCCTGGCGACCTCCATTACCCCCGGCCCGGTCAATGTGGTCGCCCTCGGCTCGGGCGCGCGCTTTGGGTTTGCCGCCAGCCAGAAACACGTGGCCGGCGCGGCGCTGGGGTTTACGTTGCTGCTGGTGTTGATTGGCCTGGGCCTGCATGAGCTGCTGGTGCGTTGGCCGATCCTGACCCAGGGCATCCAGTGGGGCGGGGTCGTATTCCTGCTGTATATGGCCTACAAGCTGGCGATGGATGATGGCCGGCTGGAGGCGCAAGACGCGGCGGCTGCACCGTCGATGCTGTATGGCGCGGTGATGCAATGGCTCAACCCCAAGGCCTGGCTGGCGTGTGTGGCGGGCATGGGCCTGTTTGCCGCTGACGGTGAGGCTGCGCGTGTGTGGCAGCTGGCGGCGGTGTACCTGGTGATTTGCTACCTGTCGGTGGCGTGCTGGGCGTATGTGGGCACGTTCTTTCGCCGTTACCTTGGCAATGCCCGGGGCATGCGCCTGTTCAACCGGATCATGGCGCTGTTGCTGGTGATCAGTGTGGCGTACCTGCTGCTGGCATGAGTCAGCCGCGATACTGCCCAGGCGTGGCTGCCAGGTGTTGTTTGAACGTGCGCTGCAGATGCGCCTGGTCGGCAAAACCGGCGGCCAGTGCCACATCGGCAATCAACTGGCCGCTACGCAGTTGGTTGCGCGCAAACTGCACGCGCTGGTTGATCAGGAACGCATGGGGCGTCATGCCATAAGCCTGTTTGAAGGCCCGGATCAGGTACGACGGCGACAGCTGCGCCGCCTGGCAGATCGTTTCCAGTTTCAGCGCTTCGGTGCAGTGCTCGCGGATGTACTCGGCGGCGCGTTCCAGCTTGTGATTGACCTCCCGCGCAGGCAACGCCGCCGGGTTCAGGCGCGTTTGCACCGCCGTGAAAAAGCGCACCACGGCGCTGTGTTTATGCCGGGCGGCGGCGTGTTCGTCGATCAGCACGGCGTACAGTTCCAGCAGGCCGGCAAACAGCAGCGGGTCAGCGGTATGGGTGGCGTCGAAGCGGCGAAAACCCAAGTGGCTGGCAAACCCCAGCTGGTGTTGCAGGTCGGTCAGCCAGGGCGTGTCGATGTAGAGCATGTGATACGACCAGGGCTGGTCGTCGAGAGGGTTGCAGGCGTGCACGTCGCCAGGGTTCATCAGCACCACGGTGCCGCTGTGGACCTGGAAGGTGTCCGCGCCATGGAGATACAGGCTCTGCCCGGCGGTGATCGCGCCAATCGAGAAATGGTCGTGGGCATGCCGGGTGTAGCAGACCTTGCGCCCATCATCGATGGTGCGCGCCTCGATAAACGGCAGGCGAGGATCCCGCCAGAAGCGCGGGGCGGCCAGGTCGGGCAGCGACATGATGCAATCTCCGGGGAACCGTGTAGGGCCCCGATGATTGCACACAATACGCCGCCCATCCTATCCCTAGGGAGTGCTTAGAAGTCCCAGCGCGTGGCCAGTTGCAGGCTGCGTGGCTCGCCGTAGAAGCCGGTGCCGAAGTTGCCCAGGCCGGTGTAGTACTTTTTGTCGAAGGCGTTCTTCACGTTCAACGTGGTGCTCAAGTGCTCGTTGAAGCGATAGCGCGCCATCAGGTCCACCAGGTAGTAGCTGTCCTGGGTGATGCGCGCGTATTGGCCGAAGTTGACCGTGTCATTCGGGTTGGGCTGGAACACATTGCCGAAGAACTCGCTTTGCCAGTTAACCCCGGCCCCGAGGGTCACCTTGTTCAGTGCGCCAGGCAGGCGGTAGGTGTTGAACAGGCGCACTACTTGCTGCGGCGTGGTGGTTTGCAGCACCGAGCCGTAGACGTAGTCGTCGTTGGCATCGCGGGTGTGCTGGTAGGTGTAGCCGGCCGAGACATTCCAGCCCTCCAGCACTTCGCCGGCCAGTTCCACTTCAAAGCCCTTGGTGGTGGCGCCGGCAATCGGGCGATAGATCGAGTCGCTTTCAAAGCCCGAGACGTATTGCGCGACATTGTCCTGTTCGATGCGGAACGCGGCGAAGCTGGCATTCAGGCGACCGTCGTAAAAGGCCGCCTTGAGCCCGGCTTCGTAGGTGTCGCCTTCAATCGCGTCGAGCAATTTGCGATCGGCATCCTTGCTGTTCTGCGGCCGGTAGATCTTGGTGTAGCTGCTGTAGACCGACCAGATATCGTTGAGGTCGTAGACCACCCCGGCGTAGGGCGTCACCACACCGGTTTGTTTATAGCTTGTGCGGTTGTCGGTGGCGGTTGGCGCATAGAAGTCGGTGTTATCGGTGTTGCTGAAATTGCTGACGCGGGTGCCGAGGATCACCGACAGGTCATCGGTGGGTTTGAGGCGGGTTGCCAGGTAGGCGCCGGTCTGGCGTTGCACAATATCGTTCTGGCCACTGCGCGGGATATCCGGCTTGGGGTATTCGCCGCGCCAGTCATAGATGCTGCCGCCCACCGGCGGGTAGATCGAGCCGTAGACCGGCACGTCCTGTTTCGAGCGGGTCGCCATAAAGCCCATGATCAACTCATGTTCGCGGCCAAACAGGCTGAACGGGCCGTTGAGGTTGACGTCGAGGGTGTTCTGCACCTGGTCGCCCTTGTACTTGCCCATGAACATGTACATGCCGTCGCCGCTGGCCTGGTCGGGGTTGCCGCCACTGGCCGAGGCGAGCAGGGTGTCGTGCTGGCTGCGCTTGCGGTCCAGGCTGACTTTGAGCGACCAGTCGTTGGCCAGTTGTTGTTGCACCGAGGCGAAAATCGTCTGGTTCTGGAAGTCACGGCGGCTCCAGTCGGCAGCCGGGTTGAACGAGCGCGAGAAGTTCGTGCGATTGCCGTTGTTGAAGTACATCGGGAACCCGGCCCAGCTGGCGCCGCGGGAGCGGGTGTCCTGTTGGTCGATACCGAAGGTCAGCAGGGTGTCGGGGGTCAGATCGGCTTCGAGGATGCCGTAGGCAATGTCCTTGGTGTGCTGGTAGTGGTCCAGGTACGACGAACGATCCTGATAAACCCCGACAAAGCGTCCACGCACATTGCCCGATTCGGTCAGCGGCCCGGAGATATCGCCTTCGGTGCGGTAGTTGTCCCAGGAGCCCACGGTGCCGGTGACCGAGGCCTTGAAGTCGCGGGTGGGCTTTTTGCGGATCAGGTTGACCGTGGCCGAAGGGTCGCCCGAGCCGCTCATCAGGCCCGCTGAGCCCTTGATGATTTCCAGGCGGTCGTACACCGCCATGTCGGTGCTGGTGGTGCCGTAGTCATACACGCCGTCGTAGGTGGAGTTGACGCCGTCGTACTGGAAGTTGGTGATCGGCAGGCCGCGGCTGGAGAACTCCCAGCGCTCGCTGTCGTAGTTCTGCACGCTGATGCCCGGGGCGCGGCGCAGGGTGTCGGCGATGCTGTTGGAGCCCTGGTCATCCATCTGCTGGCGGGTGATCACGGTGACCGACTGCGGTGTCTCACGGATCGACAGCGGCAGGCCGGTGGCCGAGGCCATCGAGCCGGTGGTGTAGGCGTGGCTGTCTTCGGTGGTGGCCCCCAGGTTCACGCCGGAAATGGTGGTGGCGCCCAGTTCCAGTTCGCCGGTATTGAGCGGCGCCAGCTCCAGCACATAACCCTGGTTGCCCTGGGGCCGGGCCTGCAAACCGCTGCCTTGCAACAGCTGCTGCAAACCGCCGGTGGGGGAGAAGCTGCCGCTGAGGCCGGGGCTGTTTTTCCCGGCGGCCAGGCTGTTGTGGCCGGCGATAAAAATCCCCGATTGCTCGGCAAAGCGGTTCAGCACGCTGACCAGCGATCCGGCGCCGATATTGTAGCTGCGGGTGGTTTCCTGGGTCGCTGGCGTTTGCGCCGCCTGCACGTGGAGTGGGCCCAGGCAGAGCAGGGTCGCGGTGATGGCCAGCGCCAGGGGGCGCACAGTGAAAGCAGCGGGTTGCGGCATGGAAGGTTCCCTACGGGTTCGGCGAATATGAAAGCGTCTGCTGGGTTAACCGAACGAACGTCGAAAAGGGGAACTGGAGGGGCAAAAAAAATGTGCTCGCCCATTTGCGCCAAGGCATCAGGTCGCGTGTGTTTTCGGCCCCACGCTGACCCACCACGGCATCAGCCGGTCCACCTGGATCGGCAACGCCGCCTCCAGCAGCCGCAACGCATGTTCGCTGTCCTTGAGCGGGAACGAGCCCATCACCGGCAAATGGGCCACTGCCGGATCGCACCCCAGGTGGCCGTGGCGGTAGCGGTTGAGTTCGCCGATCAGTTGGCCCAGGGGCAGGTTGTCGGCCAACAGCACGCCACGGCTCCAGGCCTCGCGGGTGGCTGATGCCGCTAGCGGGCTGCGGATGCTGTGGCGATCGAACACCGCCTGTTGCTCGGACTCGATAATGCGCACCTGCTGCCCATCGACGGTGCGCACTTCTACCCGACCATCAAAGACATTCAGCGTGGTGCCGTCCTCGCCCTGCAACACACTGAAGCGCGTGCCCAGGGCACGCAGGCGACCGTGCGCGGTGTCGACCAGGAACGGGCGCTGGAGATCCTTGGCGGTGTCGATCAGCACTTCGCCAAAGCGCAGGTGTAACAGGCGCTGGTGCGCGTCGAAGCGTACATCCATGGCGCTTAGCGCGTTGAGCCAGATATGCGTGCCGTCGCCGAGCAAGGTGTCGCGGATTTCGCCACTGGCCGTGGCGTAGTCGGCGCTCCAGCCGCCGACCACCCGGGGCAGGGCAGTGCCGCGCCAGGTGCCCCAGGCCAAGGCTGAACCTGCGCCCAGCACCAACAGCGTCTTGAGGGTTTGCCGCCGGGTGCTGCGCAGGGCACGGCCGGCGCCGATGGGCTCGTCGGCCAGGGGCGCGAAGCGTTGGCTGACGCGCTCGACGTAACGCCAGGCGGCCTGGTGCTCGGGGTTCTGCCCCAGCCAGGCTTGCCAGTGCTGTTGCGCCTGGCTGTCACCTTGCGGGTCTTGCAGGCGCACATACCAGTGGGCGGCCTGTTGCAGGCTGGCGTGGCTGAGTTTGCCGGCGGGGGTCATTCCACCAGCAACCCGTCGAGTTCGGCTTCCAGCACCGCGCAGTGCAACAGCGCCTGGGCCATGTATTTTTTCACCATGCGCTCACAGACTCCCAGCTGTAGGGCGATTTGCTTGTAGGTCATGCCATGCAGTTGCGCCAGCAGGAACGCATCGCTGACCTTGCGCGGTAGGCGCGCAAGCATGGCGTCTACCTCGTACAGGGTTTCGACGATAATCGCCCGCTGCTCCGGCGATGGCTGCACCGCTTGCGGACGGTCGGCGAGGCTTTGCAGCCAGGCCTGCTCCAGTTGGCGCCGGCGCCAATGGTCGATGCACAGGCCACGGGCGATGGTCGCCAGGTACGAGCGCTCGCGCATGGCGCAGGCCTGGTCGGGCGGGCGCTTGAGTACGCGGATAAAGGTGTCTTGCGCCAGGTCGGCGGCATCCCAGCGATTGCTCAGGCGCCGGCGCAACAGGCCGAGCAGCCAGGAATGGTGGCTGCCGTAGAGCTGGCTGAACGAAGTGGGGGAGGTCGACACAATATCCAACCGGCGCGGATGCCATGATGTGAATAGGAATTGGTCGCGATTAAAGCAAAGGCCTGCGGGCAGCGCAAATGATATTGGTTTGCTTTTGCGAAAGACGCGGTCTGTGGGCTTGCACGGAGCAAATGTGGGAGCTGGCTTGCCTGCGATAGCGGCGGTACAGGCAACATCCCAATTGGCTGGCCCACCGCTATCGCAGGCAAGCCAGCTCCCACAGGGGATCAGCGGTGGATCTTGACCCCTGGCATGACAGGTCAGATCCGGGAGGTCGGCACCAGGAAGGCAGCCTCCAGCAACTGTCGGGTATAGGCATGCTGCGGATCAGCGAAGATCGCCTTGGCATCCCCCTGTTCCACCACCTGGCCCTGTTTGACCACCATCAACTGATGGCTCAAGGCTTTGACCACCGCCAGGTCGTGGCTGATAAACAGGTAGGTCAGGTTGTACTTGGTCTGCAGGTTGCGCAGCAGTTCCACCACCTGGCGCTGCACCGTGCGGTCCAGGGCCGAGGTGGGTTCGTCCAGCAGAATCAGGCGTGGCTTGAGCACCAGGGCGCGGGCGATGGCGATGCGTTGGCGTTGGCCGCCGGAGAATTCGTGGGGGTAGCGGTGGCGGGTCTGCGGGTCCAGCCCGACCTCCTGGAGCGCCGCGATAATCGCCGCCTCCTGCTCGGCCGCCGTGCCGATCTTGTGGATACGCAAGCCTTCGCCAACGATCTCGCTGACGCACATGCGTGGGCTCAGGCTGCCGAACGGGTCCTGGAACACTACCTGCATTTCCCGGCGCAAGGGCCGCACCTGTTGCTGGGTCAGTGGGTCCAGTTGCTGGCCTTCAAAACGGATCCCGCCCTTGCTGCCGATCAACCGCAGGATCGCCAGGCCCAGGGTGGATTTGCCCGAGCCGCTTTCGCCGACAATGCCCAGGGTCTGGCCCTGGGGCAGGCTGAAGTTAATGCCGTCCACCGCCTTGACGTAATCGATGGTATTGCGCAAAAAGCCTTTCTTGATCGGGAACCAGACCTTCAGGTCGTCGACTTCCAGCAGCGGCGGGCCAATCGCATTGGTCGCCGGCCCGCCACTGGGCTCGGCGGCCAGCAGTTCCTGGGTGTAGGGGTGCCGGGGCGCGCGGAACAGCTCCTCGCAGGACGCCTGCTCGACAATGCAACCGCGCTGCATCACACACACGCGGTGGGCAATGCGCCGCACCAGGTTCAAGTCATGGCTGATCAGCAGCAGCGCCATGCCCAGGCGCGCCTGCAACTCCTTGAGCAGTTCGAGGATCTTCAACTGCACGGTCACGTCCAGGGCGGTGGTCGGTTCATCGGCGATCAACAGTTCCGGCTCGTTGGCCAGGGCCATGGCGATCATCACCCGCTGGCGCTGGCCGCCGGACAGTTCGTGGGGCAGGGCTTTGAGGCGCTTGCGCGGTTCGGGGATGCCCACCAGGTCCAGCAGTTCCAGGGTGCGCAGAGTCGCGGCCTTGCCGGTCAGGCCCTTGTGCAGGCCCAGTACCTCGTTGATCTGCTTCTCGATGCTGTGCAGCGGGTTTAGCGAGGTCATGGGCTCTTGGAAGATCATCGCAATGCGGTTGCCGCGAATCTGGCGCAAGGGCTTTTCTTTCAGGGTCAGCAGATCCTGCCCGGCATACTCGATGGTGCCGGATGGGTGCCGCGCCAGGGGGTAGGGCAGCAGGCGCAGGATCGAGTGGGCGGTCACCGATTTGCCGGAGCCGCTTTCGCCGACCAGGGCCAGGGTTTCACCACGGCGGATATCGAAACTGATGTTCTCCACCACGCGCTGATGCTGCTCGCCGGTGACGAACTCGACACTGAGGTCGCGGACTTCGATCAGATTGTCCTGATTCATCTCATTTCCTCGGGTCGAAGGCATCGCGAGCGGACTCGCCGATAAACACCAGCAAGCTCAACATGATCGCCAGCACCGCAAAGGCACTGATGCCCAGCCACGGCGCCTGCAGGTTGGATTTGCCCTGGGCCACCAGTTCGCCCAGGGACGGCGAACCGGCGGGCAGGCCGAAGCCCAGGAAGTCCAGGGCGGTCAGGGTGCCGATCGCGCCGGTCAGGATGAAGGGCATAAAGGTCATGGTCGAGATCATGGCGTTGGGCAGGATATGGCGGAACATGATCGCGCCGTTCTGCATGCCCAGGGCCCGGGCCGCGCGCACGTATTCCAGGTTGCGTCCGCGCAGGAACTCGGCACGTACCACGTCCACCAGGCTCATCCAGGAAAACAGCAGCATGATCCCCAGCAGCCACCAGAAATTGGGTTGCACAAAGCTGGCGAGGATGATCAGCAGGTACAGCACCGGCAAGCCCGACCAGATTTCCAGGAAGCGCTGGCCGGCCAGGTCGACCCAGCCGCCATAGAAACCCTGCAAGGCCCCGGCCGCCACGCCGATGATCGAGCTCAAGACCGTGAGGGTCAGGGCAAACAGCACCGAGATCCGAAAGCCATAGATCACCCGCGCCAGTACATCCCGGCCCTGGTCATCGGTGCCCAGCAGGTTGTCGGCCGACGGCGGGGCCGGGGCCGGGACTTTCAGGTCGTAGTTGATGCTCTGGTAGCTGTAGGGAATCGGCGCCCAGAGCGTCCAGGCGTCCTTGGCCTTGAGCAGTTCGCGGATATACGGGCTTTTGTAGTTGGCTTCCAGGGGGAATTCGCCGCCGAAGGTGGTTTCCGGGTAGCGCTTGAGCGCCGGGAAGTACCAGTCACCGTCGTAATGCACCGCCAGCGGCTTGTCGTTGGCGATCAGCTCGGCGCCCAGGCTCAGGCCAAACAGGATCAGGAACAGCCACAGCGACCACCAGCCACGCTTGTTGGCCTTGAAACGTTCAAAACGGCGGCGATTGAGGGGGGATAGCGTCATCTCAATGCTCCCGGCTTTCAAAGTCGATACGGGGGTCGACCAGGGTGTAGGTCAAGTCACCGATCAGTTTCACCACCAGGCCCAGCAGGGTGAAGATAAACAGGGTGCCGAACACCACCGGGTAATCGCGGTTGATCGCCGCTTCAAAGCTCATCAGGCCCAGGCCGTCGAGGGAGAAGATCACCTCCACCAGCAGCGAGCCGGTAAAGAAAATGCCGATAAACGCCGAAGGGAACCCGGCGATCACCAACAGCATGGCATTGCGGAACACGTGGCCGTAGAGCACGCGGTGATGGGTCAGGCCCTTGGCCTTGGCGGTGATTACGTACTGCTTGTTGATTTCGTCGAGAAAGCTGTTCTTGGTCAGCAGGGTCATGGTGGCGAAGTTACCGATCACCAGGGCCGTGACCGGTAGCGCCAGGTGCCAGAAGTAGTCGAGGATCTTGGCGCCCCAGCTCAGTTCCTCGA
Source organism: Pseudomonas sp. GW821-FHT01D09 (assembly GCF_059422465.1). Lineage (NCBI taxonomy): Bacteria > Pseudomonadati > Pseudomonadota > Gammaproteobacteria > Pseudomonadales > Pseudomonadaceae > Pseudomonas > Pseudomonas sp. GW821-FHT01D09. The sequence goes on from NZ_JBWKWY010000001.1 coordinate 355,939, forward strand.
AGTTGTTGGAGGTCAGCCCGCGCAAGGGGAACCAGTCAAAATAACTGCCGCCGGCGAATACCACGATCAACAGGATGGCAAACAGGAACGCCGGGATCGCATAGCCGACGATGATTGCCGAACTGGTCCACACGTCAAAGTGGCTGCCATGGCGGGTGGCCTTGGCGATCCCCAGGGGGATCGAGACCAGGTACATGATCAGGGTGCTCCATAACCCGAGGGAAATGGACACCGGCATCTTCTCCTTGATCAGGTCGATGACCTTGGCATCGCGAAAAAAGCTGTCGCCAAAATCCAGTCGGGCGTAGTTCTTGACCATGATCCACAAGCGTTCCGGCGCCGACTTGTCGAAGCCGTACATCTTCTCGATCTCCTTGATCAGCGTCGGGTCCAGGCCCTGGGCCCCCCGGTAGCTGGAGCCGGCCACCGAGACTTCGGCGCCGCCACCGGCGATACGGCTGGTGGCGCCTTCAAAGCCTTCGAGCTTGGCGATCATTTGCTCCACCGGGCCACCGGGAGCGGCCTGGATGATGACAAAGTTGATCAGCAAAATGCCGAACAACGTGGGAATGATCAGCAGCAACCTGCGGAAAATATAAGCCAGCATGTCAGTCGCCTCCGCTCGCCGGATCGGCGCTGGTGTCGGTGGGGGGCGTCACTGCCGGCGGTGTGTTGGGTTTGATCCACCAGGTATTGATGCCCACGTCATAGCGCGGCGGGACTTTGGGGTGGCCAAGGTGATTCCAGTAGGCCACGCGGTAGGTCTTGATATGCCAGTTGGGGATCACGTAGTAGCCAAATTGCAAGACCCGGTCCAGGGCCTTGGCGTGGGCCACCAGGCTGTTGCGTGAGTCGGCGTTGATCAACTGTTCCACCAATTCGTCGATGGCCGGATCCTTGAGGCCGATGTAGTTGCGGCTGCCGGGGTTGTCGGCACTGCCCGATTGCCAGAATTCACGCTGCTCGTTACCCGGGGAAGAGGACTGCGGGAAACTGCCGACCATCATGTCGAAATCCCGCGAGCGTATGCGGTTGACGTACTGCGAGATATCGACCCGGCGGATCACCAGTTCGATCCCCAGGTCTGCCAGGTTGCGCTTGAAGGGCAGCAGGATGCGCTCGAAGTCGGTCTGGGCCAGCATGAACTCGATGCTCACCGGCTTGCCGTTGGTGTCGACCATCTTGTCGTCGACGATGCGCCAGCCGGCTTCCTGCAACAGTTGATAGGCTTCGCGCTGCTGGGTGCGGATCATGCCGCTGGCGTCGGTTTTCGCTGGGGCGAAGGCCTGGGTGAAGGCTTCGGGCGGGATCCTGCCGCGCAGCGGTTCGAGAATCGCCAACTCGGCCGGGCCGGGCAGGCCGGTGGCGGCCATGTCCGAGTTCTCGAAATAGCTGCGGGTGCGGGTGTAGGCGCCGTTGAACAGTTGCTTGTTGGTCCATTCAAAGTCCATCAACAGGCTGATGGCCTTGCGCACCCGCACGTCCTGGAACATCGGCTTGCGGATATTGAACACAAAACCCTGCATCCCGGTGGGATTGCCGTTGGGCAGTTCTTCCTTGATCAGCCGGCCCTCGACCACGGCCGGGACGTTGTAGGCATTGGCCCAGTTCTTGGCCGTCATTTCCTGCCAGTAATCGAACTGCCCGGCCTTGAGGGCCTCCAGGGCCACGGTGTTGTCACGGTAATAGTCACTGATGCGGTAATCGAAGTTGTACAAGCCCTTGTTGATCGGCAGGTCCTTGCCCCAGTAGTCCTTGACCCGCTCGTAGCGGATCGAGCGCCCCGGCTTGACCTCGGCCACTTTGTACGGGCCGCTGCCCAGGGGCATCTCCAGGCTGCTCTTGGCAAAGTCACGCCCGACCCACCAGTGCTTGGGCAATACCGGCAACTGGCCAAGGATCAGTGGCAGTTCGCGGTTGCTGGTGTGCTTGAACTTGAACAGCACGCGCAACGGGTCTTCGGCCACCACTTCGGCGACGTCGGCATAGTAGGTGCGGTAAATGGGGCTGCCTTGCTTGATCAGGGTTTCAAAGGTGAACACCACATCTTCGGCGTGCACCGGATGGCCATCGTGAAAGCGTGCTTCGGGGCGCAGGTAAAAACGCACCCAGCTGTTATCCGGGGCTTTTTCGATCTTGCCGGCGATCAGGCCGTACTCGGTGATGGGTTCGTCCAGGCCCTGCTGGGCCAGGGTATCGTAGACCAGGCCGATATTGTCGGCGGGCACGCCCTTGCTGATAAACGGGTTGAGGCTGTCGAAGCTGCCCATGGCCGCCTCGCGGAAGGTGCCGCCCTTGGGCGCGTCCGGGTTTACATAGTCGACATGCTTGAAGTCGGCGGGGTACTTGGGCGGCTCGTCATACAGGGTCAAGGCGTGTTGGGGGGCGGCCACGGCCTGGGTGCACAATAACAGGCCACTGATAATCGCAGTGCGCAAAGCCATCATTGGGGTTTCTCCGATGCTTTCAGCCACCACGCGCTCAGGCCCAGGCTGTAGGGCGGCGTGGTCACGAAGGCGAACCGGTTACGGTACGCCAGGCGATGATAGTTGAGATACCAATTGGGAATACTGTAGTGCTGCCACAGCAGGACCCGGTCCAGGGCCCGGCCGGCAGCGACTTGCTGGTCGCGGGTCTGGGCGGCGAGCAACTGCTCCAGCAGGTGGTCGACCACCGGGTTGGCGATGCCCGCGTAATTCTTGCTGCCCTTGATCTCGGCCTGGCTGGAATGGAAGTACTGCCACTGTTCAAGGCCGGGGCTGAGGGTTTGGTTGAGGGTCATCAGGATCATGTCGAAGTCAAACTGGTCGAGGCGCTGTTTGTACTGCGCGCGATCCACCGTACGCAAGCGGGCATCGACACCGATGCTGCGCAGATTTTCCACATAAGGTTGCAGGATCCGCTCCAGGTTCGGGTTGACCAGCAGGACTTCAAAGCGCAGCGGCTGCCCGTCGCGATTGAGCAGGCGCTGGCCGGAGAGTTTCCAGCCACCTTCGGCCAGCAGGCCGAGGGCGCGGCGCAGGGTGTCCCGGGGGATGCCGCGCCCGTCGGTCTGCGGCAGGCTGAAGGCCTGGGTAAACAGATTGGCCGGTAGTTGCTCGCGATAGGGCGAGAGCATCAACCATTCATGGCCCACCGGTAGGCCGCTGGCGGAGAACTCGCTGTTGGGGTAGTAGCTCAGGGTGCGTTTATAGGCGCCGCTGAACAGGGTGCGGTTGGTCCACTCGAAATCGAACATCAGCCCCAGCGCTTCGCGCACCTTGGCCTGGCTGAACGTGGCGCGCCGGCTGTTCATGAACAGGCCCTGGCTCTGGGTCGGGATCTGGTGGGGGATCTGCGCCTTGACCACCTCGCCACGGTTTACCGCCGGGAAGTTGTAGCCATTGGCCCAGTTCTTGGCCTGGTGTTCGATATAGATGTCGAATTCGCCGGCCTTGAATGCCTCGAAAGCCACGTCGCTGTCGCGGTAGAACTCCACCTCGACCTTGTCGTAGTTGTAGAGCCCGCGATTGACCGGCAAGTCCTTGCCCCAATAGTCCTTGACCCGCTCGAACACCAACTGCCGGCCCGGCTGGACCTGGCTGATCCGATAGGGCCCGCTGCCCAGCGGCGGTTCAAAGGTGGTGGCCTTGAAGTCACGGTTTTTCCAGTAGTGCTGGGGCAACACCGGCAGCTCACCCAGGCGCAGGATCAACAAGGGGTTGCCGGCGCGCTTGAACACGAAGCGGATGCGCAGGGGGCTCAGCACGTCCACCCGGGCCACTTCCTGCAGGTTGGTGCGGTATTGCGGGTGACCTTCGGTGAGCAACGTGCGATAGGAAAAGGCCACGTCGTCGGCGGTGATGGGTTTGCCGTCATGGAAACGCGCTTGTGGCCGCAGGTTGAACACCACCCAACTGCGGTCCTCGTTGTACTCCACGGATCGGGCGATCAGGCCATAACTGGAGGTGGGTTCGTCACCGGAAGGGGCGTACTGGCCAGTGCCGACCATCAGTGGCTCGTTGAGCTCATTGACCCCGTATTGCAGGAAGTTGGCGGTGGAGACCGGGCTTGAGCCCTTGAAGGTATAGGGGTTGAGGGTGTCAAACGTGCCAAAGGCCATGACCCGCAAGGTGCCACCCTTGGGCGCTGCGGGATTTACCCAATCGAAGTGGGTGAATTTGGCCGGGTACTTGAGTGTGCCGAACTGCGCATAACCGTGGTTTTCGGTAATGGTTGCATTCGCACAAAAGCTCAAGGCCAGACTTATTAGTAGAAGGAGGGGACGCTTCAAGTCAGAAATCCGATCCGGGCGGCTTGGGCTTTATGACCGGTACAGTAACAGCTTGTTCCACTTGGAAAAAGACTGTTGAAAAGGCCATTTCCAGGCCCGGAGGGATCATGTGGGAGCTGGCTTGTGTAGGAGCTGGCTTGCCTGCGATGCAAGCGCCGCGGTGAATCAGTTACACCGCGTAGATGCAATCGCAGGCAAGCCAGCTCCCACACAAGCCAGCTTGCACTCGGTTTATCTTGGCCCGGACACTACCAGCATCTGCCCCGGCTTCAACGCCTGGCCAGTGCGTGGGTTCCAACGCTTGAGGTGTTGCATCTCGACGTTGAAACGCTTGGCAACCATGTACAGCGAGTCACCTTTCTTGACCTTGTACTGCACCGGCTTCTTGGCCACGACTTTACGGGTGTCCTGCATCACTAGGGTCTGGCCGACCTTCAGCGCCTGGCCATTGAGCTTGTTCCAGCGCTGCAGGTCATGCACATCGACCTTGTTGGCCTTGGCAATCAGGGTCAGGTTGTCGCCGCTCTTGACCTTGTAGCTGCGCGAGCGGCCGGCCACGGCCTTGTGCTCGACTTCGTCAAACACCGGTTTTTTCGGACGCAGGCTCAACAGCTCCTCGGGATTCATCGAGGACAGGCTACTGGCCAGCAGTTGCGCCTTGGAGGTGGGCACCAGCAAGTGCTGGGGACCGTCCAGGGTGGTGCGTTGCTTGAAGGCCGGGTTGAGCTGGAACAGCTCGTCTTCGTCGATTTCGGCCAGCGCAGCGACCCGGGACAGGTCCATGCTTTGCTTGACTTCGACCATTTTGAAGTACGGCGTGTTGGCAATCGGGTTCAGGTTGACGCCGTAGGCCTCGGGGGCCAGCACCACCTGGGACAGCGCCAGGAACTTGGGCACGTAGTCCTTGGTTTCCTGGGGCAGTGGCAGGTTCCAGTAGTCGGTGGGCAGGCCGAGCTTCTCGTTGCGCTCGATGGCCCGGCTGACCGTGCCTTCACCAGCGTTATAGGCCGCCAGGGCCAGCAACCAGTCGCCGTTGAACATGTCATGCAGGCGTGTCAGATAGTCCAGGGCGGCGGTGGTGGAGGCGGTGATGTCGCGGCGGCCATCATAGGCGCGGGTCTGGCGCAGGTTGAAGTAGCGCCCGGTGGAGGGAATGAATTGCCACAGGCCGACGGCATCGCTGCGCGAATAGGCCATTGGGTTGTAGGCACTTTCAATCACTGGCAGCAGCGCCAGCTCCAGGGGCATGTTGCGTTCTTCAAGGCGTTCGACGATGTAGTGAATATAGAGGCTGCCACGTTCGCCGGCATTCTCCAGGAAGGAGGGATTGCTGGCGAACCACAGGCGTTGTTGCTCGATACGCGGGTTGACGCCCGCGCCGTCCTGCAATTGGAACCCCTGGCGCATGCGTTCCCAGACATCCTGGGGCACCTGTGGGCTTGGCTTCTCTGAGAGCCAAAGGGGTTTTTGCTTGATCTTGGCCGCAAGATTGGGTTTGGGTTGCACGGTGGATTGTGCAGCGTAATTGGTTGTTTGGCAGCCCGCCAGAGTTGCGGATACGGCCACCGCAATGGCTTGAGCCAGGCGGGTCAATGCGTCTGAATGGTTGGATTTACGAATAGATGACGACATTGGCTGGAAGTGAGTTCCGGGCAAAAATGTCGGGCGATTCTAGAAAGCGCTTGGGTTCCGGTCAACCATTCAGAAATTTCGTATCAGAACCTGTCTGCTTAGAACGTATCTTTCCAAGCCCGCAAGCTAGCAAAAACCGCGCTCCCAGAGCGGTTATCGCAGTTCCCCCATTCGTCCGCTTTTTGTTTAACGGATGTTTCAGCGGTGCGCAAAAACGGGTTGGTGAGTTTTTCCAGGGCCAGGGTCGAGGGTAAGGTCATCTTGCCGTCTGCCCGGAGTTGGCTGACTTTGGCCACCCGTTCGGCGATATCGGTGTTGTGCGGCTCCACGGCCTGGGCAAAGCGCAGGTTGCTTTGTGTGTATTCGTGGGTGCAGTAGACCAGCGTGTCGGCCGGCAGCGCGGCCAGGCGCTCCAGGGAGATGTGCATCTGTTGTGGCGTGCCCTCGAACAGACGCCCGCAACCGGCGGCGAACAGCGTGTCGCCGCAGAACAGCAAGCCATGATGATAAAAGGCTATATGTCCCAGGGTGTGTCCCGGCACGGCCAGGACCTTGAAGTCCCAACCCAGCACATGGATATCATCGTTATCGTTGAGCGCGACATCACGTGCCGGGATGTTTTCAGTGGCCGGGCCATAGACCCTGGCGCCTGACGCCTCCTTGAGCTGCACGACACCGCCCACGTGGTCGTGGTGATGGTGGGTGACCAGGATATCGCTGAGGGTCCAGCCGGGGTGTTGCGCCAGCCATGCCAGCACAGGCGCGGCATCGCCAGGGTCGACCACCGCGCAACGCAGGGTGCGATGGTCTTGTAACAACCAGATGTAGTTATCGGTGAAGGCGGGCAGGGCACTGATCTGTATCATTCTTCTATTCGCCAAGCTGGACACATTGGTGCATCTTAGAACGTCTTGGCGAGTTGGAGAATGCAATGACTGATAAAGCGTTCGCCCAGGCCGATCCCGAGTGGCTGGCCTTGATCAGCGCAGCCCGTGAGTGGTTGTCCGGGCCGATCGGGCAATTTTTGCTGGAACAGGAGCGGCTGATGCTCGAAGAAGAGCTTGAGCGCTTCTTTGGCGGCTACCTGGTGCACTACGGCCCTTCGGCCCAGGCCCCGCCGTCCGCGCCCCAGGTGCAGCGCAATGTACGCCTGGGTGCGCCATTGCCGGGGGTCGAGATTGTCTGCGAAGAACAGGCCTGGCCCCTGAGCGAGCACGCCGCCGACGTGGTGGTGATGCAGCATGGCCTGGATTTCTGCCTGTCGCCCCATGGCTTGCTGCGGGAAGCGGCCAGCGCCGTGCGCCCGGGTGGCCATTTATTGATCGTCGGCATCAACCCCTGGAGTTCATGGGGGCTGCGGCACGTCTTTGCCCATGATGCATTGCGCCAGGCCCGCTGCATCTCGCCCTCGCGGGTCAGCGACTGGTTGAACCTGCTGGGCTTCGCGCTGGAGAAACGCCGCTTCGGGTGCTATCGTCCGCCGCTTGCCTCGCCCAAGTGGCAGGGCCGTTTGGCGGGCTGGGAGCGCCGGGCCGGGGCCTGGCAGTTGTCCGGTGGCGGTTTCTACCTGCTGGTGGCCCGCAAGATCGTGGTCGGGCTGCGGCCGGTGAGCCAGGTACGGCGCGAGCCCATGGGCAAACTGGTGCCGATGCCCCTGGCCAAGGTCAACCGTCGCTCCAGCGAGCCATAAATCACTTTTCTGGAATTCAGGTCGTCGTGTTCGACCTCGGGAACTGCCGGTCGATTGCCGGCAACCCGCTTTGATGGATAGCGTAATGACCGATAGCGTAGAACTCTATACCGACGGCGCCTGCAAGGGCAATCCGGGGCCGGGCGGCTGGGGCGCCTTGCTGGTGTGCAAGGGCGTGGAGAAGGAGTTGTGGGGCGGTGAAGCCAACACCACCAACAACCGTATGGAGCTGATGGGCGCCATTCGTGGCCTGGAAGAGCTCAAGCGCCGTTGCGACGTGTTGCTGGTGACGGACTCGCAGTACGTCATGAAAGGCATCAACGAGTGGATGGTCAACTGGAAAAAACGCGGCTGGAAAACCGCGGCCAAGGAGCCGGTGAAAAACGCCGACCTGTGGCAGTTGCTGGATGAACAGTGCAACCGCCACAACATCACCTGGAAGTGGGTACGCGGGCATATCGGCCACCCCGGTAACGAGCGGGCCGATCAATTGGCCAATCGTGGCGTGGATGACGTGCGCGGCTACAAGCAGAGCTGACCGTCAGTCACACCGCAGCGGCCATTCGAGCCGCTGCTTCACGCCTCGCATCGTGCGGGGCGAGTCCACCAGCACCGCGTCGATGTTACGGCACGCTGCCGCCCGGTAGTCCTCTTCGCTGTTAATGCCGATCGCCAGGATATGCACCTTGCCCTTGGACTGGAAACAGTCAATGGCCGGCGCTGTCCACAGCTTGGCATTCACCGGCGAGCGTGCTTCCCCAAGGGTGAAGGTTTCCACCAGTTCGACCTTGCGCTGATACTCGAATGCCACCCAGCTCCCTGCCTGGGGCGCCGGCTGGCAACTGTGGGCCAGGGCTACGTTGGCCAGGCGGTCACGTGTCCGGTCCCGGCTCTCGAACAACCGCGCCTGGGGGTATTGCGCGAAGGCTTGTTGGTAGCTGGCGTCGGTGGAGTAGATCAAGACCCGGTCCCAGGCCTGGTTTTGCTCCAGGACCTGGGCCACGGCCTTGGCCTGGGGGGCGGCGGGTAGGGCTTTCATGTCGAGGATGATCGGGGTTGTCCGCGGAATCGCGGCCAAGGCTTGCTGCAGGGAGGGCAATCTCACGGGGTTTGTGCGATAGGGGAAGACCACCTGGCCATTGGCCGCGTCCTGCTTGAATTGCCACCCGGCGTTGAGCTGTTGCAACTGGGCCAGGGTTTTCCCGGCCACGGGGCCCGAGCCATCGGTATTGGCACTCAGGTCTGTCGGCCGGTACAGCACGGGGACCTGGTCACTGCTCAGTTGCACGGTGAGCCAAAGCATGTCCACCTTGTTTTGCAGGGCGTTATCGATGGCCAGCAGGGTATTTTCCGGGAAATCCGCCGTACCGCCACGGTGGGCGACGATCTGCGGCGGCTGCCCGGTTGTCGGGCTGGAGACAGGCTGGGACACACAGCCGCCGAGGGTCAGGCTGGCGACCAGTAGGGCAAGGGCATATCGCGTTTCAATCATCGGAATGCTCGCGTTCTCGGGTGGGCTTGGCATTTTACCAAGGCAGGGTAAACGGACAACGATCGACTTGTTTGATAAACGAAGACGACCCTTATCAAATTAATACCTCAGCCAACTCCATAAGAAAACCTCGCGTGCAATCCATCGTTACAAGAGCAGGATCGCCTGGGCGAGTTGCTCGTCCGTAGCGTGCAGGCCGCAAGAGCCGTGATGGCAAACTGCGCAAGCTTTGCTAAATCTTGTAAAAAACTGTTGGACAAGGGGCTGCGGTTTTCCTCGGGGCGGCGTTTAGGTTATAGAGCGTGCTAATATCCCGCCCCTTGAAATACACACACCGTTGAGAGCTGAACCCTGATGGCCATCCGATCTGTTGTACTCGATACCGAAACCACCGGCATGCCGGTGACCGATGGCCACCGGATCATTGAAATCGGCTGTGTCGAGTTGATGGGCCGCCGCCTCACCGGTCGGCATTTCCACGTGTACCTGCAACCGGACCGGGAAAGTGACGAAGGCGCCATTGGCGTCCACGGCATCACCAATGAATTCCTGGTGGGCAAGCCGCGTTTTGCCGAAGTCGCCGATGAGTTTTTCGAGTTCATCAACGGCGCCCAGTTGATCATCCACAACGCGGCGTTCGACGTTGGCTTCATCAACAACGAATTTGCCTTGATGGGCCAGGCGGATCGGGCGGACATTACCCGTCACTGCTCGATCCTCGATACCTTGATGATGGCCCGTGAGCGCCACCCGGGCCAGCGCAACAGCCTCGATGCCTTGTGCAAACGCTACGGTGTCGATAACTCCGGCCGTGAGCTGCACGGCGCGTTGCTCGACTCCGAGATCCTGGCGGATGTCTACCTGACCATGACGGGCGGGCAGACCAGCCTGTCCCTCGCCGGCAACGCCTCCGATGGCAACGGTTCGGCCGAAGGCTCGGGCAACCGGCCTTCGGAAATCCGCCGCCTGCCGGCTGATCGCAAAGCCACCACAATCATCCGCGCCAGCGAGCAGGACATGGCCGAGCATGCGGCACGCCTGGAGGCCATCGCCAAGTCGGCAGGGGCGCCGGCGTTGTGGACTCAACTGACCCAACACTGACGCGGTCGAAAAATGTGGCAGCGGGTTTGTGTGGGAGCGGGCTTGCCCGCGATTGGGGTTTGACAGTCAGTACATCTGTTACTGATACACCGCCATCGCGGGCAAGCCCGCTCCCACACAAGCCCACTCCCACATAAACCCTCACATTTCATACCTGCAAAATCTTCATTCGCCACATTCACTCCCAGCTTCTACCCTGAGTACATCGCCCTCAGGACGCCAAGCCCCCATGTACAAAGACCTGAAGTTCCCGATCCTGATCGTGCACCGCGACATCAAGGCCGACACCGTCGCCGGTGATCGGGTCCGGGGCATCGCCCGGGAGTTGGAGCAAGAGGGTTTCAGCATCTTTTCCGCAGTGGACTATGCCGAAGGCCGGCTGGTGGCCTCGACCCATCATGGCCTGGCGTGCATGCTGATCGCGGCTGAAGGCGCCGGGGAAAATACCCATCTGCTGCAAAACATGGTGGAACTGATCCGACTGGCACGCCTGCGTGCACCCAACCTGCCGATCTTTGCCCTGGGCGAGCAAGTCACCCTGGAAAATGCCCCGGCCGATGCCATGAGCGAACTCAACCAGCTGCGTGGCATTCTCTACCTGTTTGAAGACACGGTGCCGTTTCTCGCCCGGCAAGTGGCCCGCGCCGCACGCACTTACCTTGATGGCCTGTTGCCGCCATTCTTCAAGGCCCTGGTGCAGCACACGGCCGACTCCAATTACTCCTGGCATACCCCCGGTCACGGCGGCGGCGTTGCCTATCGCAAAAGCCCGGTGGGGCAGGCGTTTCATCAGTTTTTCGGGGAAAACACCCTGCGCTCGGACTTGTCGGTGTCGGTGCCGGAACTGGGCTCGCTGCTGGATCACACCGGGCCTTTGGCCGAAGCCGAAGCCCGTGCCGCGCGCAACTTTGGCGCCGACCACACCTTCTTCGTGATCAATGGCACCTCCACGGCCAACAAGATCGTCTGGCACTCCATGGTCGGGCGCGACGACCTGGTGCTGGTGGACCGCAATTGCCATAAGTCGGTGCTGCACTCGATCATCATGACCGGCGCGATCCCCCTGTACTTGTGCCCGGAGCGCAATGAACTAGGGATCATCGGCCCGATTCCACTGACCGAGTTCAGCCGCGAATCGATTCGCGCCAAGATCGCGGCCAGCCCCTTGACCCGTGGCCGCGAGCCCAGGGTCAAGCTGGCGGTGGTGACCAACTCGACCTATGACGGCCTGTGTTACAACGCCGAGCTGATCAAGCAGCAATTGGGCAACAGTGTCGAAGTTCTGCACTTTGACGAGGCCTGGTACGCCTACGCAGCCTTCCACGAGTTTTTCGCCGGGCGCTATGGTATGGGCACCTCGCGTACGCCCGACAGCCCGCTGGTGTTTACCACGCACTCGACCCACAAGCTATTGGCGGCGTTCAGCCAGGCGTCGATGATCCATGTGCAGGATGGCGGGGCGCGGCAACTGGACCGTGACCGGTTCAATGAAGCATTTATGATGCATATCTCCACCTCGCCGCAGTACAGCATCATCGCCTCGCTGGACGTAGCCTCGGCCATGATGGAGGGGCCGGCGGGGCGTTCGCTGCTCCAGGAAATGTTCGATGAGGCCTTGAGTTTTCGTCGGGCCCTGGCCAATTTGCGCCAGCATATCGCCGCCGACGATTGGTGGTTTTCTATCTGGCAGCCGCCTTCGGTGGCCGGCATTGACCGGGTGGCGACGGCCGACTGGTTGCTGCAGCCCGAGGCCGATTGGCACGGGTTTGGGGATATTGCCGAAGACTACGTGTTGCTCGACCCGATCAAGGTCACCCTGGTGATGCCCGGCCTCACGGCGGGTGGGGCCTTGAGTGATTGTGGGATTCCGGCGGCGGTGGTCAGTAAATTCCTCTGGGAACGTGGCCTGGTGGTGGAAAAGACCGGGCTGTATTCGTTCCTGGTGTTGTTCTCCATGGGCATCACCAAAGGCAAGTGGAGTACCCTGCTCACGGAACTGCTGGAGTTCAAGCGCAGTTACGACGCCAATACCAGCCTGGCCAGTTGCCTACCGTCGGTGTTCCAGCAAGGCCCGGCCCGTTACCAGGGCATGGGGTTGCAGGACTTGTGCGACCAGTTGCACGGCTGCTATCGCAGCAACGCCACGGCCAGGCACCTCAAGCGTATGTACACGGTGTTGCCGGAAATCGCCATGAAGCCGGCCGATGCCTATGACCAATTGGTGCGCGGTGAAGTCGAGGCGGTGTCCATCGATGCCTTGCCAGGGCGCATTGCAGCCGTGATGCTGGTGCCTTATCCGCCGGGCATTCCGCTGATTATGCCGGGGGAGCGCTTTACCGAGTCGACGCGGTCGATCATCGACTACCTGGCCTTTGCCCGGGAGTTCGATAGCAGTTTCCCGGGGTTTGTCGCCGATGTGCATGGCTTACAACACGAAGACGACGGCAACGGTCGTTGTTACACCGTCGATTGCATCAAGTGTTAAGGATGGTTATGCAAGCTGTAGTAAATCCGAAGTACCCGGGGCTCAGTGTACGAGTCGCCGACGAGGGATTTGACGCCTACGTATGGGGCAATGATTTCAGCTTTGAGGTAGACGTGTATGGCACGCCGGAGCTGGGCAAGCCGGTCGATCAATGGGCGCTGGAGCAGGTGTTGCCCTACCGCAAGTGCTACGGCATCGATCCCGAGGAGTTCGCCAGCTATCGCGATGCCACCGACAGTGCGGTATTCATGGCCTACCTGGACGATCGGCCAGTGGGCCATATCGTCGTCAGTACCAATTGGAACGGTTATGCCCATGTCGATGAGCTGGCGGTGGTGCTGGCGGCACGGCGCTATGGCGTGGCCAAGGCCTTGCTCGATGTGGCGCAGTTCTGGAGCCGCAAGAAAAACCTGCCGGGGATGATGCTGGAGACCCAGAACAACAACCTGGGGGCCTGCCGCTTGTATGAGCGTTGCGGTTATGTGCTGGGCGGCATCGACCACCTGCGTTATCGCGGGATTGATCCGCAGACGCGTGAGGTGGCGATTTTCTGGTATCGCTTGTTCAACTGACCGTCAGGACAACAGCGCCTGGGCCTTCTGCGTGACAATCTCCAGCAAGGCATTGAGCGCCGGGCTCGGGCTGCTGTCCTTGAGCGTCAACCCATACAGGCTCACCAGGATCGGCGGCGACAGTGGGCAGGTATCGAGCCCGGCCTCACGCGCGCCGCTGGCGGTGAAGGGGTCGACCACCGCTAACCCTTCGCCGGCCTCGACCATGCTGCGCATCATCTGGTAGGTCTGTACCCGCGTCTGGATCACCGGCAGCGGCCGCAGCGCCTGCAACTTGCTGTCCAGCAACTGGCTCAACGGGTCCTGACCCTCCAGGCCGATCATCGACTGGCCGGCCAGCTCCTGCAGGGCGATGTATTTCTGCCGGGGCTTGAGCCAGCCGTGGGGTGCCAACAACTGCAACTTGCCCTGGGCCAGCACGGTACGGGTGATTTGCGGGTGCTCGGGGTCATGCAGGCTCAGGCCCAGGTCGGCTTCATGCAGCAGCAGGCTCCTGACAATATCCCGGGTGGCTTGGCTGGACAGGTTGCAGGGTGTGTCCTGGAAGCGTCGGCGCAGCAGCGCAATGCTTTGCGGCAGCAACTGATTGGCCAGGGGCGGTGTGCACAGCGTGCGCAACGGCGGGGCGTGGTGGTGCTTGAGGCTACTGGCCAGGCGCTGCACCGGCTCCAGGGCTTCGTAAAGGTGGGCGATCTGCGCTTGCAGGGCCAGGGTTTCCCGGGTTGCCTGCAACCGCCCGCGGACGCTGGCGAACAACATGAAACCCAGCTGCTGTTCAGCGTCCTTGAGGGTAGCGTCCACGTCGGACACAGCCAATTGCAACCATTCGGCGGCGGTGCCGAGGTGTCCGGTCTGCAAAATGGCTTGAATCACTTCGATATGACGTAAACGCATGCATGAAGTCCATGTTCAGCAGGTAAGGGATTCAACGGGTGAATCCTAACCCAAGTCCGTTCATATGACTTCTGCCGGAGGGCACAGCCTTATCAAACAGGCGTGTTTTCGGGTTCGCGAGTCAGGGAGACCTGCGACTGAACCAGGACAAAGGTATTGTCGTCGACCTTGTTGACCCGGTCGCCAATCGCCAGTTTGTAGGAAATTGCAGGCTCTGAACCGTCGGCGGACGGGGTGGACTCCTGGAACTCATGCACGGAATAAACGCGGCCTTCCGCGTCGCGGGCATGGAATTGTCCGACAAGTACTGCTGCCATCTGTTTAGAACCTCTGGAGAAAAACACCGATTTGCGGTTCTGTAGACCGTCATTGAGCTGGGTAGTTTACCTACATAGAAAAAATACTATTCGCTGATGTTCCGCTTATTTTTCCTACAAGCAAGTCTCGGCGCAAAACCACCGCCGAAGAGGCAAAACCTGCTGGTGATAGGCCGGTGAAGGCTCTATAACTGTAGGTTCCTTTAGTCAGATGTAGGGAAAACCCCATGAGCAAGGTCTACACGATTGCCGTACTGGTCGGCAGCTTGAGAAAAGAGTCGATCAATCGTAAGGTCGTCCTGGCATTGGCCCAGTTGGCACCGACCAATCTGGAGCTCAGGATTGTCGAGATCGGCGAATTGCCGCTGTACAACGAAGACCTTGAAAGCTCAACGCCACCTGCGGCCTACACCACCTTCCGCCAACAGGTGGCTGGCGCTGATGCCGTGCTGTTTGTGACCCCTGAATACAATCGCTCGGTCCCGGCGGCCCTGAAAAACGCTATTGATGTGGGGTCTCGGCCCTACGGCCAGAGCGTCTGGAGCGGCAAGCCGGGGGCGGTCATCAGTGTGTCGCCGGGGGCCATTGGTGGCTTCGGCGCCAACCACCATTTGCGTCAGTCCCTGGTGTTTCTGGATGTGCTCTGCATGCAGCAGCCGGAAGCGTACCTGAGTGGCGCGGGCAGCGCCTTCGATGAGTCGGGCAAGCTCGCGGAAAAAACCCGGTCGTTCCTGCAGGCGTTTATCGATGCCTATGGCCAGTGGGTCGCGAAACAGAAGGGCTGAGCGCACGCCGTACCTGCAAGATCCGCCCAGGCCAGTCGGCTTGCCAGTTGCACGGCCTGCTGATTGGCTGCCTAACCGGCCATTGCCGCTCGATATTGCCGGGTGCGCCGGGCACTGAACCACTGGTCTTGAATCAGTGCCAGCAGCGGTGCAATGCGCGGGTTCGGCTGGCGGCCCTGGCTCAAACGGCGCAGTTGATAGCGCACCACCGCCATGGTCGCCAGGGAGGCCAATGCCTTGCGCTTCCAGCGAATCGGGCGCAATTGGGGATGACTGTCGCGACCTGCCCGCCACTGTTTGATCAGCTGTGGCTCCAGGCTCAGCGCGGTCGCAATACCGGCCATGGCGATGCCACTGTCCAGGACTTGTTGTACCACCGGCAAGCGGCGGATCCCGCCAGTGACCATCACCGGCATGTTGGCCTGTTTCGCCAGTTCGCTGGCCATCTCCAGGAAATACGCTTCCCGGGCCAGGGTGCGACCATCGCGGGCCTCGCCCTGCATCGCCGGCGCCTCGTAGCTGCCACCGGACAGCTCAAGCAAATCCACAGGCAGCGTATTGAGCATGGCCACAACCCCTTGCGCATCATCGGCATCAAACCCGCCGCGCTGGAAGTCTGCCGAGTTGAGCTTTACCGCCACGCAAAAACCAGGGCTGACCACCGCCCGGACGGCCTTGATCACCTCGATCAACAGCCGGGCGCGGTTTTCCAGCGAGCCACCCCAGCGATCATCGCGTCGATTGCTCAGGGGCGAGAGGAACTGGCTGAGCAGGTAGCCGTGGGCGGCATGGATTTGCACGCCGCTGAACCCGGCTTTTTCGGCCAGGCGCGCGCTGGTGGCAAAGCGTGTGATGACATCCTGAATATCCTCTGCGGTCATTGCCCTGGGATGGGCGAACATCTTTGAGAAGCTACCCAGGTCAAGGGGCACTGCCGACGGTGCCAGGGCGGGCTGGCCCAGGTTGGCCATGGTCTGGCGCCCGGGGTGGTTCAACTGCACCCAGAAATGTACGCCCCTGGCCCGGCCGATGGCCGCCCACTCGCGAAAGCTGTCCAGATGCTGCTCGTCTTCGAGGGCAACACCGCCGGGGCCGGTCATGGCATGCCGGTCAATCATCACATTACCGGTCAGCAACAAGCCCGGCTCACCGTCAGCCCAGGCTTTGTACAGCTGTTTGAGCGCGTGGGAGGGGGCTTGTTGGCTGTCGGCCATGTTTTCCTCCATCGCCGCCTTGGCGATGCGGTTGGCGATGATCTGGCCGTTGGGCAGTTGCAAGGGTTCAAAGGGTGACATGGGTTGACTCCTGAACGGGGGAGACCCCAGGCTAAGCTTAAACTTAACTTTAATGTCAAGCGGGGCGGTGTGATGAATATTGGCGAACTGGCAAGACAGAGTGGCCTGGCGGCGTCGCGCATCCGCTTTTATGAAGCCCAAGGGTTGATCAGCCAGGTGGGGCGCCAGGCCAACGGTTATCGGCGCTATGCACCCGAGGCGCTGCAAACGCTGCAACTGATCCAGAGCGCGCAACAGGCCGGGTTTACCTTGCAGGAACTCAAGGCGTTGATGCCCGCCGAAGGCGAGCACAAGCGTGATGAGTTGATCCAGGGGCTGGAACGCAAAGTGCTGCAGATCGAAGTGATGCAGGCGCAGTTGGCGCACAGCAAGGCGCAGTTGCTGGGCGTGATCGAGGCGGTGCGGGCGCAACCGGAAGGCGTGCCGTGTTCGATGGGGCAGCAGGCGGTACTGTCGTCAATCAAGAGCCGTTGACTTGGAAGCCTGTTCAAGAGCACCACTGTTTCACTGGTTAAAAAGAGGAGAGGCGGGGTTCCTCTGCCAGGAACTTAAAAGTGTTACAAAGATAATTCGGCATTAGGCATCGAAGTGTCCTACATGTATTCAAGCTTCAGATGAGTAAGATCCCATCGCTCGCCTATCCCTGGCTGAACGTTTGTTTTTGAGCACTTTGAGATAACTCGCAGGAGTTGGAATCCAATGAATTATGCCTTTGTTACAGGTGCTACTGGCCTGCTGGGAAACAATGTGGTTCGTGCACTTGTAAACCGAAAGGTCAAAGTCAAGGCGCTGGTTCGCTCCGCAGAGAAAGCCAGGAGACAGTTTGGCGATTTGCCTGTCGAATTTGTTGTGGGCGATTTACTGGATGTCGAGGCTTTCAGTCATCACATGCAAGGGTGCGATGCCTTATTTCACACAGCGGCTTATTTTCGCGATAACTACAAAGGCGGAACGCATACAAAAGAATTACATCAAATAAATGTCGTTGGCACTGAGCGTCTATTGCAAGCCGCTTATGCCGCCGGCATTCGCCGGGCTGTTCATACTTCATCTATTGCCGTTTTGAAAGGCAATAGAGATCAATTGATTGACGAAACGATGTCGCGAAATGAACAGGACGCTGACAACTATTACTTGAGTAAAATTGTCTCGGAACAAAAAATCCAGGCCTTTCTGTTGCAGCACCCGGATATGTTTATCGCTATGGTATTGCCAGGCTGGATGTTTGGTCCCGGCGACCTTGGTCCGACCTCATCTGGACAGTTCCTGCTCGACTTTGTCGGGCAAAGAATGCCCGGCATACCGCCCGGAACCTTTTCAGTGGTAGATGCCAGAGATGTGGCGGAGCATCTATTGGCTGCAATGACACAGGGTCGATCAGGTGAGCGCTACCTGGCCGCTGGCAACCACATGGACATGAAAGGTATTTTCCAGGTGCTCTCTCAGGTCAGTGGCATGAAGGCGCCGGAGCGCGAAGTGCCCTTGTTCATGCTACGAATAATTGCCTGTGCGCATGAAGTTTATTATCGACTCACTAAAAAGCCGGTACTCATCAGTACGTCGGCCGTCAAACTCATAGCGCAGGAACAAGGATGTACCCGTTTTAGTCATGAAAAAAGCCTGCGGGATCTTGGCTGCCAGTTTCGCCCGGTGAGTGAAACAATGGCCGATACACTGGATTGGTTACGTGAAAATAATACAAAAAGAGCATAAGCGAGCGCATCGCTGTACCTGTGCCTAAGGTGCTTTGGTCTCATTCGCTGGTTTGAAAAATCAGGAGTATTTATAAATGCAATCCTTGCCCTGTAAGGAAGGCTTTCTGCACCGACTTTTCGGGATTTCAGAGTCTTTCCCTGAACATATTGCTATCAAGGATCTGGATGTCGATGCCGGTGTTTTTACATATCGCGAGCTGCAAGTAAAAGCCGAAAAATGCAACGGCGCACTCCAGGAATTGAATGTTGTTCCGGGCGAAAAAGTTGCACTTGTACTGCCCAGTGGAGTTGAGTTTATCGCTTACTTTTTAGCGATCATTGGGCGCGGTGCAATTCCGGTTCTCCTCAACTACAAGTTGATGCCATTTGAAATGGCGAGTGTCGTGGGCAGCGCCAGGCCTGTGCTGGTGGTGACCACCGCAACGCTTTTTGAAAAACATCGCGAAACTTTCCAGCTCACCTACGGTGTGCGTCACTCCTTGTTAGTGGACACGGTCGGGGACTCATCGTCGCTGCCTGAAAATGCTACCTCAGAGGCCGGGCTTGCGCAGCGCAGCGAACCGCTGGTGTTGCCCGAAGGCAATCCAATCGTCTCGATCCAGTTCACTTATCGGGGCATGGGCAAACCGCTGGCAGTTCCTCATCGCTACCTCGACATGACACACGCAATCGATGGCATGCATGAGCAGATTCATCGACAAGGGGTCGGCTCCGTTCATCTGGTGACGCTACCTTTGCATGCGATCTTCGGGCTGACCGCGATGATGGTCTTTCCATTGAGCGTGGGCGCCACTTTGTTGATGACCAATACCCTGCTCAACAGGGACCTGGCAGAGGTCTTGTCCCAGCATGAGGTGTCTTTTACCTGCCTGGTGCCCGATGTCATTCGCTATTTCAATACGCGACTGGCCAAGCGCAAAGGCGCGCGGTTGCCGATGCACCCTAAGCTGATGATTTATTCGGGGGGTAGCCATTTACCCGCGGACGAAGCCGAAAAATTGGGACGGTTGCTGGGCTGCAAGCCGGTAGTGCAAGGCTACGGATTGACCGAGACCATGCCCGTGCTTCTCCAGAGCACGTTGGGTGTGACGCAGCGCGGGGCCATGGGGCAGCCGATCAGGGGGGTGGAACTGCGTGTCGTCGATGCTCAAGGACAAGACGTCGCACCCGGGCGGATCGGCGAATTGCTGGTACGCGGCGCGATGGTGATTGATGGCTACGCCGATGCCGAAGAAGCCAACAAGCGGTTCTTCCGTGATGGCTGGCTGCACACGGGGGATCTGGTTTGGCGCGATGACGACGGGCACGTGTTTTTCTATCGCCAACGCTTACGCATCTCAAAGATCAAAGCGCAAATGGTCGACTTGATGGAGATCGAAGCCGTCGCTATGCAACACCCCGATGTGCTGCGTGCAAAAGCCTACATCGTGCCTGACCACAAAGAGATCAACGCATTGCACCTGTGTGTTGAAGGGCACACCGCGCTGACGCAAAGCGTACTCGCCACGCTGCTCTCGCAGCACCTCTCGGGGTTCAAGCTGCCCAAGACCATTGAGGTCAGCGTTCTCAAGGAGCCCAGCCATGCAAGCTGATGGTGCGCAACCGGTGCTGGCGGTTTTTGACTTTGACGGCACGCTCACTGACCGGCATACGTTCTGGCGCTATATGCGTTACATCGCGGGAACAAACAGGTTCTGGCTCAAGCTGATCCCCCTGTTGCCCAAGGCGTTCAGCGTGATCCTGGGCGTGACGCCGTTGATGCAGGCTCGACTGGCCTTCATTGCCTGTTACCTGGGCGGCGTGTCGGTTGAGCAAGAACGCGAGCATGCACGGCATTTCGTGACGCAGCACTTGCCGCGCATGCTCAGGCCCGAGGCGCTGCGCCGGTTGCAATGGCATCAGTCCATGGGCCATGTCACTGCGCTGGTCAGCAATTCGCCAGAGAACTACCTGGCGCCCTGGGGGGCTGCCGTGGGGTTTGACTATGTGTGCGGTACACGCCTGGAAACCGAGAATGACAGGCTGACGGGGGGCGTTTCAGGCACCAACTGTGTCGGGATGGAAAAAGTCATGCGGCTCAGAGGCTGCCTGGGCAACCTGGATGATTTCTACATTTACGCCTACGGCGACTCACCCGGCGACGATGCCCTGCTCGGCATTGCCAACGCTCCCTTCTACAAAAACTGGTACTGACTTATGGACGTATCGAACACTTCAACCCCCAGGCAATCCGGTGGGCCAGCGACGGTCATGATCGTCGGCGCCGGGCCTGTTGGCCTGCTACTGGCAAACCTGCTGCAGAAATGGGGCGTTTCTTTTCGCATTATTGAAAAAAATACCGGCCCTTCGACCGAGACCAAAGCGATGGCCGTGCATTCGAGAACCCTGGAGATTCTTCGGGATCTGGGGCTCTCTGAGCAAGCTATCAGCAACGGTTTTACGGTCAACCAGTTTTCGCTGCAGTCGAATGCCAGGCGGGTGCTGAACTACAACTTTTCCTACCTGGATGCCGCCTACCCTTTGTTGCTGAGCTTGCCACAGCCGATGCTGGAAAAAATCCTGCTTGAGCGGCTTGAGGCATCAGGGGGGAGTGTCGAGTGGAATACCGAACTGGTCGACCTGCAGAACCAGCAGGGTTGCGTGCAGATGGGCCTTCGTCATGGCGATGGCAGCGACGAACGCTTGACCGTTCGCTGGGCAGTCGCTTGCGACGGTGCTCGAAGCACCGTGAGACAGTGCCTTGGGCTCTCCTTCGACGGGGCGTCCTACGAGCGGTTCTTCATGCTGGCCGATGCTGACATCGAGTGGTCCGGAAAACCGGACGAGGGGGCTTTTTTCCTGAGTGCGCGGGAAGGTTATGTGGCCGTCGCGCCGATCAACGCTCAATCGCGTTATCGACTGTTTATCGAGATGCCCTATGCACTGCCGGCGGAAGGTGAACGTCCTTCCTTGAGCCTGGAAAGCTTTCAGCAGCTGTGTGAAGGGCGTGGGCAAAAGATGACGCTGTCCAACATTACATCGACCACCCTTGCCGCATTCCAGCATCGTCGCGTGCAGTCACTGCATCACGGTGCGGTGTTCCTGGCAGGCGATTCGGCCCATATCGGCAGCCCTATCGGGGGCCAATGGATGAACCTGGGGATGAGTGAGGTGTATAACCTGGCGTGGAAAATCGCCTATGTCGATCAGGGCCTGGCAGCCCCCTCATTGCTGCAAAGCTATAACGAAGAGCGCTACCCGGTAGCCTTGCAAGCCGAGAGCATGGCACATCGACTGACCACACTGATTACCCTTGAGCACCGGGCGCTTGTTTGGCTGCGGGATAATGTCCTGCCGCTGTTGAGTCGTTGGCGTACGGTTCAGCGCAAGTTGCCCTCAATGGTTTCCGGTCATCATTACAGCTACGCTAAAAGTGATTATATTCAAGAGTCCCTGACAAAAAAGCAGCGCACGCATTGGCATAAAAAAGACAGGAAGTTACGGTTCAAGACTGCGGTGCCTCGTGCCGGCCAACTGGCTCCCGATGTTGAATTATGGCAAGCGCCGGGTACGCCACCCAGACACTTGATCGACCTGTTCCACGGCACGTTCACGTTACTGATTTTTAGTGCGGCCGATCAGTTTTCCTCTTTATTGCCGGGCTATTACGCGCTGGCTGATACCGTGCAGCAGGATTACCCGGGCATCAAGGCCTATTGTGTTATCGATGCTCTCAGCAGTGCCGAGGCGCCGCTTGAGCATTCGACGTTATTGGACCCGGATTGGCGACTGCACAAGCGTTATCACGCGCGAGCGGGCACATTGATGCTGATTCGGCCTGATGGCTATATCGCTTTTCAGGGGCCGGATGCAACCACGCTCATGACGTATCTGCACTTGAGGTCCGGGCTGCTCAAGGGCGCCAAAAGAACAGCAGCCTGCGCGACTGATTCAGCGGTATTACAACTTTAAAGTTATTCACACTTAGTTCCGGGCGGCTTATTGGTTTGCACAAGGCCAGGGTTGGCCATGAACTAATACTCTGTTTGAAATAACGTAAAGCAATTTTGCTTAGGAGAGTTCCATGCGCTTTGAACTTGGCAATGTTATTCAGGAATTTATCGTGGCCAATGGAAAAATGGCCCAGAGTTATTTCTCTCTTTCAGAACGAATCATTGATTCGCTGTGCGACTCGGATTCTGCGAAAGAATCAATATTGATGCGTTTGCTGGCCCAGGCCGAAACTGTCACGGTGGAGTATTTCAATGCCCATAAACAAGTCCTTGAGGGCGTGTTTGCCCGTCGGGTTGAGGCACCGCTCAACCCTGCGCTTGTGCAGCTTGAGACTTCGCCTGTGGACGCGGTCCCGCTCACAACGGTAACCATTGACGAGGCAAGCCGTGCGCAGGTGCCGGCCATGGATGTCGAGGCCTTGGTGCTGGAGCAACTGGCGACGATCACCGGTTTTACCGTAGACCAGATTGACCAGGCGCTGCCCTATGAAAGCCTGGGCCTGGACTCCCTGGTGCAGATGGACTTCCTGGAGTCGCTCGTCGACCTGTGGCCGCAACTCAGAGCCAGCGGCACTGAACTGCTCAACGCCCAGTGCCCGCAACACACGATTGCCCTGATCAACGCGGCCCTGGCCGCGCCCGAGTCGGCCCCGGCCACCGAAGCGCAAGCGCCTGAGGCCAAGAGCGCCGAGCCAGCCTTGCGCCAACGGCTGTTCGACACCTTGATACCGCTGATCCCGGGCCAGCCCAAATCGTTCGATATCGATACGCCCTTTACCGAGCTGGGCCTCAATGGTTTTGCCCGCGAAGCGTTTTGCCAGGCATTGGCACAGCAGTGCCCTGCCAGCCAGTTTGCCGGTGAAGCGTTGATGTCATGTCGTACGCCGCGGGACACCTTGTCGCTTTTGGAAAGACTGAGCTGAGACACGATCCGCTGCAAGAAAGGGGATCTGGATCTCTCGGTATTTTGGCAATCAGGAGGAAAGGACATGCAGAGCACGGTGACACCCGAGGGGGATTTTTGTTTCAGCGCCATGGCCGGTGAGTTTCCTGGCGCGCCATCAGTGGATGCGCTTTGGCACTTGTTGGCGCAAGGGCAGGTGGCCCCTCTGAATTCGATGCTGCCACGTTGGGAGCAAGATAAAGCCTCGGTCTATTCGGCCACGGTCGGGGAAAAGAATCGCACCTACCTGGACAGTGCTTATTGCCTGGTCGACAGCGCAACGACCCCTTCACGGTATGAAGGACGGCAGGTCGCCATTGGCCAGAAAGTGCTCCAGTCACTCCTGGCCCAGCTGGCAACCCAAGGTTCGGCGCCAATCAGGGAGCGCACCGCGTTGGTGGTGGCGACGTCCTGGAGCGACGAGAGTTTTTTCCTGCCGGCAATGTCGGCAGAGGCCCATGGGCCACACTATGGGCCAGCTGAACAAGTGGCGGAACTGGCGACGGCGCTGGGGTTGGGAGGGCCGGCATTGTCAGTCGACACCGCCTGCAGTTCGTTCCCCTACGCGCTCAACATGGCCCAGGCCCTGGTCAACAGCGGGCAGGCGGACAGCGCAATCGTCATGGCATTGAACACGGTACTGCCACTGCCACTGTTCCTTGG
This sequence comes from Pseudomonas sp. GW821-FHT01D09, assembly GCF_059422465.1. Lineage (NCBI taxonomy): Bacteria > Pseudomonadati > Pseudomonadota > Gammaproteobacteria > Pseudomonadales > Pseudomonadaceae > Pseudomonas > Pseudomonas sp. GW821-FHT01D09. The sequence goes on from NZ_JBWKWY010000001.1 coordinate 379,788, forward strand.
GTTTTCCCAGTTGACCGCCTTTTCGCCCAGGGCCCGGATGCAGGCGTTCGGGCGCGACGCGGACGGTATTGTGCCGGGGGAGTGCGCGGTGGCTTTCCTGGTCGAGCCAGTCTCCCAGGCCCTGCTGGCGCAGCGCCGCCCCCTGGGCATCCTGCGGGCCTTGGGGCTGTCGGCCGATGGCGCCGAGGGCTCGGTGTTTTCCCCTGGCAAACAAGCCCAATATGCGGCGTACCAACGGGCCTATATCGGCCTGGACCCCGGCACGGTGGACTACATCGAGACCCATGGCACGGGTACACCGCTAGGGGATGCGACCGAACTCGACTCGTTGAGCAGCTTCTTGCGTGCCTATTGCACTGACGGTAAGAAAATACCCATAGGCTCGATCAAATCGGTGATCGGGCACCCTCTGGCGGCGGCAGGCGGTGCCTCGCTGGCCAAGACGTTGATGATACTGCGACAAAAAACCATTCCCCCCCAGCCCGACTACTCACCCAGCGCAAAGCTCGATGAATCCTGCCTGCAACTGGCGACCGGGCAGGGGCAGCCTTTGGCCGACCGTCAGTCGGCGATTCGGATCGGCATCTCCAGCTTTGGTTTTGGCGGTGCCAACGCGCACCTGGTGGTGGATCAATACCTGCCCGACAACCGGCCCATTGCCCCCCGAGTCAGCCCCGGCGTGTTGAGGCTGGACCTGGGTATTGTCGAGGCGGAAGCGGCGATTGGCAGCCACTTCTCGCTACATTCACTTAAGCAACAACTTGATCAGCCGGCAGCTCCCCTGGTTGGTTTTCCCCATGGCCGCTTCGTTGATGGCGCGGCCGCTTCGGCTCAGCCGTTGCCCGGGCGATTCCTGGCGCAGGATCATGTGATTGAGATCGATGGCTTCGGCATGGGGCCCAAACTATTGGCCAGTGTCGATCCGTTCAAACTGTTGATCACCGATCGCGTCAATCATTTACTGCGCCGCCTGCCCGGGGTGGCCGGTTCATCCGGCGCCGCGATGGTGATGTGCTGCAACCTGGGCGGAGAGCACTTCAGCAACGTCTACAGCCGTGTTCACAATGCTTTGGGCCCGGTACAAGGCATCCCTCCTGGGCAGGATACGCTGGACGTGGCAACCGGTTTGCCCAGTATGTTGTCTGGCTATCCGGCGAAAATTTTTGACTTCAAGGGGTTTCATCAGACGCTGGCCGGCACACCGGGGCTGTTCTGGCACGCCCTGCTGGCCGCGCAACAATGGTTCAAGGAAGGTATCACGACGCTCTTGCTCGGCGCGGGGCGCTTTGTCAGTGCGCCTGCCGAGCTCGCACGCATCCGGCAGTCATCGACGTTCCAGGGGGAAGGGGTGGGGGTGTTTGCCTTGCGGCCCTATCGACCGGACGCCAGTGACACACCGTTGTTGGTGATCCGCGCAGCGGTCCTGGGGCATGCCGCATCCTCGCTGGAAGAGGCGTGCGCACAGCTGGGCCAGGTGCGAAGCGATGTTCAGCATATTGAGGTGTGCGAGTTGCAGCCAACGGCAGCGTGTACCGGCGGCTCATGGCAAGCGATAACCGGTTGCCTGGCTGAAGCCACGGGTGTCGAAACCCTGTTGGCCGTGATGATGAAGGCGGCGGTTCACTCGGTGATCGAGGTTCGCAAGGCCGGGGAGCCCGTGATGTGGTTATTCACTGAAAAACTGCGGGAGTGGGGCGCGACAGCCCCTGAATGCGCCCCAGCCATCAAGCGTCCCTTTGAATTGCGCTTCGCTCACCCGACGCCTCAGCCATTGCAGCCCTTCAGCGGGCCTGGCTGTCCTGTCAGCCCTGTGGCTGATTTGCCAAGCGATGACAGCGGTATGCTGGAACTCAGCGACCGGCTGACAGAGACACTGCTCGCGGCGCTACGCGTCAGGGGCCGGGCCATCGAAGAGCTGTTTGCCCTGCACCATGACGCTCATGCCAGGCCGGCCGAGCACTGGCAGCGCAGCCCGGAAAACATCGTGATCAGTCATGTCCGCCGCAGTACGCAGGCACTGCACGCTCAATTGGTGGTGAATGAAGCGCACCCCTACTTTTTTGATCACCCACTTGATCACGTCCCCGGCATTTTATTGATCGAGGGCGTGCTGCAATTGGCCGAGCTCGCCATGCCTCCACGCAGTGGCCGGGTTGCTTATGTCAACACCCTGGATATCAAGTTCCAGCGCTATGTCCAAAAAGAAGGGGCGATTGATCTGCAGCTGGAGCAAGACAAAGACCTGCCGGTATTCCGCGCCACGGTCCGCCAAGATGGCAAGCTCATGTGCACCTGCACCCTGGGCATGGCCTACCACTCGGTGCACGAGGCGTTGCCCGCCGCTCGGTTCACTGCGACCGCCTGCCGCGACAAGGCCTTGCTGCACAAGGCCAGGCAAGAAAACGTGCTGGTCAGTGACATGAGCGATATCGCCCAGGGCCTGAGCGTAGAAACCCTCAAGCCGGCTGACGAGCACTTTTTCCAGCAGGGCGGCCCCAAGCACTATTCGATGGTGTATTTCCTGGAAGTCGCCCGCCAGTGCTTCATGCAGATCGCCCACAGCCACCGGCGCATCCCTGTGGGCACCCCGATGAACCTGCTGGCCTTGAGTTTCACCCTGGATCGACCGATCCCGACGAACAGCCCGCTGTTACTGGCACCACGCATCAACGTTGATGCACCTGAGCAGTCCTTCAAAACCTACCGTATCTGTATCGACCTGTTCAACCAGGGAGCAAAGATCGGTCAATCCGAAATTACCGCGCAATTGCTGAGTCGCGCTCACTCTGGCGCATGACAGCGCCTCCGCTTAACCCAGGTGAAACCGTGAACGATGTCACTGTGAAAATCCGCGTCAAATCCCCCCCGTGTGAAATATGGAAGATCTGGAGCAATTTTTCCGAGGCGCCATTGTGGGATACCGACGTCAGCCATTGTGAGCTTGCTGGTCTTTTCCAGCCTGGAACCCGAGGTCAATGCATCCTCAAAAATGGCCTGCGCATGCCACTGACCATTGAGGCGGTAACGCTGCATGAGAGCTATCGGAACACGGCAAAGCTGCTGTGGATCAACCTTGAGTTTGACCACCGGATGCACCGGCTCTCCCCGCAGGAAACCGAGGTCATCCACAGCGCGAAGATCTGCGGGCCCTTGAGTTTTTTGTACCGGGGGCTGTTACGCAAAATGCTTACTGCCGTAATGGCCACCGCACTGGACAACCTGCGGGCGTTGGCTGAGCAGCGGACAAATGCCCTGACTCATCCCGAGCATGAGCTATCGGCAACCTATTTGGAGCGAGTATGAACTTAAGAAAAAACACTCAGCGCCTGGTGATGGGCGTCATTGGCCTGGGACTCACCGTTCCAGCGTGCGCTGAAACGTTCGGTCCGTATGTCACGATAATGGGGGGGCTGAACTGGGTTGCTCCCCATGACCTCAACCAGAATAATGTCAATTTTGTCGAGGTGGAGCTGGACGAGTCTTTGCACTCCGGCCTCGCGAGCGGGCTGGCGGTTGGCTGGCGATTTCCCGTCGGGCTCAGGCCCGAGCTGGAGTTGAGTTATCGCAAAAACGCCCTGGTCCGCTTCAATAACCGGGTCTACGATGGCGGCGGGAGCATCGACGCCAAAGGTGAAGAGCGTGCTAGCAGTCTGATGGCCAACCTTTGGTATGAAGGTTTTAACCTCCCGGCGTCCTTCAGTCGGTTCAGCCCTTATATTGGCGGTGGGGTGGGCTACATTGACCTGAGCGTCAGCGGCCTGAAAGCCGGAGGTGTCTCATTTGGTGGCACCCATCGTGACACCGTAATGGCCTACCAGTTGGGCGCAGGGTTCGGTTATGAGCTGTCACAGCAATGGGCCATGCTCCTGGAATACCGCTACCTCAAGACTCGCACTGCGCATTTTGGTGACATTCAAGGCCTACCCCCAGGCGATGTGAGCATGACCTATGGCGCGCAGTCCTTGATGCTGGGTCTGCGTTATGGCTTCTGAGTGATGGCTGACGGCTGATGCCGCGAAGGAGGGGCACCCGCAGGCGCCTGACCGGCGCGGCGTACCACCCCAAAAAAAGCCCTGACATGTCAGGGCTTTTTATCGGCTGGCTTCAGCGCCGGCGAAACAGCGGCAACGGCTCATCCGTCGCGGCCTGGTACGTCACCGAAAAGTCCTTGAGACTCTCCAGCGCTTCGTACGGGTCTTTGTCCGCGCGCAAGGCGTAGGCATCGAAGCCGCAGCGGTGCAGGTAGAACAGCTGGTCGCGCAGCACATCGCCAATTGCCCGCAGCTCGCCCTTGTAGCCATAGCGGTCACGCAGCAGGCGTGCGTTGGAGTAGTTGCGCCCGTCGGTGAAGGCCGGGAAGTTCAGGGCGATGACCTGGAAGTGGGCCACATCATCCCCGATTTCTTCGGCTTCTTCATCGGCGTCCAGCCACACGCCCAGGCCGCCATCGCGTGCCTTGAGGGCGTGGCCATGCTCGCGCCACAGGGCCAGCGGCACGATCAGGTCGTCGCAGTTGGAGATGCCATCGAAGCTCGCATCCTTGGGCAGCAGGTGCCAGGTTTCGTCGACGACTTGGTTGTTCTTAATGATTCGCTGCATAGACGCGCTCCTTGAACAGGTCAATGCCAATGCGCTGGTAGGTGTCGATGAAGCGCTCATCTTCGGTGCGCTGTTCGACATAGACGTCGATCAGCTTGCCGATCACATCAGGCATGGCTTCCTGGGCGAAGGATGGGCCGAGGATCTTGCCCAGGCTCGCATCGCGGCTGGCGCTGCCGCCCAGGGACACTTGGTAGAATTCTTCGCCTTTCTTGTCCACCCCGAGGATGCCGATGTGGCCGACGTGGTGGTGACCACAGGCGTTCATGCAACCGGAGATGTTCAGGTCCAGCTCGCCAATGTCGAACAGGTAGTCCAGGTCGTCGAAACGGCGCTGGATCGATTCGGCAATGGGAATGGACTTGGCGTTGGCCAGGGAGCAGAAGTCGCCACCCGGGCAGCAGATGATATCGGTCAGCAGGCCGATGTTCGGCGTGGCAAAACCGCCTTCGCGCAGTTCGCCCCAGAGGGTGAACAGTTGGCTCTGCTCAACGTCCGCGAGGATGATGTTCTGCTCGTGGGACGTGCGCAGTTGGCCGAAGCTGTAGCGCTCGGCCAGGTCGGCAACGGCGTCCAGTTGCTTGTCGGTGATATCGCCAGGTGCTACGCCAGTCGGCTTGAGCGACAGGGTCACCGCCACATAGCCCGGCTGCTTGTGCGCCAGGGTATTGCGGGTGCGCCAGCGGGCAAAGCCCGGATGTTGCTGGTCGAGTGCCGCCAGTTCGGCGTCCTGGTTGCCCAGGGCCTTGTAGTGCGGGTCGACAAAGTGCTTGGCCACACGATGCACTTCGGCTTCGGTCAGGGTGGTCTGGCCGCCGCGCAGGTGCTCCATCTCGGCATCGACTTTCTGGGCAAACACCTCGGGGGTGAGGGCCTTGACCAGGATCTTGATGCGCGCCTTGTACTTGTTGTCGCGACGGCCATAGCGGTTGTACACACGCAGGATGGCGTCGAGATAGCTCAACAGGTCTTGCCAGGGCAGGAATTCATTGATGAATGCGCCCACCACCGGGGTACGCCCCAGACCGCCGCCCACCAGGACCCGGAAACCCAGGTCGCCGGCGGCGTTGTACACCGGCTCCAGGCCGATGTCGTGGACTTCGATCGCGGCACGGTCGGACGCTGAGCCATTGATGGCGATCTTGAATTTACGCGGCAGGTAGGCAAATTCTGGGTGGAACGTCGTCCACTGGCGAACGATCTCGCACCAGGGGCGCGGGTCGATCACTTCATCGGCGGCCACGCCGGCAAACTGGTCGGTGGTCACGTTGCGCAGGCAGTTACCGCTGGTCTGAATGGCGTGCATCTGCACGGTGGCCAATTCAGCCAGGATGTCCGGCACGTCTTCCAGGGCCGGCCAGTTGAACTGTACGTTCTGGCGGGTACTGATATGGGCATAGCCCTTGTCGAAGTCGCGGGCAATCTTGGCCATCATGCGCGTCTGGCGCGAAGTCAGTTGGCCGTAAGGCACGGCCACCCGCAGCATCGGCGCAAAGCGCTGAACATAAAGGCCATTTTGCAGGCGCAGAGGGCGGAACTCTTCTTCGCTCAGTTCGCCTGCCAGATAGCGTCGGGTCTGATCACGGAACTGCTTGACGCGGTCCTCGATGATGCGCTGATCGTATTCGTCGTATACGTACATATAGGTCCTGTTCTCGGCAAATCTGCGCGCACGGCCGCGCACTCGCAACGGAGCCGGCGCACGATACCAGCTTGCGTTTATGCGCAAAAGTGATGTTTTAGCATATGCAAATAACCAAACAACCTAATGAGAACGGTTATCGCGATACCCACATTTGTCATACGGGCAATCATCGACTTTACTGTGGTCGAGTCTTAATGCAATCAGCCATAAAACCGACAAGAGGCGATGCGATGAGCAATCCAACCAAAGCCCGTAAACCCGACAGTACCGTGGACGCCTGGGCGATTCTGTTCCTGATTATCCTGGTGGTGTGTACCGCCGTGTTCTGGGTCAGCCACCAATAGGGGGAACTGACCGCGACGAAGCTGTTCGCGCTGCTGACAAATAGCCAAGATCAAAAGGCTTATTGCCACTATCATGATCTGTCAATTTTCAGGGTTCGGGCAGCAATGTTGAAGGTTCTCTGCGGGTGCTTGTGGTGGGTGGGGATGATGTTCGGGACGATGGCCCATGCCACGTCGGTGGTGTTTCTCAACCCCGGTCTGTCCACGGAAACCTTCTGGGTCAGTTATGCGCAATTCATGCAGGCCGCGGCCAGGGACCTCGGCCTGGATTTGCGTGTGCGCTATTCCGAGCGCGACCGGCAAAACACCCTGCAACAGGCCCGCGAAGCGCTGCAAGGCCCGCAGCCCCCGGATTACCTGGTGCTGGTCAATGAGCAATATATCGCCCCGCAGATTTTACGGATGGCCCAGGGCAGCCAGGTCAAGCTGCTGATCGTCAATAACGCCCTGACCCCTGACCAGACGCAGTTGCTGGACGCGGGCAAATACCCCAATTGGCTGGGCAGTATCACGGCCAACGACGAGGAGGGCGGCTACCTGATGCTCAAGGAGTTGTTGCGCCAACGGGGGCCGGTCCCGGCGGGCGAGAGCCTGGACCTGCTGGCGTTTTCCGGGGCCAAGCACACCCCGACCGCCCAGGCGCGCGAGCAGGGCCTGCAACGGGCCTTGCGCGAGCACCCCGAAGTCCATCTGCGCCAGCTGGTCTACGGCGAATGGAGCCGCCAGCGCGCCTTTGAGCAGGCCACCCAGATGTTCAAGCGCTACCCGAAGACCGCGCTGGTCTGGTCGGCCAATGATGAAATGGCCCTGGGGGCCATGCAGGCCCTGGATGGCAGCGCACGCACCCCCGGCAAGGAGGTGTTGTTCAGCGCTGTCAACAGCTCGCCCGATGTCCTGCAAGCGCACCTGCAGGGACGGATCAGTGCCCTGGTGGCCGGGCATTTTACGGTGGGTGGCTGGGCCATGGTGCTGCTGCACGACGACGCAGCAGGCGTGGATATCCAGCGCCATGGCGGGCGCGAGCGCCAGGTGCGGTTATTTCAATTGATTGACGAGCCACAGGCCCGGCGCTTGTTGGACCTGTGCAACCATGAGGGCGACGGCGTGGATTTTCATGCGCTGTCGGCCCTGGATAAACCGGCGGCCTACCAGTATCCCTTCAGCCTGCAGATGCTGTTGAAATAAACGGGCCTAGACCCCAGCCACATGCAGCACCAGCTTGACGATGGCAAACAGCGTCAGGGCAAACACGGCGGTAAACAGGATCCCCAGCACCACAAAATGGCTGGGCTTGCCGTGGGTAAAGTCCCGCGCGCGGTTCTTGCCGCTCTGCACGCCAAAAGCGGCAGCCATCACGCTATGCAGCATCTGCCAGAAGGTTGGCGGTTTGTTGTCCGGTGTGTCCATGAGTCCTCCTGCGAGGTCTGGGGGAGGTTACAACTCCCAACAGAATAGACGTAGTTACCGTTGTCGGCCCTGGACCTTGTGATGTGCTGGGTTCCTTTTCCTGGAGCCGCATCATGACCGACTTGCCCGCGTTGCCGGCAACGCCCAGTATCCATCGACCGCTATTGATCCGCGCCATGCCGCAATGGCTGGTCCAGAGCACTGCGTCCCGCCGTATGGCGCTCAAACACGCCGATACCCCGTTGCCCCCGGCCTATTGGCAAGCGCCCCCCGAGCAACGCCAGGCACTGCACGACTGTTTTACCGCGAGTTTCATTGCCCAGACCGCCCTCGACAAGAGCCTGTCTGCCTTGCAGGGCATCGAGGCCTTTGCCCGGCCGCTGTTGCTCCAGGCGCTCAAGGATCAGTATGGCGTCACCCTTGCGCCTAACGTTGCCACCTGGTTGAACCTGCGAAAGGCCCTGCAAGTGAGTGATCTGAAGATCGGGGTCCAAACCTACGACTTTTTGCAGCTGGAGCTGTTGCAGGCCGCGCTGCATAACTTCGAGGCGTCCGAATGCGCGGAAGGGGCTTTTCACCCGTCGTCCGGCTTCCGCTGGCAGGTGGCAGGCAGCACCGACTCCATGCTGCCCGTGCGCCTGGGCGGGCTCAAGGTCCATCAATTCCTGGGGTTGTGCCGCAGCCTGGACCTGGGTGGGCAGTACCAGGCCTACATCACGGGGTTTTTTGCCACCCACCAGGCCACCCTGCGCGCGCAATTTATTGCCAGCCAGAAGGCCGCGCTGCGGGCCGCCGCCGAGCTGGCCCTGTTGCGCCAGGATATTACCCAGGCTGACTACACCATGGTGTTGTCGGTGATCGACGGCGAACGCGCGCCGCAGATCGGCGGGCAACCGGTGTGGCTCTGCGACCTCGGCCTGATGAAGCTGCGCATGACCGGCTGCGTACTGTTTTTGGCGTTCGATGACGAACATCTGGATTCCCCCATCCTGTACATCCCCCAGGACCCGCATCATCCCCTCAAACGCTATAGCGACCATGCCCAGCTGCTGGCGACCCTCAAGCAACGTTTCACCACGCCGGGCCCGGCCTCGGTCCGGGTGAGTCGGCCAACGGCGTACCAGGTGTTTTTCAGCCAGTTTGTCGAGTATGCCGATCGTCCTCATTACTTCAGCCAGTTCACCCAGGATGCGGCCGATGCCACCTTGCGCGAGAGAGTCGGCTCGAATTTCCCCGGCATAGGGCAGATGTATGAACTGATCAGCCAACTGACCCCCTTCAGGCTGAAGAACTTCCCGCCCTTGCCCCTTGCCCCGCAGGTGCCGAACCCGGACCCGTATCTGGCGCCCTTGGCGCTGGCGTTCCAAGGCCAGGTGTTTGGTAGCACTCAGGTCGATCTGTGGAGCTACCTGTATGAGCGACATCAGCACAAGTGCATCGCCGATGCGGCCGGCCATGCCGTGCCCACGGCGGCTGTCGATGCCCGGGTGCGCCAGCAGAAACTGGCCCTGTTGCTCAACCTCGAAATGTTCGCCCTCAGTGCCGTGGCGGGGTTCGTGCCGGTACTGGGGGAACTCATGATGGCGGTGATGGCCGAGCAATTGTTGACGGCGGTGATTGAAGCGACCCGGGAGTGGAGCGCGGGCGATCGCAAGGCTGCCCGGGCGCACTTGATCGACCTGGCGCAAAACCTTGCCTTGCTCGGCCTGACGGCGGGCGGCGGGAAGGCCTTGCGCCAACTCAGGCCGGAGCCGGTGATCGAAGGTTTGTCGGCGGTGAAGCTGCCAAATGGCCAGGTGCGCTTGTGGAGGCCTGACCTCGACGCGTACAAAAAGCCAATCTCCCTTGCGCCTGGAAGCCAGCCCAATGCTCTGGGGCAATACGAGGTCGATGGCCAACTGCATATTGACCTTGATGGCGCGTTCTATGAAAAGCGCTTCGACCCGCACCTCAATCAATGGCGAATCAAGCACCCCCGCGACCCCGGGGCGTATCAACCGATCCTTGAGCACAACCGGGCCGGTGCCTGGCGTCATCGGCATGAACACCCCTTGGCGTGGGATCGCCTGACCCTATTGCGTCGCTTGGGGCCCATCACCGAGGGGTTCTCGGATGAGACCTTGCGTATGATCGGCGAGGTGAGTGGCATTGATGACGATCGGTTGCGCAAAGTCCATGTGGATGGCTTGCCGGTGCCGGCGGTGCTGGCCGATACGCTGGAGCAGTTCAGGGCCGACCAGGACGTCGATGACCTACTGGGGCGGCTGCGCCGTGGCGCCGGCCTGGAGCGCCGCCACGAGTACGCCTTGCCCCTCACGGTGGAAATGCCGGGTTGGCCGCCCGGGCGGAGCGTGGAAGTGTTTGAGACGCTTGTCTTTGTGGGGCCTGTGCGCAGCCCGGCGGGGCTGGTCGAGGACGAGGCCGGCGCCTGCTGGGTCCCCTTGGGCGTGGTGATCAGCCGGGGACCCCGCTGACCGACGAGTGGGCCGCTGGCCACTGGGAACCGGCTGGGCACTCTATTCGCTATGGCAGCCCGGTGCCTGCGCACGTTAGCCGCCCACCCTTGAAAATCAGCCGCGCCGACTTGCAGCAAGGCAAATTCGCCCAGGCGGTGCTGGGTGGCCTGACTGAGCAAGAAATCTCCCGTTTGCTGGGAAGCCCATCCAGTTGGGGCGAGACGCCCAGGGAGCAGGTGTTCAACGAGCGTCTGGCCGACTATGCGCGCCAGAGACAAGCGGCGCTGTTCGCCGCCCGGTTACAGGCCAATGGCAAGCTGGCCCTCGACAGGGGGCCGCTGCAACGGCGGTTTCCCTCGCTGTCCAGGCGCGCCCACGACGAACTGCTGCAGACCGCCAGCCCCCATGAGCTCAGGCATTTGCGCGACCACGGGCGCGTCAGCGGGCGTCTGGACCACCAGGCCCGGATCAGCGTGCAGCAAGGGCGCCTAAGCCGGGCGATCAGTGGCCTGCACCGCGACCGGCTGGCCAATGCCGACAGCGACCGCTTAGCCTTGCACTGTCTGGAACACCTGCCCGGATGGCCTCAGGGCCTGCGCCTGGAGATCCGTATAGACAGCCTTCAAGGCCCTTTGGTCGATAGCCTGGGGGATGAGGGCGCGGCCATGCGCCGATACCTGGTCAAGCGCGGCGATAGTTTCCAGGCCCAGGATGACGCCGGCAACGTACTCAAGCGCATGCCGGGTCAGGGGCGCACTCTGTTCCAGGCAATTGGCGACGCCTTGCCCGAGCCGGCGCATCGAGCGCTGAGCGCACAAGGGGTGGGCTTGCAGCAAGCGGTGGCGGCCTATGCCAGGCGCCACCGCGACATGATCGCCCGTGACCTCTTGAAGCTGCATGAACCTCGCTCCAGGCCGGCGTTTCGCCTGCCGGACGGGCGCCTGGGGTATGCGTTGTCGGGGCGAGGCGGACCGTTTGCAACGGACGGTCCCCTGGTCGCCCATGTGCGCAGCGTGTATCCGAATATCAGCGATGCCCAGGCACAAGCGCTCGTATCCGCCCGCCGGCGCGACGGTGAAAGCACCCAGCAGATCTGGCGGCTATTTGCCAACCGCCAACGTGAACGGCTGACATTACGGAGCACGCTTGAGCAATGGGCCGGCGCCGATGAGCAACGCTTGCACGCAGTCGCTGATCTTATCGACTGTTGGCGCCAGGGTTTTGACCGGGACCGGGCGCCCCATGCGACCCTGGTTTTGCGTGGCGAGCAGGCGCTTCCCAAGTTGGAGGCCGACTTTTCCCATGTGCGCTCCTTGAATGTGTCAGGCGCCCGATGGCTGGCCCAGGACGCCACGGAGCTGCTTCAGCCGTTTGCCAACGTGCAGCACCTGGAACTCTATGTGCACCCTGGGCAGTTGGGCGAGGCCACTGAACGGTTGGCCAATGCCCCGGGCATCACCCAGCTTTCGCTCACCGGCCCCGGGCTGATCTATTCGCCTGAGGTGCTGCGGCCTCTGAACCGCATGGCCGCACTTGAGCAGTTGTCCCTGGCGGGCAGTCTGGAAACCCTCGATGTCAGCGGGCTGACAGCGTTGCGTCGGTTAACGGTGTCCGGGACACTCGGCACCTGGCCGCAGGGGATCCTGGCACTTGAACATCTTGAGTTTATCGACCTGGCCCAGACCCAGTTGCGTGCCGTGCCCGCCGAGATGTTTGTGGGGCACCAGTGCTTGTGGCGCGGCCTGCAGATGAACTGGTCAGCGTATGAGCCGGAGGATTTCATGCCGGTCTATGCATACCTGCATGACCACCCGGCCCATCTGGTCGATGAGCTGCGGCTGGTACAGGCCTACTGCGAAGGCGCCTTGGGCCGCTTGCAAACCGGCGACCGGGCCTTTGTCGATAACGTCATGGCCAGCTTCAAAACCCGAGGGCTGAGCTCCCGCCAGCGCCTGGAGAGTGTCAACGCCGTGCAGCAAGAGTACCGCCGCTTGGTCGATGAACTGGAGCAATGGTCGGACCGCGATTCAAGCATTGGCCGGGTTGAGGTGGAGCGCCAGGTCGCCTCGGAAAAACTCCTGGATTGCTGGCGCCAGGGCCTTGCGCGGCGCTTTGTAGCGGAAGGCGGGGTGCTTCTTACAGGAGGGTTGGATCTGTCAGGCGCCCACCTGGTTGACTTGCCCCGCTTGCCGGCCAGCGGCTTTAGCCATGTGCGCCGCTTGAATCTGGATGATATCGGCGTGTCGCTTGACGGCATCAATGCTTGGCTTGGCCAGTTCCCCGAGGTCGAGACGCTGAGCCTGGCCCGTAACAACCTGACCGCGCTTCCGGCGGTCCTGGATGGGCATCCGTCCCTTCGCCACCTGGACCTGTCGCACAATTGGTTGAACATCACCCCCGTGATACAGGCGCAGTTGAGCCGCATGAGCGGCCTTTTATCCCTGCGCTTGCAGTACAACCCGATCAGGCGCCTGGACGTCAGCGGGCTCCATGGCCTGCGCATCCTGGACCTGAGCCACAGTGCGATCAGTGAATGGCCGCAAGGGGTGCTTGAGTTGGCGGCCTTGCAGCGCCTGGATCTGAGCCACAGTGCCGTGACCGCGATCCCCGAAGCGGCGCTGAGTGGGCATGACCGCTTGCTGTCCATCACCCAGCTGCGTGGTTGTCGCCTGAGCGTGACGGCGCGTGCCGAGGCGCGGATTTTTGCCCGGCGCTATGCCCGTGAACACCCGGCGGTTGCCCTGGAAAGCCCCTTGGGCATACCCCGTGAACTGCTTGCCCAAGGCCTGACGGGCGGGGAGCCTGAGTATTTTGCCGAAGATGTGTTGCGCCGCCCTGATTTGCTGGTGGCGCTGCCCACGACAGTCGCCACCGACACCCCGACGGCCCGCCTGCAACGCCTGGCCCCGGCCCTGGACGACTTGCAGGCGGCGGCGCGGGTTGCCGAGTTGCACGCCAGCGGCCTCGACACGCGGCAGGTCCAGGCCCGGCTCGCTGAATGGGAGGGGCAATACGCGCAGTGGGTGCGCCCGCTCAATGACTGGATCGATGTGCACGGCTACCTGGACGGCGGCTGGATCAGTGCACTGGACCGGCGCCGCGCGGCGGACCGATTGTTGGAGAGCTGGCGCCACACCCTGCGCGCCAGGCCCACCCCGGCTGGATTGAACGGCGCCGGCCTGTTGGATCTTTCGGGGCTGGCGTTGGGGGATCTGCCGAGGCTGCCCCGGTATTTTGCGCACGTCACGGAACTGAACCTGAGCGGCGTCAAACTGACGGCCCAGGGCTCCAACGGGTTCCTGCGGGCTTTCACCCATGTGCGCACGTTGACGCTCAGCCATAACGGGTTAGGCGCTGTACCGCAGGCCATCGGTGAGTTCCATGGCTTGCGCAGGCTGGACCTTGGCGTCAATGAACTGCGCAACGCCGCCCAGTTGCAGGAATACCTGGGGCACATGCCGGAACTGGAATGGCTGGACCTCGGTGAGAACGTCCTCAGCGAGCTGGACCTCAGTGGCCTGGTCCGGCTTGAGACGCTGTCTCTGCACGGTAACCTGCTTGATGAATGGCCTGCGGCAGTCTTTGAGCTGCCCCGCTTGCACACCCTGGATCTACATGACAACTGGATCGAGACCCTGCCTGCGGCAGCCTTCGAGCCCCAACATCGCCAATTGATGGCGGGCACCAACCTGGCGGGCAACCGGCTTGAGCAACAAAGCTGTGAGCGCTTGCAGGTCTACCTGGCCCAGACCGGCAATGGCCTGGGGTTTTCCGACGAGCAGTTGGAGACCCTGCTTCGCGGGTATCGAGAGGACGATGAGAGGGGGGCTTTTGATTCCCCTGACTATTCGCTGAATCATCCCGATGTCGAAACGCCCCAGGAACAGAAGGCCCGTTGGTTTTACGAGGTGCCACCCTATTCGTCAAAACACCGGATTTGGGACCGGCTCCATGCCCTGGAGGGGAGCGGCGATTTCTTCTTTACCCTGTCGCAACTGCGCAATACCGAGGACTTCCTTGAGGCGCCCGCCGAACTGACCCGGCGCGTGTGGACGGTGCTGGAGGCAATCGACGGCAACCCGGCCATGCGGCGGGACCTGTTTGCCAGGGCGACGGCGCTGATGCCTGAGGTCACCTGTGGGGATGGGCGGATCCTGATGTTCAACGAGTTTGAAATGCGTGTCCTGGAGTTCGATGCGCTCAGAATGGCCGAGCGGGGAGAGGGCGGCGCCGGCTTATTGAAGTTCGCCCGCGGCATGATCCGCCTCGAAGCGGTAGAAGGCATTGCCCAGGCGACCATCAAGCACCGTCCAGACATCGATCCGGCGGAAATCCGCCTGGCCTTGCGCATTGGCCTGGCACAGCGCCTGGAACTGCCCAGGCAGCCCTCTGGCATGCTGTACAGCCAATTGTCGGAGGTGACCCAGGCTGACCTCGACCGTGCGTACACCACGATTGTGCAAAGTGAAAGCACGCCGGGCTTCGAGGAAAAACTGGTGGGCCTTGAGTATTGGCTCAATTACCTGAAGATAAAATACGCCACGGACTTCGCGGCCCTGGCCCGCGAACTGGAGCACAAGACCGATGGCCTGGATGAACGCTATCCCGACAACGGTTCAGAGTACCTGCGCGACTATGCCGTGCTGGGGACCTGGAGCAAGGAGCAGCGCATGGCGCTGGCGATCCGCCTGACGCGCCAGGAGCTGGCGGGCCTGGACAGTTAAGGGGCCTGTAGAAACCAGGCCCCGCAGGCAACCCTCAGTTGTCGTAACCCAGGTTCGGCGCCAGCCAGCGCTCGGTCACGGCCAGGTCCTGGTCCTTGCGTGCGGTGTAGCTTGTCACCTGGTCCTTGTCGACCTTGCCCACGGCAAAGTACTGCGCCTGCGGGTGGGCGAAGTACCAGCCGCTGACCGCCGCCGCCGGGAACATCGCGTAGTGCTCGGTGAGGAATACACCGCTGCGCCCGGCGTGCATTTCGCGGGCCTCGGGGTCCAGCAGTTGGAACAACTGGGCCTTCTCGGTGTGATCCGGGCACGCCGGGTAGCCGGGGGCAGGGCGGATACCGCTGTACTGCTCCTTGATCAGCGCCTCGTTGTCCAGCTGTTCGTCCCGGGCATAGCCCCAGTGCTCTTTACGCACTTGCTGGTGCAGCCATTCAGCGCAAGCCTCGGCCAGGCGGTCGGCCAGGGCCTTGACCATGATCGAGTTGTAGTCGTCGCCGGCATCCTGGTAGGCCTTGGCCACTTCTTCGGCGCCGATGCCGGCGGTGGTGATAAAACCACCGATGTAGTCGGTCACGCCGCTGTCTTTGGGCGCCACGAAGTCGGCCAGGGAGAAGTTCGGCTTGCCATCGGTCTTGATAATCTGCTGGCGCAGGTGATGCAACTTGGCAATCGGTTGGCCGTCGTCGCCGTAGACTTCCAGGTCATCGTCCTGCACCTGGTTGGTCGGCCAGAAGCCAAACACCGCACGGGCGCTGATGAGTTGTTCGTCGATCAGCTTGTTGAGCATTTCCTGGGCATCGGCGTACAGCGCGGTGGCTGCTTCACCGACCACTTCATCGGTAAGGATGCGCGGGAACTTGCCGGCCAGGTCCCAAGAGATAAAGAACGGCGTCCAGTCGATGTATTCGGCCAGCACCTTGAGGTCGATATTGTCCAGCACCCTGGCCCCGGTAAACGTCGGCTTGACCGGGGTGTAGGTGCTCCAGTCGAACTGTGGCTTCTTGGCAATGGCCGCCGCGTAGCTCAGGCGCTCGGTGCGGGCGCTGCGGTTGGAGGTGCGCTCACGCACGTCGATGTATTCCAGGCGGGTCTTCTCGACAAACCCGGCCTTCAGCTCCTTGGACAGCAACTGCGTGGCCACGCCCACCGCGCGCGAGGCGTCGGTGACGTAGATCACTGCGTCGTTGCTGTACTTGGGCTCGATTTTCACCGCCGTGTGCGCCTTGGAGGTGGTGGCGCCACCGATCATCAGCGGCAGGTGGAAGTCCTGGCGCTGCATCTCGCGGGCCACGTGCACCATTTCATCCAGGGACGGCGTAATCAGCCCGGACAGGCCGATAATGTCGCACTTCTGCTCCTTGGCCACCTGCAGGATCTTCTCCGCCGGCACCATCACCCCCAGGTCGACGATGTCGTAGCCGTTGCAACCCAGCACCACGCCGACAATGTTCTTGCCGATGTCGTGCACGTCACCCTTGACTGTGGCCATGAGGATCTTGCCCTTGGCTTCCGGCTTGTCGCCTTTTTCCAGTTCGATAAACGGGATCAAGTGCGCCACGGCCTGCTTCATCACCCGCGCCGACTTCACCACTTGCGGCAGGAACATTTTGCCGGCGCCAAACAGGTCGCCAACGATGTTCATGCCGGACATCAGCGGGCCCTCGATCACCTCGATCGGGCGGGCGAATGACTGCCGGGACTCTTCGGTGTCTTCGACGATATGGGTGGTGATGCCCTTGACCAGCGCGTGTTCCAGGCGCTTGTTTACCGGCCAGCCGCGCCATTCCTCGGTCTCGGCTTCCTTGACGCTGCCATCGCCCTTGTACTTGTCGGCGATGGCGAGGAGGGCGTCGGTGCCTTCCGGGGTGCGGTTGAGCACCACGTCTTCCACGGCATCGCGCAGCTCGGCCGGGATCTGGTCGTAGATCTCCAGTTGGCCGGCGTTGACGATCCCCATGGTCAGGCCGTTGCGGATCGCATACAGCAGGAACACCGAGTGGATCGCCTCGCGCACCGGGTTGTTGCCACGGAACGAGAACGACACGTTGGACACGCCACCGGAGGTCAGCGCGTACGGCAGCTCATCGCGGATATAGGCGCAGGCGTTGATAAAGTCCACGGCGTAGTTGTTGTGCTCTTCGATACCGGTGGCCACGGCGAAGATATTCGGGTCGAAGATGATGTCTTGCGGCGGGAAGCCCACCTCATTGACCAGGATGTCGTAGGAGCGCTTGCAGATCTCTTTCTTGCGCGCCTCGGTGTCGGCCTGGCCGGCTTCGTCGAACGCCATCACCACCACGGCGGCGCCGTAGCGCTTGCACAGCTTGGCGTGATGGATGAACTGCTCGACGCCTTCCTTCATGCTGATGGAGTTGACGATGCCCTTGCCCTGGATGCACTTGAGGCCGGCTTCGATCACTTCCCACTTGGAGGAGTCGATCATGATCGGCACACGGGAGATATCCGGCTCGCCGGCAATCAGATTGAGGAAGGTCACCATGGCCTTCTTCGAGTCGAGCATGCCCTCGTCCATGTTGATATCGATCACCTGGGCGCCGGCTTCCACCTGCTGCAGGGCCACTTCCAGGGCTTCGGTGTAGTTGTCCTCGCGGATCAGCCGGGCGAACTTGGCGGAGCCGGTGATGTTGGTGCGTTCGCCGACGTTGACGAACAGCGACTGGCGATCGATGGTGAACGGCTCCAGGCCTGACAGGCGGCAGGCCTTGGGGATGTCCGGGATCGGGCGCGGCGCGTAGCCGGCCACGGCCTTGGCGATGGCCTCGATATGCCCCGGCGTGGTGCCGCAGCAGCCGCCGACGATATTGAGGAAGCCGCTCTGGGCAAATTCTTCGATGACCTTGGCGGTTTGCGCCGGCAACTCGTCGTACTCGCCGAACTCGTTGGGCAGGCCGGCGTTGGGGTGCGCGGACACGTAGGTGTCGGCCTTGTTCGACAGCTCTTCGAGGTACGGCCGCAGTTCACGGGCGCCCAGGGCGCAGTTCAAACCCACGGAAATCGGCTTGGCGTGGCTGATGGAGTTCCAGAACGCTTCGGTGGTCTGGCCCGACAGGGTCCGGCCGGAGGCGTCGGTGATGGTGCCGGAAATCATGATCGGCAACTCGACCCCCAGTGCTTCGTACACTCCTTGCACGGCAAAGATCGCGGCCTTGGCGTTGAGGGTGTCGAAGATGGTTTCGATGAGGATCATGTCCGCACCGCCTTCGATCAGGCCTTGGGTGGCCTCGGTGTAGTTTTCCACCAGTTCATCGAAGGTGACGTTGCGGTAGCCGGGGTTGTTCACGTCGGGCGACAGCGAGCAGGTGCGGCTGGTGGGGCCCAGCACGCCGGCGACAAAACGCGGCTTGTCCGGGGTCTCCAGGGTCTTGGCATCGGCGACCCGGCGGGCCAGGCGTGCGCCTTCCAGGTTCAGCTCGTAGGCCAGCGCCTCCATGCCGTAGTCGGCCTGGGACACCTGGGTGGCGTTGAAGGTGTTGGTTTCGAGGATATCGGCACCGGCATCCAGGTACGCTTTCTCGATCCCGCCGATCACGTCCGGGCGGCTCAGGATCAACAGGTCGTTGTTGCCCTTGACGTCGCTGGGCCAGTCGGCGAAGCGTTTGCCACGGTAGTCTTCTTCCTCCAGTTTGTAGCTCTGGATCATCGTGCCCATGCCGCCATCGAGGATCAGGATGCGTTCCTTGAGGGCTTGATGGAGGGCTTGCAGGCGAGTGCTACGATCGGACATGGGACTACTCTAATCAGGCATTACGGAGGGCCTGGATCATAGCAAACCTGTGCGCTTTTGGAGCATGTTCGGGTTTTGCATGAATATCGCTCATGTTGAAGGGGCGTTGACACCGGTAGAATCGGCGCAATTTTTCAGCGCACGCATTGAATCGGGACCGGATCCATGTCACTTCGCCTCATTACCAGCGCCGCCCTGGCCCTGGTCGCCTGCATTGCACAGGCCAACGGACCCGCCCCGGCGCTTTCCTATACCCGTGACATCCAGCCCATCTTCACCGAGAAATGCGTGGCCTGCCATGCCTGCTATGACTCGGCCTGCCAGCTCAACCTGGGCAGTGGCGAGGGGGCGGCACGCGGCGCGAGCAAGGTGGCGGTGTATGACGGCGAGCGCAGCCAGGCGGCGCAGCCGACCCGGCTGTTTTATGACGCCTTTGGCCAGGCCGCCTGGCAGCGCCAGGGGTTTGCCTCGGTCCTGGATGCCCAGGGCTCCCAGGCCGGGCTGATGGCGCGCATGCTGGAACTGGGCCACACAACCCCCTTGGCGCCCAATGCCAAGCTGCCCGAGGAGATCGTGCTGGGCCTGAACCGCGAGAACATGTGCCCGCTGCCGGGGGAATTCGACGCCTACGCCGGCGCGCACCCCAAGGAAGGCATGCCCCTGGCCGTCACCGGCCTGACCGACCAGCAATACCAGACCCTGCAACGCTGGCTGGCCTCCGGCGCGCCGATTGACCAGCAAGGCCTGGCGCCCAGCGCCCAGGAAGCCTTGCAGGTACAGCAATGGGAAAACCTGCTGAACCAGCCCGGCGCCCGGGAAAACCTGGTGGCGCGCTGGTTGTTCGAGCATCTGTTCCTGGCCCATATCTATTTCGAGGGGGGTGAGCCGGGGCATTATTTCCAGTGGGTACGCTCGCGTACGCCCAGCGGCCAGCCCATCGACCTGATCAACACCCGGCGCCCCAATGATGACCCGGGCACCCAGGTGTACTACCGCCTGTGGCCGGTGCAAGGGGTGATCGTGCACAAGACCCATATCACGTACCCGTTCAGCGCGGCGAAGATGACACGGATCAAGGCGCTGTTCTACAGCGGTGACTGGCAGGCCATGGCGCTGCCGGGCTACGGTCCTGGCCACCGGGCCAACCCGTTTGAAACCTTCGAGGCGATCCCGGCCAAGGCGCGCTACCAGTTCATGCTGGATAACGCCGAATACTTCGTGCGCACCTTTATCCGCGGGCCGGTGTGCCGGGGGCAGATTGCCACGGACGTGATCCGCGACAACTTCTGGACCCTGTTCCAGGACCCGGAGCACGACCTGTACATCACCGATGCGCGCTATCGCGGCCAGGCTACGCCGCTGCTGGCGATGCCGGGGCAGAACGATGATGTGGGCAGTGTGCTCGGCCTGTGGCTCAAATACCGCGACAAACGCAATGAATACGAGGCTCTGCGCCGCGACAGCTACGCTGACCTGCCGCCGCCGGGCTGGTCGAGCCTGTGGGCCGGCAATGACAATGCCTTGCTGAGCATCTTCCGCCATTTTGACAGCGCCTCGGTGAGCAAGGGCCTGATTGGCGAGGTGCCGCAAACCTTGTGGCTGTTCGATTACCCGTTGCTGGAGCGCACCTACTACCAACTGGCGGTCAACTTTGACGTGTTTGGCAATGTCTCGCACCAGGCCCAGACCCGCCTGTATTTCGACCTGATCCGCAATGGCGCCGAACAGAACTTCCTGCGCCTGATGCCGGCGGATTCGCGCGATGGATACCTCGATGACTGGTACCAGAACAGCGGCAAGGTCAAGCTGTGGCTGGACTATGAGGCCATCGACAATGACAAGCCCACTGGCCTGAAACTGGATGATAAGGACCCCAAACGCGATTTTGCCAACCAACTGCTGGCCCGTTATGGCGGCTTGAATGCCAGCCCGGACCCGATCAACCGGTGCATCAGCGCCTATTGCTCGCGTCCCGGTCTCGACCCGCAACTGCGCGACGCCGAACAAACCCTCAGCCGCCTGACCTCCAGGCCGGCGGCCGGGCTCAAGGTCATCGAACAATTGCCGGAAGCCACTATGCTGCGTATCCAGACCCGCAGCGGCCAGCGCGAGGTCTACAGCCTGCTGCGCAACCGCGCCCACAGTAACGTGGCGTTTATGCTGGGCGAGGCTTATCGCTATCAACCGGGCCTGGATACCCTGACCATCTACCCGGGCGTGCTCAGCAGCTACCCCAACTTTATCTTCAATGTGCCGGCCGAGGACGTGCCTGAGTTCGTCGAGGACATGGAGCTGGCCAGGGATGCCAAGCGTTTTGAGCGGATTGTCGAGCGCTGGGGCATTCGCCGCAGTCACCCGCAGTTCTGGGTGTATTTCCACGATTTGTCGCAGTACCTGCGCGAAACCACGCCGGTGGAAGAGGGTGTGCTGGATATGAACCGCTACGAGAACCTGTAGCCGTGGATTTGCCTGACAAAAATACTAGGACTTTGTACCGCCGAGGCGATTGGCGTAAACTGCCGACAAGCCTGTGAGGAGTTCCCATGACTGCCATAACCATTACCGACGCCGCCCACGATTACCTGGCTGATCTGCTGTCCAAGCAGAACACCCCGGGCATCGGCATCCGCGTCTTCATTACCCAGCCTGGCACCCAGTACGCCGAGACGTGCATTGCCTACTGCAAGCCGGGGGAAGAGAAGCCTGAAGACACCGCCCTGGGGCTCAAGAGCTTCACCGCGTACATCGATGCCTTCAGCGAAGCCTTCCTTGACGACGCCGTGGTCGACTACGCCACTGATCGCATGGGCGGCCAACTGACCATCAAGGCGCCCAACGCCAAGGTGCCGAACGTCAATGCCGACAGCCCGGTCAACGAGCGCATCAACTACTACCTGCAGACCGAGATCAACCCGGGCCTGGCCAGCCATGGCGGCCAGGTCAGCCTGATCGACGTGGTGGACGATGGCATCGCCGTGCTTAAGTTCGGTGGCGGCTGCCAGGGCTGCGGCCAGGCTGACGTGACCCTTCGCGAAGGGATCGAGCGCACGTTGCTGGAGCGGATTCCCGAGCTCAAGGGTGTACGTGACGTGACTGACCATACGCAGAAAGAAAACGCCTACTACTAAGGTGTTCGCTGCAAACAAAAAACGGCGCCCCGTGAGCGCCGTTTTTTATTGATTTAAATTAATGAGTTACACGAACTATCTAACAAAAAAATTAACTGTGGGAGCTGGCTTGCCTGCGATAGCGGTGTGCCAGGCGACTTAGCTATCGACTGTTTCACCGCTATCGCAGGCAAGCCAGCTCCCACAGGTTGTCCTGCGTAGTGTCAGGGGCGGTAGAGGTGGGCATGCCCCGCCCGATACAGCGAAGATTCGCTGAAGCTGTCACTGGCCAGCACCCGGCCCACCAGAATCAGCGCCGTACGCCTGAACCCCTTGGCTGCCACTTTCCCGGCAATATCCGCCAAAGTTCCCAGGGCCCAATCCTGATCCGGCCACGTCGCCCGGTGCACCACGGCAATCGGGCAATCGGCACCATAATGCGGCAGCAGTTCGGCGACGATTTTTTCCAGGTGATTGACCCCCAGGTGCACGGCCATGGTGGTGCCATGGCTGGCCAGGCTGGCGAATGCCTCACCGGCGGGCATCGTGGTTTTGTCCGCATAACGGGTCAGGATCACGCTTTGGGCGATATCCGGCAGGGTCAATTCAGTTTCCAGCAACGCGGCACAAGCGGCCACCGCCGTGACCCCGGGAATGATCTGGAAGGGGATCCCCAGCGCGCGCAAATGGCGGATTTGCTCGCCAATCGCTCCATACAGGCTTGGATCGCCGGAATGTACCCGCGCCACGTCCTGGCCTTTTGCATGGGCGACCTTGATCAAGCCAATGATTTGCTCCAGGTTCAGTTCGGCGCTGTTGACCACCTGTTCGGCCCGATGCCCTTCGAGTACGGCAGCCGGCACCAGGGAGCCTGCGTAGAGGATCACCGGGCAATGGCGGATCAGCCGCTGGCCCTTGACGGTGATCAGTTCCGGGTCGCCGGGGCCGGCGCCGATGAAGAAGACGGTCATGGAAAAATCCTGTGCAAAAGCGGGCGAGCATGAGCACGGCTCATGATCGAGAAGGGCAATTATCGGACTTTAGCCAGCGCAGGCCAACGCAAACGTGGCCCTGGCGGCTTTTTTGCGGGTGATCAGCAGTCGGGCAGGGGCATTGGCTAGCTGTTCTGCCAAGGCCAAAGCGGCACTTTCGGCAATGCCGTAGCACCCTGTATGGGCGAAGGCCACATTCGACCTGTGGCTCAAGCGCCCTTCGTAATCGAGCAGTTGTTGTGCATCAAAGCACTGCAATGGCAGATTCAGGGCCTTGGCCAGGGCGATCATGCCCGGTTCATCGCGCTTGTGGGCAATACTGGCCAAGGCGCTTACCTGGCCGGGGTCGATACCGGCCTCGGCCAGGGCGCTGCCGAACAGTTCCAGCAGAGCCTCAACCTGACAGCCACGCTGACAACCCAGGCCGACCGTCAGGATCATGCTGCGTATTGAACGTCGCGATTGCGGCGAAACAACCAAGCGCTGATCAGGCCCAACGCCAGCCAGAACGCAACGTTGGTCAGCTGCGAGGCGATCTTGAACTGCGCTTCCAGAGCTTGCGGGGCGAGCATCGAGTGCACTTCGGGCTGTGGCGCGCCAATCACATGGGGTACGGCCAGGATCGCGACGCCAAGGATCTTCAGCAGCCAGTTGCGGCCAAACACAATCAGCGCAATGCCGGCAGCGGTGGACGCTGCCGTGCCGATCCACCAGACCTGTCGTTGCGCTAGGTCCGCCGCCGCCGTGCCGGGCAGCTCAGGCGGCAAGCCCAGGGTCGGCGCCAGCACAAACGTGGCGTAGCCGGCCAGGCCCCAGAGCAGGCCCTGGGCAGTGCGGGTCGGCGCGCGCAGGGTGTAGAGGCCGGCGAGCATCAGGGCAAAACCTACGGCGACCACCAGGTTAGCGCCGGTGGTGGACAGCAGGCGCTGCCAGCCGTCTTCCGGCGCCCAGGCTTCGGCGTCGTGGCTGTGGGCCGCAGTGCCTGGAGCATGCTCATGCACCTCGGTCACCACCGGGGCGTTTTCAAAGGTTTCCGCCTGCAGAATCAGCGGGGCTACCCAGAAACTTTGCAGCAGGGTCAGCAACAGGGCGGCCAGCAGGCCGGTGAACCCTGCGGTTTGCGCAATACGCTTGATCATGGCAGCAGGTCTCAATGGCACGGGAAGGCGGCGCTGTGGCGCGTATCGTGGGCGGCGTTGTGCACCGCCTCGATATGGGAGAACCCGGCGAAATACACCAGGCACGCACCGAGGATCGACGCGCCGATGGCGACAGTCAGGCGTTGGCTCAAGGTGGCGTTGGTGCTGGCGGTGTGTGAGGTGCTGCTGATGATCGACATGGCACGTCCCTTTCGAGTGGCAGGGTGACACGAGCGCATGAAAACCCCGCGAGCCGGGCCCGCAGGGTTCTGAACAGCGCCCGCCCACCGCGGGTTTGTTATCTGATGGTTCGGGCCGGTCTCCGGGCTTGCGAGGGGCTCTTCTAGGGCCTGAAAGCATCGCCTTCCCATGCCAAAAGCACAGTGGCTGTGACGCTTCGCTCGCTTACCGTTGCGGGGGCAGCACCGGAATTGCCATAAGACTATGGCTCACCGGTTTCCCGTTTCACCCAATCAAGGGCACCCGAAACAAGGTGCTTAGGAGAGCATGTGCGAGGGATGGGCGTCAAACACCTTGGGCGCTTGTCGAGGCTCAAGGTGTTTGCTTGATCGCGGTATCGTCAGATATCCCGATGGTTGGTGAGCGTAGGTGCTTGTTTCAACAGGTTGATCCTTAGGATTCATTAAACCTGACTCTGGGTTTGTCAGACGACACTCTGATCATGTAGTTAAGGTTGTCATGGTCAAACCTTTGGTCTTTCAAGCCCCGTCCTTGAGCTTCAGCCCCGACCCCTATATCCAACTGGTTAAGCAAGCGCTCGCGTTTGAGCAGCTCAGTTGCAACTGCTGATGCTTGCTGAGAAAAGGTTCTAGTGCTTGGACGCTGACCGGCGGCTTCTTTTAATTCGTTAAAATTGACGTATTTGTCACCGGCCCCCGCTGCGTACTCCTCAAAGTGCTTTTTTACCTCCTTGATCAGTTGCTTGTTGGTGTAGCGCGAGGGATCGCGTGTTGTACTTGATGCCCTTGGCGTTGCCCGCGTTGTGCGGCCGTTATCTCCGGCATCATCCGCCCTTTGGTTGTGGTCCTGTGTGATCGGCGGCAAGTTGAAGTTGTTGGATGGAAATATTGAAAGTGTCATGACAGATCCTCGGATTTATTGATGAACGTCTTTGAGTAGTGTCGACAGGGCTGCAAATTGATGAATCGATATCTGTGTGGTGTCCACATCAAACGCGTTCCCCGCCGGGGTGTGCAAAGTGATACAGGTTTTTTATCCGAGTGCCGTGGGGTAAATACTTGATCCGGGTTTGCCGACATTGACCCGTCCTCTCGCACTGCGTAGCCTTGCACCTTCGAGGTTCTTCGGCCCCGGTCGAAGCTAAGAAGGGAACGCGGTCCAAGCCGCGGCTGCCCCCGCAACTGTAAAGGGTTTATCTGACTGCCACGCCACTGCCAATACGGTGGGAAGGCGCAGCCAGCGCCAGCCGCAAGGCCGGCAAGCCCCAAGCCAGGAGACCTGCCTCGTCACCGATTTTCCATTTCAACCGGGCGGGGTGATCCGGTGACGAATCCTGCACCTGCGCGCCGTCGCAGGGCCTGTCGTCCCGTATGCCCGCCCCACAGGGCATCCGATGAAAACACTGGCCAAACTCCCCGTTACTATCGTCACCGGCTTCCTCGGCTCGGGCAAAACCACCTTGCTGCGCCATATGCTGGACAACGCCCAGGGCCGCCGCATTGCGGTGATCGTCAACGAGTTCGGTGAGCTGGGTATCGACGGCGAGATCCTCAAGCAGTGCTCCATCGGTTGCACCGAAGAAGAAGCCAGCGGCCGCGTGTATGAACTGGCCAACGGCTGCCTATGCTGCACCGTGCAGGAAGAGTTCTTCCCGGTGATGCGTGAACTGGTGGCGCGCCGTGGCGACCTTGACCATATCCTCATCGAAACCTCTGGCCTGGCCCTGCCTAAGCCGCTGGTCCAGGCCTTCCAGTGGCCGGAAATCCGTAGCGCCTGCACGGTTGATGCGGTGATCACCGTGGTCGACAGCCCGGCCGTGGCCGCTGGCACCTTCGCCGCGTTCCCGGACCAGGTCGACGCCCAGCGTAAGCTGGACCCGAACCTGGACCACGAATCGCCGCTGCACGAACTGTTTGCCGATCAACTGGCCAGCGCCGACCTGGTGATCCTCAATAAAACCGACCTGATCAGCGCCGAAGACCTGGCCCGTGTACGCCTGGAAGTCGCCGAAGAACTGCCGCCCGCGGTGAAAATCGTCGAAGCCAGCAGCGGCCGCCTGCCCCTGGATGTGTTGATTGGCCTGGGCGCCGGTTCCGAGGAGCATATCGACGGGCGCCACAGCCATCACGATCACCACCACGAAGGTGAGGACGATCACGATCACGATGCGTTTGATTCCATCTCCATCGACCTGCCACAGGCTGACGAAGCGCTGCTGCTCGACGCCTTGACCCAGTTGGTGGTGCAGCACGGCATCCTGCGGGTCAAAGGCTTCGCGGCGATCCCGAACAAGCCGATGCGCCTGCTGATCCAGGGCGTGGGCACGCGTTTTGACAAACACTTCGACCGTGCCTGGAGCGCTGACGAAGCACGCATCACGCGCCTGGTGCTGATCGGCCAGGACCTGGACGCAGCAGGCCTCGAAGCGCAATTGCGCGCTGCGCTCAGCGTTTAACCCGTGCATCTGCTCAGGACCCAGCCCGGAGGTTTCGTCTCCGATGACAACATCGCCGACCTTGGGCAAACCCCCGCCGAGCTGGTGATCCTGTGCAGCGGCGATTCGAGTCTGGCGTTGCTGGCCGAAGCGGCGCAGCAACTGCCCGACGACTACCCGAGCCTGCGCCTGGCCAACCCGATGCAGGTGCAGAACCATGCCTCGGTGGACCTGTATGTGGACGAGGTGCTGCGCCACGCCAAGGTCATCCTGATTTCCCTGCACGGCGGCATCGCTTATTGGCGTTATGGTATCCAGCGCCTGGTGGAGCTGGCCGGGCAGGGCGTGCAGTTGATCTTGGTGCCGGGGGACGATCGCCCCGATCCCGAACTCAGCAGCTTGAGCAGCGTCAGCGCCGCAGAGCGCGACCGCCTGTGGCACTTTCTGCGCCAGGGCGGGCTGGGGAATGCGCTGGATTTCTATGCCTGCCTGGCCAGCTGCTACCTGGGCCGCGATTACCCGTGGGCCGAGCCGCAAACCCTGCCGCGCACGGCGATCTATCACCCGCACAAGGCCAATGCGCGCCTCAATGACTGGCAGGCAGACTGGAACGCCGGGTGGCCGGTGGCGGCGGTGCTGTTCTATCGCTCGCACTTGCAGGCGGCCAATACCGCTTTTATCGATGTGTTCTGCCAGCGCTTGCAGGCGGCGGGCCTTAATCCACTGCCAATGGCGGTGGCCAGTTTGAAGGAGCCCGGCTGCCTGACGGTGGTCGAGGACCTGCTGGATGAGGTGCAGGCGGCGGTGATTCTCAACACCACCGGCTTTGCCCAATCCAGCCCCGAAGCGCCCCATCTGCGGCCGTTTCGCCGCAATATCCCGGTGATCCAGGCCATCTGTGCCCAGGACAACCAGCCCGGCTGGGAAGCCAGCGAGCAGGGCCTGGGCCCGCGCGACCTGGCGATGCATATCGCCTTGCCGGAACTGGACGGGCGCATCATCAGCCGCCCGATCAGCTTCAAGGACCTGGCCTGGCGCAGCGAGCGCAGCCAGTCGGATGTGGTGTGCTACCGCGCAGCCCCCGAACGCATGGACTTCGTGGCCGAACTGGCGCGGCGCTGGGTCGAGCTGGCACGGGTGCCCAATGCCGACAAGCGCATCGCCCTGATCCTCGCCAACTACCCGACCCGTGATGGGCGCATCGGTAACGGCGTGGGCCTGGATACCCCGGCCGCCGCCTTGAATATCCTGCGCGCCCTGCAAGCCGAAGGTTATCCGCTGCCGCCAACACTGCCAGACAGCGGCACCGCCTTGATCCACGAACTGCTCGGCGGTGTGACCAACGACCTCGACAGCCTCGACCTGCGCCCTTGTCACCAAAGCCTGGGCCTGGACGCTTACCAGGCGATGTTCAATCGCCTGCCCGAGGCCAACCGCCAGGCTGTATTGGAACGCTGGGGCACGCCCCATAACGATCCGATGTGCCGCGACGGGCGCATGATGATCGCCGGCCTGCGCCTGGGCCTGACCTTTGTCGGCATTCAGCCGGCACGGGGTTACCAGGTGGATGCCAGCGCGGTGTACCACGACCCGGACCTGGTGCCGCCCCATGCCTACCTGGCGTTCTATTTCTGGCTGCGCCATACCTACGGCGCCCATGGCGTGATCCATGTGGGCAAGCACGGCAACCTGGAATGGCTGCCGGGCAAAGGCGTCGGGCTGTCCGAAAACTGCTGGCCGGATGCGCTGCTGGGACCGCTGCCCAATATCTACCCGTTTATCGTCAACGACCCGGGCGAGGGGGCCCAGGCCAAGCGCCGCACCCAAGCGGTGATCATCGACCACTTGATGCCGCCGCTGACCCGCGCCGAGACCTATGGCCCGCTGCGTAACCTTGAGGTGTTGGCCGATGAGTATTACGAGGCGCAGTTGCTCGACCCGCGCCGCGCACTGGAGCTGCAAAAGGACATCCTCAAGCTGGTGCGCGAAACCCGTATCGACCAAGAGCTGGAACTGGATAACCAGGCCGACGCGGCCGTGTGGCTGCCGCGCCTGGACACCTACCTGTGCGATTTGAAGGAATCGCAGATCCGTGACGGCCTGCATATCTTTGGCGAATCGCCCGAAGGCCGCCTGCGTATCGACACCTTGTTGGCCCTGCTGCGCATCCCGCGTGGCGACGGGCGCGGCCCGCAATCAAGCCTGCTGCGCGTGTTGGCCAAGGCCTTCGAGCTGGGCTTTGACCCGCTGGACTGCGCCCTGGCCGAACCCTGGACCGGGCGCCGCCCCGAGGTCTTGCAACAACTCGACGGGCAGCTGTGGCGCACCGCCGGCGATACCCGCGAGCGCCTGGAGCTGTATGCAGCACGGTTGATCGAGCAGGCGCTGGAAGGGCCGCTCGAACAGCTTGAAGAGCCCGGCTGGGAGGAGGTGAAATCAGTGATCGAAAGCCTGCGCATCGTCGTCGCGCCACGCCTGGATGCCTGCGGCCCGGCGGAAATGCGCGGTTTGCTGGATGCTCTGGACGGTCGTTTCGTACCGGCGGGACCTAGCGGCGCACCGAGCCGTGGGCGCCTCGATGTGTTGCCGACCGGGCGTAACTTCTTCAGCGTCGATGTGCGCAACCTGCCCACCACCACTGCCTGGCGGATCGGCTTCCAGTCCGCCAACCTGATGCTTGAGCGGCACTTGCAGGACCATGGTGACCATCTGCGCCAGCTCGGGCTTTCGGTGTGGGGCACCGCGACCATGCGCACCGGCGGTGACGATATCGCCCAGGCCATGGCGCTGATGGGCGTGCGCCCGGTGTGGGCCACGGGCAGCCAGCGGGTCGATGACTTTGAAATCCTGCCCATCAGCCTGCTGGACCGCCCACGGGTTGACGTCACGCTGCGGGTGTCGGGGTTCTTCCGCGATGCTTTTGCCAACCTGATCCGCCTGTTCGATGCCGCTGTGCAAGCGGTAGCGGTGCTGGATGAACCGGACGACCTGAACCCGCTGGCCGCCAAGGTGCGTAGCGAGCGCGAGGCGTTGCGCAAGGCTGGGCTGGATGAAGAGGCGGCGGCCAGGCAGGCCGGCTGGCGTATTTTCGGGGCCAAGCCCGGGGCCTATGGCGCGGGGGTGCAGGGCGCAATCGACGGTCGCCTGTGGCAAAGCCGCGCAGACCTGGCCGAGGTCTACCTCAATTGGGGCGGCTACGCCTATGGTGGCTCTGATGAAGGCACTGCGGCCCGTGAACAGTTCGCCCAGCGCCTGAGCCAGGTGCAGGCCGTGTTGCAGAACCAGGACAACCGCGAGCACGACTTGCTCGACTCCAATGACTACTACCAATTCCAGGGCGGCATGCTTGCCGCCGTGGAAACCCTCAGTGGCAGCAAGGCTGCCAGCTATCATGGCGATCACAGCCAGCCGGACCTGCCGAAGATCCGCACGCTGAAGGAAGAGCTGAACCGGGTGATCCGCTCCCGCGCGGCCAATCCCAAGTGGATCGAAGGGGTCAAGCGCCACGGCTACAAAGGCGCGTTCGAGATGGCGGCAACGGTGGACAATCTGTTTGCCTTTGACGCTACTACTGCGCTGATCGACGATCACCAATATGCACTGCTGGCCGATGCCTACCTGCTCGACCCCGACACCCGGGCGTTTGTGCAACAACACAACCCCGCCGCCCTGCGTGACATGACCGAGCGCATGCTGGAAGCCCAGCAGCGTGGCATGTGGCAGGAGCCGGGGGCCTACCGCGAGGCATTGGAAAACCTGTTGCTGGACATAGAAGAAGACAGTTGATGCTGATCGTTCCCACGCTCTGCGTGGTAACGCAGCCCGTGACGCTCGGCGTCACACGAGCGGACGCAGAGCGTCCAGTGAGGCGTTCCCACGCGGGAGCGTGGGAACGAGCCCTTTAGAGTTGACTATGACTGATACCCCCCATTTCCCACTGTCGGCCGTGGTCGGTGCCGACCACCTGAAACTCGCGCTGTGCCTGACCGCCATCGACCCGAAGATCGGTGGCGTGCTGATCGAAGGCCCGCGCGGCATGGCCAAGTCCACCCTGGCCCGTGGCCTGGCGGACCTGTTGGCCAGCGGGCAGTTCGTCACCTTGCCCCTGGGCGCCACCGAAGAACGCCTGGTGGGCACCCTGGACCTGGACGCCGCCCTGGCCGAAGGCCGTGCGCAGTTTTCCCCGGGCGTGCTGGCCAAGGCTGACGGCGGCGTGTTGTACGTGGATGAAGTCAACCTGCTGCCCGATCACCTGGTGGACTTGTTGCTCGACGTCGCCGCCAGTGGCACCAACCTGATCGAGCGCGATGGCATCTCCCACCGGCACTCGGCGCGTTTTGTGCTGATCGGCACGATGAACCCGGAAGAGGGCGAGTTGCGCCCGCAGTTGCTGGATCGGTTTGGTTTCAACGTGGCATTGAGCGGGCAGACTTTGCCGACCGAGCGCGGGCAGATCATCCGCCGGCGCCTGGATTTCGACAGCGACCCCAGCGCGTTCTGCACGCAATGGGCCGACCAGCAAGCGGCGCTGCGTGCGCGTTGCACCGAGGCCCGTGCACGCCTGGAAAGCATCGCCCTGGATGACCAGGCCCTGGCGCAGATTACCGAGCGCTGCTTTGCCGCCGGTGTCGACGGCCTGCGTGCCGATCTGGTGTGGTTGCGCGGTGCGCGGGCCCATGCGGCGTGGCGTGGGGTTGCGGCCATCGCTGAAGAAGATATAGAGGCCGTTGCCGAATTTGCCCTGCGCCATCGTCGCCAGGAGCAAGCACCGCCTGCCAGCAGGCCCGATCAGGGCCAGGCGCCCCAGCCTTCAGATAGCGCGTCCGGCCAGGGCCAGTGGGGCGACATGCCCGCACCCGCATTGCCCACGGGTGCTCGCCGAGAAGTGCCTAGCTGGCCAAAAAAGCCCTAGGCATCCGCCCCCGACCTGATACGGGGGCGGATGCCCGTCCCAAAGCAGGGCGACTGGACAGGGGCCGCCAGGGCAAGGCGCGCAGCGCGCAGCAGGGCTCGGTCAACTGGCCGGGCACCCTGCTGGGGGGGCGGCCGCAATTCCGTGAAGACTTGCGCTACCACCTGCGCAGCCGCTCGGCCCATGAGCTTTGGTTGGTAGTTGTCGATGCGTCAGCGTCCACTCGGCGGCACCAGGCCTTGAGCGATGCCAAGGGCTTGCTCGCGCAGGTGTTCGACGACGCCTATCGGCAGCGGGCGCGCATGGCGCTGCTGACGGCCAGCGGGCAGGTGCCGAACTGGCAGGTCCAAGGCTTGAAAGCGGCGAAAGGCCTGGGGCGTTGGTTGGATGGGCTGGGCGCGGGCGGTGGTACGCCACTGCTGGCGGCGTTGACCGAGGCTGGGCATTGGCTGGCGGCGCGGCGCAAGCGGTATCCGGCTGAGCAGCAGCGGTTGCTGGTGATTACCGATGGCCGGCTCAAAGATATCGGTCACTTGCCGGTGCTGGATTGCCTGGGGCTGTTGGTGGATATCGAACGTGGGCCGATCCGGCTGGGGCGGGCGCGGGAGCTGGCCGCCGGGTTGCAGGTGGATTATCGGCATATTGATAGCCTGTAGCGCTGCTGCTACCGCTATCGCAGGCAAGCCAGCCCCCACAGTTGACCGAGTAGGTCCTTTGGAATGCGCTTGAATGTGGGAGCTGGCTTGCCTGCGATAAGGCCCTCAAACCCACCGCAAAACTATCAGCTAGCCCCCGGTACATTCGGCCAAAGATCCGCCACCAGAAACAGCCGCTCCGCTTCCTGCCAATCCCCACCGCTCTGCATCATGCGCACCAACAACTGCGCCGGCGCCATCGGATCAAGGTCGGCCAGCCAGCGCTGCATCTGCTCCTCACTCCAGATTTCCCCTGCCGGGTAATGCGCCGGCGCGAGCCAGGCATGGCGGGGCAGGGGTTGCCAGCGGCCCGGAGGGCTGGCATTGATAAAATCCAGCCAATCGCGCTGATGCAACCAGCTCCCACGCAAATGCTGTGGATGGGCGCCGAGGGGCGGTTCGGCCTCGCCGGGCCAGGGGTACAGCAGGTAGCCGCCGAGCCACAGATGGGCGGTGAAATCCCTAATATCCAGGGCCGCCAGCATCTGCCGGCTTTGCGCGCTCGCCGAGATGGGCAGTTGATGGTCGGCCAGATGGGCCAGCTTGCGGTCCAGGCGGTCGTGACAACCGGGGCCCAGCCATTGCGCGGTATCACGGCCGTCGCCCTCTTGCGGGCCCAGGTAGAGCTTGATCGCCAGTTCCAGGTGATGCACGCCATCCCGGTCGCGCAGCAGCATATCCAGCTCACCCAGGGTGTGCCCGGCCTGGCGGATCGGCAGGTTGGCCGCCAGCAACTCCACCCCCGGGGCATGCTGCACGGCAAACTGCCACAGACGTTCGTAATACAGGCCCAGGCGCCGGGTACGCGCCAGGCTCAGCCAATGCAGCAGGGGGCTGCTGTCCTGGTCCAGTTGCCGCAGCCATTGCTCCAGTGCCGCAGGTTGCTGCACCCAGTCGCTGCCGGCCAGGGGGTGGCGTTGCGGCCAAGGGGTTTGTTCCAGCATCGGCGGGGCGAGGATCACCCACGCCAGGTCCCGCACCTCGGGATGACGTAATTGACGGGGCAAATGGTGCAGGTCGGGAAACGGATTCATGGTCCGAGCATAGCTGTTTCCTACTCGCTGCGGGACCGTGGTGGGTGTTGAGAACCGTTGTTGTCTGGCCCTGCGGCGACAAAGGATTTTGTCTAATGCGGCCTTTCGCCCATAATCGTTCTTTTTTGCCAGACCCAAACCCTGCAGGAGCCCCATGGAGCAATTTCGCAATATCGGCATCATCGGTCGCCTGGGCAGTACCCAGGTTCTGGACACGGTCCGCCGGCTGAAAAAGTTTCTGCTTGAGCGCCACCTGCATGTGATCCTCGAAGACACCATCGCCGAGATTCTGCCGGGCCACGGCCTGCAAACCTCATCGCGCAAAATGCTCGGTGAAGTCTGCGACATGGTGATTGTGGTCGGCGGCGACGGCAGCCTGCTGGGTGCGGCCCGGGCCCTGGCGCGGCATAACGTGCCGGTGCTGGGGATCAACCGGGGCAGCCTGGGGTTCCTCACCGATATCCGCCCCGATGACCTGGAAGTCGAAGTGGCCAAGGTGCTGGACGGCCACTACCTGGTGGAAAACCGCTTCCTGCTGCAAGCCGAAGTGCGCCGCCATGGCGAAGCCATTGGCCAGGGCGATGCCCTCAACGATGTGGTGCTGCACCCCGGCAAGTCGACACGGATGATCGAGTTCGAGCTGTATATCGACGGCCAGTTCGTCTGTAGCCAGAAGGCCGACGGCCTGATCGTCGCCACCCCCACCGGCTCCACGGCCTATGCGCTGTCGGCGGGCGGGCCGATCATGCATCCCAAGCTCGATGCCATTGTGATCGTGCCGATGTACCCCCATATGTTGTCGAGCCGGCCGATTGTGGTCGATGGCAACAGTGAGCTGAAAATCGTGGTCTCCAAAGACATGCAGATCTACCCGCAAGTCTCCTGTGACGGGCAGAACCACTTTACTTGCGCCCCCGGTGACACCATCACCGTGAGTAAAAAGGCACAGAAGCTGCGGTTGATCCACCCGCTGGATCACAACTACTACGAAGTGTGTCGCACCAAGCTGGGCTGGGGCAGCCGCTTGGGGGGTGGAGGCGACTGATGCTCGATCCCGCGCGTAGCTACGACCTGATTGGGGACGTGCACGGTTGCGCTCATACCCTTGAGCACCTGCTCGACCAGATGGGTTACCACAAGCAGGGCGGCACCTGGCGCCATCCTTCCCGCATGGCGGTGTTCCTTGGCGATATCATCGACCGGGGGCCACGGATCCGCGAGGCGCTGCATATCGTCCATGACATGGTCGAGGCCGGCCAGGCGCTGTGCATCATGGGCAACCATGAGTTCAACGCCCTGGGCTGGAGCACCCTGGCGCCGCCGGGCAGTGGCAAGCAGTACGTGCGCGAACATACGCCACGCCATGCGCGGTTGCTCCACGAGACCCTGACCCAGTTCGAGCACCATCCTGGCGACTGGCACGACTTCCTCGCCTGGTTCTACGACATGCCGTTGTTTGTCGATGCCGGGCGTTTCCGCGTGGTGCATGCCTGCTGGGATGGGGGGCTGATCGAGCCGTTGCGCGGGCAATTCCCCGACGGCTGCATCGACGAGCATTTCTTGCAGGCCGCCGCCGTGCCCGGCAGTTTTGCCTGCAACGCCTTCGACCGCCTGCTGCGCGGCACCGATATGCGCCTGCCGGATGGCCTGACGCTGACCGGTGGCGATGGCCTGACCCGTTCGTTCTTCCGCACCA
The DNA here is from genome assembly GCF_059422465.1 of Pseudomonas sp. GW821-FHT01D09. Lineage (NCBI taxonomy): Bacteria > Pseudomonadati > Pseudomonadota > Gammaproteobacteria > Pseudomonadales > Pseudomonadaceae > Pseudomonas > Pseudomonas sp. GW821-FHT01D09. The sequence continues at coordinate 414,918 of NZ_JBWKWY010000001.1, forward strand.
AGTTCTGGGAAGACGACCCGAAGACCTACGGCGATATCGTGTTCCAGCCCGATGCCTTGCCCGATCCGGTGGCCCGCATGCCGTTGTCTTCGATCGAGAAAAACGCCCTGCTGCGCTATGGCGTCGATGAGCCCTTGCTGTTTGTCGGCCACTACTGGCGCAGCGGCAAACCGGCGCCGCTGCGCCCGAACCTGGCCTGCCTGGACTACAGCGCAGTGCTCTATGGCAAGCTGGTGGCCTATCGCTTGGACCAGGAAACCCGCCTCGACCCGAACAAGTTCGTGTGGGTCGATGTCGAGCGCCCCGAGGTGATTTCATGAGTAGCGTGGCCGTTTTACGCCTGCCGCTGAATGTGGACCTGGCGGGCTTCGTCAAACTGTTGCAGCGCATGCAAGTGCCCCATCGTGTCAGCGAGGAAGCCGGCGAGCAGGTGCTGTGGGCGCCCGAAGCCATCAGCGAGGACGTGCGCAGCCTGTATCAGCGTTTCCCGGCCGGTGACCCGGACCAGCAGCTGGAGATTCCCCAGGCGCAGGTCACCAAGCGGGCAGGTTTTCTCCAGCAATTGCGCCACAGCCCGCTGACCGCCGGTGTGTTGCTGCTGAGCCTGATCGTCGGTGCGGTTACGATGCTCGGCGACAACCTGCAAGCCATGAGCTGGCTGACGTTCCTCAATTTCCATGTGGCCGGTGAATACCTGTACTTCACGCCCCTGGCCGATAGTCTGGCGGCGGGGCAGTGGTGGCGGCTGGTGACGCCGATGCTGATCCACTTCGGCATCCTGCACCTGGCCATGAATGGCATGTGGTACTGGGAGCTGGGGCGGCGGATCGAGGCGCGCCAGGGCAGTATCAACCTGCTGGGCCTGACCCTGCTGTTCAGCCTGGCATCCAATTACGCGCAATACACCTTTGGCGGGCCGGGCCTGTTCGGTGGTTTGTCCGGCGTGCTGTACGGCCTGTTGGGCCATTGCTGGATCTACCAGATGCTCGCGCCCAACCCGACGTATCGCCTGCCGCGCGGCGTCTTGGTGATGATGCTGGTGTGGCTGGTGCTGTGCCTGTCGGGCCTGGTCTCGATGATCGGCTTCGGCGAAATCGCCAATGCGGCCCATGTCGGCGGCCTGGTGGCAGGTTGTATCACCGGTTTGCTCGGCGGGTTGTACAGCCGCCATAAACGTCATGCTTGAATCTCTGCCCATTCTTTAAGGAAGAGTCTTATGTCCTCTTTTGCTGAAATGATCGAAAACATCACCCCGGATATCTACCAGAGCCTCAAGCTCGCCGTGGAAATCGGCAAATGGTCCGACGGCCGCAAGCTCACTGCCGAACAGCGCGAGCTGTCGTTGCAGGCGATGATCGCCTGGGAACTGCAGAACCTGCCGGAGGACCAGCGCACTGGTTATATGGGCCCGCAGGAATGCCAATCGAAGTCGACCCCGGTGGAAAACATCCTGTTCAAGTCGGATGCCATCCATTGATTGAGATTGGCCGTGGTGCAGTCAGCAAGATGTCGGCGCAACTGGGTTCGCCGACCGTCCAATACGCTTTTCGCCTGGGCGACAGCGAGGTGCCGGTCAACCCGTTGATTGGCACTCATATACGCCTGGAATACCTCGGTGCGATCCACTGCACCCATTGCGGACGCAAGACCAAGACCAGCTTCAGCCAGGGCTATTGCTACCCGTGCATGACCAAGCTGGCCCAGTGTGACCTGTGCATCATGAGCCCCGAGCGCTGCCATTTCGATGCCGGCACCTGCCGCGACCCGGCCTGGGGCGAAAAATTCTGCATGACCGACCATGTGGTGTACCTGGCGAACTCGTCGGGGATCAAGGTCGGCATCACCCGCGCCAGCCAGTTGCCCACGCGCTGGCTGGACCAGGGCGCGAGCCAGGCATTGCCGATCATGCGCGTGGCCACACGCCAGCAATCGGGCTTCGTCGAGGATGTACTGCGCAGCCAGGTCGCCGACAAGACCAACTGGCGTGCCTTGCTCAAGGGCGATGCCGTGGCGGTGGACCTTGCGCAGGTGCGCGACGAGTTGTTCGTCTCCTGCGCCGACGGCCTGTTGCAATTGCAGGAACGCTTTGGCTTGCAGGCCATCCAACCGGTAACCGATATCGAGCCCCTCGAAATCCGCTACCCGGTGGAGCATTATCCGGCCAAGATCGTCAGTTTCAACCTGGACAAGAACCCGATTGCCGAAGGCACGCTGCTGGGGGTCAAGGGCCAATACCTGATCTTCGATACCGGCGTTATCAATATTCGTAAATACACGGCTTACCAGCTCGCCGTGCATCAGTAGAAGGATTTCACGCATGTGCACCGAACAACCGAAGATGATTTACCTGAAGGACTATCAGGCGCCCGAGTACCTGATCGACGAGACCCACCTGACCTTCGAGTTGTTCGAGGACCATAGCCTGGTCCACGCGCAGCTGGTGATGCGCCGCAATCCCGAGCGCGGCGCCGGCTTGCCGCCATTGGTACTGGACGGCCAGCAACTGGAGCTGTTGAGCGTGACCCTGGGCGACCGGGAGCTGAGCGTCGCCGACTACCAGTTGACTGACAGCCACCTGACCCTGCACCCGACCAGCGACACCTTTACGGTCGATACCAGCGTGCGCATCCACCCGCAAACCAACACCGCCCTGGAAGGCCTGTACAAGTCCGGCGGCATGTTCTGCACCCAATGCGAGGCCGAGGGCTTTCGCAAGATCACCTACTACCTGGACCGCCCGGACGTGATGAGCACGTTCACCACCACGGTGATCGCCGAGCAGCACAGCTATCCGGTACTGCTGTCCAACGGCAACCCGATTGCCAGCGGCCCCGGCGAAGATGGCCGGCACTGGGCGACTTGGGAAGACCCGTTCAAGAAGCCGGCCTACCTGTTTGCCCTGGTGGCCGGTGACCTGTGGTGCGTCGAAGACACCTTCACCACCATGAGCCAGCGCACCGTGGCGCTGCGCATCTATGTCGAGCCGGAAAACATCGACAAGTGCCAGCACGCCATGAACAGCCTGAAGAAGTCCATGCGTTGGGATGAAGAGGTCTACGGTCGCGAATACGACCTGGATATCTTCATGATCGTCGCGGTCAACGACTTCAATATGGGCGCCATGGAAAACAAGGGCCTGAATATCTTCAACTCCAGCGCCGTGCTGGCTCGCGCCGAGACCGCGACCGACGCTGCGCACCAGCGGGTCGAGGCCATCGTCGCCCACGAGTACTTCCACAACTGGTCGGGCAACCGCGTGACCTGCCGCGACTGGTTCCAGCTGTCGCTCAAGGAAGGCTTTACGGTATTCCGTGACTCACACTTCTCCGCCGACATGAACTCGGCTACCGTCAAGCGGATCCAGGATGTGGCCTACCTGCGCACCCACCAATTCGCCGAAGATGCCGGGCCCATGGCCCACGCGGTGCGCCCGGACAGCTTTATCGAGATTTCCAATTTCTACACCCTGACCGTGTACGAAAAGGGTTCGGAAGTAGTCGGCATGATCCACACCTTGCTCGGCGCCGAAGGTTTCCGCAAAGGCAGCGACCTGTACTTTGAGCGCCACGACGGCCAGGCCGTGACCTGTGACGACTTTATCAAGGCCATGGAAGATGCCAACGGCGCCGACCTGACCCAGTTCAAGCGCTGGTACAGCCAGGCCGGTACGCCACGGTTGGCCGTCACCGAGTCCTACGATGCCGCGGCCAAGACCTACAGCCTGACTTTCCGTCAGAGCTGCCCGCAAACCCCGGACAACGTAGAAAAGCTGCCGTTCGTGATTCCCGTGGCCCTGGGCCTGCTGGATGCCAATGGTGCCGACCTGCCGTTGCGCCTGGCCGGTGAAGCGGCGGCGCAGGGCACCTCGCGGGTATTGTCGGTGACGGAAGCCGAGCAGACGTTCACCTTCGTTGATATCGCTGAACAGCCATTGCCATCGCTGCTGCGGGGCTTCTCGGCGCCGGTGAAGCTGAGCTTCCCCTACAGCCGTGACCAGTTGATGTTCCTGATGCAGCACGACAGCGACGGTTTCAATCGCTGGGAGGCGGGCCAGCAACTGGCGGTGCAGGTGTTGCAGGACCTGATCAGCCAACACCAGCAGGGCCAGGCCCTGGTGCTGGATCAACGGCTGGTCAATGCATTGCGCAGCGTGTTGAGCGACGACAGCCTGGACCAGGCCATGGTCGCGGAAATGTTGTCGTTGCCGGGCGAAGCCTACCTCACCGAAATCAGCGAAGTGGCGGATGTCGATGCGATCCACGCCGCCCGCGAGTTTGCGCGCAAGCAGTTGGCCGACCTGTTGTTCGAGGCCCTGTGGCTGCGCTACCAGGCCAACCGCGACCTGTCGCGCCGCACACCTTACGTGGCCACGGCCGAGCACTTCGCCCGTCGCGCCCTGCAGAACATCGCGCTGTCGTACTTGATGCTCAGCGGCAAGCCAGAAGTGCTGGCCGCCACCCTGGAACAGTTCGACGCGTGCGACAACATGACCGAACGCCTGACGGCATTGGCGGTGCTGGTCAACTCGCCGTTCGAGGCCGAGAAGGCCAAGGCCCTGCAAGTGTTTGCCGAGAACTTCAAGGACAACCCGCTGGTCATGGACCAATGGTTCAGCGTCCAGGCCGCCAGCGTGTTGCCGGGCGGGCTGGCGCGGGTCAAGGCGCTGATGCAGCACCCGGCGTTCACTATCAAGAACCCGAACAAGGTGCGTGCGTTGGTGGGGGCCTTCGCCGGGCAGAACCTGATCAACTTCCACGCCGCCGATGGCTCGGGTTATCGCTTCCTGGCGGACCTGGTCATCGAGCTGAATGCCTTCAACCCGCAGATTGCCTCGCGGCAGTTGGCGCCACTGACCCGCTGGCGCAAATACGACAGCGCCCGTCAGGCATTGATGAAGGCTGAGCTGGAACGCATCCGCGGTTCGGGCGAGCTGTCCAGCGATGTGTTCGAGGTGGTCAGCAAAAGCCTCGCATGACGACGGACTCACCACTGGTCGCCTACCAACAGGCCCTGGCCAATGGTTTTGTGGCCGACGCTGCGCAACGCCAGGCGGTAAACGCTTTGCAGGTGTGCCATGAGGCGTTGCATCGAGCTGCCAGTGCGCCGGTCACCGGGGTTTATCTCTGGGGGCCGGTGGGCCGTGGCAAGACCTGGCTGATGGACCAGTTCTACCAGAGCCTGCGGGTGCCTGCGCGACGCCAGCACTTTCATCACTTCATGGGCTGGGTCCACCAGCGCTCGTTCCAGCTGACCGGCACTCCCGACCCGTTGCGAGCCCTGGCCCGTGAATTGGCCAGGGAGGTGCGGGTGCTGTGTTTCGACGAACTGTTCGTCAATGATATTGGCGATGCGATCATCCTCGGGCGCCTGTTCCAGGTGATGTTCGACGAAGGGGTGGTGATGGTCTGCACGTCCAACCAGCCGCCGGGGCAGTTGTACGCCGATGGTTTCAACCGCGAGCGCTTTATGCCGGCCATCGCGGCGATCCAGGCGCATATGCAGGTGGTGGCGGTCGACGGCCGGGAGGATCACCGTTTGCACCCGGGCACCGCCGTGCAGCGCTATTGGGTGGACCAACCCGAGGCGCTGGCCAGGGTCTTTGAGGAGTTGAGCCAGGGCCAGGCCCGCAGCAGTGAACCGGTGATCGTCGGCTCGCGGGTGATTGTCACGGTGCAGTCCAGCGAAACCATCCTGTGGTGCCGCTACGCCGACCTGTGCGAGCAGCCACTGGCGGCCATGGATTTCATGCAGCTATGTGATCGTTATCGCGCCATTTTACTCGGCGAAGTGCCCGGTTTGAGTGCTTCGACACGTCCCGGACGGATTGCCCGCGGCACCGAGGATGGTGCCCGGCGCGTGGAGGCGGGCGACCGTGAGTTGCCGGCGTTGTCCGTGCACGATGACAGTGTGCGGCGCTTTATCGCCCTGGTCGATGAGTGTTACGACCGTAAGGTGCCATTATCCATCGAAGCCAAGGTGCCTCTGGCCGCGCTCTACACCGAGGGTTATCTGGCCTTTGCGTTCCGCCGCACCCTCAGTCGCCTGCAGGAGATGCAGTTGCAACGTTTTGACCAACGATGACTGGCGGGTCATGGGCGCAACCGGCGGCCTGTTGACCTTTTCCCGCGCCAACTTGTAGCTAATCTCCTTCATCTAATGCCTACACCGCGCTTACAATCGAGCTTTTGCGGGGAGCTCATCCCTGCCGGGCCGTTATCGAGGAAGGAAATGGAAGCCGCAGAAATATTGGTGCTGCAAGCCAGCTACAGCAACCCTGTACATGCCGAGGCCATTGGCCTGTTGCTCAATCACTATGCACAAGACCCCATGGGCGGCGGCCACGGCTTGTCCGCCGACCTGCTGCAACAATTGCCGGCAGAGCTGGCCAAGCGCGCCCATGCCTTCAGTGTGCTGGCCTTTGTCGGCGGGGAGCCGGCCGGGCTGGTGAACTGTTTCGAGGGGTTTTCGACCTTCGCCTGCCGGCCGCTGGTCAATGTGCATGATGTGGTGGTCAAGGAGCCGTTCCGCGGTCTGGGCCTGAGCCAGAAAATGCTGCAGAAGGTCGAGGAAATCGCCCGCCAGCGGGGTTGCTGCAAGATCACCCTGGAAGTGCTGGAGGGTAATCCAGTGGCGCAGGCGTCGTATCGCAAGTTCGGGTTTGATGACTCGATCTTCGACCCGGCCCATGGCCGCATGTTGTTCTGGAGCAAAGCCCTCTAATTACGCCTGCCTGATCGTGATCGTTCCCACGCTCCGCGTGGGAATGCCGCCCTGGACGCTCTGCGTTTGCCCTTGAGAGCGGGACGCGGAGCGTCCCAGGAGCCATTCCCACGCGGAGCGTGGGAACGATCAGTAGGGCATCAGCTCTTGGGTTGTTCAGTGTCCTGCGCCTGTTCGACAGAACCGGATTTGGCATCCTTGGTATCGACCGACGCCGTGTGTTCGGCATCGTCGTGGATTTGCTTCTGGCTGAAACTGAAGTCGTTGAAATACTCCTTCACGCGCTCCGAGCCACCTTCGGCGAAGGCGGCCACGGAAGTCAGGCTCATCAGGCCGGCAAGCATCAAGGTTGAAAGTTTCATTGCATGTACTCCCATTAAAAGTGATCGGTATCTGCACCGTCCCTGATCAGATTTAAGGGAAGAGTCTGTAGGAAGCTTATTAAATGGGCGTTAACGGGGTGCTTGCAGGGTTGAAGCGGCTATTGAGCTCGGATTCCAGCGCGTTGCACGCCTGAAATCCGAGCCTTCAAACACTACTGCACGACGACGTTGGCCGGCACAGTGCTGGCCTTGGGCTTGATCAGGCTGAAGTCGATCAGGGCCTTTTGCGGACGCTGGTAGGGATCGCCAATCAGCAGCGGCCGTGGCTTGAAGCTGTCGCTGACCAAGCTGCGGCTGCGGTCCAGCTCGTCGAAGCTCAAGCCGGCGAGGTCAGCCCAGGTGTGAATCAACTGCGAGCTGCTGTAAGGCCGTTGCACATCGCCCTGCATATTCCAGTCGTGGGTGGCGCGCCACTTCGGCGAGGCCCAAGTCATGAAGGGGATGGTGTACATCGGCGCCGTCGGCTTGCCCTCGTTACGACCCAGGGTGCCGTGGCCGGCCGAGTCGAACACATCCTCGCCGTGGTCGGAGAGGTACAGCAGGAAACCGTTGGGGTCGGTCTTGGCGTAGTCCTTGATCAGGCTCGACACCACGAAGTCGTTGTACAGCACCGCATTGTCATAGCTGTTGTAGGTGGGCAACTGGTCGTCGTTCACGCCGTCCGGGACACCCTGGCGGTCGGTAAAGGTGTCGAAGCTTGGTGGATAACGGTACTGATAGCTCATGTGGGTACCCAGCAGGTGCACCACGATCAGCTTGCGCTCGGCCTTGTCGGCGAGGGCCTTGGTGAACGGCTCCAGCACGTCGCCATCGTACTGGCGGGCGTTCTGGTTGCGGTTGTTGTTGAGGTACACCTGCTCGTCGGCCTGTTCGGAGAACGTGGTGAGCATGGTGTTGCGCTTGGTCATGGTCTGTTGGTTGGTGATCCAGAAGGTCTTGTAGCCGGCCTGTTTCATCATGCTGACGATGGACGGGGTCTTGAGATACAGGTCCGGGTGCTCTTCGTCGGCAAAGGTCAGCACCTGTTGCAGCGCCTCGATGGTGTAGGGGCGCGGGGTGATGACGTTGTCGAACACGTCCAGTTGGTCACGCAGCTTGTCCAGCTCCGGGGTAGTCTTGCGCGGGTAGCCGTAGAGGCTCATGCGCTGGCGGTTGGTAGACTCGCCGATCACCAGCACCAGGGTCGACGGCTGGCCGGCCATGCTGTCCTTGAAGTTGCTCAGGGGCGGGATCTTGCTGACGTTGTCGAGCATGCCCTGCATGTTGTTCAACTGTTGGGTGTAGCGGCGATAGGCGACGATCATCTGCCACGGCACGGCAGGTTCGACACGGGTTTCAAACCCATCGATGGCCCGCTCCAGGGTGTCGTTGGTGGCGATCTGCTTGACCAGCGGGTAGCCGACAATCGCCAGCACAATGACCGTCGCCGCGACCATCGCCCGGGCCTTGGGCAGATAGACCGGGCGCACGCGGGTCCAGAGGAAAATGGCCAGGGCGGTGTGGGCAATGAAGGCCAGCACGATCCACCAGGCAAAGTATTGGGTGGCGTATTCGCCGGCTTCAGAGATGTTCGACTCGAACATGATGAAGATGACGCTCTGGGAAAACTCCTGCTGGTAGATAAAGAAATAGCCCAGGCTGGCCATGGAACAGGCCCACAGCACCACACCGATCAACGCGGCGAGCAGCCGGGCGCGGCGCGGGAACAGGAGCATCGGCGCCAACCACAGCGCGCTCATGAAGAACGCCTGGCGGAACCCACTGAAGCCGGAGGTGCCGGTCAGTTGGATCAGCAGTTGAGTAATGCCGGAGAAATACCAGAAAAACAGGAACATCCAGCCAAGGCCGGCCCAATCAAACCCTTTTGCAGACTTCGTGCTGCGTTTGAACATCGCCATGCAGCGCTCCAACCCAATAATTGTCCCGGTCGCCAACGCCCATGCGTGAGGCGGCGTTCTGGCGGGGGATTATCGGGAAGGGCTGGTGAAAAGTTTGTGAGTTGGACCAGGGGCTTAGCAGGTGATGGCTTGATTCGTGAGCTGGGCCTGCAATTGCGCACGCAGGCGGATGACTTCCTGCTGCAACTGCTCACGCTCGTCTTTCAACTGGCGCAGCTCGTCGCGGCGGACGGTGACGTAAAGGGTCTGTGGCGGGCGTGTCATCTGTGCAGTGCGCATTGCTTACCTCGCAAATAGCCGGTGTATCGCGGTACCAGAGCGCTTGAATCGAGGCCCTCGGCAGGAGTCAGGGGCAATTCTGATTTCTTTTTCTGTGCAAGGGAACTTTTTTATTTTTCAAGGTCGCTGTGACTTTTCAGCCAGTAATGGTGAAACGATGGCCATTTTTGTGATGAAACTTGTGCGATTGGCGCCGGACTAATGGGTCATTGCGCTATAAACTGTGTCACACATTTTTTATTTTGTAGTTGGGAGCATCAATACATGCAACTGGGGATTATCGGACTAGGCCGCATGGGCGGGAATATTGCGCGCCGCTTGATGCTCAATGGGCATACCACCGTGGTCTACGACCGCAATGAAGCATTCGTCAAAGGCTTGAGCGACGAGGGCGCGACCGGTGTTACCGATCTGGCCGCCCTGGTCGCCGGCCTGCAAAAACCACGGGCCGTCTGGGTCATGTTGCCGGCGGGCGAGCCCACCGAAACCACGATCAACGACCTGAGCGAACTGATGGAACCCGGCGATGTGATCATCGACGGCGGCAACACCTTCTATAAGGATGACGTGCGTCGCGGCAAGGCCCTGGCGGAAAAAGGCCTGCACTACATCGATGTCGGCACCTCCGGTGGCGTGTGGGGCCTGGAACGCGGTTACTGCATGATGATTGGCGGCGACGCCGAGACCGTCAGGCACCTGGACCCGATCTTCGCCACCCTGGCCCCGGGCCTGGGCGATATCCCGCGCACCAAGGACCGCACCGCCACCGACGACCGTGCCGAGCGTGGCTACATCCACGCGGGCCCGGCCGGCTCCGGGCATTTTGTGAAGATGATCCACAACGGCATCGAATACGGCATGATGCAGGCCTTTGCCGAAGGTTTTGACATCCTCAAGACCAAGAATTCGGAAAACCTGCCGCCAGAACAGCGCTTCGACCTGAACGTGGCGGATATCGCCGAAGTCTGGCGTCGCGGCAGCGTCGTCTCTTCCTGGCTGCTGGACCTCACCGCCGATGCCCTGGCGACCGACCCCAAGCTCGACGGTTACTCAGGCTCCGTGGCTGACAGCGGCGAAGGGCGCTGGACCATCGAAGCGGCCATGGAGCAATCGGTGCCGGTGCCGGTGCTGTCCAACTCGTTGTTCGCCCGCTTCCGCTCGCGCCAGCAAAGCACTTACGGTGACAAACTGCTGTCGGCCATGCGCTTTGGCTTCGGCGGCCATGTGGAGACTTCCAAAAAATGACGGTCAACGGCAAGAAACCCAAGGCCGAACCCGCTCCACCCACTACCTTGTTCCTGTTTGGCGCCCATGGCGACCTGGTCAAGCGCCTGCTGATGCCGGCGCTGTACAACCTCAGTCGCGATGGCCTGCTGGGCGAGGGCCTGCGGATTGTCGGGGTGGATCACAACGCTATCAGCGATGCCGACTTCGCCAAGAAACTCGAAGACTTCATCCGCAGCGAAGCAGCGAGCAAGGTCAAGGGCAATGCCGAACATGCACTGGACCCACGCTTGTGGGCCCAGTTGGCCAAGGGCATCAGCTACGTGCAGGGCGACTTTCTGGATGACGGCACTTATGCCGACATCGCCCGCAAAATCGCCGACAGCGGCACCGGCAACGCAGTGTTCTACCTGGCTACCGCGCCGCGCTTCTTCAGTGAAGTGGTGCAGCGCCTGGGGCGGGCCAACCTGCTGGAGGAAAGCCCCGAGGCTTTCCGCCGCGTGGTGATCGAAAAGCCATTTGGCTCCGACCTGGCCACGGCCGAGGCCCTGAACGCCTGCCTGCTCAAGGTCATGAGCGAGAAGCAGATCTACCGGATCGACCATTACCTGGGCAAGGAAACGGTGCAGAACATTCTGATCAGCCGTTTCTCCAACGTGTTGTTCGAGGCGTTCTGGAACAACCACTACATCGACCACGTGCAGATCACCGCTGCGGAAACGGTCGGTGTGGAAACCCGGGGCAGTTTCTTTGAAAACACCGGCACCCTGCGCGATATGGTGCCCAACCACCTGTTCCAGTTGCTGGCGATGATTGCCATGGAGCCGCCGGCGGCCTTTGGCGCCGACGCGGTGCGTGGCGAGAAGGCCAAGGTGATCGGGGCCGTGCGCCCCTGGTCGCCGGAAGATGCGCGGGCCAACTCGGTGCGTGGCCAGTACACCGCCGGCGAGATCGGCGGCAAGGCGCTGCCGGGCTACCGGGAAGAAGCCAATGTGGCCCCGGACAGCAGCACCGAGACCTTTGTGGCACTGAAGGTGATGATCGATAACTGGCGCTGGGTCGGCGTGCCGTTCTACCTGCGCACCGGCAAGCGCATGAGCGTGCGCGACACCGAAATCGTCATCTGCTTCAAGCCGGCGCCCTATGCGCAGTTCCGCGACACCGAGGTCGATGAAGTCAAGCCGACGTACCTGAAGATCCAGATCCAGCCCAATGAGGGCATGTGGTTCGACCTGCTGGCGAAAAAGCCCGGGCCGACCCTGGACATGGCCAACATCCAGCTGGGGTTTGCCTACAAGGACTTCTTCGAGATGCAGCCTTCCACCGGCTACGAAACCCTGATCTACGACTGCCTGACCGGTGACCAGACGCTGTTCCAGCGCGCGGACAACATCGAAAACGGCTGGCGTGCGGTGCAACCGTTTCTCGATGCCTGGCAGGCAGACGACGGGATCCAGGCCTACAAGGCCGGCGAAGACGGCCCGGCGGCGGCCGATGAGCTACTGGCCCGCGATGGCCGCGCCTGGCATCGCCTCGGATGAGTGAAGACGCGATCCAACCCATCCGTTTTGTATTGAGTGATATGGACGGCACCTTGCTGTTGCCCGATCACAGTTTGAGCCAGCGCACTATTGATGCGGTGCGGGCATTGCGCGAGGCCGGGGTGTTTTTCAGCCTGGCCACCGGGCGGCCGCCCAGGGCCATGCTGCAGCAGATCGAAGCCCTGGGCGTCGATGTGCCCACGGCAGGGTTCAATGGCGGCACCTTGGTCAACCCCGATGGCAGCATCCTGGTTGCGCACCATTTGCCCGCAGAGGCGGCGTTGATCGCCTTGGCGCTGTTAAGCGATCAGCCAGAGGTGGAAATCTGGGTGTTTGCCGATGGCGACTGGCTGCTGCGAGACCCCACGGGCCCCATGGTGCCCCGGGAGCAGCACGGCTTGGGATATGCGCCAGTGGTGGTGGAGAGTTTCGAGCCGGTCCTGGGGCGGATCGACAAGATCGTCGCGGCCAGCACCAATGCGGCGTTGCTGGTTGAGCTGGAGGCCCAGTTGCAGCCCAAGGTCGCGGGTCTGGCCCAGGTGTCGCGGTCGCAGCCGGTCTATCTCGATATCACGGCGATGCAGGCCAACAAGGGCGATGCCCTGAAAACCCTGGCCGCTCACCTTGGGGTGGCGCTGGAGCAGACGGCAGCTATCGGCGATGGCGGCAATGACCCGGCGATGTTCCAGGTGGCCGGGTTATCGATTGCCATGGGCCAGGCCGAAGAGGTGGTCAAGCGTCAGGCCGATGTGGTTACCGCCAGCAATGTCGAGGACGGCGCGGCCCAAGCGATTGAGCGGTTTATCCTTCACAGCCAGTAACTGACCGCGTACCAGCCCAGTACGCCCATCACCACGGTGTACGGCAGCGCCATCCACACCATGCGCCCGTAGGACAGGCGGATCAGCGGCGCAATCGCCGACGTCAGCAAAAACAGGAACGCCGCCTGGCCATTGGGTGTCGCCACGCTGGGCAGGTTGGTCCCGGTGTTGATCGCAATGGCCAGGGTCTCGAAATGCTCGCGGCTCATATGGCCGGATACAAACGCCTGCTTGACTTCGGTGATATAGATCGTTGCCACGAACACGTTATCGCTGATGGCTGACAGCAGGCCGTTGGCAATAAACAGCATGCCCGGTTGCTGTTCGGCGGGCAGGGCCAGCACCCACTGGATCAGCGGGGTAAATAGCTGTTGGTCATGAATCACCGCGACCACCGCAAAAAACACCACCAGCAAGGCGGTAAAGGGCAGGGCGTCCTTGAAGGCGTTGCCGATGCGGTGCTCTTCGGTAATCCCGGTGAAGGCGGTGATCAGCACGATCACCAGCAGGCCGATCAAGCCCACCTCGGCGATATGAAAGGCCAGGCCGGCGATCAGGATCAGTGCGGCCAGGCCTTGGACAATCAGCGCCGCCCGCTGGCGCGGGGTACGCTCGGCGTTGTCTTCACGGGCGTAGTTGGCCAGTACCTGGCGCACGTTGTCCGGCAGCAGGGTGCCGTAGCCAAACCAGCGCAGCTTTTCCAGCAGCACGCAGGTAACCAGGCCCGCCGCCAGCACTGGCAGCGAGACCGGGGCAATCTGTTGGAAGAACTGGCTGAAGTTCCAGCCCATTTCGTGGCCGATCAACAGGTTCTGCGGTTCGCCCACCAGGGTACACACGCCCCCCAGGGCAGTGCCGACGGCGCCGTGCATCAACAGGCTGCGCAGGAAGGCGCGAAATTGCTCCAGGTCGGCGTGGTGCAAGGTGGGCAGGTGATGGTCGTCGCTGTACGCGCTGTCCTGGCGTGGATCATTGCCTGAAGCCACCCGGTGATACACCGAATAGAAGCCCACGGCGGCACTGATAATCACCGCAGTGACGGTCAAGGCATCGAGAAAGGCCGACAGGAAAGCCGACAAGAAGCAGAACATCAGCCCCAACAGCGCCTTGGAGCGTACGCCCAGCAGCAGGCGTGAAAACAGAAATAGCAGCAAGTCCTTCATAAAGTAGATGCCGGCCACCATAAACATCAGCAACAGGATCACCGGGAAGTTATGCAGCAGCTCGTCGTACAGTGCCTGGGGCGTGGTCATGCGCAGCAACAGCGCTTCGACCATCAACAGGCCGCCGGGCATCAGTGGGTAGCAGTGCAGCGCCATGGCCAGGGTGAAAATAAACTGCGCCACCAGCAGCCAGCCGGCCGCGACCGGGCCGAAAGCCCAGAGCACCAGGGGGTTGAGGATCAGGAACGCGAGGATGCTGGCCTTGTACCAACGGGGCGAGTACCCAAGGAAGTTATGGGCGAAGGCCTGGGCCATTGAACCGGACATGGGGTGCTCCTGGGGGCGAGAAGCGCGCAAAGTGCCCGATGCTCACCGGAAGATCAAGTGAACATGGCCTGGCGGCTATATAAAGAAGAGCGAAACCAAAGTGTCAGGCATGCAAAACCCGTGGCGAGGGTCGAACTCACGCGCCACGGGTTTAGTCGTCTTAACAAGTTGCAGCCAATATTAAGAAGCGACGGTATGTCGCAGTGGCTGCATTAACTTACTTGGGCATTGCCCAGGATTGAAGTTGATAACCTTCGCCATTGAGTTCGGCGCGGGCTTGCAGCAGCAGGGTTTCCAATTGTTTTGGATCGGAATAAGTGCTGCAAGGAATCTGTTTGCGCCCGATGCGCTTTTCGGTGCGGTCAATCACGGTCAGGCTCAGTTCGCCAGTCCCGTCTTGTGGGGCCCAGGCCACGCAGTGAAAGGGTTGGAAAGCACGGTCTGCGATCAAAAGAGCTTCGTTGATACGGAGCGGGGCGTTCATGGGGTCTTCTCTCTAAGTGCCCAATCAAAAGATGTGCCGTCGGTTGGGCTTACCGTTCGGCTAGTACCTGTACTGATGCACGATGACAGGGTACGGGTCACATGTTAGAGCAAGAAAATTCAACTTTTCGTGATTAACGTCATGTAAGGCGCGATTTTGAAAGGTGCATGAAAGATTGAAGTAGCGTGCATTGAGGGGGGGCTGATCGCCAAATGCTGTATCGGTGATGGTTTTATCGCGAAACGATACAAGGGGAGTGTCAAGATCTTGCTAGGGTTATGAGCAGCTCGTCCAAACTGTTGTTTCTTAATAACTTTAATGATTTTGACGCCAAGGAACAGTCATGGTTGTTACACCAACCCTGCGTCGCTTGCTTGTGGTCGACCCCTGTGATGATTGCCACCAGTTATTGCCTGGTTTGCGGGCGGCTGGCTGGGATACCGACAGCTGTGCCCTGGAGGCGCTGGGTGAGCGGACCTGTGACGTCGGCTTGTTGCGCCTGCAGCCTTTTCACCTGCAGCGCCCCGAAGCGGTCAAGGAGCTGATCAGTCGCAGCGGCACGGAATGGATCGCTGTGCTCAGCCCCGAAATGTTGCGTTTGCAGAATGTCGGCGACTTTGTGTGTGAATGGTTTTTTGACTTCCATACCTTGCCGTTCGACGTGTCGCGGGTTCAGGTCACCCTGGGGCGTGCCTTTGGCATGGCGAGGCTGCGAGGCAAAGGCGCGGCCCAGGTGAATGCGCCGGAACATGAGCTGTTGGGTGATAGCCGGCCGATCCGCGAGCTGCG
Organism: Pseudomonas sp. GW821-FHT01D09; assembly: GCF_059422465.1. Classification (NCBI taxonomy): domain Bacteria; kingdom Pseudomonadati; phylum Pseudomonadota; class Gammaproteobacteria; order Pseudomonadales; family Pseudomonadaceae; genus Pseudomonas; species Pseudomonas sp. GW821-FHT01D09. The sequence goes on from NZ_JBWKWY010000001.1 coordinate 430,547, forward strand.
CAAATTGTTGGCGAAACTGGCGCCTACCGAGTCGCCGATTTTGATCCGTGGCGACAGCGGCACTGGCAAGGAGTTGGTGGCCAAGACCTTGCACCGCCAATCCCAGCGCCACGCCAAGCCTTTTGTGGCGATCAACTGCGGGGCTATTCCAGAACACTTGATCCAGTCCGAACTGTTTGGCCATGAAAAGGGCGCCTTTACCGGCGCCCATCAACGCAAGATCGGGCGCATCGAGGCGGCCAATGGCGGCACCTTGTTCCTCGATGAAATCGGCGACCTGCCGCTGGAGTTGCAAGCCAACCTGTTGCGCTTTCTCCAGGAAAAACACATCGAGCGCGTCGGCGGCAGCCAGCCGATCCCTGTGGATGTGCGGGTACTGGCCGCGACCCACGTCGACCTGGAAGCCGCCATCGAGAAGGGCGCCTTCCGCGAAGACTTGTACTACCGGCTCAATGTCCTGCAAGTGATGACCGCGCCGCTGCGTGAGCGCCATGGCGATGTGGGCATGTTGGCCAATCATTTTTCCAGGTTCTACAGCCATGAGACCGGGCGCCGCCCGCGCAGCTTCAGCGAGGATGCCCTGATCGCCATGGGCAAGCATGCCTGGCCGGGTAATGTACGCGAGCTGGCCAACCGGGTACGGCGCGGCCTGGTACTGGCCGAAGGGCGACAGATCGAAGCGGCCGACCTGGGCTTGCAAAGCCGGCAGGCCATCGTGCTGCCCATGGCGACACTGGAAGACTACAAGCACCGCGCCGAACGCCAGGCGCTGTGCGATGTGCTGAACCGGCATAGCGACAACCTGAGTGTCGCCGCCCGGGTGCTGGGGGTGTCCCGGCCCACCTTCTACCGGTTGCTGCACAAACACCAGATCCGCTAGGGCGGGTAAAAAAGCCCCGTCGCGACCCTTATCGCGGCGGGGCTTTTCCTTCTCTTGCTTTTAGAAGTAGTACGGGAATTTCAGGCTGAAGGTAAAGTCCGGCGCGTCATCCGTCATGCCGATGGCCAGGTTGGGCACAATCGTCAGGTTTTCGCTGGCGGCGATGGTCATGCCGACGTTGAAATAGCCGGCATTGGCGTCACTGGACACAATCGACTGCCAATCGCCATTGTCGGGCTTGAGCTTGCTCTTGCGCTGGATCAAGTCAGACACCGAGAACGACATACTCATACGCTCGTTCAAGGCAAACGCCACGCCAACCCCGAACTGGAAGCTGTCGCCCAGGCGGACCTTGCCGCCGACTTTTTCGTTGACCGTCGAACTGATGTCGTCAAACGAGTCCTCGAAGTTGTGGGTGTAGGAGAGTGAGCCGAACAGCACCGCCGGATCGAAAGTCTTGACCAGGGAGATCCCCGGGGTAATCGACCAGACGCCGTTGCCGGTCGGCAAGTTCTCCGGCACATAGAGATTGGTATTGGAGGGCGAGCGCACCAGTTTGATCCCGAACGGTTCCTTGCCGGTTGGCGCCTTGACCCGTACCGACACCACGGCATCGGGCATCGTCGCCGACTCGTCGAGGAACTTGTAGGCAATCCCGAAGTTGACATCGCCGATGGTGGGATCGCGGCTGACCGATTCCTCGGAAGTTGCCGTGCCCGAGCCGCCATTTGCGCCACCGGACTGATAGGTCGATTCGCGGTACACCACCGGCACGTTGACATCGAACTGCCAACGGTTATCGACGTTATAGCGGCCCGTCAGGTCCAGGGTCCAGTTATCGGCCTTGATGCGGTCCAGGTTGATATTGCCCAGGAAGATCGAGTCCAGCGCCAGGAAGCCATTGAGGGTCAATTGCCGGGCATCGTAGCGGGCGTAAGTAATGCCCGTCTCAACGCTGAACTTGCCATTGCCGAAGAAGCCGCTGGCCTCGTTATAGAGGTTGCTGACACTTTGTGCCGGGGCCGAATCATCCTTGAGCGCCTGCCCATAGGAGCTGCCGCCGGCGGCCACGGTACTGCCACTTTGCTTGAAGTCGGCTGGCGACTTGGCCAGGCGCTTGGGCGCAGGTGTCGCGGGCTGGTCTTCTACCTGGCGTACCCGTTGTTCCAGGACCGCCAGGGCTTTTTGTTGTACTTCATAGCGTTGCTTGAGTTCCAGAAGTTCCTGTTTGAGGGTTTCGATATCGGCGTCTGGCGCTGCGTACAACAAACTCGCTGGCAAGATCGTACTTAAACAAACAACGGCGCGTAGCGATAACGTTCGATGCATGAAATAAGCCGTCCTTTTCTAATGCGTAAGTGTCGAGGGTCAGCGTAGTTCAATAACCGAGCGTGCGTAGGCCCTTGAGTTGATCCAGATTACAGTTCAAAGCCACGTTGTTTAGACCGTTATTACCCAGCACGACATTGAGTTGGGTCATGTTGTTTACGAAGTTACTGTTGCCTTGCAAAATTGTGCCTTGCAGAACATTACCGCCGCCGATTTGCTGTACGGCGCTACCCTGATTATGGTTGGCCTGGATCGCCATCTGCAGGCCGCCGTTATTGGCCGAGACACTGACTTTGCCGGCGGCGCTATTGCCGGAGATAGAACCACCGGCGACCAGTACCTGGCCCGACTGCACCAGATTGGCGGGCGCCAGGCCGTTTTCACTGACATTGATCCCGACGTTGTTATAGGCGGTATTGCCATCGCCAGCGGCGCGGACGGTTTGTGTCACGCCGCTGCCGGTACCCAGCCCGGAGCCGCCGATGACCGTGCCGGTGCCCGTGGGGCGGTCGCCGCCCTTGCCGGTTTCCCCGGTGGTCTGCACGTAGAACTGCGGCGTGATGGTGGAGGCGTCGATCTGCATGTTGGCCTTGACGGTGCTGGTATCACCGGCGGCGTTGGTCCAGGTGGTGCTCATCACGATACCGAAGCTGACAATCCGCCCCGGCATCACGAAACGGCCGCGCAGTTGGGCCAGTTCCGCGTCATTCATTTCAATCGGCTTGAACGCCGAAGCTGCATAAGCGGGCATTGAGGCTGCCAGGCACAGGACCGTCAGCCAACGGTAAGTGTTCATCATCTGCTCCTGGAGCTTCCTGCTCCTGATGGCGCTTCTAGAAGAAGTCGCTCTGGATGAAACCGAAGTCCATCAGCTCGGCATCGCCCACGGGCCGGAACTCGTTCATTTTGCTCTTGGCGGTCAACGGTATCGGCGGGTCGAGCAGGGCGTTGGCCTTGTCGTAGCCTTCACCGAGCACGGCGAACACGATGCCATTCCATCCGGCGAGGAAATCGTCCCGCGAGTAACGCTTGTTGCCCAGTACCGGGTCGCCGATATAGATCCAGTCTTTCTCGGCACGTTGCATCACCACAAAGTGCTTGTAGCCACGGATATCCAAGAGCACCACCACCGGGATCTTCACCGTGGTCAGGGTGTCCGGCCCGATCTTGTAACCCCGGGCCCGCATGCCGATGCTTTCGAGGTAGCGCTTCATATCCAGCATGGAAAAGCCCTGGGTGCGTACCAGGTCCTGGTCGGCGTTGACCAACATGCCCTTGATGACGTGTTCCTCATCGACATCCAGCCAGTAACCCTGGCGCAGGATGGTGGCCAGTGCTGCGGCCCCGCAGCTGAAATCGGTTTTTTGTTCCACCAAGTTGGCGAACCGCCGCTCGCGGATGCTCTCGACTTTCTTGAAGACCAGCGCACCGCCAGGCATGGCGGAAATCGCCATTTGCCCTGCCCAGGAGGGGCCGGTGAGCATTAACAGCAGGCACAAGGTCGCGAGGCGCATGATCGAATGACCTGTTGGACACGGGAATAAAAAAGGGCCTTGTTGCCAAGGCCCTCTGCGTCAGGTCAGAAGCGTACGCCGCTGCCCGCTGCGCACTGGGTGCAACCGCTGCCCAGGGACAGGGAGTTGGATTGCTGGTTGCCAGAGCCCGCAGACACGTTGATGCCGATGTTGCCGGAAGCATTGTTGCCCGAGTTGTTCAAAGAAGCATCGTTGGTAACATAGGTCTTGCCCCAGTTGCCGTAGCCTTTGCCGGCCGATGCGGTGTTGAGGAAGGTGTTGTTCAGCGATTCCTGGCCGGTAGCGGCCACGGCGCCAATATTTTTACCGTCAGCAGTCACGATAGCCGTGCTGTTGGCCTGCTGGTTGCCTTGACCGGCAGTGACGCTGACACCCACGTTACCCGAACTGTTGTTGGCCGAGTTGTTCAACGAAGCGTCGTTTTGCGTGCCTTTGTTGTCAAATTTGTTGCTCTTGGAGGTTTGATCAGTGATGGCCGCGGCAAAGACCTCAAGGGCGTCTTTAGCCGCACTGCTGGCGATGCTAGTGCTGTTGCTTTGTTGGTTGCCACTGCCTGCCGCGACGTTGGCCCCCAGGTTACCGTCGCTGTTGTTCAGCGATTTGTTGGCCGAGGCATCGTTCTTGGTTTTGGTGTCGTCGAACTTGTTGTCTTTGCTCAGTTGAGTGCTGTCCACAACTGCAGCGACTGTACCTGTAGGTTTAGGGGTTGGTTTCCACTTATCACTATCAGCCTGTGCAGCAACAGCCATGAGCGCAGCCAGAGCAAAAACCAGTGGTTTGAGAGCCATTGTAGGTTTCATGGTGTATCTCCTTGCTTCTAATTGGTTGGTTAAGTGTTGGTACGGTCTTGCAAACACCGATCAAGCGCTTACTTGATCGTGATACCCAGGGTGTTAGCCACACGGTTCCCCACCCCTGCACTCTGATTCACCTGTACCACTCCACGGCTGCCGGTGAAGGCCTGGTCGCTGGTCACGACCTGGCGGCTGCCAGTGGTAGAGGCGGATCGGGAGTCTGGTAGCAGCGTCATGTTCTGTTGCGACAGGACGCTGTCATCGATGCTTTGCGGGCCAGGGTTGATACTGATCCGCACGGCATTGATTGCCTGGTTGTTGGCCCCGGCCGACTGGTTGACGCCCAGTACACCGTTGCCGTTGCTGAACGATGAGCCCTGGATCGCTGCACTGGCATTCAGGGCCGGGTCGACCTTGCCGTCGAGCCGCTGCACCAGTGCGTCAGTGGCTTGGCCGCCCACCGTGATTGCGCGGCTATTAATCTGTTGTTGCTGGTTGCCGGCGGCCTGATTGACAGAGGCGACGCCGCTGTACTGCTGGCCGGAACTGTCGATCAGCGCATGATTGTTACTGTCGGCCAGCGCGCTGGTGCAGCCGAGGAGGGCGAGGATCAGCCATGCGTGCTTCATTTCTGGCCTCCCATCAGGCTGCCGAGGTTGTTCAGAGGGGCCATACCACGCTGGATCGTCCCGCTGATCTGTCCGCCCAGGCTGCTACCGCCGCTATGGCCCGCCGCCGCGCCGGCACCCAAACCGGAGGCGCTGCTGCCATGGGTGGTGCTCAAACCGGGGAGGGTGCCATTGGGCAGGATGGAGCGTGTGATGCTTGACCCGCTGCTGACCCCGGCGAAGTCGTTATCGTTGAGTTCGCCGTTAGCCGTGGCGCGCAGAATCTGCGTGCCAGGATTGGCATTGGCCGTAGAGGGATAAGGGTCCGGGCCGAAGGAGGAACGCCCGGCCATATGGCCTTGGACGTTGCGCCCGGTGACGATCACGCCGTTTTCGGCCAGGGCCGGCACGCTCACACTGGCGCTGAGTACACAGCTGATCAGCAGCAGGCTCAGCGAGCCTTGATTGAGAGTTGCCACGGCATCATTCCTTGTTTTGTGGCGCTGACCCTAAACAGCGCTGCAAGGCATAGAGCAGAAGCTGTGCCGCTTTTTATATTGTTTTATTTTTCAATGAGTTGGGGTTTTTGGCAGGCCGGACGTAGGCCCCGGTGTATCAGGCATGAAACAGGGCGCTACCCAATGACCAGCACCTGGCCTGTTTCAGCCATGCAACACTCTTGATGACGAACCGATGAATCCGCCGCCACAGGGGCGTTGCGCAGGGAGGGGTGTTTCAAAAGTGGACATTGCGACGCGCACAGAGGTCGCGCCCGGTACTGCCCAAGGCGCTGTCTTTGCGTCGCTCAGGTCTTGGGCGTTTTACGCGGTATCGCGTTGAGCACGGTGTTGCCATCCTGGTTCTGGGTCAGGTAGACCGGCAGGACCTTGGGCAGGGAGGACACCAGGTGGGTGACTTCATGGATATCGTAGATCCCGCCAATACGGATGTTGCCGGTACCGGTATCGGCCAGCATCACCGGTTTGCTCAGGTAGCGGTTGATCAGCGGCAAGGCATCCACCAGCGCCAGGTTGTCGAGGATCAACTTGCCCCGACGCCAGGCCAGCGCCGGGTCATGGGGGGAGAACGCCTGCAACTGCGGTTGCGCATCACCCCGGTTGTAACTGGCCTGCATGCCGGGTGTCAGGCTCAGGCCGCTGTGGCTGGCATCGCTGCTGATCTTCACCGAGCCTTCCAGCAACATGACCCGCACCTGATCGTCGTACTTCCAGACGTTGAACTGGGTGCCGGTCACCCGGATCTGCCCCGCGCCGACGTGGAGCACGAACGGGTGTTCACGGTCATGGCTGACGTTGAAGAACGCCTCACCTTTTTTCAGGGTGGCCCGGCGTTCATGCTTATAGTTGCTGTAGACCAGCTCGGTGCCCAGGTTCAGCTCCACTTCGCTGCCATCGGCCAGTGTCACTTGGCGCAGGCCACTGGTGGCGTCGTAATGTTCATAGGAACTGGGCAGCCAACCCGCTTCCCAGCCGGTGAAGGCGGCCAGAGGCAGAGCCAGCAACGAGATGGCGGCGGCCACGGCATAGGTACGCCAGCGGCGGGGCGGTGTGACTTGCGCTAGCGGCGGGGCCGTTTCGCTGCTGCGCGGCAAATGGTCGGCCACCTCCCAGACTTCCAGCATGGCCGCATATTCAAAGGCATGCAGGGGATGCGCATCGTGCCACTGTTCAAACGCCTGGCGCTCGGCCGCCGTGCAATCAAAAGCGTGCAGGCGCATACACCAGTGCGCAGCGGCATCGGTGATTGCGTCATAGTCGGCTTCTGAAAGGGGCTGTTCGGTCATTGGTGCTTCCTGATTTCCTACATTCTAACCTTCCCGGCAGGGTGCCGAGAACCGCCATCATGGCGTATGAGCATCAATGTGGAACTAATTCAGCCTGCAAACACCCTAAAAATCTGGATCTGTAAGTCATTCTCGCTAACGGAGTAAGAACATGCTGAAGAAAACCCTCACTGCCATGCTTGCCACTGCCACCTTGCTCGGCGCCGGAGCCGCCCTGGCCGACAAGCCAGGAGCCGGCTGGATCACCATCGAAAAAGCCATCGAAACCGCCAAGACCAAGGCCGGTTACATTGAGGTCTACCAGGCCGAAGCGGACGACAATGGCTACTGGGAAGTCAAAGGCCGCAAGGCTGACGGTGTGGTCTATGAAGTACGCATCGACGGCGCCTCGGGCAATGTGCTGCGCGACCAGAAGGACTGACCCCGGCGATCAGTTTATCGACTCCCTTCGACTGGAGGGCACTGGGTCCAACTGGCGACCCAGGTGACTGATCAGGAACGCCACCGAGTCGGCATTGTCCAGCATCGTGTCGACTCGCCTGGCCAGGTTGCTCATGAAAATCCCCCGCGCGTTGCTCAAATCCACGCCCCCGGTGGTGCGCAGTATCTGATTTTTGATGTGCCCGGTTTCAGGGGTCGCTCCAAGGTCACGCCAGAAGGTGCCACTGATATCGGGGAACTTGAACAGTTGGGTGATGGGGGTTTTGCGCGAGTAGCTCTGGTCCTGGTAGCTTTTCTGGGAATCCGACAGGGTGCGCCCAGCCTGCGTCAACGTCTCGATCAGATCGGAAAACGGCATCACCGCGTTCAGGTAGGCGGCATCGGCTGTCATCGCCACCACATGGCTCATCTCATGAATCAACATCGTCGCCCGCGCATGAGCCGCCCGGTCGAAATAATCCGGCAGGTGATTGTCATAGTTGCTCAACGGCGGCGTAAAGAAGTGTTCGGTCAGGTAAAACCGTCGCTGCGGATCATTGTCGATGACAAACCCCCAATTCTGTTGTGGGTCCGTTCGATGGGCGCCCACGACGAAACGCTTTGAATCGATCGTAGACAGCGTCGGATCCAGCAGGCCGGCGAGGATCAGGTCGACAATGCGGTGCAGCTTTTGCACCAGGACCGGATCAATCTCTTGCGGGCCATGATCCGGGTCGATATCAATCCCAAAAAACTCATTGATGAAGCGATGGATCCGCGTCACAGGGGCTATCCCAGGTGCCAGCAACCCCAGGTTCAACTTACAGTTCTGTACATAAAACGTCGCCAGGTCGAGCGCCTCCACGATCATCCGGGCCCGCTCGGGATACAGCGCACGAATTGCCTGCATGCCAACCGCTTCGATGTTCATTATCTGACGTGCCGCAGTCCGAGTTTCTGAGCGGTCCTGCAGGCGGCCATAAGTCTGGCCAAAGCGCGCGATATGGTTGCGCGTATCGACCACCCATTGCCCCAGGGTATTGCGCCACACAAACGGGCCGTTTTGCTGCTCCGTCGCAATGCGCCAGAACGCGCCAAGGGGGTTGACCTGATACACCTTGCCAGCCATGGGAATGTAGGACGCAGCGTTATGCTGGTATATCCCCTTCAGGGCGTTGTGCTTGAGGTTGACCAGCGCCACATCATGCACTTCGCTGGGCGACAGCACGGTGCGTTCAGGGGTGGTGATGTCCAGCGGCCAGTTCATAGAGGGCAACGGTGCAAGGGGTGTTTCTTCTATCGGCTCCAGGATGAGCGACTTTGCTTGCTGCAAGGCCTGGCCAACTGCGGCCATTTGCGCAACGCCGTCGATAAACGCCTGCAAGGCCCGGCGCCAATGATGGTCTTGCAAGGCCTCGGCGGACTCGGTGAACAGGGAAATGCTCTGCCAGATCACCCAGGGCAACGCCAGCTTGCCAGGCAAAAAGCCGATCACCCGGCCAACCGAACCACTGAATACCTGCTTGATGGTTTCCCATTCCTCTTCAGCCCCGCTGATCAATTGGGTGCCCAGCAACTTCAGAAGCAACTGCCGGTTGTCGTCGAACAGTTGGCTGAACAGGTTGCCCTGGATCGGATTGAATCCCAGGGTGCTGGCCAGCAAGTTCCGATCCGTGGCGTCCTGGGGCGCGGGCAGGCGCTTGAGCACACAGTCTTGCAGGGCGCCGGGCCGGTTCAGGGCCTCCAGGCACTGTGCTTCGTTCTCGAACTCGGTAAAGCTCAAGGTCGGATGATAAGGCGCATACAACACCTGCACCCCCTGGCGCCCGGCGCCAATGAGGTACAGCCCCAGGGCGGTTGCTGGCGCAGCGCCGGCCGTGGCAATCAACTCCAGGGGCCTGACCCTGGCCGTCGTGCCCATGACCGCTGCGCGGGCAATGGCGTCTGGCATGTCGACCACCTGCTGGATCAGGTCAAAGCCCCGTTCTGAAAGGCGTTCCTGTAGCTTGAGGGCGTGGGCGTGCTGTAACAGCTGCCAGGGCACTTGCTGGCTGAAGTCCTTCAGGCGCCGCTCGAAACCGGGGTTGGCAGCCGATAAACGTTCCGTCACATAGGCTTGATAATCCTCGTGGGCTTTGAACTGCAACAGCATCTGGCGCACGACGGCCTCGGTCAGGCTGGGAGCCTGGCAGAGCACATCAAACCCGGCGGTTTGCAGGCTGGCGGGGTTCATGGCGAAATCCAGCAAGCCTTGGCGTTGGCCGGCCAGGGCCAACCTGGGCACAATCGTCACATCCGCAGCAAAGACTGAATAATCGACGAGCATAGCGTTGAGGCGGTCCGCCACGTGCTGACGCAGTGGCTGAAGTTCATCCAGATAATCCCGGCCATGCAGGGTATTGATGCGGTATTGCTCGAGGATTTCCGCCTGGCGCTGCTGCTCCCGGGGAGGCGCCGCTCCCAGCCCGTCCGGTAGGGAGTGCCGCAGTTCTGCCAGCCGTGCAATAGCCGCCGCACGCTGGAGGTTATTGACCGGGAGCTTTTTGCGCACCTGCCCCAGTGCCTGGAGCAATGACTGCGCTTTGGCCTTGAGCCCCAGGGTGTGTTGGCGCTGGGCGATGTACTGATTGATCCACGACTGCTGGCACTCCTGCAGGGCGGGTTCTTTTATCAACTGCAACGGCCCCGGCTCATAGCATTGATGGGGCAGGCGCGCAGGGGCGGCCAGGTTTTCCAGCAGGCTCAAGCGTCGGGTTGGGCTGCGTAGCCGATGCGCCAGGGTATCGTTCAGGGCACTGACCGAGGCGAAGACTTCCACGCCAGCGGCCGGCGTCCATAACACGGCGTGTCCAGAATGATGCGGGTCGAGACCTCCGCGCTCGGTGAGCACAAAACAGTTGGCCAGGCGATGCAGCGTGGTTTGGCCATTCACCCGCACCGACAGGGTGAATGCATCCGGCGTAAAGCCTTTCAATGTACGGCGCCGCTCAGGCGTGGCGTTATCCGGGCTCAACACTGTCTGCAGGATCTGGATATCACGCTCGTCGAGGCTCTTGTCCTGCCCCCTGAGGCGGGCTTCCTCCAGAATCCCCACTGACATGCTGTGCACCAGCTTGGGCAGCGCAGCTTCCAGGCCGGCGCGGGGGATCTGTGCGATCGTCTGGAGGCTCAGGCCAAGCAGCCAGTGCTCCACCATGGTATTGAGTCGGTCAATGCTCAGCTCCAGCCGTTTACTCGCCTGGCCGCGGATCCGTGGCCCGTACACCGCGTACTCCGGTGTGACCGGGATGGCCTGCGCCTGGCCGATCAGGCGAGCGATGCAATGCTCCAGCACGCTCTGGCTGGCCCGTGGCGTGCGTCGCTCCTGATCGTCGGCATGGCCTGCATAGCGGTTGATGTAAAGGTCTTGCGGGTTCAGCGGCAGCACGGTAGAGGTGCTGAACGTTGCACGCAGTTGGTCGGCAATTACCGTCTCAAGGCTGGGGACCAGCGCCAGCAGGCTAGCCAGCGCATTCTCCACGCTGTGCAGTTGGCGGAGGGTCAGGCGCGCCTTTTCTGCGGGCACCGAGGGGGCGGCCGGGTGCGTGCTCCAGCGTCCCCTGGCGTCCAATGCCAGCAACCGATGGTCAAGCAGGGCACGGATATCCAGGCCGTGATCGAGCAGGGCATAGGCATCCATCGTCCCTTGATGGCGTCGGTAAACATCCAGGCAGTATTCGAGGTTCTGCTGCTGCTTGGCGATGATGTCTTCAAGCAAGCGCTTGAACACCGGGCCACTGAAGGGGGCCGGACTGAACTGCGGCTGTTGAAAACCGACAAACCGCGCGCGTTCCTCCAGGGCCAGGAAACCGAAGAAGTCATCTTCATGCCCGCGTGCCCCCACCATGGCCCTGAGTGTTGCCTGCAGGTCGCTGTAGTCCTTGAGTACCTGCAAACCCTTGGACTGGGTATAGAGAAAGGCCGCGCTGTTGGTGATGACCAGCGTACTGGCCAGTTCGACGTAATGGGGGTAGTGCTCCCACAGGCGGACTTTTTCGATAGCGAGTGTGGTGCGACGTTCGGCGGGCAGGTAGAGGGCGTCCAACTCTTGCCACTGTTCAGCCGAGATCACCTCTTCCTGGCGCTTGAACAGTAAATCGACCCGGGATTTATCACTTATGGCCTGGGCAAAGTACTCACGCCTTGAACAGCCAGCAGCCACAGGGCTGTTCCAGTAGGTCTCAAGTGCGTTGCGCAGGAACAGAGGCAACTGCTGGGCGGCCTGTTTGATGCCGTCCTCCCAGTGGGTTTGCGCTTGCGTCTGGGTGGCGGCCACCTGTGGGTTCAGAAATACCCGGCGCAGGCCAACCGGCCAGGACTGTTGCCGGTAATACAGCAACAAGGCATCGCGCAACAACAGCGCATTCACCCACCGGTCCTGGTCCGTGGGGGAGGTGGCCAGGGCGTAGAAAAACACATGGGTCTTGCGCTGGTCGATGTTCGCCAGGGATGTGTGCAAGGTACTGGCCAGCAGTTGATCCAGCAGGGTTTCCATCAACGGCAACTTGCCCAGTTCATCAAGCATGACCTGGACATTCAGGTGCTGGTAACGCTCGATACAGGCCTTTTGTTCGTCGAAGACATTGCCCTCGATCAGTTGCCGCGTGAGGCTTGAACCTGCCGCAAAGGTAAAGCCGGCCCGCTGGTCAATGGCCAGGAAATGCAGGAGTTCGCGCTGTTTCTGAGCGTCGCGCAGGCGGCTTTCCAGCGTGTGTATCAACTGTTCATAGTCACTGAATTTTTCCAGGCCGGTCACTGGGCCATAGAAAAAAACCGAACTGTAGCTGCCCTGCGAGCCCATCACGAATGCCCCCGCCAGCTCCATCGGTTGCTGTTCGGGGCGGTTGATCAGCAAGCGTTCGGCGATCATCGGCGGCGACTGCGCCTTGCGCCCGGCCGCGTTGGCAAAGAACAGGTTGCGCAAGAAACTCCGGTCAAGGTCGGTGATACCGCGATGCCGCTCGCGGGCACTCAAGTGTTTGGCCAGGCGCATGGCCTCGGGGAAGAAATAGGGGGGTTGCAGGTCGTCCATCGCAAAGGCTCGGTGCAGGCTATAGATGCAGCGAGCCTAGGAGCGGGGGGCATTGCCCAGGCATTAAATAAATAGCGCGCAACCGCTGCCGGTGGTTGACAGCTCACTGGTCACACGTTGTTAATCAATGCGCTGGATTCCGCAGGCTGTTGCCCCTCCCAATAACAATTCTGGAGCTTCAGATGTCAGCCACACCCCTTGGCTTCACTGAACTTGTGACACTGCTCACGAGCATCTTCATCCGGCATGGCGCCTCGCCCGAGGTTGCCTGTGTGCTGGCCGACAACTGCGCCCGCGCCGAGCAGGATGGGGCGCATAGCCATGGGGTGTTTCGCATACCCGGCTATGTCTCGACCCTGGACAGCGGCTGGGTCAATGGCCAGGCGGTGCCGGTGGTTGAGGATGTTGCCTCGGGGTTCGTGCGGGTGGACGCCGCCAATGGCTTTGCCCAGCCCGCCCTGGCCGCCGCCCGCCCGTTATTGGTGGCCAAGGCCCGCAGCGCCGGGATCGCGGTACTCGCGATTCGTAACTCTCATCACTTTGCCGCCCTGTGGCCGGATGTGGAGCCGTTTGCCGAAGAAGGCCTGGTAGCCCTGAGCGTGGTCAATAGCATGACATGCGTAGTGCCCCACGGTGCGGATCGGCCCCTGTTCGGCACCAATCCCATCGCGTTTGCCGCACCACGGGCCGATGGGCCGCCGATTGTGTTTGACCTGGCCACCAGCGCCATTGCCCATGGCGATGTACAGATTGCTGCGCGCAAGGGCGAGCGGGTGCCGCCGGGCACTGGGGTCGACAGCCTGGGCCAGCCAACCCAGGACCCCAAGGCGATTCTCGAAGGCGGTGCGCTGTTGCCGTTTGGCGGGCACAAGGGCTCGGCGCTGTCGATGATGGTGGAGTTGCTGGCCGCCGCCCTGACCGGAGGCAACTTCTCATTTGAGTTCGATTGGTCCAACCACCCCGGCGCCAAGACGCCCTGGACCGGCCAGTTGCTGATCGTGATCGACCCCAGCAAAACCGCCGGGCAAGACTTTGCCCAACGCAGCCAGGAATTGGTGCGGCAGATGCATGCGGTGGGGTTGCGCCGCTTGCCCGGCGACCGGCGTCATCGCACCCGGGCCAAGGCCGTGCAGGAAGGCATTTTGTTGGACGGGGATGAACTGGCGTGGCTGCGCACGCTGGCGCAGGGCTGATGGCCGACGCGGGCTAAGCCGCGCCGGCCGTGGCATCGATCAGTTGCGACGGCCCAGCAGCAGGCCTACCACCAGGCCCAAGCCGGCGGAAATGGCGACGGTCTGCCAAGGGTGGCCACCGATATAGGTTTCGGTGGCCTCTACCACCGGCTTGCTGCGCTCACGCACGTTGGACACCGACTCCAGGGCCTGCTTGAGCTTGATCGCCACCTGCTCGCGCAGGGTTTCACCTTCTTCTCCCACCAGCGATGCGCTGCTTTTGAGCAGTTTGTCCGATTCTTCGATCAGGGCCTGGAGTTCGCTGAACGCCTGGTCCTTGATTTGCTCTTCGACAGCTTGAGCGGCAGTTTTACGGGCCATTGAGTAGCTCCTTGCGGGGTAAGTGGGCAGTGAACAATGGAGTCTTCGCGCGGTGCAAAAGTTGCAGTTTTTTTCGCCGGGCCTCTACACGATGCAAAATCCGAATTCGGACCTTTCGACCTACAGTGTAAGATGTCACCTATTTGTGCAGCAGGTAATTCCACATGAGCTTCAATCTGGCCAACAAGCCCCTTGCCGAGCGCGCGGCGCTTGAAGATGAAAAGTCCCGTCTGTACGACTTGTGGCAAAGCAACCTGGGCAAGGCCAAGGGCGAGGGTGCACGGCTGTTTGGCGAGCGCGCCAAGCGCAAGGGCAAATGGGCCGAATGGGTGCGTTCGGAGCTGGACGGCATGTCGCCACCGGAATTTGCCAACATGGTACGCAGCGAAGTCAACCGCCTGATGGCTGCCAAGTAGGCGCAAGCTCGCGCCTACAGGTGGTCTACCAGGTCACGCTGTTGGGCAGGTCCAGGGTGCCGCGATCGACAAAGCGCATCGTGCCAAACACCCCACCCGCCAGCTTGCCGCGCAGTACATAGGGCAGGTTGTTCAAGCGCTGGGTCTGGCTCAGGCCCAGGGTCTGACGCAACACCGAAAACGCCGAAACGCTGACCGGTACTGTCAGAACCGTCTCGGAAAAGCGCGGGATAGAGCCCTGCTGATCACTCACCCCAGCCGCCAGCGGCCGGCCATTGACCTCCAGGTCCAGGGCCACGCCGTTGTAGTCGATGGCCGTGTCATTGGGGTTCTGCACCCGCAGCTTGACCGCAAAGCGTACCTCCAGGTCCTGGCTTTGCAGCGGCTCGATGCCCACCACATTGATATGCAGCGGGTCACGGCTGGGGAACAGGGCGCAGGCGCTCAGGCTGAGCAATATCAAAGACAGGGTCAGGCCGATCAATCTGCGCATAAGGGTTCCTATTTCGTCGGTTCCGGGTCCTGCATCACCTTGAGGGTAGAGGCTTCCGGGTCAAATTCATCTTCTTGCAGCTCTATGAACTCTTCAGGCAGGAAAATGTTCAGCAGGATCGCACAGAACGCTCCGACGGTAATCGGCGACTCGAAGATGTTATGCAAGGCCTTGGGCAGCTCGCGCAGCACTTCCGGCACCGCCGCCACGCCCAGGCCCATGCCCAGGGAAATCGCCACGATCAGCACATTGCGCCGATGCAGCCCGGCCTCGGCGAGGATCTTGATCCCGGCCACCGCCACCGTGCCGAACATAATCAGGGTCGCGCCCCCCAGTACCGGCTTGGGCATCAGTTGCAGCACCGCGCCAATCATCGGGAACAGGCCCAGCAACACCAGCAGTCCGGCAATGAAATACGCCACATAGCGGCTGGCCACGCCGGTCAACTGGATCACCCCGTTGTTCTGGGCGAAGGTCACCATCGGCAGGCTATTGAAGGTGGCGGCCATTACCGAGTTCAGGCCATCGGCCAGCAGGCCGGACTTGATGCGCTTGATATACAGCGGGCCCTTGACCGGCTGCTGGGAAATCATCGAGTTGGCGGTCAGGTCACCGGCCGCCTCCAGGGGCGAAATCAGGAAGATCACCGCCACTGGGATAAACGCCACCCAGTCGAACGAAAACCCGTACTTGAACGGCACCGGCACGCTGACCAGCGGCACCTGGGGCAATGCCGCCAGGTCAACGCGCCCCAGCCACCAGGCCACCACAAAGCCCAGGGTCAGGCCGATGACAATCGAGCCCAAGCGCAGGAACGGGTTATTGAAGCGGTTGAGCACCACGATGGTCAGCAGCACCAGGGCCGCCAGCCCCATATTGCTGGCGGCGCCCAGGTCGGCGGCGCCATAGCCGCCGGCCATGTCGGTAACCGCGACCTTGATCAGCGACAAGCCCATCAAGGTGATGATGGTGCCGGTCACCACCGGGGTGATCAGCTTGCGCAATTTGCCGATGAACTGGCTGAGCACCACTTCGATAAACGCGGCGAAAAAGCAGATGCCGAAGATCGTCGAGAGAATCTCATCGGTGCCGCCGCCCCGGGCCTTGACCATGAAGCCGGCACTGAGGATCACGCTGATAAAGGAAAAACTGGTGCCTTGCAGGCACAGCAAGCCCGAGCCCACCGGGCCGAAGCGTCGCGCCTGGACAAACGTGCCCAGGCCGGAGACAAACAGCGCCATGCTGACCAGGTACGGCACTTCGCTTTCCAGGCCCAGCACGCCACCGACGATCAGGGTCGGGGTAATGATCCCGACGAAGCTGGCAAGCACATGCTGTAGGGCGGCAAAGATCGCGGCGGTGAAGTGCGGGCGGTCTTCCAGGCCATAGATCAGGTCGGATTTATAACGGGGGCGGGGGGCTTGAGCGTCAGACAAAATACGTGCTCGGGTCAGAAAATGGACGCGCAGGATGCCAGAAAGTACCCGTTGTCAAAAGTGTGAAAATATATTTCTCCGGCCCCTGCAAAAAAACCTCAAGCCGGCCGATAACACGGATAGGCCCGTTAATGCTGACGTCGCAGCAAGGCCCCACAAAAAACAGGTGTCCCGTGTCGCGGCAAGGATGCTCGCAGCCATCCCCTCTTGAGAGCTTTCCTATGTCCCTCCGTAATTTGAATATCGCACCTCGGGCGTTTCTCGGTTTTGCGTTTATTGCGTTGCTTGTGATTGTTCTGGGGGTGTTTGCCGTCAACCGCATGACGCTGATTCGCCAGGCCGCGCTGGATATGGGCGCCAACCAACTGCCGAGTGTCGGCTACCTGGCCAATATGACCGAGAACGTGTTGCGCCTGCGCATTCTGTCGTTCCGGGTGCTGGTCAACCGCGAACCGGCAGCCCTGCAGGAAGCCCAAGTGCGCATCGGGGTACTGGTCGATAAGGCGCGCCAGGCCCAGGCCGGGTATGCCGCGATGCCGGCCGGGGCCGAAGAGGCTGCGGTCTACAAGACATTTGCAGCCACGTTGGACAACTACCTCAAAGCCCAGGCTGAAATGCTGACGCTGTCCCAGCAGAACAAGGTCGAGGAAATGCGGGCCCTGATCAACAGCCGGATCAAGGACGGCACCGATCAGATGGGGGAACAGCTCAATAAGATGATTGCGATCAACGCCGCCGATGCCAAGCAGGCCGGGGAAAACGCCGGGCGCAGCTATAGCGATGCGATCAGCGGGATCATCGGGGTGTCGGTGGTTGCAGCGCTGATGACCGTCTTGCTCGCCTGGTTGCTGACCCGCAGCATCGTCACGCCGCTGCGCAAGGCGGTGGCGGCGGCGCAAACCATCTCCAGCGGCGACCTGAGCAAGGTTATCGAGGATGATGGCCAGGATGAACCCGCGCGCCTGATCGGCGCCCTGGCCACCATGCAGGGCAACCTGCGCCAGACGATCCAGCATATCGCCGGCTCGGCTACACAGCTGGCTTCCGCTGCCGAAGAACTGAGCGCGGTGACCGAGGAAGCCTCCAAGGGCTTGCAGCAGCAGAACAACGAAATCGACCAGGCCGCCACCGCCGTCAATGAAATGACCGCCGCCGTGGAAGAAGTGGCGCGCAATGCCGTGTCCACCTCCGAGGCCTCGACCCAGTCGAACCAGGCCGCACGGGAAGGGCGCGACCGCGTGGTGCAAACCGTGGAGGCGATCCAGACCATGACCCAGGACGTGCAGAACACCTCGGTATTGATCGAAGGCCTGGCGACCCAGGGCCGCGATATTGGCAAAGTGCTGGATGTGATTCGGGCGATTGCCGAACAAACCAACCTGTTGGCCCTCAACGCCGCCATCGAAGCCGCACGCGCCGGTGAAGCCGGGCGCGGGTTTGCCGTGGTGGCCGATGAAGTGCGCGCCCTGGCCCATCGCACCCAGCAATCGACCCAGGAAATCGAAAAAATGGTCGCCGGCATCCAGAACGGCACCGGGGACGCGGTGCAGTCCATGCAGCAGAGCAACCAGCGCACCCACAGCACCCTGGAAATGGCCCGCGCCGCCGGGGTGGCGCTGGAACAGATCACCCAGTCCATCAGCCTGATCAATGAGCGCAACCTGGTGATTGCCAGCGCGTCCGAAGAGCAGGCCCAAGTGTCCCGCGAGGTGGACCGCAACCTGGTGAACATCCGCGACCTGGCGACCCAATCGGCGGCCGGCGCCAACCAGACCAGCGCCGCCAGCCATGAACTGTCGCGCCTGGCGGTGGACTTGAATGCCATGGTGGCGCGGTTTGTGATCTAAGCAGGGAAGGCTTGGGTGGCTGGCATACCGCTATCGCAGGCAAGCCAGCTCCCACATTTAAATTGTGGCGTGGCTGAAATTCAGTGCCCGACCAAGCCCCCCTGTGGGAGCGGGCTTGCCCGCGATAGCGCTGTATCAGTCACTATTTCTAGTGGCTGATGCACCGCCTGTCAGGCTCCCCACACAGTGGGATTGACCAGATTTTTCGGCCGCTCCCCCGCCAACGCCGCCAGCAGATTATCCACCGCGCACCGCGCCATCGCTTCCCGGGTCTCATGGGTGGCCGAGCCGATATGCGGCGTCGCCACCACATTGTTCAAGCGCAGCAGCGGCGAATCATGGTTCAGCGGCTCGCGCTCAAACACATCCAGCCCCGCCGCGCGGATTGTGCGCTGTTGCAAGGCATCGATCAGGGCCGCTTCGTCCACCACCTTGCCCCGGGAGATATTGATGAAAATCGTCTCCGGGCCCATCTGGGCGAACTCCTTGGCGCCAATCAACCCCTGAGTCTCGGTAGTCAACGGCAATGTCAGGCAGACAAAATCGGCTTGTTGCAGCAACTCCGGCAAGCTGCGGTAGTGCGCGCCGAAACGTTGCTCGACCCAAGGCTTGGGCGAATGGCTGTGGTAGATCACCGGCATGCCAAAGCCAAAGTGCCCGCGCTGCGCCAGGGCTTCACCAATGCGCCCCATGCCGATGATGCCCAGGGTCTTGCCGTGTACATCGCTGCCAAAGTGCAAGGGGCTGATGTTCTGGTTCCAGTTACCGGCGCGCACCAGGTTGGCCAGCTCCACCACGCGCCGGGCGGTGGCGAGGATCAGGGCAAAGCCGGTGTCGGCGGTGGTTTCGGTGAGCACATCCGGGGTGTTGCTGAGCAAAATACCGCGCCGGATCAGGTAGCCGATGTCGTAGTTATCGACGCCTACCGAAACACTGGCCACCGCTTCCAGGCGCGGTGCCAGGTCCAGCAGTTGGGCATCCAGGCGCAGGCTGGCTCCCAGCAGGCCATGGGCCGTGGGCAAGGCCTCGCGCAGTTGCGCCAGGCCGCTGGCGTCGAGGCTGTCAATCAGCGTCACCTCGGCGGCCTCATGCAGGCGGGCCATCAGCGGCGCGGAGAGTTTTTTGTAGAGCACGACATGTTTTTTCATCAGGTTCTGACCTTCAATTCAAGCGAGTGCAGGGCTCGCGCCCCGGGCTGTTCGGGTTTGAGCAGGATCGTCAGCACCACTGACAACAGCAGCGCGCCGCTCATCAACAGGTAGGACGCCCCCGGCGAGCCGGTGCTGCTGTTGAGGTAACCCACCAGGTACGAGCCCCCAAACGAGCCCAGGGCGCCCATGCTGTTGATCAAGGCCATGGCGCCCCCGGCGACGTTGGCCGGGAGGATCTCCGGGACGATGGCAAAAAACGGCCCATAGGGCGCATACATGCAGGCGCCGGCGATCACCAGCAGGGTGTACGACCACCAGAAATGTTCGGCGCCCAACAGGTAGGAGCCATAAAACGCCACGGAGGCGATCAGCAGCGGTGGCCACACAAAGCGTTTGCGTTTTTGCAGCTTGTCCGAGCCCCAGGACACAACAAGCATGCCAATCACCGCCGCCAGGTAAGGCAGCGCCGACAGCCAGCCG
Organism: Pseudomonas sp. GW821-FHT01D09; assembly: GCF_059422465.1. NCBI lineage: Bacteria > Pseudomonadati > Pseudomonadota > Gammaproteobacteria > Pseudomonadales > Pseudomonadaceae > Pseudomonas > Pseudomonas sp. GW821-FHT01D09. Next base: position 450,364 of record NZ_JBWKWY010000001.1, read on the forward strand.
GCCTCGACCATATCCATCTGCAGGCCGGCCTTGAGGATCGACGGCAGCCACAGCACAAAGCCGTAGACGCCGATGCTCCAGCAAAAGAACTGCAGCGCGAGGATGATCACCTTGGGCGAGCGGAAGGCTTCGGCATAGTTTTTCACCGCCTTGAGCCCGACTTGCTCGGCGGCCAGGGCGGTTTCCAGGTCGTGTTTCTCGCCGGCGCTCAGCCATTTGGCATCGGCCGGGCGCTCATCGGCCAGGCGCCACCAGATAAAGGCCCAGAACACCGCAGGCAGGCCTTCGATGATAAACATCCAGCGCCAGCTGTAATGCTGTACCAGGTAGCCGGACACCACCGACATCCACAGCATGGTCACCGGGTTGCCGAGGATCAGGAAGGTATTGGCCCGCGAGCGTTCGGCGCGGGTGAACCAGTGGCACAGGTACACCAGCATCGCCGGCATCACCGCCGCTTCGACCACCCCGAGCATAAAGCGGATGGCAATCAGCATATAGGCGTTGGAGACCACGCCGGTCAGGGTGGCCAGGCCGCCCCACAGGATCAGGCTGACAAAAATCAGCTTCTTCACACTGCGGCGCTGGGCATAGATCGCCCCCGGCACCTGGAAGAAGAAGTAGCCGAGGAAGAACAACGCGCCGAGCAGCGAGGACATGCCCGGGGTGATCATCAGGTCTTCGGCCATCCCGGAGGCGGCGGCGAAGCCGTAGTTGGCGCGGTCCAGGTACGCCAGGCTGTAGGTGATAAACACAATCGGCATGATGTACCACCAACGGTGTGTGGCGAGTTTCAGGTGATTCATGGGGGGCTCCTGAGCTTGTTGTAGTTGTGGCAACAGGTAACGGGTTGAAGCCTGGGGTCAGCCGGTTTTTTGCCAGGCGGGCAGGTCGGCGCGCAGCGGCAGGCCTTCCATATCGCCACGGCTCTGTACGGCGCGGCTGCCGATCCAGTTGGCGCGCTGTACCGCCTGGGCCAGGCTGAGGTTTTCCAGCAGGGCACTGATCAGGCCCACGGCAAAGCCATCGCCAGCGCCGACGGTGTCCACCACCTTGGCCACCGGCACGGCGGCGACAAAACCCTGGTCCAGATGGCTGCGGTAGTAGGCACCGTGGGGCCCGAGCTTGATGGCCACGGCCTCCACGCCCTGGTCGAGGTAAAAGGCGGCGATATCCGCCGGGTCCTCGAAGCCGGTCAGCAGGCGACCTTCGCTCAAGCCCGGCAAGACCCAGTGCGCCAGGCAGGCCAGGGCGTTGATGTCGCGGATCATCTTGTGCGTGCTGGGCCATAGCGACGGGCGCAGGTTGGGGTCGAAGGACACGCTGCGGCCGGCCGCGCGCATCTCGCTCATCAACTGGCGCGACAGCTCGGCGGTGGCCTGCGACAGCGCGGGTGGAATCCCGGTGGCATGCAGGTGCCGGGCCCGCAGCAGCTCGGGGACGATGGCGGCGCAGGACAAGTGACTGGCCGCCGAACCGCGCCGGAAGTACTCGACAACCGGATCGTTGCCGGTGTCTTCCCGGGACTTGAGCTGAAAGCCGGTAGGCTGCGCAGGATCCACCGCCACATGCCGGCAATCCAGGCCTTCGCGTTCCAGGGTAGCGACCACAAAACGCCCCAGTGAATCGTCCCCGACCCGGCTCAACCAGGCCACGTTGAAGCCCAGGCGCGACAAGCCGATCGCCACGTTGCTGTCGGCGCCGGCGATGCGTTTTTCAAAGTGGCCGGCCTGGGCCAGGTCGCCGGTTTGCTCGGCGACAAACATTGCCATGGTCTCGCCAAACGAGAGGATATCGATGTCAGACATGGGCATTCTCCACAGAGGCTTGGCCAAGATGGGCGAGGGCGGCGACCTGGGCGGCGGTGACCGCCAGCAGGTCCGCGCCTTGCAGTGGGAACTCCACGGCCCGGCTGATCCCCCGGGGCATCAGGCGCAGCAATTGTTCCCACAGATGCAGGTCGGCGGCGCCCGGCGGCAGGGCTATCAGCTTGCCGTCGGCCCGCCGGGCCACGGCCTTGCAGTGCAGGTAATCGACATGCCGGCCGAGCAAGCGCGCGGCGGTGAGGGCGCTCTGGTCTTGCCAGTGCCAGTTGCCGATATCGAAGGTCATCTTCACCGGGACGCCCAGGCGTTCGGCGGCATCGAAAAAGCGCTGCAGCGGCTCGATACGCCCGCCGTGCAGGGTCTGGTCGTTTTCCACCAGCAAGCGCACCGGGTGGCGGTTGAGCAGGGCGCCGAGGCTGTGCAGGTCGTGGGTGTCGGTGAAGTAACCCAGCGAAACCTTTAACCAGCGTGCACCGAACGCCTGGGCCCGGTCGAGGGTGGCGGCCAGCTCCGAATGGGCTTGGGCACGCCCGGCGCCCCACAGCTCCAGGGGCGACGAAAACACACACTCCAGATCTTGCGCGGCGGCGGCCTGGGCCAGTTCGCCGGGTTGTTCGCTGGTCAGCAGTTCTTCACGCCATTCAATGCGCTGGGCGCCGGCAGCGGCCAGCAATTCGACGAAACTCAACTGGCCACGCTGGCGGACCAGGTCGGCACCGTAGCTGGAGAGGCTGATGGAAACGGGGTATTTATGCATTTTTATTGATCTCTGAAACCGGTTTCATCTGTAAATAAAAAAACGCCCCCCAGGCGGCGACGCCTACAGGGGGCGGGTTGAACCTCGGACGATCAGTTGCGGGGCAAAATCCAGGGAGCGGGTGGGCGAGGTATCGCCGCGCAAGCGCTTGAGCAAACACTCAAAGGCGCTGGCGCCTATGGCTTCGGTCGGCTGGGCCAGGGCGGTGATGCCGCTGCCTACCAGCGGGTACCATTCCAGGTCATCCAGGGCAATCAGGCCCACGTCCTCGAACAACCGACACCCCAACGCGCGCAGGGCTGTGGTACAGGCCAGTGCGGCGACGCCGTTGGCACAGAACAGGGCTTTGGGGCCGGCCTGGGGTGAGGCAATAAATGCCTGCAAACGGGCGGGCAAATCAGCGCCAATTTCCAGCACGGCGCCATGCAGTCGGTTGCGGCGACGGATTTGGGCATGGAAGCCTTCCATGCGTTCAACCCGCGAACTGGTGCCGTCGGCGGCCTCGCTGACCAGCAGGATCTCCCGGTAGCCCTGTTGCTCCAGGTGGTCCAGGGCCATGCTCACGGCTCGCGGGTTATCCAGGCCCACCAGGTCGCTGTGCAGTGCGTCGACCTTGCGGTCCACCAGCACCAGGGGCATTTCCCGTTGCAGTTCCAGCAGTTGTTCGAGGTGATGCCCCAGGGTGTTCACGATCAAGCCTTCGATGTTATAGGCACGCAGGGCGGCCAGGTGCTGGCGCTCCTGCTCGTCATCGCGGTCGGTGTTGCACACCACAAGGCTGTAGCCGTGGCGGCGGCAGGCGGTTTCCACGCCATGCATCACCGCAATCGAATAGGGGTTGCGGATATCGGCCACCAGCATGCCGATCAGGCGTGTGCGCCCGCGTTTCAGGCCACGGGCCATCTGGTTGGGGCGGTAGCCCAACTCATCGATGGCTTGCTCGATACGCAGGGCGATGGCATCGGACAGCAGGGCGCGGTCATCGCCGATAAAGCGCGACACGCTGGCCTTGGATACGCCAGCGCGTTGGGCCACATCAAGCATGGTCACGCGGCTGCGCTGGGCGGCGGAGAATGAAGTCACGGCAGGGCCTTTTTTATTAGTGTGAGGTGACAGTGCATGAGGCATTGAAACCGGTTTCAGAAAACACCAGCCAGCTCGTCTCGTCAAGAAATCTTTGTTCGGGCAAGCGTGAAATTGGGCTGCTCAAACCGACGAGCGGCGAACGTACCTGTTAATTCTGACAGTATCCGCAGCACCACAGGCGGTGTTCAATTGCCCCAACAGAACCGTAGCGCTGTGATCCGTTGATGCATAGGCGTGTACGAGGGACGGGAGGTTTAGATGAGCACCCACAATGCTGGCCCCCAAGGCCCAGGTGTCCGGGCGATTGACGCGCCCATCGTCGTCGACGCGCTGCCTGACGGGTTGTTGCCGGCACAGTATTACTTTTCGGACTTACGGCTTTTGATTCCGAAGCCCTGGGCGTTTCTACCGGGCCCGGGCAGGCCGCAATATCTGGTGTTCGAGTGGCGCGTGCACGGCGCCCGCCCCGTCGATCTGCCACCGGTTTTGCTGCCTGAGTCGATGACTGCCGCCGACTTTCCCTACCCCATGCAGATACCCCAGGTACTCCTGCTGAACAGTGCAATTGTTGATCTGAGGTTTCGCATCCATAACAGCACGCCGAACAGCCCCAGCTTCGATACCTCTGAGGTGGTGACGCTCAGGATCGACCGCGATGCGCCCGGCGGTGGCGCGTTGCTGGCACCGGCCATTTTTCCCATTGATCCGATTACCGAGGCCTACCTGGTCGCCAACCCTCTGGTGCGCATGGAAATCCCCAAGGGATATCTGGGGCGTGAGATCGGTGATGAGGTACTGCTGTATTTTTCAGACATGAATACCTTGCCAACCGGCGTGCCCACCCTGATTTCCGCGCCGTTGACCAGCGCCACCGGCCGCATATTCGTGGATGTGCCCAGCGACGTGTTCCGTCGTTTTCCGGGGGCGCTCTGGATCTTCTGCTTCTATCGCCTGAAGGACCGTGCTGGCAACATCAACCCGCTGTTTTCACTGGTGGCGCAAGCCGGGCTGCAAACCGGCCTTCCGCCGTCCAGATACCCTCGGCCCCATTTCCCGCAATCAGAGTCGCATCCTAACGGCTACATGACCTGCGATTCCGATCCTGCGATCTGGTCCTATGTCGAGGTGTTCATCGCCCCTCACGTGGACATACTTTCTGGCGATCTGATTACGCTGCGGTTCCAGGGGTATGGCCTGTACCCGGATGTCAATCCAGACCCCAATATCGTGGAAACCCTCACGCATTATTGGGATGGGGTCATCGATGCATCGGGCTATGTCTTCTTGATTACCGATGTCGAGCGATTGATCCGGCCCCTGAAAGAAAACGCCGGAGGAGAGGCCAGTTACACGGTGTCCAGGGGGGGCGTGATCATTGGCCGGTCTGATTCCAGGTATGTGCCGTTCGATCGGGTAGTCAATACCTCGCCACCGCCGCCAAACCCGATCTATTGCTGGATTGATGGCAATGGCCCCGAACCCTGATTCCGAGGGCTTCGTGTCATGAGTGTTGGAATACCGCGCACGTTTCATTGAACTTCTGACGGGTAAATCCAAAGTCGGTTTGTTTGGCCGCATGTCTTACGGCTGGGGGAGTGTTTGTGCGCTGTCTACATTAAGTACTAAAGGAGAGACTGATATGAGCAGCAACCCTGACGTCACCATTACACCAGAACCTTTGCTTATGGATGCACCCACGATTGCAGAAGCCCTGGATGATGCAACGGGTCTTATTCCAGCGGTCGTTGCCCGTGCGGGTATCACCGTGGAGTGTAGAACCGGGCTGATCTCGGTGCCGACCGATTGGCTGGGTATTCAAATTCGCACAACCACAGATCCGGTGCCTACCTGGAGGACCTTTTTGCCCCCATTCCAGATCAACGAGACCCCAGTGCCCGCAATCCTTGATAGATTTATTCCTGCTCCGCCTCCCGAGCTTGAGTTCCAGCATGGTTTTTATGAACTCAAAGTCGTGCAATACCGCAATTCCGGTGGTGTCCCAGGCCCTTCGCGGGATGAGTCCAGCCCTGCCGCGTTCCGGGTCGATCTCATTGCGCCTTACGCGCTAGCGTCGTCACGTGAGCAACCGACCGTTCCGACATTAGTCAATGCGCCGGTGGGGACGGTTATCGACAATGCATTCCTGATAAACCAGGGCGGCCTGGATATCAGTATTCCCCCAAACACCTTTAGTTCGCAGTCCGGGCGATTTGAAGCGGGAGATTTGATTAACATTTACTTCAGCCCGGTAATGGACACACGACCAGAGTATCTGGTCACTGGTGCAGGTGTGCCGATGCTGCCGCCACCCGCCCAGACCAGCTACTTCCTGCCAGCCAACCAGATCATCTTGAGTGGGCTGTATTATATTTTCTACACCATCACGGACCGGGCAGGGAATGTCAGTCGCCCATCGTTCAATGAGTTCCGCACGGTTTCGTTATTGACGGACCCTGTACCATTGGAACCTTTCCTACCGCTCGCGCCGGCCCCACGTGACGGTAGCACGGATGATTTGCTCAGCATTGCGGACTATGTGCAGGGAATTAAACTCCATATCGAACAGTATCTTAATTTCGCTACAGGGCTGGACAAGTTCGAGACACAATGGGAAAGCGAACCCTTTGGTCCGCAAAGCCCTGAACTCAGTGGCTTCCCGGTAGTTTTCAGTAATATGAATGACGCGATCAAGGCCGCCTATACCGCGACCCTAGGCCCTCAGACAGTAGGCGTGCGATACCGGATTGATCGCAACGGTGTGTTCTTCCTCTCGCCAACTAAAAACGTCCGGCTCGACTTGTCAGTAGAAGGCCCTGTATTGCCGGGCACACTGGAACCAGGCGACATAAACCCTGGGCTGAACCCGGCACAAGTGTTTGGCGAGGTTTCAGGCGAATTGAACATCCTGCGCATTGGCGATGCGAACCGACCTGTGACTATTGTGATTCCACTCTGGAATATCGCGGCACTGCCTCACCCAGACAATCAGTTTTACCTGTATTGGGGCGCCTCCAAAGAGCGTGTCGGGCCTTTCCCTTTAAGCACTACGGTTCCCGGCGCCGACGCGACGTTCACCATTCCCTGGGAGGTGGTTGCCCGCCACGGGAACAATCTGCAGCTTGTCAGCTATTCGGTCACTGGCCCCGGCACTATCAATGAAAACCCGTCGCCCGTTACCACCGTCAATGTGATCGATGCCGTGACGGTGGAACTGGCGCCGGCAGTATATGAACGTCTCGATTTTGGCGACTGGACCTGTGAGTCGCTGGTACCACGGCTGCCTGGTTCGCCCCCGGTACTGGCCGCCATACTTCACATTCCGGGCGATCCCAGGCTGGTAGTGGGCAATACCGTGGAGGTTATGGTCACTATCACTAACGACTTCCCTTTTTTTCCACCGGGCCCCTTTGAACTGACTATTACAACCCTGCCCTTGACCGCTGGCGATGTAGCCAACGGCTTTAATGTCGAGATCACTTACCGTCCATTCCTGGCTCAAGTACCGTTTGGGCCTTGCGAGGTCACCTACACCACGAACGTGGCGGGTGGAGGCATCGGTCGCGGCCGGCCGGCCGAAGTCTACACAACATTCTCAAACCCTGACTCTTTCTGTGATGGCATCCCTGCTTAACCTACGAAACCACTGCTTCAAGTCCATAAACCGCTGAAAGTACAAAAGGGAAGCATGGCTTCCCTTTTGTGCATCGGGTAGCAATGGATGACTGCTTTGTGAACGGATCAGTTTGCCAGTTGTGCCGTTTTCCATGCCACTGCGGTGCCTATGCCCATTCTTTGATCGGATTAGTCCTACAGTCATCAGTACGTTCACTACGTAACCTCTGCGCCTTACAGAGGTGAGGCTTCATTCCGCGGGAACGAGCCAAGCCGTTTTTAGAGGCGCTACCCAGAGAGTGAACCCCGATGTCATTACCTACCCGATTCGAGCTCAAGCCCTTGAGCAAGATGATGCATGTTCCAGCCATTAGCGTGCTTTTGCTTGCAGCGGTGCACACAAATGTCCAAGCCGGTCAGCTGATCGGTGAGTCAAGGACCATTGGCCCCCATGAGCTGAAAAATGATTGGCAGCTGGATCGTAAGTCCGAGCTGACCGTCAATGGCGCTCGCGCCGGACATATCCAGGCCAACGACTCAACGTTGAATGTCAATGCCGGCAGCCGGATCGAAGATATCCGTGCGACGCAGGGCTCCACCGTCAACGTTGACGGTGCCACTGTTGAATCCAACCACTCGATATGGGGGGCGGTGCGCCTGGATGACAGCACGGCCATCATTCGCAACAGTGCCATCACCAGCAACACAACTTTCGGTCTGCAGGCGTTCCAGAGTTTCAATTCCGGCAAGGGCGGCATTGCCCAGGTGTTCAATAGCATCATCCGGGGGGAAAAGAGCGGGGCAATAGCCAGCGGCAATGCTGAGTTGCACTTCAACCAGAACACCGTGGTCGAAGGCACCGGCACCGATAGTTATGGCGTGTGGCTCGACGGTGCAACGGCGACTGCCAGCCAAAGCAGCATCATTGGCGCAAAGAGTGGCGTGTTGTTTACCAACGACGTTGGCAACAGCAGTGCCGGCAAACTGGTGCTCAATAACTCCAGCGTCGAAGGGCGCAGCGGCTCGGCCATTGTCGTCGAAGGTTACCCTGGCGAGGAGATGGAAGTTGAAATCGACGTGCGCAATGGCTCAACCCTGACCGGTGGCAATGGCGTGCTGCTGGAAGTCAACGGCGGTGCCCAGGCGAACATGAATGTCGATAGCAGCCAGTTGAAAGGCGACGTCATTGTCGAAGATGGCAGCACGGCGCGTTTGAACCTGGAAAACAGCTCCGGGCTCAAAGGCCAACTGCAGAATGTCACCAGCTTGAACGTAGGCAACGGGTCGTACTGGGAGTTGACCGCCGACAGCCAGGTGGGTGCCTTGAACCTGGTGGACGGTACGGTGATATTCGGTCATACCGATGCGTTCTATCAGTTGGACCTGGACAGCCTCGACGGCAACGGCACCTTCGTCATGGGCACCGATTTTGCCAACGGCATGACGGACTTCCTGAATATCAGCGGCGAGGCCAACGGTAATCACAGCCTGTTGCTTGAAGCCAGCGGTGTGGAGCCGGTCAGCCCCGAAGAGATTCGTATCGTGCATACCGGCGGGGGCGACGCGCAGTTCTCACTGGTGGGCGATTTCGTCGACGTGGGTGCCTATTCCTATGGTCTGAAAAAGGAGGGCACCGACTGGTTTCTCGACCCGAACAATCGCGTGATCAGCCCGGCGACTCGCTCGGTCATGGCACTGTTCAATACCGCCCCCACTGTTTGGTACGGCGAGGCGACCTCCCTGCGTACGCGCATGGGCGAGTTGCGTTTCGAGCCTGGCCAGGCAGGTGTGTGGATGCGTGGTTATGGCAACAAATACAAGGTGGCCGAGAGCACCGGGGTTGGCTACAACCAGAACCAGCAGGGCTTTACCCTGGGTGCTGATACACCGTTGGCCGACAGCCAGTGGCTGGTGGGTGTGATGGCCGGCCATAGTACGTCGGACCTGAACCTCAAGCGCGGTACGTCAGGCACGGTGAAGAGCTACTACGTGGGGGCTTATGCAACCTGGCTGGATGAAGAGAGCGGTCTGTATTTCGACGCCGTGGCCAAGCTCAACCGTTTCCATAACGAGTCCAAGGTCGGCTTGAGTGACGGCACCAAATCCAAGGGCAAGTACGCCAACACGGGTGGCGGTCTGTCGGCGGAGTTCGGCCGCAATATCAAGCTGGACGACGGTTTTTTTGTCGAGCCATATGCGCAGCTGTCCACCGTGGTGATCCAGGGCGCCAACTACAACCTGGACAATGGCCTGCACGCCGATGGCGAGCGCACCCGTTCGATCATGGCCAAGGCCGGTGCGACGGTGGGGCGTGACATCCAGCTCGACAGTGGCAGCGTGGTCCAGCCCTACCTGCGGGCGGCGATGGTGCATGAGTTTGCCAATAACAATAAGGTCAAGGTCAACAACAATGTGTTCAACAACGACCTGTCGGGTTCACGCGCTGAGTTTGGTGCGGGCGTTGCGGTTAAATTGTCGCAAAACCTGCAACTGCACGCCGACCTTGAGCACAGCAGCGGCGGCAAGGTCGAGCAGCCATGGGGCGCCAACGTAGGTGTACGCTACAGTTGGTAAAGACTTGACGCTTATGAACGCCCGTATCGAAAGATACGGGCGTTTTTTTTGCTCTTGCATAAGCGATCAACTGGTTACGTCAAAATTGACCTCTAGTGTGTGGGTGTTCCCGTTGACATCCTTATCGGTGGTGCCATCCAGCGTGCCGCTGATTTTGATGATGCCACCCTCCAAGCCAGTAATGATCAAAGTACCCGTGGAGCATCGCACGACGTAATGAATCGTAGGGGACTTGACGGCATACCAGACATTGACCTTATTGGACTGCCACTTACTCAGTTCTATAACCTGCGCCTCGCGAATGATATCGGGCAGTTCAATCGTGATTTTTTTCACCGTGACTGCGGGATCAGCATGTCGTGCTACAAGGCGGTAGATGGCCGCTTCACGGTCATGCACCAGGGTCAAGGTCTGAAAGTGGACCGGTATTGCATCGATAGTTGCGTTGAATGTGCCTGTTGCAGTAAGGGGCTTGGGGTACAGCAACTTTTTTTGCTCAGGGGACAACTGTTGCGCGGGTACGGTCATGATCGCTTCTCCATCGCTGATGATTGTGCGAGTCACAGAGGTTTCGACGGCTCTGTTCGAGTCATGGAATAGCAGTAGGCCTGGGCTGTAAACTGTCAAAACTAACAGGGGACGAAGGGAGTGACTTATGAATGTCCTGGAACCGGCCCCCAAACCTGGCTCGATATCATTAGACGCCTTTTCAAAGGTTTTTCTACTGTCAGGAATGACAGTCTAAGCTGACTGGTTTTAAGACTTTTTGGCACTTAGGCTAACCGAACAACCCCGCCGCAATATTGATCGAGAACCCCAGTATCGCCGTATTGAACAGAAACCCAATCAACGACTGCCCCAACACCACCTTGCGCATGGCCCGGGTAGCCACACCTACATCCGAGGTCTGCACGGCGACGCCGATGGTGAAGGAGAAGTACAGGAAGTCCCAGTAGTTGGGGGTCAGCAACCCTTCGGCAAAGCGCAATGCCGGCTCCTTGCCCTCCCAGGTGTAATAGAGGCGGGCATAATGCACGCTGAAAATCACCCCGATCAGCAGCCACGAACCCATCACCGTCACCCCGGTAAAACCGTAATGCAACAAGCGCTCGGCAGTGCCCAGGTCCTTGTTGCCGGCTAGGCCAACGGCAATAGCCACCAGGCTGGCAATCGCGGCAATGCACACCATGAACAACACCAGGCCGGCGTTTTCATCCTCGACCTCGGCGATGCGCTTGACGTCCTCGGCTTTGGCCCGGATGGTCAGGCGCAGCATCAGCACCAGGTAGGTCCAGACCCCGGCGTTCCAGCCGATCAGGACCTGGGTGAGGAGGGCGTCGAAGGGGGCGAGGATGCCTATCGCCAGGCCAAGCACGGCAGCGGCGGACAGGCGAGGGTGGGTGCGGGCGAGAAAGGGCATGGGGGCTCACAAACACAGGATAGGTGAGCACCATAGCCTATTTCTGTAGGCGCCGGCTTGCCGGCGCCTACAGGGGGCTGATCAACCTTTGCGTTTGCGCACCAGCTTCATGACGACCACGAAGAACACCGGCACAAACACCACTGCCAGGGTCGCGGTGATCATCCCGCCGATCACCCCGGTCCCAATCGCCTGCTGGCTCGCCGAACTGGCACCGGTGGCAATCGCCAACGGCACCACACCGAGGATAAACGCCAGCGAGGTCATGATGATCGGTCGCAGGCGCAGGCGTGCGGCCTTCAATGTCGCGTCAATCAGGTCTTCGCCCTGGTCATACAGGTCCTTGGCAAACTCGATGATCAGGATCGCGTTTTTCGCCGACAGCCCGATAATCGTGATCAGGCCGACCTTGAAAAACACATCGTTGGGCATGCCGCGCAGCGACACCGCCATGACCGCGCCCAGTACGCCCAATGGCACCACCAGCAGCACCGAGGTGGGGATCGACCAGCTTTCATACAAGGCCGCCAGGCACAGGAACACCACCAACAGCGACAGCATCAACAACAGCGGCGCCTGGGAGCCAGACAAACGCTCCTGCAAGGACAGGCCAGTCCATTCCTGACCCAGGCCCGCCGGCAGTTGGCTGACCAGGCGCTGGATTTCTTCCATGGCCTCGCCGGTGCTGTGCCCTGGCGTAGGCTCACCGGAAATGGCGATGGCCGGGTAGCCGTTGTAACGGGTCAACTGCGCCGGGCCCTGGACCCAGCGCGCTTCGACAAACGCCGACAACGGCACCATCTTGCCGACGTTGTTGCGCACATGGATCTTCATCAGGTCTTCAACCTGGCTGCGCTGGTCGCCTTCGGCCTGCACCACCACGCGCTGCATGCGCCCCTGGTTGGGGAAGTCGTTGATATAGGCCGAGCCAATAGCCGAGGACAGGAGGTTGCCCACATCGGCAAACGACACGCCCAAGGCATTGGCGCGCTTGCGGTCCACCTCAAGCTGCACTTGTGGCGCCTCGGCCAGGGCGCTTTCGCGCACATTGGCCAGGATCGGGCTTTTTTCCGCCGCCGCCAGCAGCTCGGTGCGCGCCGCCATCAACGCGGCATAGCCCACGCCACCCCGGTCCTGCAAGCGGAACTCAAAGCCGCTGGAGGTGCCCAGGCCATCCACCGGCGGCGGTAGCACGGCATACGCCATCGCATCTTTGAGCTCGGTAAAGGCCATGTTGGCGCGATCGGCAATCGAGGCCGCCGAATCGTCGCTGCTGCGCTCGGACCAGTCTTTGAGCGTGGTAAACGCCAGCGCCGCGTTCTGCCCGGAGCCGGAGAAGCTGAAACCCATGATCATCGTCGTATCACCAACGCCCGGCTCGCTGGCGTTGTGCGCCTCGATCTGCTCGGCCACCCGCACCGTGCGGTTCTTGCTCGCGCCCGGTGGCAACTGGATATCGGTGATGGTGTAGCCCTGGTCTTCCACCGGCAGGAACGAGGCGGGCAGGCGGCTGAACAGGAACCCCAGGCCCACCAGCAAGACCAGGTAGATCAGCAGGTAACGGCCGCTGCGCTTGAGGGCATAGGCGACCCAGCCTTCATAGCGGTCAGTCAGTTGTTCAAAGCGGCGGTTGAACCCACCAAAGAACCCGCCCTTGGCATGGTGCTCGTCTTTGGCAATCGGCTTGAGCAGGGTGGCGCACAGGGCTGGGGTCAAGCTCAGGGCGAGAAACGCCGAGAACAGGATCGAGGTCGCCATCGACAGGGAGAACTGCTGGTAGATCACCCCCACCGAGCCTGGCATAAAGGCCATTGGCAGGAACACCGCCACCAGCACCAGGGTAATCCCGATGATTGCCCCGGTAATCTGGCCCATGGCCTTACGCGTGGCCTCCTTGGGCGACAGGCCTTCGGTGACCATGATCCGCTCGACGTTCTCCACCACCACAATCGCATCGTCCACCAGGATGCCGATGGCCAGCACCATGCCAAACATGGTCAGCACGTTGATCGAGAAGCCCAGCAACAGCATGGTGGCAAAGGTGCCCATCAGCGCAATCGGCACCACCAGCGTCGGGATCAGGGTGTAGCGGATGTTCTGCAGGAACAGGAACATCACCGCAAACACCAGCAGCATCGCCTCGCCCAGGGTGTAGATCACCTTGGTGATCGAGACCTTGACGAACGGCGAGGTGTCGTAAGGGATCTTGTACTCGACATTGGCCGGGAAGTAGCGCGACAGTTCGTCCATCTTCGCCCGCACCAGGGTCGCGGTGTTCAAGGCGTTGGCGCCGGGCGTCAACTGGACGCCGATGGCGGTGGACGGCTTGCCGTTCAAGCGCGTGGAGAACTGGTACTCCTGGCTGCCGATCTCGACGCGCGCCACATCGCCAATGCGCACGGTGGAGCCGTCCGGGTTGGCCTTGAGCACGATGTCGGCAAACTCGGCCGGGGTTGAGAGCTGGCCCTTGACCAGGATCGAGGCGGTGATTTCCTGGGTGTGGGTGCCAGGCAAATCACCGATGCTGCCGGCCGAGACCTGGGCGTTCTGTGCCGCAATCGCGGCGTTGACATCGGCCGGGGTCAGGTTAAAGCCGATCAGCTTCTGTGGGTTGATCCAGATGCGCATCGCCCGCTCGGCGCCATACAACTGCGCCTTGCCCACGCCGTCCAGGCGCTTGAGCTCGTTCATCACGTTGCGCGCCAGGTAATCGCTGAGCGCTACGTCATCGAGCTTGCCGTCATTGGAGGTCAGGGTCACCAGCAACAGGAAACCGGCGGACACTTTCTCCACCTGCAGGCCTTGCTGGGTCACGGCTTGCGGCAGGCGCGGCTCCACCGCCTTGAGGCGGTTCTGCACGTCGACCTGGGCCATTTCCGGGTTGGTGCCCGGCTGGAAGGTTGCGGTGATGGTGGCCGAGCCGAGGCTGCTCTGGGATTCAAAATACAACAGGTGATCAGCGCCGTTGAGCTCTTGCTCGATCAGGCTGACCACGCTTTCGTCCAGGGTCTGCGCCGACGCGCCCGGATACACCGCATAGATTTCCACTTTCGGCGGTGCGACGTTGGGGTACTGCGCCACGGGCAACTGCGGGATGGCGAGGGCGCCGGCCAGCAGGATAAACAAGGCGACCACCCAGGCGAAGATCGGGCGGTCAATAAAGAACTGCGGCATTGTCTCTGATCCCTTTGATTACTGGCCGGCTGCCTGGGCGACAGGCGCGGGGCTGGCATCGACTTCGACTTTTTCACCCGGGCGTGCGTGTTGCAGGCCTTCGACGATGATGCGGTCACCGGCCTTCAGGCCGTTGTTGACCACCCAGCGATCATTGATCGCCGCGCCCAACTCCACCGGCTGCTGGCTGACGTTCTGTTCGGCGTCTACCCGCAACACCATGGGGATACCGGCGCTGTCGCGGGTGATTGCGCGCTGCGGCACACTCAGGCCTTGCTGGTCGACGGCCTGTTCCAGGCGCACACGGATAAAGCTGCCAGGCAGCAGGTCGAGGTCCGGGTTGGGGAATTCGCTGCGCAGGATGATTTGCCCGGTGCCGGGGTCCACGGAGATCTCCGCGAACAGCAACTTGCCCGGCAACGGGTAGAGGCTGCCGTCATCCTGGATCAACGTGGCCTTGGCCTGGTCCTGGCCCACCTGTTTCAAGTGCCCGGCGCGGAAGGCGCGGCGCAGGTCATTGAGTTCGCGGGTGGACTGGGTCAGGTCGGCGTGGATCGGGTCCAGTTGCTGGATCAGCGCCATGGGCGTGGCTTCGTTCTGGCCCACCAGGGCGCCTTCGGTCACCAGCGCCCGGCCGATACGCCCGGAGATCGGTGCGGTCACGGTGGCATAACCGAGGTTGAGCTTGGCGCGCTGCACCGCCGCCTGGTTGGCCGCGACATCGGCGGCGGTTTGCCGAGCGGCGGCGCGGGCGTTGTCGTAGTCCTGGGCGCTGATGGCATTGCCTTCGACCAACTGGCTGTAGCGCTGCTCTTGCAGGCGCGCCTGGAAGGCGTTGGCCTCGGCCTTGCGCAGGCTGGCCTGGGCGCTGTCGAGGTCGGCCTTGAACGGCGCCGGATCAATACGGAACAGCACATCGCCCTGTTTGACGTCGTGGCCTTCCTTGAACACCCGCTGCAAGACCACGCCGGCGACCCGTGCGCGCACCTCGGCAATGCGCGGCGCGGCAATCCGCCCGCTCAGCTCGCTGCTGATGGACAGGGGCTTGGCTTCGAGGGTTTCGATGCGTACCTTGGCCAGGGGCATTTGCGGGGCGTCGCCTGCGGAGTTGTCACACGCGCTCAGGGCCAACGTCAGTGCCAACAGGCAAAACGGCGCAAACAGATTCTTTGACATGCTCTTATCCCAATATTGACTGGCGCATCCTACGGGCGCCCCCGGCTTGGTGCTGTGAAGCTGTGTAGGTGGTGTGTGAAGAAATGTAAGGTGCGAGCGCGCTCGATCACCCGTGCGTATATCCTTCACGGCTGTGGATCCTAACAAGCTCCTTTGATCAATGACGATCTAATGTGAAACTGTATTAATTGGAAGCACCATGCCCAACATCCTCCTGGTCGAAGACGACGCCGCGCTCTCCGAGCTGATTGCCAGTTACCTTGAACGCAATGGCTATCACGTCAACGTGCTCTGCCGTGGCGACCATGTGCGCGAGCGGGCCAGGCTCAACCCGCCGGACCTGGTGATCCTCGACCTGATGCTACCGGGCCTGGATGGCCTGCAAGTGTGCCGCCTGCTGCGCGCCGACTCGGCCGGCCTGCCAATCCTGATGCTCACCGCCCGCGATGACAGCCACGACCAGGTATTGGGCCTGGAAATGGGTGCCGATGACTACGTGACCAAGCCCTGCGAGCCACGGGTGTTGCTGGCCCGGGTGCGCACCTTGTTGCGCCGCAGCAGCCTCAGCGAGCCACAGGCGGCCAATGACCAGATCCTGATGGGCAACCTGTGCATCGACCTGTCGGAACGTTCCGTAACCTGGCGCGACCAGGCGGTGGAGCTGTCCAGCGGCGAATACAACCTGTTGGTGGTGCTGGCGCGGCATGCTGGCGAAGTGCTTAGCCGCGACCAGATCCTGCAACGCTTAAGGGGCATCGAGTTCAACGGCACCGACCGCTCGGTGGACGTAGCCATTTCCAAGCTGCGGCGCAAGTTCGACGACCATGCCGGCGAGGCGCGCAAGATCAAGACGGTATGGGGCAAGGGCTACCTGTTCAGCCGTTCCGAGTGGGAATGCTGACAGCATGTTCAGGGTCCTGATCCGTCTCTACCTGTTGACCATCGTGACGTACAGCGCGGCGATCTACCTGATCCCCATGGGCATCATCGAGGTCTTCCATCATCGCTACATGAACTACACCATCGAACAGTCCCGGGGCTTGCAGAGCCTGATCGTGCGCCAGTACCACAGCCGGCCGGTGGAGCGCTGGTCGGAGGTCACCGCCCAGTTGGCCCGGGATTTTGCGCCGCTGAAAGTGCAATTGCTGCATCGCCAGGATGCCCGCTACACACCGGCCGAAGAGCAGTTGCTGGAGCAGGGCAAGCCGGTGATCCGCCTGGGGGAGTGGGGCTGGATGGAAGAAATCAGCTCGCCGCTCAACGGGCAACTGGCGGTCAAGCTGACCATCCCCCCCGACCCGCTGGACATGAACCTGCTGTACTGGACCATGAACGTGCTGATTGGCGCGGCGTTGCTGGGGGGGCTGTTGCTGTGGCTGCGCCCGCACTGGCGCGACCTTGAACGCCTCAAGGCCACCGCCGCGCAACTGGGCCGTGGCCATCTGGAAGAACGCACGCACATCCCCCCCAGCTCCAACATCGGCAGCCTGGCGGCGGTGTTCGACACCATGGCCAATGACATCGAGCACCTGCTCAACCAGCAGCGTGACCTGCTCAACGCCGTGTCCCACGAACTGCGTACCCCGCTGACCCGCCTGGACTTCGGCCTGGCCCTGGCGTTGTCCGAAGACCAGCCGGCGGCCAGCCGCGAACGCCTGCAAGGCCTGGTGGCGCATATCCGCGAACTGGATGAACTGGTGCTGGAGTTGCTGTCCTACAGCCGCCTGCAAAACCCGGCGCAACTGCCCGAGCAGGTGGAGGTGGTGCTCGATGAGTTTATCGACAGCATCCTGGGCAGCATCGACGACGAGCTGGAGAACCCCGAGATCGTGATTGATGTGGTGCTGGACTGCGCCGTGGAGCGTTTTACCCTCGACCCACGCCTAACCGCCCGCGCCCTGCAAAACCTGCTGCGCAATGCCATGCGCTATTGCGAACGACGTATCCAGATCGGCGTCAAGGTTTGCGCCAAGGGCTGCGAGATCTGGGTGGATGACGACGGCATTGGCATCCCCGAGGAACAGCGCGCGCGGATCTTCGAGCCGTTCTACCGCCTGGACCGCAGCCGCGACCGCGCCACCGGCGGCTTCGGCCTGGGCCTGGCGATCAGCCGCCGGGCCGTCGAAGCACAGGGCGGCACACTCACCGCCCAGGCCTCGCCCTTGGGTGGCGCACGCCTGCGCCTGTGGCTGCCCACCTAACTGTCTGTCTAGAGCTCCCACATTGATGGGGGTTTTTATGCAGTCCTGCTTTTGGCACATGCGCAGCCTTACCGCCCTTGACGCACCCTTGCTATAGTTCGGGCCTTATCAGCCGCCAGTCAAGGATCACTGCCATGTCCGAATACCAAGCCTTTGTCGTCGAGCTCCACGGCAACGTCGCCCATGTGCAGATCAATCGCCCGGAAAAAATCAACGCCATGAACGCGGCGTTCTGGAGCGAAATCGTCGAGATCTTCCAATGGATCGACGATACCGACGCCGTGCGCGCCGTGGTATTGAGTGGTGCCGGCAAGCATTTTTCCTCGGGCATCGACCTGATGATGCTGGCCTCGGTGGCCAATGAGTTCGGCAAGGACGTGGGGCGCAATGCGCGCTTGCTGCGGCGCAAGATCCTACAGTTGCAAGCCTCGTTCAACGCCGTGGATAACTGCCGCAAGCCGGTGCTGGCGGCGATCCAGGGCTACTGCATCGGCGGCGCCATCGACCTGATCAGCGCCTGCGACATGCGCTACGCCGCTGACGACGCGCAATTCTCGATCAAGGAAATCGACATCGGCATGGCCGCCGACGTCGGCACCCTGCAACGCCTGCCGCGCATCATCGGCGACGGCATGCTGCGCGAACTGGCCTACACCGGCCGTACCTTCGGCGCCGAAGAAGCGCGCAGCATCGGCCTGGTCAACCGGATCTTTGCCGACCATGAAAGCCTGCTGGCCGGGGTGCTGGAGCTGGCTGCGCAAATTGCCGCCAAATCGCCGATTGCCGTAACCGGCACCAAGGCCATGATCAGCTACATGCGTGACCACAGCATCAACGACGGCCTGGAATACGTTGCCACCTGGAACGCGGCTATGTTGCAATCCAACGACCTGCGCGTGGCCATTGCGGCCCATATGAGCAAGCAGAAACCCGAATTCGTGGATTGACTGAACATGACCCCAGGCTGGATCACTACAACGCTACTGGACAACGAGGCCCCGGGCGGCTGGGCTGTGGCCCGGAGTCGCGAAGGCTTTTTACGCGACGACAACGGGCCGCTGTTTCCCAGGGCCTGGCTCAAGCGCCAGGACCTGTCGGTGATGGCCGAACACGGCATTGGCCATCTGGATGGCGAGCCGGTGTACCTGCTGGAGCTCAACAGCCCTGGCGAGGTGCCCGGTTGCCGCTGGCAAGGCCTGCGCGCCTTTATGCTGCAAGACGATCACCGCCTGTACAACGTCCTGGGTTATGCCGCGCAAATCGGCACCTGGGCCCGCGAGCACCGTTTTTGTGGCAGTTGCGGCCAGGCGATGGTGCAGGTGCCGCGCGAGCGCGCGATGTTCTGCAAGGCCTGCGACCTGCGCAGTTACCCGCGCATTTCGCCGAGCATGATTGTGCTGATCACCCGTGGTGATGAGATTCTGCTGGCGCGTTCGCCGCGTTTTGTCAGCGGGGTCTACAGCACCCTGGCCGGGTTTGCCGAGCCTGGGGAGTCTGCCGAAGACTGCCTGATCCGCGAAGTGCGCGAGGAAGTGCAGGTCAAGGTGCAGAACATCCAGTACGTGGGCAGCCAGTGCTGGCCGTTCCCCCATTCCATGATGCTGGGCTTTCACGCCGAGTACGCCGGGGGCGAGATCGTGCCCCAGGCCGATGAGATTGAAGATGCGCAGTGGTTCAACATCCACCAGTTGCCGCCGCTGCCGGCCTCGCGCTCGATTGCCCGCTACCTTATCGACCTGTATGTGGCGCGCCGTCTAGGCCACGCTGAACCAGTGCTGCCAGGCTAGGCGCACCGTCAGGCCGAGGACCACGGTGATAAACACCGGGCGAATGAACTTGGCGCCGCCGCTGATGGCACTGCGGGCGCCAAAGAATGCGCCCACCATCACCGACAGGCCCATGCTCAGGCCGACAATCCAGTCCACCGAACCGTTGAAGATAAACACCGACAGCGCCGCCGCGTTGCTGACGAAGTTCATGCTGCGTGCCACGCCGCTGGCCTTGACCAGGTCCACGGGGTACATCAACAGGGTGCTGACGGTCCAGAACGCGCCGGTGCCGGGACCGGCCACGCCATCGTAGAAGCCCAGGCCGAAGCCCTGGGTCGATTGCCATTTCTTCTTGATCGGCGCATCGGCATCCAGCGGCGCCTTGGGCGTGCCGCCAAACAACAGGTAGATCCCGCAGGCGAAGACGATCACCGGCAGCATCTTGTTCAGCCACTCGGCGGGCAGGTAATGGGCAACGATGGCCCCCAATAGCGCGCCGACCAGGGTGCCGACGATGGCGTGCATCCACTGGCGCGGATGGAACAGCTTGCGCCGGTAGAAGGTAAAGCTGGCGGTGGCCGAGCCGAAGGTCGAACTCAATTTATTGGTGCCCAGCACCAGATGGGGCGGCATACCGGCGGTGAGCAAGGCTGGTGTGGTGAGCAAGCCACCGCCGCCGGCAATGGCATCGATAAAACCGGCAATAAAGGCCACCACGGCGAGGATGGCCAGGGTGGTGAGGTCAACGCTGAGTTCAAAAGGCATGGAGGCGACTTATTTTCGGCGAGGCGCAGAAAGGGGCTGCGCGAAAGTCCGATAGCTTACCGATAACCGCTTGCCAGGGCGACTGTTGCAACACACCCTCACCAAGAGGAGCCAGGTGTTGTGCCAGCAACAGTGATCCAACAAACCACCCGCCAGGGCAACATTGCCGCGCCCGGGCCCGGAGCGGTCGAACGCCCCAGCCACGGGGCTTTGCCCGCGCTGGCATGCTTACTGCTCCACACCCTGCACATCCCCTGTGTGCGAGGTACCGAGCCATGACTCAGCAAGCCGTGAAATTTGCCTATTGGGTGCCCAATGTCAGTGGTGGCCTGGTGGTCAGCAAGGTCGAGCAACGCACCGACTGGGGCATCGACTACAACCGCAAACTGGCCCAACTGGCCGAGGCGGCGGGGTTTGAGTACGCCTTGACGCAAATCCGCTTCACCGCCGGCTACGGCGCCGAATACCAGCATGAATCCGTGGCCTTCAGCCATGCATTGCTGGCCGCTACCCGCACGCTCAAGGTGATCGCCGCGATCCTGCCGGGCCCCTGGCAGCCGGCGTTGGCGGCCAAGCAACTGGCGACCATCGATCAACTGACCCATGGCCGGGTCGCGGTGAATATCGTCAGTGGCTGGTTCAAGGGCGAGTTCCAGGCCATCGGCGAACATTGGTTGGAGCACGACGAGCGCTACCGGCGCTCCGAGGAATTCATCCGCGCCTTGAAGGGCATCTGGACCCAGGATGACTTCACCTTCAAGGGCGATTTCTACCGCTTCAACAATTACACCCTCAAGCCCAAGCCCCTGGGGCAACCGCACCCGGAGATTTTCCAGGGTGGCAGCTCCCGGGCGGCACGGGATATGGCGGCGCGGGTGTCGGATTGGTATTTCACCAATGGCAACACGCCAGAAGGGATCAAGGCCCAGGTCGATGATATCCGCGCCAAGGCCGCAGCCAATAACCATTCGGTCAAGATCGGGGTCAACGCGTTTGTGATCGCCCGCGACACTGAGGAAGAGGCCCAGGCGGTGTTGGCCGAGATCATCGACAAGGCCGACCCGCAAGCGGTCAATGCCTTTGGCGATGCCGCCAGGCAGGCGGGCCAGGCCTCGCCGGAAGGCGAGGGCAACTGGGCCAAGTCCAGCTTCGCTGACCTGGTGCAGTACAACGACGGCTTCAAGACCAACCTGATCGGCACACCCCGGCAGATTGCCGAGCGCATCGTCGCACTCAAGGCGGTGGGGGTGGACCTGGTGCTGGCGGGCTTCCTGCACTTTCAGGAAGAGGTGGCGTATTTTGGCCAGCGCGTGCTGCCCCTGGTGCGCGAACTGGAGGCCAAGGCCGCCGCGACCGGCAGCGCCAGGGCGACGGCGTTACCCGTATAGCACCACCGCCGCACGCAGTTGGTTATTGCCAAAGCGGCACATCCGCGCGAATTCCCCGTGGCTGACCGGCAAATGCTGGCAGTCCATGGGCTGGCGATGCTGGCTATGGTCCACATCGGGATCATGCAGGTAGACAAACTCCTGATCGCAGTCGGTCACGATCACCCAGTGCGGTGACTTGGAGCGCGTCAGCCGGTAGCTGCTGATCAGCACCAGCGGCTGACCGCCTTCGCCCAGGACCTGCGCCAGGTCCAACGCACCGCCGAACACCTGCTGCACCTCGCTGTTGGCCAACTCTTGCTCGAACCCCTCATGCACCAGGCGCATGACCTCTTTTTTATGCAGGTTACGCACCCCATCGAGAAACAGCGGCCCGCGCACGTTGACCTGCATGCGCACGCGAAACCCCCGACGCCAGGCGGCCAGGGCCAACCCCTGGGGGCTGCAGCCGCCGTGGCCGGCGGTCATGAACACGGTGGTTGCTTCGCGCCAGATCTGCAGTTCTTCGCGGCGCAGGGCCTCACGCCCCGGCACCAGGGCGCCCATGGCCATCAGCAGGCACGCGGCGCCGCAGGTGAAATCGGTGGTCTGCGGGTAGTAGGGCACGCTCAAGGCCCGGGCGTCAGCGTGCTGGAGGATGCGTTTCTCCAGGCGCAGGGCGTCGGTATGGTCGGCGTAATAGTCGTTGATCAGGGCAAAGCGCCGGTAGCCACTGCGCTCATACAGGGCGATGGCGCCAGGGTTGTCGGTGCGCACCTCAAGGCGCAGGTAGGCACAGTCGTGTTCCACGGCACAGGCTTCGATGCGCGCCAGCAGTTGCTTGCCCAGGCCCATGCCCCGGGCAGGCGTGGCAATGGCGATGGAGTACAGGCGCGCCAGCGAGGTGCCGCGATGGAACAATACCAGGGCATAACCGAGCAAGTGGCCGGTGTCTTCGGCCACCAGCAACTGCCCATGGGCACGGCTGATCATCCACTGGAAACTGCGGGTGGACAGACGCTCGGTGGTGAAACAGTGCTGTTCCAGTGCCACCAGCGCCGGCACGTCATCAAGGGTTGCAATGCGAAAACAAAGAGTCATATAACCGCCGTAAAAGTTGCGTAACTAAACGAGACTTCCGTGAAAGATCGTGCTTAATAGAAAAGGTCAAGTTCTCTAGCGGATCAATCAATATGTCAGCGGTACAAAGTCATTGGCGAGAAGTATCCGAGCAAAGCGTCGCGGCGACAATCACTTCCAGCGGATATTTTTCCACACAGCCCAAGAGTCCAAGCCAAGTCGTGATTATTGTTGAGCGCAAGGAAGACTGGGCCTCGTACTTCCCCAGCGAAGATATAGTCACCGCCCAGGAATACCTCGAACACTCCCGGGAGAACGAGGCAGGCAAACGGGTGCAGGTGATCAACCTGTGCCGCAGCTATAAGTACCTGGGGCATGGCTACTACTGCTCGCTGCTGGCCGAAGCGCGGGGGCACAAGGTGATTCCGTCGGTGCGTACCATCAGCGAATTGACGAAAAAATCCCTGTACGGCCTGGCCCTGGATGACCTGGATAAAACCCTCGATAAAGCATTGAGTCATCATCTTTACAGCAATACCGAAGGGTTTACCCTGACACTTTATTTTGGCCGGACCAATATTGAACCGCTGCAAGATTTAGCCCGGCAGTTATTTGAAGCCTTCCCATCCCCCATCCTGTTAGTTGAGTTCCGCAAGCATAACGGCTGGCATATCGAAGGCATCAAGTCCGGGGTCTTACATAAGTTGCGTGATGATCAGGAAGATCAATTCGCCCATGCCCTGGACAACTTCAGCCGCCGGATCTGGCGCCAACCGCGCTCCAAGCGCCTGGCCCGTTATGACCTGGCCATCCTGCATGATCCCCAGGAGCAGTTGCCGCCGTCCAATGCCAAGGCCCTGGATAATTTCGTGCGGGTGGGCAAGGGCTTGGGCATCGATGTCGAGCTGATCGAGCGCAAGGACTACGCACGGCTGGCCGAATACGACGCGTTGTTGATCCGCGAAACCACCAGTGTCGACAACCACACCTATCGTTTCGCCAAGAAAGCCGAGAGTGAAGGGCTGGTGGTGATGGACGACCCGGCGTCGATCCTGCGCTGTACCAATAAGGTCTACCTTACGGACCTGCTCAACAGTCATCAGTTGGGCATGCCCGCCACCGAGATTCTGTACAAGGAACGACCGCAAGATTTCGAGCGGGTGGGGGAGCGATTGGGCTTCCCCCTGGTGCTGAAAATCCCCGACGGCTGTTTCTCCCGGGGGGTGATCAAGGTAGAAAGCCAGGAGGCGCTGCTGACCGCCACGGCCGAGCTGTTCGAGCACTCGGTGTTGCTACTGGCCCAGGAGTTTTTCTATACCGAGTACGACTGGCGCATTGGCGTACTCAACCGCAAGCCGATCTTTGCCTGCCAATATTTCATGTCCAAGGGCCATTGGCAGATCTACAACCATAAGGCTATCGGCCAGGATATCAACGGCGAGTGCCGGACCCTGGCGGTGCACGAGGCGCCCAAGGCCGTGGTGGAGCTGGCGGTCAAGACCGCCAACCTGATCGGCGATGGCTTGTACGGTGTGGACTTGAAGCAGTCCGGCGACAAGGTGGTGGTGATCGAGGTCAACGACAACCCGAACATGGATGCCGGGATCGAAGATGCCTACTTGCAGGACGACCTGTATTCCCTGGTGCTGGAAGAGTTCGTGCGCCGCCTGGAGCTCAAGCGCCAGGGCCAAGGCTGGTGATCGGCTTTGAACTGCGCGAAGGCGCGCTGCGCCGCAGCGAGCGCGAAAATGCCGAGATCCTGCTGTTCAACAACCCCGACAGCCATGAGCGTGAATTACTGCGCGAGCGCTACAAGGTCGATGAGCACGCGCTGGCGTCGGCCCTGGACCCGGACGAGGTGTCGCGTATCGAGTTCCATCCAGACAACCTGTTTTTGATCTGGAAGCGCCCGCAAAACTACTCCGGGGGCAGCAACCTGGTGTTTGAAGTGTCGTCCTGTGGCTTGCTGTTTTCCCCGGACCGCCTGTTGGTGATTGCCACCGACGACAGCCAACTGTCCGGCCTGGGCGAGCGGCGGCCGTTGCATACACCGCTGGACGTGTTGCTGGACCTGCTGCTGAACAACCTTCACCACTACCTGGGCCACCTCAAGGTGATCAAGCTGGTCGCCCGGGAGTTGCAGCAGCAATTCAACGCCTCCATGAGCAACCGCCACCTGATGCAAATGTTCAGCCTCAGCGAGAGCCTGATCTATTACATCAACGCGCTGCACAGCAACGGCGCGGTCTTGACGCGCTTGCGCAACCACGCCGAGAAGGAGCATTTCAGCCCAGAGACCCTGGGCTTGATCGATGACCTGATCATCGAGAACCACCAGTGCTACAAGCAGGCGGAGATCTATTCCAACGTGTTCTCGGGGCTGATCGACGCCCGGGGCAACCTGATGAACAACAGCATGAACAACCTGTTGCGCAAGCTGACGCTGATCAACGTGGTGTTCCTGCCGCTGAACCTGATCGCCAGCATTGGCGGCATGTCCGAGTTCAGCATGATGACGGCGGGTACACCGTGGTGGGTGGCGTACCCGCTGTTTCTGCTGGCGATGGCGTTGGGCGCCGCAGGGATGGTGTTGGGGCTCAGGCGGGTTGCCAGGGGCGGCGGGAAAGCGGGGTAACCTAGGCTCCCGCCTGTAGCGTCAGCACTTCAAACCCCTCAGCGGTCACGGCCACCGTATGTTCCCACTGGGCTGACAGGCTGTTGTCGCGGGTCACCACGGTCCAGCCGTCCTTGAGGCTGCGCACCTTGGCGCTGCCCTGGTTGAGCATTGGCTCGATGGTGAACACCATGCCTTCGCGCAGGGTCAAGCCGGTGCCCGGGCGACCGAAGTGCAGGATTTGCGGTTCTTCGTGCATTTGCCGGCCAATCCCGTGGCCGCAATACTCGCGCACCACGCTGTAGCCATTGGCCTGGGCGTGGCTTTGGATCGCATGGCCGATATCCCCCAGGCGTGCGCCGGGCTTGACCTGGCGGATACCGGCCCACATCGCCTCGAAGGTCTGCTCTACCAGACGCCGGGCCTTGGGCGCGACGGCGCCGATCATGTACATCTTGCTGGCGTCGGCAATAAACCCGCCTTTTTCCAGGGTGATGTCGATATTGAGGATATCGCCGTCCTTCAACACGTCCCGGGCACTTGGCATGCCGTGGCACACCACTTCGTTGAGGGAGGTGTTGCTGCTGAAGGGGTAGTCATACTGCCCAAGGCTGGCGGGGCGCGCTTGCAGGTCCTGGCGGATAAACGCCTCGATTGCCGCATCCAGCTCCAGGGTGGTCAGGCCAGCGCGGACCCGGTTGTCGAGCATGCTGAAGACCTGGCCCAGCAGGCGGCCGGCTTCGCGCATCACGGCGATCTGTGCAGGGGTCTTGATCATCGGCTGCGCCCCCGGATCAGGTCGGGTTTGTCGAGCAACAGCTTGTTGATCAGGTCGTTGTAGGCCAGGTGCGGATTGAGTTCGGCCAACAGGCCGATCTTGATCCAGAACTCCGCCTGGGCGTTGATCGAACGGTCCATGGCAGCGCTGGCCAGACGGATTTGTTCATGCAGTTGATCGGTGATCTTGACGATGCCCATGAGCTTCACTGTGTAGGGTTGATATACAAAGCGTATACGTTTCGTATATCGCTCGTAAACCCCCAGAGTTGACTTGCCACAGAGCGCCGGTTAGTTTTGCGGCATGACCTTGCAAACCTATCGTTCCCAGCCAAGCATTATTATTACCGCCATTCCTCATTTGGCGGGATAGCGTTCGGCTGTACCCAAACCCGCCCTAGAGGCGGGTTTTGTTTTTCCGTCTCCTGGGCTTTGTCAAACGCCAGGAGTCCCCCATGAGTAGCCCCTTGCTGCTTGAGCAATACGTAAAAAAAATCCTCGCCGCGCCGGTCTACGACCTGGCGATACGCACGCCCTTGCAGGCGGCCCCGGCGCTGTCGGCGCTGCTCGGCAATCAGGTCCTGCTCAAGCGCGAAGATTTGCAGCCGACGTTCTCCTTCAAGATCCGTGGCGCCTACAACAAGCTGGTGCAACTGACCGCAGCGCAAAAGGCCTGCGGGGTGATTACAGCTTCGGCGGGCAACCATGCCCAGGGCGTGGCCCTGGCGGCACGTGAGTTGGGGATCAGGGCGACGATCGTGATGCCCAGCACCACGCCCGAATTGAAAGTGCTGGGTGTGCGCTCGCGAGGTGCCGAGGCGGTGTTGCAGGGCGCGAGTTTCCCATTTGCCCTGGCCCATGCGTTGCAGTTGGCCGAGCAGTCGGGGGCCACCTTTGTCTCGCCTTTCGATGATCCCGATGTGATCGCCGGGCAGGGCACCGTCGCCATGGAAATCCTGCGCCAGCAACAAGGCGCGCTGGACGCGATCTTTGTCCCGGTCGGTGGCGGCGGGCTGATCGCCGGGATCGCCGCCTATATCAAATACCTGCGGCCAGCAGTACGGGTGATTGGCGTGGAGCCTGAAGGTTCCAGTTGCCTGCTGGCGGCCCTGGGTGCAGGCGAGCGGGTGATCTTGCCCAGTGTGGACAACTTCGCCGATGGCACCGCCGTGGCGCAGATCGGCGCCTATGGCTTTGAAATCTGCCGTCACCATGTCGATGAAGTCATCACCGTCAGCAACGATGAACTGTGCAGCGCGATCAAGCTGATCTACGACGACACCCGCGCCATCACTGAGCCCTCCGGCGCCCTGGCGGTGGCTGGTATCCGCCGCTATGTGAAACGCAGCGGGGCCCTGGGGCAGACGCTGGTGGCGATCAACTCCGGGGCCAATATCAATTTCGATAGTTTGCGCCATGTGGCCGAGCGGGTGGCGGCACAACAGCACAGCTTCCCCATTTGATCTATGGCGCTACTGCACGCTGGCCTTCTCGACGGTGGGCGAGGCCGACCAGATGCGGTAACGCACTTCGACATCTTTTGGAACATATATCACGATGGGCAATTTACTGTTGTAGCGCAGCAAAAAACCGTCACCGACCACCGGTACAAACGCCTTGCGGGTCTTGCCGTCGGGGCAGGCCATCAGGGTGCTCATGGGACCAATGACGTTCTCCATCCGGTAAAACGGGTAGCCCCACCCTTCGAGATTCTTTTCTTCCAGCACCCCGCCCAGGCGTTGCTGGTTACAGTCCACAGACAGGGTTTTGCCGGCCAGGATCTCGACCTGAAGGTCCTGTTCCCGGGGCTGTGCAGGCAAGTGGATAACCTGGCGCACGTGCCCGGCATCGGCCTTGGGGTAGGGCGCGATATCTTCAAGTTTGGCAGCGTTGGCCTGTGCGGCCAGCATGCTCATTGCCAGTACCGAAAGGAGAGTGAAGGGAGAAGCCGTCATGGGACGTCCTTATCTTGAGGTCAGTTGAACAGTGGTTGCCAACGATGCACGCCAACGCTCGGCAGTGCAAACCGGCAGCAACTTATATAAGAGTGGCGGTTGCTTATGAGGAAAGGATCCTACGCCGTTGGACACAAGGAGTAGGCTCAGCAGTTGAACGTACCTGCCAGGGTTGGCAAGGCGTGAAGTCAACCGTCGACGCGACGGTCAGACTATCGATAGCGATAATAATTCATTGGCGGTCTCAACAAAGGAGAGGTTTAGCCATGCTTTCGGAACTGGAGTTGCGCAGCATTATTGAAGGAGGTTTCCTGCCTCGACGTTGTGAATGCATCAAGGCCCAGGATGCGACGCTGACGATCAAAGTCTACGACGATGCTGAGGGTACGGGCATCACCGTCACCGGTATCCAGGCCGATAAGCTCGACAGCAGTCGAGCCATCTGCAACCTGATCACCGAGTTGCGTGAAGACCTCAAGCATGCCCATGCTCCGGCGCCACGTCGGGCGGGGGCGAGGCTTTACTGATCGGGGCAACTGGGGTATTGCGGATTGCCGGGCCTGGGTAAACGCCAGGCCCGGAAGTGTTTGTTTGCATGATTCCAGGCTGGTGTAGCATCTGAAGTACTTATCAATAACTATAAGTAAATTTATTGTTATAGTGATGCATGAGAAAGTTCTTATTAAACATCTTGAGCATCTTATTAAGGCGCTCTTCGTCTGCCTTGTCTCTCGCGTTGATTAAATCCCAATTCCTTTCTATATCGGGGCCGACATAGCCGTTAGCGGCGCTGTAATACAAATTAACTTGCTCGTTTTTTGTCAGGCCGCCATAGGGGTGTCCATCAAAAACTTTTGCCATGACCGTATTGCTGCTCATTTCAAGTCCTAAGATAACCATCAATGTTATGGTTTTGAGAAATACGCTTTTTTTGGTTGTAAAAAAATTCAAATTTAATATTGGTACTAACATAATGACTCCGTAAGTTTTGTAGTGAGTATTTAGTTAAGTTGGAGTATTATTTATTGAGTCATAACTGCCGTATAGGTTTGTGCGCTGTCTTCTACAGTTCCGGCGATCTTAGTACCGTCCTGGGAAATCACCCCAATCATCGCGCTCTTGCCGCCGCTATAGAATCCAAAACTCTGCAACCCGTTTGAAATATCCCAAGTGGCGCTTTCTGTAAACGTGCCAGAGTTGGCGCCCTGGACTAATAAAGTTCCGTTATCCGCCAGTGCTACACCTGAACTGCCAACCCCCACTGTAAAGGCCGGAACCAGGTTGACGGTGCCTGCCGTAATATTCCATACGGCGGTGCTGCCGTTCCCATCGGTGTCGGTGTAATCCACCACGGCTTGTGCAGCGTTATTCAACTGGCTGGCAATACTCACGCTATTGCCACTCAAGGTTGGTACGAGTGTTGGCGTCGAGGTTGGCGTTGCCCAGAATGCCGCACGGGAGAACGGTGCGGTTGAGTACTTGCACCCCCCCACCACCTGCAACGCATCATTGATGCTCGTGGCGATACAGGTCAGTGCCCCGGCAGGTTTGGGTAATGGGGTGGAGACATATAACAGGCCATTGTGCTGGGCAATTTTACCGATCATGGT
Source organism: Pseudomonas sp. GW821-FHT01D09 (assembly GCF_059422465.1). Classification (NCBI taxonomy): domain Bacteria; kingdom Pseudomonadati; phylum Pseudomonadota; class Gammaproteobacteria; order Pseudomonadales; family Pseudomonadaceae; genus Pseudomonas; species Pseudomonas sp. GW821-FHT01D09. The sequence goes on from NZ_JBWKWY010000001.1 coordinate 480,127, forward strand.
GCCGTTGGCATCAGGGCAGCTGGTGGCGACTACGGGGCGGGAGTTGACCAATGTATAAGTGAGATCGACCCCTCTGCAATTGTCACCGGGGCTCGATACATCTCGAGCATTGCTTTGCCCCGCGCCCCACAGGACAACCGTGGAAACCCCGGACCGGTTGATGCTGGAGCCCAGCACACCGCCGCGCTGATTGATTGCAGAGGGAACGGTGCTGACATCGGGAAACAGGCCAATCAGCCCTGGGCGCGGGAACAGTTTAAGAATGCCGGACGGCAGATCGTTGGCGTCCCACACAACGGCATAGTCGGCCCCATCCGGGGCACCGCATTTACCGACAATCCACCCGGCATTGCTGATGGCCCCCACTGAGCAAGGTTGTGAAGGCGCCAGGCGCGGTAACAAGACAGGCGTTGCCGGGGTAAGGGCGACCCAGGGGGAATTGGGGATTGTTATACTGCCGGTACTGCAGTTTCCAACCACAACACCGCCATTATTGATGCCTGAAACACTGCACTGTTTTCCGCCAGGTGGGGTGATCGCGACATAAGCGGCCATTGTAGTATGTGCACCGCCGAGCCCCATCAGTAGCGTGGCGATTATTGCGTTGTTTTTTATAAAAGAGTTCATGTTATTCCTTCCTGGAAATCACTGATAAGTAATTGACGGCAGGCTTGATAAGCGTGAGCGGTTCGAGAGTCCCGCTCCCAGCTCAACTCTATTTCTGCAGTATTACTTGTCCTTTGTTTGCGCCAAACAGCTGCCTCTATGCTGAAAACATTAAAGGCTGCGCTGGACCTTCGTACAACTGTCAAAATTGACAGTTGTACCAACTTCAAAATAGGCGTAGCCACATTGGCACTCTCTGTCCAGGACTTATATAACCGCCACAAGCCCGAATGCCAGCCATTGATGCTGCGCATTAACCAGAAAACTCTGATACGGATTTGGCCCTGCTGTTGCTAACGTCAGCGCTTGCCCCTTGAAGGAAGTGAGGGTTTCAGTGCAACAAAAAATCGCAGCAGAGTTTCTCGGTACCTTCTGGTTGACCTTCGGCGGTTGCGGCAGTGCGATCCTGTCGGCCGCGTTTCCAGGGTTGGGGATTGGTTTTGCGGGGGTGGCCCTGGCGTTTGGCCTGAGTGTGCTGACCATGTCCTATGCGGTGGGCAGTATCAGTGGCGCGCATTTTAACCCGGCAGTGACGGTGGGGTTGTGGGTCGGAGGGCGGTTTGCAGGGCTGGAGGTGCTGCCCTATATCATCGCCCAGGTCGCCGGCGCGACGGTTGCGGCGGCGATCCTCGCACTGGTCGCCAGTGGCCGGCCAGGGTTTGAGATCGGCGAGTTCGCCGCCAATGGCTATGGCGCGTTGAGTCCGGGGCAGTACAGCCTGCTGGCCGCCGTGGTCGTGGAAACGGTGGGCACGTTCTTCCTAGTGTTTATTGTCATGCGGGTAACGGCGCCGGGTAACGCATCAGGCTTTGCGCCGATTGCCATCGGCCTGACCCTGACCCTGATCCACCTGGTGTCGATCCCGGTCACCAATACCTCGGTCAACCCGGCCCGCAGTACCGGGCCGGCGCTGTTTGCCGGTACTGATTACCTGATGCAGCTCTGGCTGTTCTGGTTGGCGCCCCTGGCCGGCGGCGTGGTCGGCGCGTTGGTGGCCCGGGCGATACGGGAAAAGCCCTGAGTATGGTTAGCCGTGCAATTGCTGGCGATAAGGCAGGTCGGGCCCGGTCTTGCCACAGGTCAGCGCGGCGGCGCGAATGGCAAACCTAAGCATCGCGTCGATCTGCTCCCGGGCCAGGCCCTGCACGCCGTCTACCGAATCCAGCTGTTGCTCGGTCAGCCAGGCAATCAAGGCCGCCTGGAAGGTATCGCCGGCGCCGACCGTATCGGCCATCACCACTGGCACCGCCGGGGCCGACCAACTGCCATGCTGGCGGCTGAACACCGTCGCCCCTTGACCGCCACGGGTCAGGAAAATCAGCTGGCAACGATGCTGCAGCCAGCCGTGCAGCACGCTTTCCGGCGCCTGGCCAGGGTAGAGCAGGTGCAGGTCTTCATCGCTGACCTTGATCAGGTCGGCATGCTGCACCAGCTCGGCCACGCGCTGGCGCCAGACCTCGATATCCGGCTCGGGGTTCAGGCGCACATTCGGATCGAGGCTGATCAGGCGCTGGCCGCTTTCTCGGCGCAGCAAGGCCAACAGGCTGTCGGCCACCGGCTGCACCACCAGGGAAAACGAGCCGAAATGCAGGCCGCGCACCTGCGCATCGAGGACCGGCAGATGCCCGAGCTGCAACTGCCGGTCCGCACAGCCTTCCCCCCGGAAACTGTAGTGCGGCGAGCCATTGGCCCCCAGGGCGACCATCGCCAGGGTAGTCGGTGCGGCAAACTCCACCAGGTAGTCGTCGCGCACCCCTTCATCCCTGAGCACCTGGCGCAGGCGTTGGCCCAGGTAGTCGCTGGACAACCCGGCCAACAGCCCCACCTCAATCCCCAGGCGGCGCAATCCCACGGCCACGTTGAACGGCGAGCCGCCGGCAATCGCCTTGAAATTGACTTTCGAGGCCTGCCCGCTGGCATCCTCCTGGCTGAAAAAATCAAACAGCGCTTCGCCACACACCAGATACATATTATTCGCTCTTAAAGGGTTGCCACATACTGTTGATAGCGTGCATAGGCCTGTTGATAGGCCGCAACACTGGCGGCGACGGGCTGGGTACGGCTGGCCGGGTCGACGCTGACGCAGCGGGCGCACAGTGCTTGCAGGCTTTCGCCGGACTGGCACCACGCAGCCTGGATCGCCGCGCCCAGGGCCGCCGCTTCACTTTGTTCGGTACACACCACTTCGGTGTCCATGATATCGGCGACCATCTGCCGCCACACCGGGCTTTTCGAGCCGCCGCCGATCAGGCGGATACTGTGGCTTTGCAGGCCGGTCTGGCGCAGCAGGTCCAGGCCCTGGCGCAAGCCAAAGGTGGTGCCTTCGACCACCGCGCGGCATAGGTTGCCACGGGTCAGGTTGGTCATGGTCAGGCCGTGCAGGCTGCCGGTGGCGTGGGGCAGGGCGGGCACGCGTTCGCCGTTGAGGAACGGCAGCATGCTGACGCCCTCGGCGCCAATCGGTGCCTGGGCCACCAGGGCGTTGAACGCCACCAGGTCCAGCTCGAACAATTCGCGGATCACCCCGGTGGCATTGGTCAGGTTCATGGTGCAGATCAACGGCAGCCAACCGCCGCTGGAGGAACAGAATGTCGCCACCGCGGCCTGGGCGCTGACCGTCGGCTGGTCGGCAAACCCATACACGGTGCCCGATGAGCCCAGGCTCATGGTGATCACCCCCGGCACAATATTGCCGGTGCCGATGGCCCCCATCATATTGTCGCCACCGCCACTGGACACAATGGCCCCGGGGTTGATCCCCAGGCGTTCGGCGATCCCCGGCAGCACAGTGCCCAGCGCCTGATCGGCTTCGATCAGCGCTGGCAACGCCGCTTCCAGGCGCCCGCTGGGGTCGATATGCCGCAGCAATGGCAAGTCCCATTGGCGGGTGCGCACATTGAAATAGCCGCTGCCCGAGGCGTCGCCATATTCGGCGCAGGCGCGGCCGGTGAGCCAGTAATTGAGATAGTCGTGGGGCAACAGGACATGGGCGATGCGCGCAAACACATCCGGGTGTTGCTCCAGGGTCCACAGCAGCTTGGACACGGTGTAGCCCGGCGCAATGGCCACGCCCAGGCGCTCCAGGGCGCCACGTTCACCGCCCAGGTGCTGCAGCAACCGGGCATTTTCCGCGCTGGTTTCGGTGTCGCACCACAGCTTGGCCGGGCGCAGCACCTGGCCCTGGGCATCGAGCAGGACCAGGCCATGCTGCTGGCCGGAAACCCCAATGCCGAGGATATCCTGGCCGTCCACGCCGGCTTGTTGCAAGGCGCGGTGGGTGGCTTCGGTCAAGGCGTCCAGCCATTGCGTGGTGTCCTGCTCGCGCCGGCCATTGGCGCCGCTGATCAGGCTGTGCGCGGCGGCGCCCAGGCCCAGCACCTGGCCGTTGGCGGCGTCGAGGACGATGGCTTTGGTGCCTTGGGTGCCGCAGTCGATGCCAAGAAACAAAGATTGCCGGGTCATGGTGGTTACTCAGCAGACAGTAGGGTGAAAACCCGATCAATGTGGGAGCTGGCTTGCCTGCGATGGCGGCCGTCCAGGCAACCATGATGTGACTGATACACCGCCATCGCAGGCAAGCCAGCTCCCACAGGTTGATCGAGTTTCTTCAGGAGGTAAGTTGTTTTAGGGTTTCTGTTACACCGTTATCGCGCAAACTGGCAAAACACCGCTCGAACGCGGCCACAAACTCCGGTGAGTTGGGAATCGCCGGGCCAAAAATCTCTTCCACCGTCAACAACCGTTGGCTGATCAACCCGTCATCCGCCACCAGTGCCCGGCAGAAGTCGGCGCGGGGGTCGGGGATGCGGTAGCGCACGCCATTTTCATCCACACCCTGCAAGTACAAGGCCCAGGCCGCCACCACCAGGGCCGCGCGCTCGGTGTCACGGCCCTCCGCAATCAAGCGGTTGATGGTCGGTACGGTGAACTTGGGAAACTTCGACGAACCATCGGAACACACGCGCTCCAACTGATCGGCAATCGCCTGGTTGGAGAAGCGCTCCACCAGGGTCTGCTTGTACTGCGTCAGGTCAATGCCCGGCACCGGCGCCAGGTGGGGGGTCACGTCCAGGTCCATATAGGCACGCATATACGCGACAAACAGCGGATCGTTCATGGTCTCGTGGACAAACCGATAACCCTTGAGAAACCCCAGGTAGGTCAGGGCCAGGTGGCTACCGTTGAGCAGGCCGATCTTCATTTCTTCATAGGGGGTGACGTCATCGGTGAACTGCACGCCCACCTGTTCCCAGGCCGGGCGGCCGTTGACGAATTTGTCTTCCAGCACCCATTGCACAAAGGGCTCGCACACCACTGGCCAGGCATCATCAATGCCGTGTTCATCATGCAGTTGCAGGCGGTGGGTAGTGCTGGTCATCGGTGTGATGCGGTCGACCATCGCATTGGGGAAGCTCACGTTGTCCTTGATCCAGTCATGCAGGTCGGCATCGCGCAACGCCGCGAATGCCAGCAGCGCCTTGCGGGTCACGGCGCCATTGTGTGGCAGGTTATCGCAGGACATCACGGTAAAGGCCGCAACGCCCGCCGCACGGCGCTGGGCCAGGGCGGCGCAGATAAAGCCGAACACGGTCCTGGGGGCCGCAGGGTGGGCCAGGTCATGCTGGATCTGCGGCAGGTGGGCCATGAATTCGCCGTTGCTGTCGTCGATGCAGTAGCCGCCTTCGGTGATGGTCAGCGAGACGATGCGGATGGCAGGGCTGGCCAGCTTGTCGATCAGGGCCTGGGCGCCGTCTTGTGCCAGCAGCATGTCGCTGATGGCGCCGATCACCCGCACTTCGGTGTCATCGGTGTCGCCCAGCTCATACAAGGTGAACAGATAGTCCTGGCCGGCCAGGTCATCCCGCGCCTTGCGGTCTTCGGCCCGCAGGCCAATGCCGCAGATGCTCCAGTCCAGGCCGACGCCAGTGTTCATCAAGGCGTCGGTGTAATACGCCTGGTGCGCACGGTGGAAACCACCGACGCCGATATGGGCGATGCCCTGGCGCGTATCGGCAATGGTGTAGGCCGGCAGGCGCACTTCGGGCGCCAGCAACGTGAGGTTCTGCTTATTGAGTTTCATCAAGAGTTCTCGAAATCAGGCGGCAGCGCGCAGTGGACGAGCCACCGCCACACCGTCGCTGTCAAATAGATGGCAGTGCGCCGGGTCCAGGTGCAGTTGCAGGGTCTCGCCATACTGGCTGGCCATATCGCCACGGATTCGCAAGGTCAGCGGCTCGCCACTGGCGGTGAGCACATGGCAGAAGGTGTCACTGCCCAGGCGCTCGCCCACGTCGGCGGTGACGGTCAGGGTGGTATCGCCCGGCGCAGCCAGTTCCAGGTGCTCCGGGCGGATGCCCAGGGTCACCGCACTGCCCACGCGCAAGCTGGCGCTGCTCAAGGGCAGGCTGATCAGGGTGCCGGCGTCCAGTTGCACGTCGCAGCCCTGGCCGTCGAGCCGGGTGACCTGGCCCTTGAGAAAACCCATTTTCGGTGTGCCCAAAAAGCCCGCGACAAACAGGTTGGCCGGCTGGTGGTACAGCTCCAGGGGCGAGCCGACCTGTTCGATGCGCCCGCTGTTAAGCACCACCACCTTGTCGGCCAGGGTCATGGCTTCGACCTGGTCATGGGTCACGTAAATCATGGTGGCCTGCAGTTCTTTATGCAGGCGCGCCAGCTCCAGGCGCATTTGCACGCGCAGGGCGGCGTCGAGGTTGGACAGCGGCTCGTCGAACAGGAAGATTTTCGGGTTACGCACAATCGCCCGGCCAATGGCCACGCGCTGGCGCTGGCCGCCAGACAACTGCTTGGGCTTGCGCTCCAGCAACGGGCCCAGCTCCAGGATGCGCGCCGCCTCGCTGACTTTGCTGTCGACGATCTTTTTGTCCACGCCGGCCAAGTCCAGGGCAAACGACATGTTCTTGCGCACGCTCATATGCGGGTACAGGGCGTAGGTCTGGAACACCATGGCCAGGTCGCGCTTGGCCGGGGTCACTTCGGTAATATCGCGGCCATCGAGTTCGATGGTGCCGTCGCTGACTTCCTCAAGGCCGGCAATCAGGCGCAGCAGGGTGGACTTGCCACAGCCGGAGGGGCCGACGAATACCACGAACTCCTTGTCGTGCACCTCCAGGTCGATGCCCTTGATGATGGAGAAACCCTCGAAGCCTTTTTGCAGATTCTTGATTTTCAGGTTGGCCATGATGGGCCTCCTTTTTATAAGGGGTCGTTATTTCACTGCGCCAAAGGACAGGCCGCGCACCAGTTGCTTCTGGCTGATCCAGCCGAAGATCAGGATCGGTGCGCAGGCCAGGGTCGAGACGGCGGACAATTTGGCCCAGAACAAACCTTCGGGGCTGGAGTAGGAGGCGATCAACGCGGTCAACGGCGCGGCATTCGACGAGGTCAGGTTCAGCGACCAGAACGCCTCGTTCCAGCACAGGATCAGCGACAGCAACACCGTGGAGGCCAGGCCGCCCTTGGCGATGGGCAGCAGCACCCGCAGCATTTCCTGCAACAAGGTGGCGCCATCCAGGCGTGCGGCTTCGAGGATGTCCTTGGGGATGTCCTTGAAGTAGGTGTACACCATCCACACCACAATCGGCAGGTTGATCAGGGTGTAGATGATGATCAGCGCGATGCGCGTATCCAGCAGGCCCATGCTCTTGGCCAGCAGGTAAATGGGCATCAGCACGCCCACCGGGGGCAGCATCTTGGTCGACAGCATCCACAGCAACGTGCCCTTGGTGCGCTGGGTTTCGTAGAACGCCATGGAGTAGGCCGCCGGCACCGCAATCAGCAGGCACAGGGCGGTGGCGCTGAAGGAAATCACCACCGAGTTCCAGGCAAAGCTGGCGTAATTGCTGCGCTCATTGATGTGCAGGTAGTTCTCCAGGGTGGGCGTGAAGATGAACTGCGGCGGCGTGGCAAACGCGTCGATTTCGGTCTTGAAACTGGTGAGCACCATCCAGAAGATCGGGAAGAAAATCACGATGGCGATGGCCCAGGCCAGGGTGCCGAGCAGCAGGCTTTGCAGGCGGCGGGATTGTTGAAGCGTCATGGCGCGGCCCTCAAGGTTTGTCAGTCAGGTTTTTGCCGAGCATCCGCACCAGGATGATCGCCGCGATATTGGCAATGACCACGGCAATCAAGCCGCCGGCCGAGGCCATGCCCACGTCGAACTGCACCAGCGCCTGGTTGTAGATCAGGTAGGCGAGGTTGGTCGAGGCGTAGCCGGGGCCGCCGTTGGTGGTGGTGAAGATCTCGGCGAATACCGAGAGCAGGAAAATCGTCTCGATCATCACCACCACGGCAATGGGCCGGGCCAGGTGCGGCAGGGTCAGGTGCCAGAAGATCGCAAGCGGCCCGGCACCGTCCAGGCGCGCGGCTTCTTTCTGTTCCTGGTCTAGGGACTGCATGGCGGTCATCAGGATCAGGATCGCGAAGGGCAGCCATTGCCAGGACACAATGATGATGATCGACAGCAGCGGGTAGTGCGCCAGCCAATCCACCGGCTGCGCGCCAAACAGCTTCCATACCGCCGCCAGTACGCCGGACACCGGGTGGAAAATCAGGTTCTTCCAGATCAGCGCACCGACCGTGGGCATGATAAAGAACGGCGAGATCAGCAATACCCGCACCAGCCCGCGGCCGAAAAACTCGCTGGCCTCCAGCAAGGCACTGATCAACACCCCCAGCACCATGCTGATCAGCAGCACGCTGCCCACCAGCAACAGGGTGTTGCTGGCACCGGGCAAAAAGCCTGAATCGGTGATGAAGTAGGTGAAGTTCTCCAGGCCCACGAACTGGTTTTCGCCGGGGTAGAGCAGGTTGTAGCGGATCAGCGAAAAGTACAGGGTCATGCCCAGGGGCACGATCATCCACAGCAGCAACAGGGCCACCGAGGGGCTGACGAGGAACCAGCCGGGGTTGCGCAGGCGGCTTTTAGACGTATTCATGACAATCAAAACCCATTGGAGGCATACAGAATTAGCCTTGGAATGCGGTCAATGTAGGCGCTGGCTTGCCTGCGATAGCGGTCGATCAGTTAACTGATTTATCCACTGACAGGCCGCCATCGCAGGCAAGCCAGCTCCCACATCGACTGTGGTGAGCCTGGGCTATTTGGGGTAGCCGGCCCGCTTCATTTCCCGCTCGGTGGTGGTTTGCGCGGCAGCCAGGGCCTGGTCCACTGTCTGCTGGCCGGTCAGGGCGCCGGAGAAGAACTTGCCCACCTGGGTGCCAATGGCCTGGAACTCAGGGATGGTCACCAACTGGATACCGATATAGGGCACCGGCTTGAGGGTCGGTTTGGTCGGGTCCGCGACTTTCAGCGACTCCAGCGTCACCTTGGCAAATGGCGCAGCCTGCATGTACTCCTCGCTGTAAGTCGAGGCGCGGGTGCCTGGCGGGACATTGGCAATGCCATCGGTCTTGGCCACCAGCGCGCCGTACTCCTTGGAGGTTGCCCAGGCACTGAAGACCTTGGCTGCGTCCTTGGCTTTGGAACTGGTCGGGATCGCCAGGGACCAGGAGTACAGCCACGAGCTGCCCTTGTCGGTGACCTGTTGCGGGGCAAAGGTAAAGCCGACGTGATCGGCGACCTTGCTCTGGGTCTTGTCGGTAACGAACGAACCGGCGACGCTGGCATCCACCCAGATCGCGCACTTGCCGCTGTTGAACAGCGCCAGGTTCTCGTTGAAGCCGTTGCTGGACGCGCCGGGCGGGCCGGACTTCTTCATATTATCGACGTAGAAGTTCAGCGCGTCCTTCCACTCGGGGCCGTTGAATTCGGGTTGCCACTGCTCATTGAACCAGCGCGCGCCATAGCCATTGGCCAGGGTGGTGATCAGCGCCATGTTCTCGCCCCAACCGGCCTTGCCGCGCAGGCACAGGCCGTATTGCTCCTTGTTCTTGTCGGTGAGCTTTTGCGCAAACTCGCCAATCTGCACCCAGGTCGGATGCTCGGGCATGCTCAGCCCGGCCGCCTTGAACAGGTCGGTGCGGTAGTAGGTGATAGAGCTTTCGGCGTAGAACGGCAGGGCGTACAGCGAGCCCTTGACCGAAAGGCCATCACGTACCGAAGGGAACACATCGTCCAGGTCGTAGGACGCCGGCAGGTCCTTCATCGGTTCCAGCCAGCCCTTGGCACCCCAGAGTGCGGCTTCGTACATGCCGATAGTCAGCACATCGAACTGCCCGCCCTGGGTTGCAATGTCAGTGGTCAGGCGTTGGCGCAGCACATTCTCTTCGAGTACCACCCAGTTCAACTGGATGTCCGGGTGCTCGGCCTCGAAGGTTTTCGAGAGCTTTTGCATGCGGATCATGTCGCTGTTGTTGACGGTGGCAATGGTCAGGGTTTGCGCACCCAGGCTGGCGGCGCTGAGGGTCATGCAGGTACAGGCAAGCAGGGCTTTTGCAGTGGAATTCATCGCGCACTCCGTTTCTGCGCCCGGGGGCTGCAGAAGGACAGTTATTGTTGTTGTGTCTTCCCAAGGTGGCAGGAAGAGTGTGCGTTGATTACAGCGCTGCGCAGGCGTGATGACAAATCCTTGGGAGCACTTGGACTGATACTTTTTTGCACTGAGCCCTGCTGGAAGCTGCCTCAGGGAAGTCTATGCACAAGGGATTGGCGTTGATGCCACCTGTTACTTTTGACAGTAGACGATATAAACAAATAGCCGGTTAATGATGGAGCACAATCCAATCAGGAGATGGCTATGGATCTTTCCAAGGTAAGACCCACGATTAACCCGTTGTACAAAGCGGTTCTAGGCCTGGGCGTGGCGCTGTTTATCAGTGCCTGCACAACACAATCACCCAACGCTGAAGAGCCACCTTGCACAGTGAATGGTTATTTTAAAAGTACGGTCATCGTGGGCGGGTATTACAGGTGTTACAAAAGACCTGGAGCTGATAAGTTCACTAGATATGACTACCGCTGCCCTAGTGGGCAGGAGTTTGATGAGAGCATTGGAAAGTGCCAGTGATACCCTGTAGTTACACCGAGGCCCCAGCATTTTCGCTGGGGCCTCGGTCTTTTAACACCGCAGAAATTACTCCTCCAGATCGGTCCCCGATGGATAAGGACGCTGTTGTACTTTGATGTCATCAAAATCGTAGATGCCACCGTCTGCCGGGTTGACTACAGAGATTGAAAGTTCAAAGGATTGACCCGGCACAAAGCCCGTCTGCACATCGGCATTGAGCCATGTATTGATGCTGGGGATGACAACATTGTTTTGCCAGTTTCTGGTATGCACCAAGATACTGGTCGGCCCACCAATATTGGCAAACTTGCTGATCTTGTACCTAAATCTAATTCGATAGTATCCCGCTGCATAAGGGAAATAGACCTTGTAGATCCTGACACCACTGCCCGTATAGGGAACGGATTGCAGGTAATAGTTGGCATTTGTCTCGCGGCGGATGCCCACATTGGGCCATTGGCTGAGCCAGTGATTGAAGTAGTACTCGTCGAACGTCGTCTCGTCGTTAATCATCCGGCTGCGTATGTTGTACACCACCGGCGGGAACTCAATGGCCTTCGATTCATCGGTACTGGTCGTTAACGCCGCCTTGAGTTGCATGGTCAGTTGGGTCGCATTGCCCAGATCAATCAGGTACGTATTCAGTATCGCTTTCTGCTGATACCCAAGGTTCAACCAGGCATCGGTCACCCGATCGCCGTCGGCACCGTTGAGCAGGGGCAGGTTATGGGCCGTACCGTTGGGTTTGTTACCGAACAAGCGCAGCCACACAGGCTGGTCCCTGGCAATGAATGGCCAGGTTCCCACCGTTGCCGTTGCATTACCGACCAATTCCCCCACATCGAGTACACCGCTGATCGCTTCATCAATACGCAGCAGGGTTCTTTTCAGCTCTGCCTGGGGGATTGCCTTGAGCGTTACGGTCAACACTGCTGACGGCTGGAAGGTGCCATTGCGCAGGACGGTATATTTCACGGTGAAGAGGGTGTCTTTATTGCCTATGTTTGCGGCAATAAGCGCCTCCGGCAGGTTGAAGGTGACCGTGCCGTCGGCTTCTCCGTTGATTGGCCCCTGTTGCCCCGAACCCGCTCCCGGGGCCCCCATCACCTCCAGGGTAATGAAGTCGGTGACATACATCGGGCTGTAGGACACGTCTACCGTTGCACCGAATCGCGCATCCAGCGGGGCTAAGGTCACTGAAGAGCCAGAGCCCGTGGCCTGTCGCAACGTCGGCACCGGGAACTGGGCCGGGATGGCCTGAATGGTGTACCGGCGTTCCGGGAACCACAGGGCATTGGACTCAATGGCCGTTTGGTCAAAGGTCACCCCGAAGCGCATCAGCAATTGCGAGCCATCCTTGAGTTGACGCATCTCGCTCACTGGCGCCGTTGGGCGGATACCGTTCTGCTCGCCGTTAAAGGTCACCGGGTCGCCGTTGTAGAAGGTTGCGTAGAAATCTGTGCCATTGGCATAGGTGCCCCGCAATTCAAACCACATCCGTTGATTGCGGTTGATAAAGCTCCAGCGATCGACCATGGCGCGCTCGCTACCGAGCAAGGTGCTGATGTTCAGCACGCTGCTGGTATGGCCTTCGATGTAGGGCTGCGGGAGGACGGGAGGCAGCAGGTTCAGGCTCAGCACGGGCGAAGGTGTTTGATGGACACCCAAGAGCACGAAGTACTGCACCTCGATATAGCGTCCATATCCATTGAGGCTGGCGCCAATGACCTCTGCGGGCACCTCGAAGTGCAAGGTTTTGGACGTATTGCCATCCTTCGTTTCGCAATGGGTACCTATCCCGGGAATACCGGTCCAGCAGGCCTGGATGCGATGACTGGGCAGCATCTGTAGATAGGAGACGGCGATGGTCGCCCCGGACAGCGCGGCTTCGGGGACCAGTTGGTCGGGGTAACGCTGGGCTTGCAATACCTCTGGCCGCAACAGGTCCAGGGCCTCCCCCACAGTGACGATCAAGACTTGCGAATAGCGTGTGCCACCACCACTTGCAGGCACCAGCGAATAACTGAGGCGAATTTCGCCATTCTTGCTGGCAACAATCAGCGCCTCCTCCAGGTAGAACTGCACGGGCCTGCCTGCCGTTCCGGTGTTGAGGGGGATCTCGTCACTGGCGGATCCGTTGCTGTTAGCCCCCAGCAAGGTCCACCTGAAAACATCGTCTGGCACCGTCCGCGTATACGGCAGGGTCACCTGGAGCTGGCCGCCCTTTATGCGTGCGGGGTCCAGATTATTGAACTCGTCCACATATTGCAGCTGCGGCTCTGGCAGTTCGGCATCGCGCTGGCCAAAGGTCACTTCCAGCACATCGGACTTGCGAATGGTCTGGATGCCGGGGCTCATGATCCGCACCTTGCCATCATCTACCAGGTAAAACACCTGGACGGTGCCAATCCCGACAAAACGCGCGAAGTCTTCCTGGTCGACAATACGGTAACGCTCCGGCGGTGGCTCCTGGCCTGCCAATGCGCTCTCTTCATAAAACACCAGGCCGCCCCCTGGCCGTACCGCCTCCATCCGCAACGTCACATTGTAGTGGCGATCATAAGGGGTGTAGCGCGGAAAGAAGACTTTGATAAAGGGATGCGCAGGGTCAATGTTGCCACCTTCGTTCTGCTCGATGATCATCGCCGGCATCGTGCTTTTGGTGCCGAAGACCGTGATATTCCGGCGCCGGGATTTGCCCAGGGGCACGTGGGTGGCCGTGGTCAGCGTGTATTCAAACTGCATATGGCCGTTGAGCACCGCCACCAGGTGTTTGCGGTCCACTGGGGCCGTGGCCGACAGCCCAATACGTGCCGGAAACGCTGGCAATGTGGTTTCAAAGGGCAAGCCCTCGGCATCGGCGCCTTTCAAGGTCATGATGATCAAGGCACCAGCAGGGGTCAATGTTCCACTTGGCAGCCTTCTGGGAATAACCACTTCGACCTCGAAGAAGGCATCGCCATGGGTGTCGAGGTTCAGCTTCATGACGGACTCCCCATCCACCACAAAGTGTGGAGTAGGGAGCAGGAGGGGGTCCAGATCGCTGTCCACCGTGACGTGATCCGACCACTGTTGGACCTCTCCGGAAAAGTTGAACACCTTGTCATACAGCCGGAAGCGAATAATGACGTCGCCGCTGCCACCATCAATGATGGTCGACTCAGGGATCAATACCGTAATGGGTTTGATGCCGGCGACATGCTCGCCATCAATCCGAAGGATCGTCAGATGGCCGTTCCAATACACCTCGGCGGTGTCGCCTTCCGTGATATTAGGGTAGCGGTCGATCGTCAGCTCTACTCCCTCCTTGGCGCGTTCGGGGTCCAGCACGTTGCCCACCAGGTCCGGCGGCAGGTGTATCACCAGTTCGGTGTGATAGGGCAATGCCGGGTCTTTACTGACCCCACCCGGGCGAGTGCGTTTGACATACCAGGTTTCACGGGGTGAAGTACTGGGGGTGGTGCTGCCTCTGCGGATAACTTCGCAAAAAGTAGGGTAGGTAAACGTCTCCGGAATAAGCTCAGGCAGGATGACCAACCGCAAAACAGCCTTGTCCAGATCCTCTGCCCTGATCTCATCCGAAGCAATGGCAAAGCGATCACTGCCCATATAGAACTTATAGGTATCGCCTGGGCTGAGCCTGGTCCAGCGTGGAAAATTTACCGTCATCCAGGGCATCGTATGGCGAATGCCCAGCCCACGCGCGGCTCCCGGCAGCGGGATCACCTCGTCGCTGACGAAGGGGGGGAGCAGTTCGTCTGCATCAGTCGGTTGTCCGGGGGCCGGGTGATGAGGCAGGCAAGGTAACGAGGGCGGGGTGGATGGCGCAGGCTTCTTCATCGTGGATGCTCCTTGGGCGGGCAACTGAACAAGGACATCACACACCCAAGGCGGGGGCGCATATAACTGTCAAGATTGACAGTGGCGACGAATGGTTACCCATCCACGGCGGCTCAGGCCAGGTTTTGCTCCGTCAGGCGCTGGACCGCCAGGCGCCGGTAGTGCGAGGGCGTCATGCCTTTGAGCTGCTGGAAGCGCCGATTGAAGTTGGAAATATTGTTGAACCCGGACTCAAAGCACACCTCGGTCACGGCCTTGTCGCCATCGGCCAGCAACTCGCAGGATTTGCTGATGCGCAGGCGGTTGACGAACTCGATGAAAGTGCGCCCGGTGGCCTGCTTGAACACCCGGGAGAAGTAGGTGGGTTTCATCCCCAGGTACTGCGCGACCTCTTCCAGCGGCAGCTCCCGGGCGTAATGGGCAAAGATATAGTCCACCGCACGGTTGGTCCGGTCGATGCTGTGCTCATCGGCCAACTGCGCCGTGGTCCCTCCTGACAGCAACTGGTAGTCCTCACACGCACTGAGGGCCTCCAGCAAGATAAAGAAGTGCCCCAGTCTCGCCATGCCCCGGGCGTCCTCGATGTGTTGCATCAGGGTCATGGCCTGGGCGATGGTCTTTTTGCAGCGGAATTCGATGCCGTACTGCGCCCGTTCCAGCAGCGGCGCCAGGCTCTTGAGCTCAGTGAAGATCTGGCTGGCGCCCTCCAGCAATTCATCGGTGAAATTCACCAGCATGTCGCGCTTGGGCACCACTTCGTCTTCCGCCACCTGGCTGATCCAGTTGTGGGGCAGGTTGGGGCCGGTGAGGAACAGGCTTTCCGGGTGAAAATTGCCGATATAGTCGCCGATAAACACCTTGCCGGCGCTGGCGATAATCAAGTGCAGCTCGTATTCCTTGTGAAAGTGCCAGCGCACCAGCGGGCAGGGGAAACCATGCTGGCGATAGATGATGGACAGGCCGTTGTGGTCGTCCATCAGCTCGTAGGAAGGGTCGGTGATTCGCGCTGCCCGGGTCATGCTGCCGTCGCTTTTAGTGGGGGTGCGCAACCGATAATGCCCCGTTGCACGCCACCTCGCCAGCGCCGCTGCCTACAGCGCGCGGTTTTTTGCCTCGATCCACTGCGCCATGTACTGGGTACTTTTGTGCAGATGGTGGCGCAGCATGCTGCCGGTAAAGTTGTTGCGTCGATGTTGCGCCAGTGTATCGCGGCAGTGCTGCAGGCGCTCGACCAGCGCCGGGCCGTGGATCTGTGAGGCATAGCGCCGGGCCAGTAGCGCACGCCCCTGTTCCTGGGCCTGGGTCCAGGCGTGCCGGTCTTCGTACAGGGCCACGGCAGCGGCTGCCAGGGTCGTCGCGCTGTGGGCGACCGCACCAGGCCAGGGCTGCCCGTCGCCCATGCCTTCGGCGCCGATGGGCGTGGTGATGCTCGGTGTGCCACAGAGCATGCCATCGGCCAGCTTGCCCTTGATCCCGGCGCCAAAGCGCAGCGGCGCCAGGCAGATACGCGCGGCCGACATCACTTGCAGGGCGTCCTCGGCCCAGTTCATCACATGAAAGCCCTGGGCCGGGTTGTGCAAGGCCGTGGCCTTGGGCGGCGTGTAGGCGCCATAGATATGCAGCTGGGCGCCGGGTAGTTGTTGGCGAATCAACGGCCAGAGGCTGTTTTTCATCCACAACACGGCGTCCCAGTTGGGGGCATGGCGGAAGTTGCCGATGCTCAAGAAATGCGCGCGATCCTCATAAGGGGTAAAGGTCTCGCTGGGCGCATCGACCATCAAGGGGCACCAGTGGAGCAGGGCGGCGGGCACCTTGAAGTGTTCGGTGAGCAACTGGATCTCCACATCGGAAATCATCAGGCTGATATCACAGCGGTAGATCGCCGCGATCTCGCGCTTGGCCAGGTCGGTGTCGGCCATCATCTGGAACGCTTCGTCCAGGGCGGGGGCGAATAACGGGCTGAAGTCGTCAGCATCCGGCTGATGCTTGAGGTAATCCTTGAGGCGCTGCTGGCGGGCATCGCGCAGGCTCTGCAAGTCCGAGGTTTCCAGCACGCGCAGGGCCTGGGGGCAATGCTTTTCCACACGCCAGCCGAATTGTTCCTCCATCATGAAACGGTCGAACAGCACAATGTCCGGGGCCAGTTCGCGGAGAAAGTCGTCGAAACTGCTGCTATTGAGCTCGATGGCGCATTCGTCGATGCCCAGTGCCGCGAGGTCGGCCTTGTGCTCGCCGATAGCGGCCGGGCTGCTGAAGGTGATCTTCCAGCCTTGGGCCAGAAAACTTTCCAGGATCTGCATCATATGCCCGCCGGCGGCCGAGGAGCGGGGCTCCGGCCAGACATAACCGATGACCAGGACGTGGGTGGCAGACGGAGTGTTCAACGATGGATTCCTTCAAGGGCAGGGCAAAAGCGGCGCAATTAAACCACAGCGGCCCGGCACGGGCGCAGTCATGACATTTTGTGTTAGGGCATAGGTGTCAATCGCACTTTGTGGTTAACTTCGGCCTCTCGAATTCGTTTCATCCAACTCAGCATAAGGATTCCGTTCATGGCTCAAGTCACCCTCAAAGGCAACCCGGTCCAGGTTGAAGGCCAGTTGCCGCAAGTTGGCACCCAGGCCCTCGACTTTTCCCTGACGGCAGGCGATCTGTCGGACGTCACCCTGGCGACTTTCACCGGCAAGCGCAAAGTACTGAACATCTTCCCAAGCGTTGACACCCCGACCTGCGCCACATCGGTGCGCAAGTTCAATGCCCAGGCCAACGCGCTGGATAACACCGTTGTACTGTGCATCTCCACCGACCTGCCATTCGCCCAGGCCCGCTTCTGCGGTGCCGAAGGCCTGGAAAACGTGAAGAACCTGTCGGACTTCCGCAGCGCCGACTTTGCCGTTGACTACGGTGTCTCCATTGTCGATGGCGTCCTCAAGGGCCTGACCGCCCGCGCCGTGGTGGTCCTGGACGAAAACGACAAGGTGCTGCACAGCGAGTTGGTGGGCGAAATCGCCGAAGAGCCAAACTACGACGCGGCCCTGGCTGTACTGAAGTAATTGCGGCTGCGCGTTACTGTCGCTTTGCAGTAACACGTATGATGCATGCTTGCGGCCTGGCCTTGTCCAGGCCGTTTTTATTTGTGCTTCAGCGGTTTAGGTCAAATAGCTGATGTTTCACCGCGAAAAGTAAATGTTTGTAAGCCCGAAGGTAAATAGCCGGTAAAGGCGCTTTTCTAAACGCGCCCCAGTGCTTATCTTTCAGCCTCCCACAGTAGAAGCCCTCGCCTCCAATGGTTGATCAATCCATGCAATCGTCCCCCCGTAGTTCCCGCCGCTGGCTGTTTGGCTTGCTCGTGCTGTTGGTTGTTGCCTTCCTGTGCTGGAAATTCTGGCCGACCGGCACCGCCCAAAAGGACGCGCCGGCCGCCAGGACCAGCAAGACCGGGATGATGCGTCCCGGCTTCGGCGGCTCCGGTGCGGCAGTGCCGGTGCGTGTCGCGCCGGCGGTCACGGGGGACTTCCCGCTGTACTACAAGGCGCTGGGGACCGTGACGGCCTTGAACACCATCAACGTGCGCAGCCGGGTCGGGGGAGAGCTGGTCAAGATCGCCTTTGAAGAAGGGCAGATGGTCAAGGCTGGCGACCTGTTGGCGCAAATCGACCCGCGCAGCTACCAGAACGCCTTGCTCCAGGCCCAGGGCACGCTGCTGCAAAACCAGGCCCAATTGAAGAACGCCCAGGTCGACCTCGAGCGTTATCGCGGCCTGTATGAACAGGACAGTATTGCCAAGCAGACTTTGGACACCGCCGCTGCGCTGGTCCTGCAATACCAGGGCACGGTCAAGACCAACCAGGGCGCGGTGGATGACGCCAAGCTCAACTTGGAATTCACCAAGATCCGCGCACCGATTTCCGGGCGTGTCGGCCTGCGCCAGCTGGACGTCGGCAACCTGGTGGCGGCCAATGACACCACCGCCCTGGCGATCATCACCCAGACCCAGCCGATCAGCGTGGCCTTTACCTTGCCGGAGAACAGCCTGCAAACCGTATTGGCCCGCTACCGCAGCGGCAACAAGCTGCCGGTACAGGCCTGGGACCGTGGCGATGTGCAATTGCAAGCCACCGGGGTGTTGCAGAGCCTGGACAACCAGATCGACGTCACCACCGGCACCCTGAAATTCAAGGCACGCTTCGATAACCAGGACCAGGTGCTATTCCCCAACCAGTTCGTCAACGTGCGCCTGTTGGCCGACACCCTGAAAAACGTGGTGCTGGTGCCTTCGGCGGCGATCCAGTTCGGCACCAATGGCACCTTTGTCTACGCCCTGGACGGTGACAAGAAGGTCAAGATCCGCACCCTGGTCATCGGTGATACCGATGGCCAGAACACCGTGGTCAAGGAAGGCCTGGCGGCAGGCGATCGCGTGGTACTGGAAGGCACCGACCGTCTGAAGGACGGCACCGATGTGGAAGTGGTCAACGACGGCAACCAGGTCCCCACCACCCCGACCGAACACTTGCAGGGCAAGCCTGCGGCACCAGGCGACAGCAGCCCGGCGGCGGATGCCGGCAAGGCGCCAAAGGCCGGCGCATGAACCTGTCACGCCTGTTTATCCTCAGGCCCGTCGCCACCACCCTGAGCATGCTGGCCATTGTCCTGGCCGGCCTGATTGCCTATCGCCTGATGCCGGTGTCGGCCTTGCCCCAGGTGGATTACCCGACCATCCGCGTCATGACCCTGTACCCCGGCGCCAGCCCGGATGTCATGACCAGCGCGGTCACCGCACCCCTGGAGCGCCAGTTCGGGCAAATGCCCGGCCTCACGCAGATGGCGTCCACCAGTTCCGGTGGCGCCTCGGTGCTGACCCTGCGCTTCAGCCTGGACGTCAATATGGACGTGGCCGAGCAACAGGTGCAGGCGGCGATCAACGCGGCCAGCAACCTGCTGCCCTCGGACCTGCCGGCGCCACCGGTGTACAACAAGGTCAACCCGGCCGATACCCCGGTGCTGACCCTGGCCATCACCTCCAAGACCATGCTGCTGCCCAAGCTCAATGACCTGGTCGATACGCGCATGGCGCAAAAGATCGCGCAGATCAGCGGCGTGGGCATGGTCAGCATCGCCGGCGGCCAGCGCCAGGCGGTGCGGATCAAGGTCAACCCCGAGGCCCTGGCCGCCAATGGCTTGAACCTGGCGGACGTGCGCAGCCTGATCGCCGCCTCCAACGTCAACCAGCCCAAGGGTAACTTCGACGGCCCGACCCGGGTGTCGATGCTCGATGCCAACGACCAGTTGGTCTCGCCCGAGCAGTACGCCGAACTGATCCTGGCCTACAGCAACGGCGCGCCGCTGCGCCTCAAAGATGTCGCACAGATTGTCGATGGTGCCGAAAACGAACGCCTTGCCGCCTGGGCCAATGAAAACCAGGCCGTGCTGCTCAATATCCAGCGCCAGCCGGGGGCCAACGTGATCGAGGTGGTGGACCGCATCAAGGCACTGCTGCCGAGCATCACCGATAACCTGCCGGCCGGCCTCGATGTGACGGTACTCACCGACCGCACCCAGACCATCCGCGCCTCGGTCACCGATGTGCAGCATGAATTGCTGATCGCCATTGCCCTGGTGGTGATGGTCACGTTCCTGTTCCTGCGCCGTTTCAGTGCCACCCTCATCCCGTCGATTGCCGTGCCGTTGTCCCTGATCGGCACCTTTGGCGTGATGTACCTGGCCGGGTTCTCCATCAACAACCTGACCCTGATGGCCCTGACCATCGCCACCGGGTTTGTGGTGGACGATGCCATCGTGATGCTGGAGAACATTTCCCGCTATATCGAGGAAGGCGAGACGCCGCTGGCCGCCGCGCTCAAGGGCGCCAAGCAGATCGGCTTTACCCTGGTGTCCCTGACCCTGTCGCTGATCGCGGTCTTGATCCCGCTGCTGTTCATGGCCGATGTGGTCGGGCGGCTGTTCCGCGAGTTTGCCATCACCCTGGCGGTGGCGATCCTGATTTCCCTGGTGGTGTCCCTGACCCTGACGCCGATGATGTGCGCGCGCCTGCTCAAGCGCGAACCCAAGGAGGAAGAACAGGGCCGCTTCTACAAGGCCAGCGGCGCGTGGATCGACTGGCTGGTGGCCGCCTACGGGCGCAAGCTGCAATGGGTGCTCAAGCACCAGCCGCTGACCCTGCTGGTGGCCATCGCTACCCTGGGCCTGACCGTGGTGCTGTACCTGGTGGTGCCCAAGGGCTTCTTCCCGGTGCAAGACACCGGGGTGATCCAGGGCATTTCCGAGGCGCCGCAGTCGATTTCCTTTGCGGCCATGAGCCAGCGCCAGCAAGAACTGGCGAAGATCATCCTCGAAGATCCTGCGGTGGAAAGCCTGTCGTCCTACATCGGTGTGGATGGCGACAACGCCACCCTCAACAGCGGCCGCCTGCTGATCAACCTCAAGCCCCATAAAGAGCGGGACTTGAGCGCTGTCGAGGTGATCGCGCGCCTGCAACCGACGCTGGACAAACTGGTAGGCATCCGCCTGTTCATGCAGCCGGTGCAGGACCTGACCATCGAAGACCGCGTCAGCCGCACCCAGTACCAGTTCAGCATGTCCTCCCCGGATGCCGACCTGCTGGCCCTGTGGAGCGGCAAACTGGTACAGGCCCTGAGCCAGCACCCGGAACTCACCGACGTGGCCAGCGACCTGCAGGACAAAGGCTTGCAGGTGTACATGGTGATCGACCGCGATGCCGCCTCGCGCCTGGGCGTGTCGGTGGCCAATATCACCGACGCCCTGTACGACGCCTTCGGCCAGCGGCAGATTTCCACGATCTACACCCAGGCCAGCCAGTACCGCGTGGTGCTGCAGGCCCAGTCCGGCGAAAGCCTGGGGCCGGACGCGCTGAACCAGATCCACGTAAAGACCACCGACGGCGGCCAGGTGCGCCTGTCGAGCCTGGCCCGCCTCGAACAGCGCCAGGCGCAGTTGGCGATTACCCATATCGGCCAGTTCCCGGCGGTGATGATGTCGTTCAACCTGGCGCCCGGTGTGGCCCTGGGCAAGGGTGTGGAGCTGATCAACCAGGTGCAGAAGGAGATCGGCATGCCGATCGGCGTGCAGACTCAGTTCCAGGGCGCCGCCCAGGCGTTCGAGGCGTCGCTGTCGAGCACCTTGCTGCTGATCCTGGCGGCGGTGGTGACCATGTACATCGTGCTCGGCGTGCTGTACGAGAGCTATATCCACCCGATCACCATCCTCTCGACCTTGCCGTCGGCCGCGGTGGGGGCGTTGCTGGCGTTGCTGTTCACGGGCAATGACCTGGGGATGATCGCGATCATCGGCATCATCCTGCTGATCGGCATCGTGAAGAAGAACGCGATCATGATGATCGACTTCGCCCTCGACGCCGAACGCAACCAGGGCCTGGACCCGCAGACCGCGATCTACCAGGCGGCGCTGCTGCGCTTCCGGCCGATCCTGATGACCACCCTGGCAGCGCTGTTCGGGGCCGTGCCGTTGATGCTGGCCACGGGCTCCGGCGCCGAGTTGCGCCAGCCCCTGGGCCTGGTGATGGTGGGTGGCTTGCTGTTGAGCCAGATCCTTACGCTGTTTACCACGCCGGTGATCTACCTGTACTTCGACCGCCTTGGCCGTCGCTGGCGCAAGAGCCCCGAAGCGCTGGAGCCGGTTGAGCCATGAACCTGTCCGGACCTTTTATTCGCCGGCCGGTAGCCACCATGCTGCTGAGCCTGGCGATCATGTTGCTGGGCGGTGTCAGTTTCAACCTGTTGCCGGTGTCGCCGTTGCCGCAGATCGACTTCCCGGTGATCGTGGTGTCTGCCAGCCTGCCTGGTGCGAGCCCGGAAGTGATGGCGTCTACCGTGGCCACGCCCCTGGAGCGTTCCTTTGGCGCGATTGCCGGGGTCACCACCCTGAGCAGCTCGTCCAGCCAGGGCTCGACCCGGGTGATCCTGGCCTTTGACTCCGACCGCGATATCAACGGCGCGGCGCGGGAAGTGCAAGCGGCGATCAATGCCTCGCGCAACCTGTTGCCCAGCGGCATGCGCAGCATGCCCACCTACCGCAAGATCAACCCGTCCCAGGCGCCGATCATGGTGTTGTCGCTGACCTCGGACGTATTGCCCAAGGGGCAGCTGTACGACCTGGCCTCGACCATCCTCTCGCAAAGCCTGTCCCAGGTGCAGGGGGTGGGCGAAGTGCAGATCGGCGGCAGCTCCCTGCCAGCGGTGCGCATCGAGCTGGAACCCAAGGCCCTGGACCAGTACGGCGTGTCCCTGGATGAAGTGCGCGACACCATTGCCAATGCCAACGTGCGCCGGCCCAAGGGCTCGGTGGAAGATGGCGAGCGCAACTGGCAGATCCAGGCCAACGACCAGCTGGAAAAAGCCAAGGACTATGAGCCGCTGCTGATCCGCTACCAGGACGGCGCCGCCTTGCGCCTGAGTGACGTGGCGAAGATCAGCGATGGCGTCGAAGACCGCTACAACAGTGGTTTCTTCAACAATGATGCGGCGGTGTTGCTGGTGATCAACCGCCAGTCCGGCGCCAACATCATCGAGACCGTCAAGCAGATCAAGGCCCAGTTGCCGGCGTTGCAGGCGGTGCTGCCGTCCAGCGTCAAGCTCAACCTGGCCATGGACCGTTCGCCGGTGATCACCGCCACCCTGCATGAAGCGGAAATGACCCTGCTGATTGCCGTGGCCCTGGTGATCCTGGTGGTGTACCTGTTCCTCGGTAACTTCCGCGCCTCGTTGATCCCGACCCTGGCGGTGCCGGTGTCGCTGGTGGGCACCTTTGCCATCATGTACCTGTATGGGTTTTCCCTGAACAACCTGTCGCTGATGGCCCTGATCCTCGCCACCGGCCTGGTGGTGGACGACGCCATTGTGGTGCTGGAGAACATCTCCCGGCATATCGACGACGGTATCGCACCGATGAAGGCGGCGTACCTGGGGGCCAAGGAGGTCGGTTTTACCCTGCTGTCGATGAACGTGTCGCTGGTGGCGGTGTTCCTGTCGATCCTGTTTATGGGCGGGATTGTCACCAGCCTGTTCCGTGAGTTCTCCATCACCCTGGCGGCGGCGATCATCGTGTCGCTGGTGGTTTCCCTGACCCTGACGCCAATGCTCTGCGCGCGCTGGCTCAAGCCCCATGTCAAAGGCCAGCAGACCGGTTTGCAGCGCTGGAGCCAGAAGGTCAACGACCAGATGGTCGCGGGTTATGCCCGCAGCCTCGACTGGGTGCTGCGACACAAGCGCCTGACCCTGCTCAGCCTGCTGCTGACCATCGGCGTGAATATTGCGCTGTATGTGGTGGTGCCCAAAACCTTTATGCCGCAGCAGGACACCGGGCAACTGATCGGTTTTGTGCGCGGCGATGACGGCCTGTCATTCAGTGTCATGCAGCCGAAGATGGAGATCTTCCGCAAGGCCGTGCTGCAAGACCCGGCCGTGGAAAGCGTGGCCGGCTTTATCGGTGGCAGCAACGGCACCAACAACGCGGTGATGCTGGTACGCCTCAAGCCGATCAAGGAACGCAAGCTGTCGGCCCAGGCGGTGATCGAGCGCCTGCGCAAAAACGTGCCCCCGGTGCCCGGTGGCCGCTTGATGCTGATGGCCGACCAGGACCTGCAATTTGGCGGTAGCCGCGACCAGACGTCCTCGCAGTATTCCTACATCCTGCAAAGTGGCGACCTGGCCGCCTTGCGCCTGTGGTACCCGAAAGTGGTCGCCGCCTTGCGCGCCTTGCCAGAGCTGACCGCCATCGACGCCCGCGAAGGCCGGGGCGCGCAGCAGGTGACGCTGATTGTCGATCGCGACCAGGCCAAGCGCCTGGGCGTGGACATGAACATGGTCACCTCGGTGCTGAACAACGCCTACAGCCAGCGGCAGATTTCCACCATTTATGACAGCCTCAACCAGTACCGGGTGGTGATGGAGGTCAACCCCAAATACGCTCAGGACCCGATTACCCTCAATCAGGTGCAGGTGATTACCGCTGACGGCGCGCGGATTCCGCTGTCGACCATCGCCCACTACGAAAACAGCCTGGCCGACGACCGCGTCAGCCACGAAGGGCAGTTTGCCTCTGAAGACATTGCTTTCGATATGGCGCCCGGGGTCACGGTGGAGCAGGGCACGGCCGCCATCGAGCGGGCGATTGCCAAGGTCGGCTTGCCCGAAGATGTGATCGCCAAGATGGCCGGCACCGCCGACGCCTTCGCCGCCACCCAGAAAAGCCAGCCGTTCATGATCCTCGGCGCGTTGGTGGCGGTGTACCTGGTGCTGGGGATTCTCTATGAAAGCTACATTCACCCGCTGACCATCCTTTCGACCTTGCCCTCGGCCGGGGTCGGCGCGCTGCTGTCGATCTACGTGCTGGGCGGCGAGTTCAGCCTGATCTCGCTGCTGGGCCTGTTCCTGCTGATCGGCGTGGTGAAGAAAAACGCGATCCTGATGATCGACCTGGCCCTGCAACTGGAACGCAAGGAAGGCATGCAGCCCCTGGAATCGATTCGCAGTGCCTGCCTGCTGCGCCTGCGGCCGATCCTGATGACCACCCTGGCGGCGATCCTCGGTGCCTTGCCTTTGCTGCTGAGCAGCGCCGAAGGCGCGGAAATGCGCCAGCCTCTGGGCCTGACCATTATCGGCGGCCTGGTCTTCAGCCAGATCCTTACCCTTTACACCACCCCGGTGGTTTACCTCTATCTCGACCGCCTGCGCCATCGTTTCAACGACTGGCGCGGGGTGCGTACCGACGCTGCCCTGGACACTCCGTTATGACCGAATCAACTGTTTTCCGGGCCCCTGCATTGGCGGTGATTGTGTGCGGCGCGCTCCTCAGCGCCTGCGCCGTAGGCCCCGATTACCAGCGCCCGCCAGTCGCAGAGCCTGCGCAGTACAAACAAGCCCAGGGCTGGCGCCAGGCCGCCCCCAGCGATGCCCTGGCCCGTGGCGCCTGGTGGGAGTTGTATGGCGACCGGCAACTCAACAGCCTGGTGGACACACTCAACACGGCCAACCAGACCGTGGCCCAGGCCGAAGCCCGCTACCGCCAGGCCCAGGCCACCGCACGCAGCGCCCGTGGCGCGTTCTTCCCGACCGTTGACCTGAGCGCCGGGAAAACCCGCGCCAGCCAGGGCACCGGCAGCAGTAATGCGAGCTTGAGCAGCTCCAGCAGCGGTATCCGCAACACCCTCAACACCCAGCTGGGGGTGAGCTGGGAGGCCGATATCTGGGGCAAGTTGCGCCGTGGTCTGGAAGCCAGCAATGCCAGTGAGCAAGCCAGCGCCGCCGACCTGGCCGCCATGCGCCTGAGCCAGCAGTCGGAGTTGGTGCAGAACTACCTGCAGCTGCGGGTCATGGACGAACAGACGCGCTTGCTGCAAGCCACCGTCGAGACCTACCAGCGCTCGCTGCAAATGACCCAGAACCAGTACCGCGCCGGCGTGTCCGGCAAGGACGCCGTGGCCCAGGCCCAGACCCAGCTCAAAAGCACCCAGGCCAGCCTGATCGACCTGATCTGGCAGCGTGCGCAGCTGGAAAACGCCATCGCGGTGCTGATCGGCGAGCCCCCGGCCACGTTCAACCTGGCGGTGAGCCAGGACATTCCCGCCTTGCCGCAGATTCCTGCCAACCTGCCATCGCAACTGCTGGAGCGCCGCCCGGACATCGCCTCGGCCGAGCGTGCGGTGATCGCTGCCAACGCCAATATCGGCGTGGCGAAAACCGCCTACTACCCGGACCTGACCCTGAGCCTGGCCGGTGGTTATTCCAGCAGTACCTATGCCGACTGGATCAGCCTGCCCAACCGTTTCTGGTCGGTGGGGCCCAAACTGGCGATGACCTTGTTCGACGGTGGGCAACGCTCGGCGGAAGTCGACCGTGCCGAAGCGTCCTACGACGAAACCGTGGCCAAATACCGCCAGACCGTGCTCGACGGTTTCCGCGAAGTGGAAAACTATATGGTTCAGCTCAAGGTCCTGGAGGACGAGGCGGGCGTGAGCAACGAGGCCCTGGAGTCCGCGCGCGAATCCCTGCGCCTGACCCAGAACCAGTACAAGGCGGGCCTGATTGCCTATCTGGATGTGGTTAACGTGCAGGCCACGGCCTTGAGCAACGAACGCACGGTCTTGACCTTGCTGCAAACCCGGCTGGTGGCCAGTGTGCAACTGATCGCGGCGTTGGGTGGCGGTTGGGATGGCCAGCTGGAGCCACAAGAAAAACCCTGACCCCTGCGGGAGCCAGCGCCCACAGGGGGATCGGCCACACCGCCGTTACCGCAACCACGGATATGTACTGTTGGGGCCCGTTACGCGATACATTGCCAGTAATGGCGTTATGGCAATATTCCAACTGCCCAAGAATTATTCTCGCTACAATCTCCAGCTTTTCCACGGCATGGACGCCGTTCGCATTATCAGCCTCGAGAAGACCCATGCTGACCGGCAGTTATTCCCCCGCACTGGTGCTGATCTCCCTGTTTGTGGCGATCCTGGCTTCCTATACCGCCCTGGACATGACCGGGCGTATCGCCACCGCCAAGGGCCGGGCGGCGCAATTGTGGATGGCCGGTGGCGCCCTGGCCATGGGGATTGGCGTCTGGTCGATGCACTTTATCGGGATGCTGGCGTTTCGCCTGCCCATCACCCTGGGCTATGACATCGGCATAACAGCGCTGTCGCTGCTGATCGCCGTGTTGTCCAGCGGGTTCGCCCTGTGGCTGGTCAACCAATCGCGCCTGCCGGCCTGGCAACTGGGCTTTGGGGCCTTGATCATGGGCGCGGGCATCAGTGCCATGCACTACACCGGCATGGCCGCCATGCGCATGGTGCCGGGCATCGACTACGACCCCACGTTATTTGGCGCCTCGCTGCTGATTGCCGTGGGCGCCTCGGCCGCCGCGTTGTGGATTGCCTTTAAGCTGCGGCGCAATACCCCCTATGTACGTCTGGCGCGAAGCGGCGCGGCGGTGGTGATGGGCGTGGCCATCGTCGGCATGCATTACACCGGCATGGCGGCGGCGCGCTTTGCCGATGGCAGCTTTTGCGGGGCCTCGGTGGATGGCCTGAGCGGCAGCGGCCTGGATAACCTGGTCTTGGTGACCACCCTGGCGGTCTTGGCCATCGCCCTGTTGACCTCGTTGCTCGACGCCCGGCTGGAAGCGCGCACCGCCGTGCTGGCCGACTCCCTGACCCAGGCCAACCAGGAGCTGACCCACCTGGCCCTGCACGACACCCTGACCGGCCTGCCCAACCGCACGCTGCTGGCCGATCGTATCCAGCAGGCAACACAGCTGGTGGCGGAGCAGGGTGGCTGTTTTGCCTTGATGTTTATCGACCTGGACGGCTTCAAACCGGTCAACGATGCCTTTGGCCATCATCTGGGCGACCAGTTGTTGCGCGAGG
Organism: Pseudomonas sp. GW821-FHT01D09; assembly: GCF_059422465.1. NCBI lineage: Bacteria > Pseudomonadati > Pseudomonadota > Gammaproteobacteria > Pseudomonadales > Pseudomonadaceae > Pseudomonas > Pseudomonas sp. GW821-FHT01D09. The sequence goes on from NZ_JBWKWY010000001.1 coordinate 508,036, forward strand.
TCGGCCTGCGCCTGCGCGAAGACCTGCGCAGCCAGGATACCCTGGCGCGGATCGGCGGCGATGAGTTTGTGCTGCTGGTGCAACTGAGCCAGCCCGACGATGCACTGCGCCTGGCCGAACGCCAGGTGGGGCTGATCAACAAGTCGTTCCGGGTGGCCGAGCATGACTTGAACATCTCCGCCAGCGTCGGCATTGCGATGTTCCCCGGCAATGGTGCCACGCCCCAGGAGCTGCTGATGAATGCCGATGCGGCGATGTATCACGCCAAGAGCATGGGCAAAAACGGCTACAGCTTTTTCGATGTGTCGATGAACACCAATGCACGCAAACAATTGCAACTGCTCCAGGATTTGCGCATTGCAGTGGAGCAACAGCAGTTCCGCCTGTATTACCAGCCCAAGTTCGATGCCCTCAGCGGCCGCGCCATCGGCGCCGAAGCCCTGTTGCGCTGGGAGCATCCACAACACGGCCTGTTGTTGCCGGACAAGTTTATCGAGCTTGCGGAAAAGACCGGCCTGATCATCGCCATCGGCGACTGGGTGCTCAACGAAGCCTGCCGGCAAATGCAGCTGTGGTTTGCCCTGGGCTACCGTGACTGGCGCATTGCGGTCAACCTGTCGGCCCTGCAGTTCTGCCATGCCGGGCTGGTCACCAGCGTTGCCAAGGCCCTGCAACGCCACCAGCTACCGGCCAATAGCCTGACCCTGGAAATCACCGAAACCACGGCCATGAGCGATGCCGATGCCAGCATGACGGTGCTGCAAAAACTCTCGGAAATGGGCGTGGACCTGTCTATCGACGACTTTGGCACCGGTTACTCCAGCCTGATGTACCTCAAGCGCCTGCCCGCCAATGAGCTGAAGATTGACCGCGGGTTTGTCCGTGACCTCGAACATGACAGCGACGATGCGGCTATCGTCTCGGCGATTGTTGCCCTGGGCCAGGCCCTTGGCCTGCGCATCGTGGCCGAAGGGGTGGAGACCGACATGCAGCAGAACTTCCTCACCCGCCTGGGGTGCGACTCGCTGCAAGGCTACCTGCTGGGCCATCCGTTGCCGCCAGACACCTTTATGAGCGCCATCGTCGCCAAGGAACAACAGGCGCCGCCGCCGGCCGCCCCCTGACCGGCATTGACCCCGGTCCATGCAAAACCTGGCAGGCACCGGTATTCTTGGGCCCAACAGCTGAAGTTGAATGGGGAGTCAGTACAGATGGACAAAGTTGTCGTCATCACCGGTGCCAGCCGTGGGATCGGAGCCGCCACGGCCTTGCTGGCGGCCCGGCAGGGCTATCGCATCTGCATCAATTTCCAGTCCGATGAAGACGCCGCGCTACGGGTACTGGAACAGGTACGCGCCCTGGGCGCCCAGGCCATTGCGGTGCGCGCCGACGTCAGCATCGAAGACGAAGTGATTGGCCTGTTCCACCGGGTCGACGCCGAATTGGGCCGCGTCACTGCGCTGGTCAACAATGCCGGCACTGTCGGGCACAAGTCCCGCGTCGATGAGATGTCCGAATTCCGTATCCTGAAAACCCTCAAGACCAATGTGCTGGGCCCGACCCTGTGTGCCAAGCACGCCTTGTTGCGCATGTCGCCCCGGCATGGCGGGCAGGGTGGCAGCATCGTCAACGTCTCCTCGGTGGCCGCACGCCTGGGCTCGCCTGGCGAGTACGTGGACTATGCGTCGTCCAAGGGCGCACTGGACACCTTCACCATCGGCCTGGCCAAGGAAGTGGCGGGCGAGGGGATTCGGGTAAATGCCGTGCGCCCCGGGTACATCTTCACTGATTTCCATGCCTTGAGCGGCGATCCTGAGCGGGTCAGCAAGCTTGAATCGGCGATTCCCATGGCCCGTGGCGGGCGGCCGGATGAAGTGGCGGAGGCGATTGTCTGGCTGCTGTCGGACAAGGCGTCCTATGCCACGGGGACGTTTGTTGACCTCGGGGGCGGGCGATAACACGGGCCAAACCCCTTGCCACCGCTCGAACCTCAAAAAGCACGCAACGCCGCGTAACCTTCGCGGGCGAACTGGTCCAGGCAGTCCGCCTCCGAGTTGTGCTGGATGATGACCCCCCTCTCGGCAAAACCGTCTATCTTGCCGTTGCGCTCATCGCTACCGTCGAGCTTGCGCTCGTTCAGGTTATCGATAAAACGCAACACTCTTTCCAGGTCATAGGCCGCATTGGCGCGTGATTCCGGGTCTGGATTGGCTTGCGTCCAGTCACCCACATGCTGCTTGAGATCATGCTCCAACTGCCAGCGGTGATGCCCGTCGAGGAAGTGCTTCAAGACCGTGCTCTGTTCGATAATTTTTTGCGCCGAACGCTGATCCCCGGCAGGACGTCCCATTGGCCCAGCCAGTTGGCGCACTTCGCGCTGTTCTGCGACACGCATGTAGTTGGGCGGGATGGGCAATGGAAAATAAAAAAATGGCGGCAGGAGATTATTCATGGCGTCTCGCTCTGTTTTAATGAGAACACGCTGATCCTAAACCGCTAAATGGCACCTTCCAACGGGATTATTTGGCCGGTTTATTTCAAGCCTGCCCTCAAAACGAACGCACAATCCGCCCCAGCGTTTCCATGGCCTTTTCCGCCGCCTCATCCCAGGGGCTGCCGTAGTTCAGACGGATGCAGTTACGAAAGCGCTGGGTCGGCGAGAAAATCGGCCCCGGCGCGATGCTGATACCCTGGGCCAGGGCCATCTGGAACAGTTTCAGCGAATCGGTCTGCTCCGGCAGCTCCAGCCACAAGAAGTAGCCGCCGGCGGGCTGACTGACCCGGGTCTGCGCCGGGAAATAGCGGGCAATGGCGGCGAGCATCGCGCTTTGCTGCTCTTCCAGGGCATAGCGCAGTTTGCGCAAGTGCCGATCGTAGCCACCGTGTTGCAAATAGTCGGCAATCGCTGCCTGGGCCGGCATCGAGGCGCAGAGTGAAGTCATCAACTTCAGGCGCTCGATTTTTTGCGCATAGCGGCCGGCCGCCACCCAGCCGACGCGATAGCCGGGGGCCAGGCTCTTGGCAAAGGAGCCGCAGTGCATCACCAGGCCTTCGGTGTCAAAAGCCTTGGCCGGCTTGGGTGCCTGCTGGCCGTAGTACAGTTCAGCGTACACATCGTCTTCGATCAGCGGCACCTGATGCCCGCGCAACAACTCGACCAACTCCTGTTTCTTGACCTCGGGCATGGTGGCGCCCATGGGGTTCTGGAAACTGCTCATGCACCAGCAGGCCTTGATCGGGTAACGCTCCAGGGTCTGGGCCAGCACCTTGAGGTCAAGGCCGTCACGCGGGTGCACCGGGATTTCCACGGCCTTGAGCTTCAAGCGCTCCAGCACCTGCAGGCAGGCATAAAACGCCGGGGCTTCGATGGCCACCAGGTCGCCGGGCTCGGTCACTGCTTGCAGGCACAGGTTCAGTGCTTCGAGGGCGCCGTTGGTGATCAGCAGCTCCTCCATGGGCAACATCAAACCGCCGACCATGTAGCGCAGGGCGATTTGCCGGCGCAGTTGCGGGTTGCCCGGCGACATATCGGTGACCACCATGCGCGGGTCCATTTCGCGGCTGGCGCTGGCCAGGGAGCGGGCCAGGCGTTGCAGGGGGAACAGCGTCGGGCTGGGAAAGGCCGAGCCAAAGGGCACGGTCTGTGGGTCCTTGATCGAATCGAGCACGGAAAACACCAGTTCACTGACGTCCACCTCGGTGGACTCGTGCACATGGGCGCTGACCGCCGGTTCCGAGAACGGGCTGGGGGCATGGGTATTGACGAAATACCCGGAGCGCGGCCGCGCCCGGATCAAGCCACGGCGCTCCAGCAGGTAATAGGCCTGGAACACCGTGGACGGGCTGACGCCATAGGTCTGGCTGGCATAGCGCACTGACGGCACCCGCTGGCCCGGTCCGAGGACGCCGGAGCGGATCAGTTCAGCGATGTCGTCGGCAAATTTCTCGTAGCGTTTCATCGTGATCCTAGGGTCTACACAGGTAAAAATGTGGGAGCGGGCTTGCCCGCGATGGCGGTGTGTCAGTAGCCGATAGTTCGACTGACACACCGTAATCGCGGGCAAGCCCACTCCCACCTGTCTCAGCGGTTCAGCGGCGCCACAAAACGGCTCTCGGCGACACTATAAACACTTGGCTCATCCCTATCCGTCACCTTGAAACGGATGGTTTGCGAGCTGCTGCTCGGTTTGTCACGGGTCAAGGCTACAGACACCGGCACATCGGTGATTTCCCCGGGGGCCAGGCTGATCTGGGTCTTGCCTTGCAGTTGGAAGCCTTCGCCATCCACCAGCTCTACGTGGTAATCCTGGCGCAGTTGGGTCTTGTTGATGATCTTCAGGCTGTAGATGTTCTCGATCAGCCCCTGGCTGTTTTCGCGGAACATACCACGGTCCTTGGTCACGTCCAGCGACACCATCGGCCGCTGCACCAACGCCATCACCAACGCGGCGATCATCACCAGCAACACCGCACTGTAGCCGATCAACCGTGGCCGCAGCAGGTGGGTCTTGCCACCTTGCAACTGATGCTCGGAGGTGTAGCCCACCAAACCCTGCGCATAGCCCATCTTGTCCATGATTGAATCACAGGCATCGATGCACGCCGCACAACCGATGCATTCCATTTGCAGGCCGTCGCGGATGTCGATGCCGGTGGGGCAGACCTGCACGCACAAGTGGCAGTCGATACAGTCGCCCAGGCCGACCTCGGCCGGGTTTACATCACGTTTGCGCGGGCCACGGCTTTCGCCACGGGCGGCGTCGTAGGAAATGGTCAGGGTGTCCTTGTCGAACATCACGCTCTGGAACCGCGCATACGGGCACATATGCATGCACACCGCTTCGCGCAGCCAGCCGGCATTGATGTAGGTGGCGCCGGTAAAGAACAGCACCCAGAACAGGCTGACACCGCCCATCTGCCAGGTCAGCAGCTCTTCGGCCAGGGGGCGGATCGGCGTGAAGTAGCCGACAAAGGTCAGGCCGGTCAGCACGCTGATGGCCAGCCACAGCGTGTGCTTGGCGGCCCGGCGCGCCAGCTTGTTCACGCCCCAGGGCGCGGCCTGCAGCTTGATCCTTTGGTTACGCTCGCCTTCGGTGATCTTTTCGCACCACATAAACAGCCAGGTAAACGAACTTTGCGGGCAGGTGTAGCCACACCACACACGGCCGGCAAACACGGTGATCGCAAACAGGCCGAAAGCACAGATGATCAACAGCGCCGACAACAGGATGAAGTCCTGGGGCCAGAAGGTCGCGCCAAAGATATGGAACTTGCTTTCAGCCAAGTCCCACAGTACCGCCTGGCGTGAATCCCAGTTCAGCCACACGGTGCCAAAAAACGCCAGGAACAAAAAGCCCGCACCGCTTATGCGCAAGGTACGGAACAGGCCGGTGAAACTACGGGTATGGATCTGGTTGTCGCTGGACTTGGCCTTCATCTTCTTTGGATGTGCAGGCTCGAAGTTTTCTACTAATCGGACGGGGATTCTATCGCTCATGGTCTTTCGCTCATCAGCCTCCATCAGGCCGACAAACTATGGGCCGCGATCTGTTTGCATAACAGACTCAGGTAAAACGATAAAAAGCGGATCAGATGGGTTTTTAAGGCGCGCCTGCGACAATGTGCAGCACCCCGCAAGCCGTGGGGCTCGTGCCTGGATCAACAGCGCTGGGGGCATGCTGATCCAGGTCAATCAAATCACCGAATCACCGGTGCTGGCCTTCAACCGTCGGCGTTCTTACTGATTCTGCTCTTGCTCAAGCGAGAGCCGACTTCTAAAAAGATGCCTGCTGTCTTATCACTTTGCTGGAAACCTCGCTGCAGACTGTCCATCGTATGCTGCCATTCGGTTATGAGATTCAGGACGCCATTGTCACCGTCAGTGCCGACAGAGATCAGTTGGTAATACATGTTGTATCTTCTTTCTTCGTTTTCATCCTTCATCCTCTTGAGCACTTCCTCCCCAATAGTGAGAAGATCGTTATTGATTTTGTCTGTAAATAGAGAGGCTAATTCTGTGAGGATTTTGCCATTTTCTTTGGCATAGGGGCCCCGTAGCAATGAGTTGATACTCTGCGCAGTCAATAGATCATTAATCTTCTTCAAGACTTCAGCGTTCTTTTTAGAGCTGGGGTTACGCAGTAACTCAATGACATTCTCGGGTGTTATAAAGGCGTGCAGTTCTCTGAGACTTTTCTCGCGTATAAATTCACTTATCGCGGTGCGCGTGGGTGAAGTACCGTCTGGCCCTCGGTCCCGCCCTGCGCTCTGGGCGTCGGATGGGGGCTCAGTTGTGTGGATTGGATGAGGGGCTCTGGGTTGGTTACTGATGATCGACATGGTCAGTCCTCTAGACGTAGCACCTACTACGGATATGAAGTTGCAGGTATGTGTGAAATCAGCCTAGAGCACCGAGGCAAAGCAAACGTTAATCCTTGTCTACCCTGTTGGTGGGAATGTTCTCCTTAAGGTGTTGGAGGATTCTGTGCCAGAGGAGTGGACACACCGCGGTACTGAGCACCGTACTGGCGCCAGTGGTATTCAGCAGTGAAGCGACTGGACAAGCCTTAGCTTCGGGCTCCTATACGATAACCGGCGGCAGAGTCGTCGGTGGTTCTTCCTTTGCCGGTGGCACGCTTTCCGGAGGCTCCTGCTCAGGGATCGGCTCAGGGATCGGCTCTGGCTCGGTCTGTGGCAAGGTGGGGTGATCAATATTCGGGTCTGGGGTTTGGGCAGGAATCGGGATATTCATCGCGGTGGCCTCGTTTGTGCTTTGCTCAATCGGTGGACAACCGCCATGGCCGATTGATTCCCGCCCAGTGGCGGCACATCCATCTGAACTTTGCGCCGGCCACCGGGCTCGGACCTTATGTGGCCGGCTCAGCAAGAGCCCGCCTGCAGCAATCAAGCACAAGAGCGTCCATGGGGCGTAAGGGGAGATGCTCGATGACGCCTGAAATATCCGCATTACCGCTGTCCCAGGCACTGTTGCTGCCCAGGATCGCCATTGAAGACACGATGCCGGTGATTGATGCCGGCGCATTCGCGGTCAAGGCCGTGCAAGGGCAAGCCATCCACGTTACCAGCAAGGTGTTCGCTGACGGGCATGACCAGTTGGCCGTGTTGATTCGCTGGCGGTCGTTGAGTGAAGACAACTGGCACAGCGAGGTCATGGCAGACAAGGGCAACAACACCTGGGAAGGCACTTTCGACGTCACCCAGCAGGGCCCGCACCAATATTGCGTAGAGGCGTGGATCGACCATTTCGCCAGTTTCTGCTACGAACTGGGCAAGAAACACACGGCCGGCGTGCCGGTCAGCCTGGAGCTGCAGGAAGGCCGCCTGCAGGTGCTGCAAGCGGCCGAACGCAGCGAAGGCGAATTGCAGGCGCAATTGCAGCAGTTGCATCAACAACTGTCCGCACTCCTGGAAACCGAGCAGGTGGCGCTGTTTCTGCACGAACACAGTGCACAGCTGATGGCCCAGGCCGATCTGCGCCCCTACCTGAGTATCAGCCCGGTGTATCCACTGGATGTGGAGCGCCCCCAAGCGCTGTTTGCCAGTTGGTACGAGCTGTTCCCACGCTCGATCACCGACGATCCGGCGCGCCACGGCACCTTCAATGACGTGCATGGGCGCCTGGCGATGATCCACGACATGGGCTTTGACGTGCTGTACTTCCCGCCGATCCACCCCATCGGCCGCAGCCACCGCAAGGGCAAGAACAACGCACTGAGCGCCGGCCTCGACGATCCCGGCAGCCCCTATGCGATTGGCAGCGAGGAGGGTGGCCACGATGCAATCCATTCGCAACTGGGCAGCCGCGAGGATTTCCGCCGCCTGGTGGCGGCTGCCGCCGAGCATGGCCTGGAGATTGCCCTGGACTTTGCCATCCAGTGTTCCCAGGACCACCCGTGGCTCAAGCAGCACCCCGGCTGGTTCAACTGGCGCCCGGACGGCACGATCAAATACGCGGAGAACCCGCCGAAAAAATACCAGGATATCGTCAACGTCGACTTCTATGCCGCCGATGCGATCCCCAGCCTGTGGCTGGAGTTGCGCGATATCGTGCTGGGCTGGGTCGAGGAGGGCGTGAAGACCTTCCGCGTCGACAACCCCCACACCAAGCCGCTGCCATTTTGGCAGTGGCTGATCAGCGACGTACGGGCCCGGCACCCCGAGGTGATTTTCCTCGCCGAAGCCTTTACCACCCCGGCGATGATGGCGCGCCTGGGCAAGGTCGGCTACTCCCAGAGCTACACCTATTTCACCTGGCGCAACACCAAGGCCGAACTCAGCGAGTACTTCACCCAACTCAACCAGTCGCCCTGGCGTGAATGCTACCGGCCGAACTTTTTCGTCAATACCCCGGATATCAACCCAGGCTTCCTGCATGAATCCGGCCGCCCTGGGTTCTTGATCCGCGCGGCGCTGGCCACCATGGGCTCGGGCCTGTGGGGCATGTATTCGGGCTTTGAACTGTGTGAAAGCGCGCCGGTGCCGGGCAAGGAAGAGTACCTGGACTCGGAAAAGTACGAGATCCGCCCTCGGGACTTCAGCGCCCCCGGCAACATCATTGCCGAGATCGCCCAGCTCAACCGCATCCGCCGGCAAAACCCGGCGCTGCAGACACACCTGGGGCTGACGCTCTACAACGCGTTCAACGACAACATCCTGTACTTCGGCAAGCGCAGCGAGGATGGCAGCAACTTCATCCTGATCGCCGTCAGCCTCGACCCGTTCAACCCCCAGGAGGCGCATTTCGAGCTGCCGCTGTGGGAGATGGGCCTGCCGGACGACGCCCAGGTCCAGGGCGAAGACCTGATGAATGGCCATCGCTGGACCTGGTACGGCAAGACCCAATGGATGCGCATCGAGCCCCACCTGCCGTTTGGCATCTGGCGCGTCACCCAGTCTTGATGCTGGCGGCGATCGAGTGTGGGAGCGGGCTTGCCCGCGATAGCAGTGTTTCAGTCACGTATCCATCAACTGATCCAGCGCTATCGCGGGCAAGCCCGCTCCCACATTGAGCACGTCCTGTCTGTCAATTTTTTTGAATTATCCAGGAGTTTCCAATGGCGAAGAAACCCAAGGCTGCCACCTTTATCAAGGACCCACTCTGGTACAAGGACGCGGTGATTTACCAGGTTCACGTCAAATCCTATTTCGACGCCAACAACGACGGCATCGGTGATTTCCCCGGGCTGATCGCCAAACTCGACTACATCGCCGACCTGGGCGTGAACACCATCTGGCTGCTGCCGTTCTACCCCTCGCCACGCCGCGACGACGGTTATGACATCGCCGAATACCGTGGCGTGCACAGCGACTACGGGACCCTGGCCGACGCCAAGCGCTTTATCGCCGAAGCGCACAAGCGCGGGCTGCGGGTGATCACGGAGCTGGTGATCAACCACACCTCCGACCAGCACCCATGGTTCCAGCGGGCGCGCAAGGCCAAGCCCGGCTCCAGCGCCCGGGACTTCTACGTGTGGTCCGACGACGATCAGAAGTACGACGGCACCCGCATCATTTTCCTCGACACCGAAAAGTCCAACTGGACCTGGGACCCGGTCGCCGGCCAGTACTTCTGGCACCGCTTCTATTCCCACCAGCCGGACCTCAACTTCGACAACCCGCAAGTCATGAAAGCCGTGTTGTCGGTGATGCGCTACTGGCTGGACATGGGCATCGACGGCCTGCGCCTGGACGCGATCCCATACCTGATCGAGCGCGACGGCACCCACAACGAAAACCTTCCCGAAACCCACGATGTGCTCAAGCAGATCCGTGCCGAGATCGACGCCAACTACCCCGACCGCATGCTGCTGGCCGAAGCCAACCAATGGCCGGAAGACACCCAGTTGTACTTCGGCGAGCAGAAGGGCGACGACGGCGATGAATGCCATATGGCCTTCCACTTCCCGCTGATGCCACGCATGTACATGGCCCTGGCCCAGGAGGATCGCTTCCCGATCACCGATATCCTGCGCCAGACCCCGGAGATTCCGGCCAACTGCCAATGGGCGATTTTCCTGCGCAACCACGATGAGCTGACCCTGGAAATGGTCACCGACAAAGAGCGCGATTACCTGTGGAACTACTACGCCGCCGACCGCCGCGCGCGCATCAACCTGGGCATCCGCCGGCGCCTGGCGCCCTTGATGGAGCGCGACCGCCGCCGCATCGAGCTGCTCAACAGCCTGTTGCTGTCCATGCCTGGCACACCGACCCTGTATTACGGTGATGAAATTGGCATGGGCGACAATATCTACCTGGGCGACCGCGACGGCGTGCGTACGCCGATGCAATGGTCCATCGACCGCAACGGCGGGTTTTCCCGCGCCGACCCGGCCAGCCTGGTGCTGCCGCCGATCATGGACCCGCTTTACGGCTACCAGTCGGTCAACGTCGAAACCCAGGCCCAGGACCCGCATTCGCTGCTGAACTGGACCCGACGCATGCTGGCGATCCGCAAGCAGTCCAAGGCCTTCGGGCGCGGCAGCCTGAAAATGCTCTCGCCCAGCAACCGCCGGATCCTGGCCTACACCCGCGAATACACCGGCGTCGATGGCAAGCCTGAAATCATCCTGTGCGTGGCCAACGTCTCGCGCACGGCCCAGGCGGCGGAATTGGACCTGTCAGCCTTTGCCGGCATGGTCCCGGTAGAAATGCTCGGCGGCAACGCATTCCCCCCCATTGGCCAGCTCAATTTCCTGCTGACCCTGGCCCCTTATGGCTTCTACTGGTTCGTGCTCGCCGCCGAAAACCAGATGCCCAGCTGGCATGTGGAACCGGCCCAGAGCCTGCCGGACTTCACCACCCTGGTGTTGAAAAAACGCCTCGAAGAATTGCTCGAAGCGCCGTGCCGCACCACCCTGGAGCAGACCTCGTTGCCTAGCTGGCTGCCCAAGCGGCGTTGGTTTGCCAATAAGGGCTCAGCCATCGAGCGCGTGCATATCGCCTATGGCGTACGTTTTGGCGATGCCCAGCATCCGGTGCTGCTCAGTGAGATTGAAGTGACCAGCGGCGGGCAGACCAGCCGTTACCAACTGCCATTCGGCTTGTTGGGCGAAGACCAGTTCAGCGGAGCCTTGGCGCAACAACTGGCCCTGGCGCGGGTGCGCCGGGTACGCCAGGTGGGCTTGATCACCGATGCCTTCAGCCTCGACAGCTATATCCGTGCGGTGCTCGAGGGCCTGCGCGCCCAGACCGTGCTCAGCAGCAGCGACGGCGAGATCCGTTTCCAAGCCACCCCCCAACTGGCCGACCTGCCGCTGGGGGATGAATTGCCAGTACGTTACCTGGCGGCCGAACAGTCCAACAGTTCGGTGGTGGTCGGCGAAAGCCTGGTGCTCAAGTTGATCCGCAAGGTCAGCGCCGGGGTTCACCCGGAACTGGAAATGGGCGCCTACCTGACCGCCGCCGGCTATGGGCATATTTCGCCGCTGCTGGGGTCGGTGATCCGTCGCGATGCCGAGGGCCAGGACACTCTGTTGATGATTGCCCAGGGCTATCTCAGTAACCAGGGCGACGCCTGGGGCTGGACCCAGAACAACCTGGAACGGGCCATCCGCGATGAGCTGGCCGAGGCCATGTCCGAGCAGGAGCAGCACTACAACGCCCTGGGTGAACTGGCGGATTTCGCCGGGCTGCTCGGGCAGCGGCTGGGGGAAATGCACCAGGTCCTGGCTGCGCCAACGGCCAACCCGGACTTCCAGCCGCAAGTCACCTCGGTCAAGGACAGCCAGGGTTGGGCCAAACAGGTGGGGGCGCAGATCGCGCGTGCCCTGCAGTTGCTCAAACAGCACCAACCTGAATTGAACCCGGCCGACCAGGCCCTGGTCACTCAACTACTGACCCAGGAAAAGGCGATTGCCAGCCATGTACAGGCCCTGGCGAAAGCCACGGTAGGCGGTTTGCGCATCCGCGTGCATGGTGATTTGCACCTGGGCCAGGTGTTGGTGGTCAAGGGCGATGCCTACCTGATCGACTTTGAAGGTGAGCCCGCACGGCCGCTGCACGAGCGCCGGGGCAAACACAGCCCATACAAAGACGTCAGCGGCGTGTTGCGTTCGTTCGACTATGCCGCCGCCATGGCCCTGAATGTGCAAGGCCAAGGCCTGGAGCACTCGGCCGCCGCCGATGCGGCATGCCAGCGCGTGGCGGAGCGTTACCTGAATCAAGCGCGCCAGGCGTTTATCCAGGCGTATCAACAGGCTACGTCTACACTGGCGCATGACTGGCAGGATGCCAAGGGCGCGCAGGCGGCACTGGCGTTGTTCAGCCTGGAGAAGGCCGCGTACGAAGTGGCCTACGAGGCAGAGAATCGTCCGACCTGGCTGGCGGTGCCATTGCGCGGATTGCACGGGTTGTTGGAAGGTTATTAATGACGGTCAGCCCAAGCGCGCGAACCTCAAGGTGGGAGAAACCATGAGCTTTACACATAAAGAACCGCTGCAATCGAAGTTCGCTGTCATGCCTGCGCCCAAGGACATTGAAGCCCTGGTGCGCGCCGAACATCCAGATCCTTTTGCGATCCTCGGGCCCCACGACGATGAGCAGGGCGGCCAGGTTATCCGCGCATTCCTGCCGGAGGCCTTGAGTGTACAGGTGCTGGCCCGGGACCGCGGCGAAGTGCTTGGCAGCCTGGATACCACCCCGGTGCCGGGCTTGTTTATCGGGCATTTCGCCACGCGCCAGGGCTACCTGTTGCAGATCCAGTGGGCCGGTGGCGAGCAGATCACCGAAGACCCCTACAGTTTCGGCCCGTTGCTCGGCGAGATGGACCTGTACCTGTTTGCCGAAGGCAATCACCGCAACTTGAGCGGTTGCCTGGGGGCCCAGGTGATGAGCGTCGATGACATCCAGGGCGTGCGTTTTGCGGTGTGGGCGCCGAATGCGCGGCGGGTGTCGGTGGTGGGCGACTTCAATATCTGGGACGGGCGCCGCCACCCGATGCGCCTGCGACATCCCGCCGGGGTCTGGGAGATCTTTATCCCGCGCCTGCAAGCGGGCGCCGCCTACAAATACGAAATCCTCGGCGCTGCCGGCATCCTGCCGCTCAAGGCCGACCCCATGGCCCTGGCCACGCAACTGCCACCTGACACCGCGTCGAAAGTCGCCGCGCCGTTACAGGTGGACTGGGCCGATGAGGCCTGGATGCAGGCCCGTGGCGCACGCCAGGCGGCCAGTGCGCCGTTGTCGATCTATGAACTGCACGTCGGCTCCTGGCAATGCGAGCTCGATGAGTTGGGCGAAGTGGCGCGCCAATATAGCTGGCGCGAACTGGGGGAGCGGCTGATTCCCTATGTGCAGCAACTGGGCTTTACCCATATCGAGCTGATGCCGATCATGGAGCACCCCTTCGGTGGCTCCTGGGGCTACCAGCCGCTGTCGCAATTCGCGCCCAGTGCGCGTTTTGGCTCGCCCGATGAGTTCGGCGCCTTCGTCAATGCCTGCCATCTGGCGGGTATCGGCATCATTCTCGACTGGGTGCCGGCGCATTTCCCCACCGATGCCCACGGCCTGGCCCAGTTTGACGGCACCGCGCTGTACGAATACGGCAACCCGCTGGAAGGCTTCCACCAGGATTGGGACACGCTGATCTACAACCTGGGGCGCACCGAAGTCCACGGTTTTATGCTGGCCTCGGCGCTGCACTGGCTCAAGCATTTCCATATCGATGGGCTGCGGGTGGATGCGGTGGCGTCGATGCTGTATCGCGACTATTCACGCAAAGCCGGCGAGTGGGTGCCCAACCGCCACGGTGGGCGCGAGAACCTCGAAGCCATCGACTTCCTGCGGCATTTGAATGACGTGGTCGCCCTGGAAGCCCCCGGGGCCCTGGTGATCGCCGAAGAGTCCACCGCCTGGCCGGGCGTCAGCCAGCCGACCCAGCAGGGTGGCCTGGGCTTCAACTACAAATGGAACATGGGCTGGATGCACGATTCGCTGCATTACATCCAACAGGACCCGGTGTACCGCGCCCATCATCACAATGAGCTGAGTTTCGGCCTGGTGTATGCCTGGTCGGAACGCTTTGTGCTGCCGATTTCCCACGATGAAGTGGTGCATGGCAAACACTCGCTGATCGACAAGATGCCCGGCGACCGCTGGCAGAAATTCGCCAACCTGCGGGCCTACCTGAGCTTTATGTGGATGCACCCCGGCAAAAAGCTATTGTTCATGGGCTGTGAATTCGGCCAGTGGCGCGAGTGGAACCACGACCAGCAACTGGACTGGTACTTGCTGCAATACCCGGAACACCGCGGCGTGCAGAAACTGGTGGGCGACCTTAACCGCCTGTACCGCCAAGAGCCGGCGCTGCATGAACAAGACGCCGCGCCCCAGGGCTTCCAGTGGCTGATTGGCGACGATGCGATCAATAGCGTCTATGCCTGGCTGCGCTGGAGCAAGGACGGCAAGGCGGTGCTGGTGGTGGCCAACTTCACTCCGGTGCCCCGTGAGGCGTACCAGGTGGGCGTGCCCTTTGCCGGCAGTTGGAAAGAGCTGATCAATAGTGATGCCGACACCTATTGCGGCTCCAACTACGGCAATGGCGGCGAAGTGTTCACCCAGGATGAGCCCCACCATGGGCAGCCGGTGTCGCTGGCGTTGAACTTGCCGCCATTGGCGGTGCTGATACTGAGCCAGGCGTGAAGGGGGCGGCTAGGCCATCGTGGTTTAACCACAATGGCCTGACGAACGCGGTTACCAATCTGTCTGGAACATTTTCTTACGTGTGCGCCACATAAGAATGACCAGCGATCAGGCGTAGTTCCCCAGTCCTAATCGTTTTGTCGCTGGGCCGGTGTATCACTGCCAGAGACGAATAATCATGACGCCTGTCCACCTGAATACACGATTTTTGCCTGCTGCCGCTCCCACCTTGCAACGCTCCGACACGCCACCCGCTTCCGAAGGCAATGCCAGCCTGACGTTGGTGCAACCGCCTGCGCCAGCGGCCACCTCACACCAGGCGCAAGTGCGGGGAAAACTCGGTGATCTGGATGAAATACTGCGGGTGCTGCACGCGCTGAACACCCCCAATGCCGTCGTCAATAAAAGTTTGTTTCTCAACAAAGACTCGCCGCTGATACCCGCCAATGGCTCCACCCAACCGGGTACCAATCGGCTGGATAACATGCTCGCGTTTTACGCGATAGTGCCCTCCAACCCCAAGACATCGGAGCAGGTGCAAGCGGCGATTAACGCCGTGGAAGACGCCCGCAGCGAAATTGCCCTGGGCCTGGATGATGCTTCCAGTGATGTGGATGGCTTGTTGCGCAAGAGCAATGATCCAGCGATCCAGGCCTGGGTCGCCGAGCAAGAGGCCAAGTACAAAAAACCTTTGCTCAGCCAGTTGACCGAAGAACTCTCGCCACAGGCCCTGAAAAAAGCCCAGGGCACGCCGGCCGCCGTGCTGGAGCTGATACTCAAATCGCCCAAGGCCAATGAACGGGTTCAGCAGTTGTTAGGAACCCTGGGTGGGGCCGATTTCCCCCTGGATGGCGTGATTACGCCCGGCGTCAAGGTCAAGCTGTTGCTCAAGGCCCTGACCTTGAGCCTGGACCCGCTACAGGCGCGTAAACCCGGGGAGGTGGCCGGCTTTAATCTGGCCTCAAGTGCCCATTGGGGCCAAAGCTACCCGTCGATAAAGTCCGCGTTCAGGCAACACCTGGTCGATTCAAAGCAGTTTTCCAGCGATCAGGCGTCTCTGGCGGCCTATATTCTACAACCCCAGTTCCCGGCCGACTTTGCCGTGCGTGATATGCCGGCGGACCTGCCTTACCGGGGTTCGGCGGTGTGGGTGAACTTCCAGCATGGCGTCAATCTGGCCGAAACAATCAAACCGGGCTCGTCGCGGGGCATGGGTTTTCAACAACTGGTCGATCTGCCTGGCAAGCTCAGCGAGCAAGCGACCACGGACAACGACTGGGCACTTATAACGTCGACCCGGACCCAGGCGACCTTGGAGTGGGCGGTGGCACAAGGTGTACTCGCGCAAAAGGAAAGCTATTCGCCGGAGGATATCAATAAGGCGGCCACTGCATTTGATGAGCACAGTGCCGGTGTGGTCGCGGCAACCGAGCAGATGATGGCCGATGTGCCGATGCGCAAGGACTATTTTGAGCGTATGGAGAAGGGCACTTCCCGTACCGAATTACTGAGCCTGATCAGCCCTATTTTTGCGCTGTACAGGCATGCCAGCGGCGAGAAAATCACCCCCTCGGACATTCTCTATCAATACCCTGTTTATGATGAAGGACAGTTCCAGGGGGCGTTTGACAAATACCTGGCCGACACCAAGGTCGCCTACGGAACGCTTATCCACAACCAATTGGCCCAGTTGCCGCTAAAGGACCGCGAGGCGATTGAACGGGGTGACGTAACGCTGTATGCCCTGCGGACAAAACCCGGCACCGATGAGACAGACGAGGAGAAAAAGGCGGCAATCACACGTCCGGCGTTTATTCTCAAGGCGGTACACCAGGGTGAGACAAACTATTACGAAATGAACCCGGTCAAGGGCATCGCCCGCCGGCGCGACGACTTGAAGCCGATCCTGGAGTCCTACAACCCCACCGATAAAAACTATGGCAAGGATTTTATTTCAATTGACCATACCGCTGATGGTACGCCTTCTGAAGAGTTGGTAGTGCGCCATACCCGCCCCGACAGCAAGGTCGAATTCAAGCAACAGTGGGCAGACTACAAGGCCGGCAAGGGCCCCAAACCCAAGAGCTTTTCCATCGTGGTACCGCAACAGCTCGCGCACTTTCCAGCGGCGGGCAATCCGTCTAAAGATGCGGTGCCGCACACCCTGGCGTCCGAACGTTCAGTGGCGATCACCAAGGCCATTACCACGGATCTGTTTTATGTCGATGAGGACACGCTGAAAAAATGGGCCGAGTCCGACCCTGCCCGGGAAAGCGCGGCACATAAAAACGATGACGCATTTTGGGAGCGGGTCAAAGGCGTCGGCCAGATGGTTATTCCGTTCTGGAGTGGCATCGAGAACCTGATCAAGGGTGATACCAAGCAAGGCATCAAAGACCTGATCACCGATGGGCTGCTGACGTTCGCCGGCCCGGCGGGCAAGTTTGCCGCAGGCTCGGTGCGCCTCGTGTCCACGGCAGGCAAGATCGGCGTGCGGGCCCTGCTGCCAAAATTTGCACCGTTGGTGAAAAAGTTCGCAGGTTCCGTTGCGCGCAACCTCAACCCTCTCGACCCGTTGATGCCCGTGTTGAGTAGCAGTGGGCGTCGTGTGCTGAAGTATCAGGGCGAGGGCCTGAAAAATCTCCAGGCCAGCCTCGGCAAGTTCAAACAGTCCGCGGCCCTTAAACTGCCTGGCCGAGGCCGTTACGACGTTACCCCACAAATTCCCCTGACGCCCAGGCCCATTGGGCAAGGGAAGACGTTGCGGGTGCCCGAAGGGATCTCCAGTGACCAGGCCCGGGTTCTGCAGAGGCACAACCACAGCGACGTGATAATCGGTGACGATGTCTATCGCTATGACCCGAAAAAACCCGAGAGCCTGATCAAACTCGGCGGCCCCGACGATAGCGGGCTATTTGAAGGGTTTGTGCTGACGTGTGGCGGCGGCGGCCGGCGCTTGAAACGCGACCTCAACGACCTGTGCTACACCAAACAGATCGAGCCAGGAGGAACGTCGGTCTTCCAGGACGCCCAGGCCCTTGAACATCGGCGACTGATTCCGGGGGCCGGGCCTGGAAAAGGGCCGCGCACGGTGATCCACGAGCACCGTCGTTACCGCGTCAATGAAGCGGGAAACCAGGAACTGCTGCCGATGGCGAGTGTAGAACCCGTGACCTACAAGCCTCGCACAAGCGGCACGCTGGTCAACGAGCCGGATTTTGGCTATGACGATTTCGGTGTGCCCCGGGCGATCAACCAGGATACGGTGGTGGTCAAGATGGATGCGATCAGCGATATGAGTAATGATCAGCGTGTCATCCGGGGGATCAAGATCAACCATGGCGGCCACCAGTACGTAGTGGTCGAAGCGGATACCGGTGTTCACTATTACGCCGAGCTGACAGGCAACGGGCAACTCGATTTTCACCGGATGACCCGCAATGATGCGCTGGATGTTCAATTCATCAAGCAGTATGACCAATACAAGGATGTCTACGGTTTCGTGGCGCAGGGGCTTCCGGACAATCCGTTGGTGGTGCTGCCCAGCCTTGAGAGCCTGATCAAGAAAATCGTGGCTGACGAACCCATGTCGCCCGCGGAGATCAACCATCTTGCCAGCGTCTTGCAGGGCCTTTCCCCCGAGAAACAGCGCGAAGTCCTGATGGGGGTGTACGCGGCGGGCAACAACCCCGGGCATGTGGTGATCGCGGCCAAACCGATTCGCCTGGCGCCGGTCAAGAAGCCGGCTGACTTTGCCCAACTGTCGGCCGAACAACAGAACCGCGTGTATGCACAAGGGGCGAGAAAAGCGGTTGACGAGCAGTTCCAGGCCACAGGCATCCGCTCAGCCAACCAACAGGTCCCTGGGCTGGCCGGTGAGGCCGCGCGCAGCGAGACGGCGACGGAAATGGTGGGTTGGCTTTATACACGCACGGGCGCGCCGAACTATTCCGAAATGGTCCTGAAGACCGGTGCCGGCAATTGTGACCAGATGGCCAAGGTCGCCGTTGATACGATCAATGCCAGTGGCGGCAGTGCGCGGATCGCCCAGGTCAAGGGCCATACCTTCGCGATTGTCGGTGGGCCGCCGGGGCAACCGCGCAGCAAAGGCTTTGTGGGGCCGGAGTGGGACGACGCCTGGGTCGTCGACCCCTGGGCCGGTATCACCTGCCGGGCAGCCGATTACCCGGCTGCGTTCAAGGCGCGGATGCAGGAGTGGAGCCAGTCGGGCAGGCGCATCCTGATCAGCGATGGCGGGACGCCACCCCGTTCGGTATGGAGCGATCCCATGGAGCCACGCTGGATCAGTGCAACCGTCGATGGCGAAGCCCAAGTGTTCCAATAGTCCATCGTGCTAGAACGCCATCCTGACGCCAACAGTGCCCTGGTGCCCATCCAGGGCATTGCTGTCCAGGTTGCCTTCATAACCCAACTCGCCATACAGGCTGAACTGTCTGGAAACCTGCAACGTGGCACCGGCACTCAGGCCCAGGGTGGTGGATTTCTGCTCGGTATCGATATCCGTGACGTCATTGAAGCGCACCCGGTTGGTCCCGGAGGACGCGTGCCAGACATTGGCGCGGACATAGGGCTGGATCGGCATTGAAGCCAGCAGATAGCTGCCCCGCAGCCTGACCCCGAGCCGGGTGGTGAGGGCCGTGTCGGCTGAAAACGCCACCTCGGAGACCCCATCATGCTCGCGATCGAACCGGGTTTTATTGGCGATCAGTTGCAGTTGCGGCTCCAACTCCCAGTTTTGCGTGATGTGCAGCGGCATGCCCACTTCCACCGAACCCAGTACATCATGCCCCTTGGTCTTGAGCTTGAGCCCCCGATCAGACTCGCTGCTGCCTTTGAGGCGGGTGCCCATCAGCACCACATCGACGTACCAGCCATTCGGATCAATCAAGGTCCAGTACAGGCCCAGGCTGTCACCGCGCAAGGTCGTCTTGCCGGCATCCAGGTGCTGCCAACCTCGGTTGAAGCCATCCACATTGCCCCGCAGGCGGCTATGGCCGACGAAGAACCCCAGGCGCTGCACCTGGTCATTGGCGGTGGTCCAGGCATGCAGATCGCTGCCCACCTGGAAACCGCTGACCGAGCTGTCCAACCGTGGGCTGACCGTGCCGGCATAGGCCTGGCGGCGGCTGTTGCCATAGACCCGGCCCCAGCCCGCCGGGAATGAGCCGGTGCCGGTCTGGCGGCTTTGGTCGCCCATGCGCTCGTGGTAGGTCCCGAGCATGGCCCGTACCGTCTGCTGGGCTGCCGGAAACAGTGTCGAATACACCGGCACTTCGGGGCGATAGAGCGGGATCGGCTCGGCACCGGGCACGGACGTTGGCAAGTCCACCGGTGTGCCCACGGCGGGAACCGGCGGCGGCACCACCGGGTCCTCCGGGTCGGGCAGCGGTGGCGCGACAACGGCAGAGCGCAGGAACCACTGCTGTTCGGAGCCTGCGGTGACGCCGCCCTTGAACAGGAAGTACTCAAACGCCCCGGCGGACACCGAGCCGCCCGCCAGGCTGAAAGCCCGGTCGCTGCCCGTCGCACCGTTGAGGGCCTCGACCAGCTGGATGCCATTGCTCAGGGTCTGGGCCCCAGGTCCGCCCAGGTTGCTGACGTCAAGGCGGGTGGTGCCCTGTAGCGTGCCCTGGTTCACCACCAGTTTGTCACTGGCCGAGCCGTCGCTGCCCAGCACGCTTTGCAGCGCAATCTGGCCGTTGTTGCCGGTGTAGTTGCCATTGACCGTCAGGCTGTCGGTGGCGCTGGTACTGGCGCTGGTCATATCGATCAGGCCGCTGTTGTTAAGGGTGGCCAACTGGCTAGCGGTGAATGGCGTGATGGCTCCCTGGCTAACCAGCAGTACACTGCTGGCGTCGATATTCAAGGCGCCTGTGGCGCTGGCGCTATCACCGAGCTTGAAAGTGCCGGCCAGGGTAAAGCGCGAGCCGTTGTTGAGATTGACCGTTTCCCAATTGATGTAGCGTTCTGCGGTGGCCGATTGGGTGTTGTCAAAGGTCAGGGTGTCGCTGCCCAGGCCGCCATCGATCAAGGGC
The DNA here is from genome assembly GCF_059422465.1 of Pseudomonas sp. GW821-FHT01D09. Lineage (NCBI taxonomy): Bacteria > Pseudomonadati > Pseudomonadota > Gammaproteobacteria > Pseudomonadales > Pseudomonadaceae > Pseudomonas > Pseudomonas sp. GW821-FHT01D09. Next base: position 528,753 of record NZ_JBWKWY010000001.1, read on the forward strand.
GTAGGGGCAAGGATGGCTTGCGTCAGGTTCTGCAGCAGCGCCGTATCATTGTCCGCGCCCATATTGACCGTGGAATTGATCGTGCCGGCGCCGATCCAGTTGAACTGGTCGTTGCCGAAACTCATGAGGATCTGGCCATTGATCACGCCGCCGCTGAGGGTCAGCAGGTCGTTGCCCCCGCTGACACTGACGTTGCCGCCAATATAGCCCCCGGAGACCGTGATGGTGTCCAGGCCAAAACCGGTTACCAGGTTGCCGTTGATCCTCCCGCCTAGCAGGGTGTAGAAGTTATTGTCGAGCTTCATATCGACGCGGCCGATGGTGCCCCCGGACTGGGTGGCCACATCGCCATCTTCAAAGGCGCCAACAATCTCGCCATCACTCATCATGAACGTATCCCGGCCATCGCCCTGGGCCACGCTGGCCACGCGGCCGCCGCTTTGCGTGTAGGTGTCGATGCCAGCGCCCTGGCTGATTGCGCCGACGGTGCCGCCGCTGATTTGTACGCTATCGGCCCCATCGCCCTGGGTTACCGGGCCCACCACGGCATTCAGTTCCACGCGCAAAGTATTCGCCCCGTTGCCCATGTTCAGGGCACCCATGCTGCCCGAATGGGCCTGCACCCGATCGTTGCCATCGCCAAAGGTCACCGCGCTGGTGATGGCGCCATTGCCACCGGCGGGCAGGTTGAGGGTGTTATGGCCATTGAGGTCGGTAAAGCCTGGCGTGCTGCCACTGTCGCAGGTGGTGGTGTCGTCGCCGGCGGTGACTGCCGGCGTACACGCTGCGTCGGCCGGTGGCGCGAGGGGGAACATCAGTGTCGCGCTGGCCATCCAGATGCCCAGGTACAGCAGGGAATATCGCCGTGTGCTCATGATCCACCCTCGTTCGATGGGAGATGACGTCTTGCCGCCTGCAAGGGCAGGCACGCTCAGGGCCATGGCAACGTGAAGCACGATAACGAGAAGGGACAGCAGGTTTCCTGATCGTAAAACATCGCCAGTGCAAGGGGTTGGCATGGCTTTCTCGACTGCACCTGAACCTGTGCAGCGCTTGTTTCACGTTAGCAACCGGCGGGAAGGCCCGCTACTGTCAGAATTAACAGGTATAGACCAGTTACAGGAACACAATCTCATAGGGTTCACGCATGCGCTCCAGCAGCACCGGCGGTAGCATCGGCGCCAGGCCGATCAGCGGGTCGCCAAGCAACTGGCTGGCATAAGCGTGGGCTGCGTGGCGTTTGCGCGCCACGCTCCAGGTGTCGAGGCGCACCTTGCGCGCGCACTGCCAGGGCATGCGGCCGGCGTCGCGGGCGGGCCAGTGCCAGGCCCAGATCGGCAACTCCAGCAGGCGCGCGCCGGTCTGCGCACAAGCGATGGCGGTAGCCCGGCCGACAGCATCATGGTCGTCATTGCCATCATTGCGCCAGGTGGTAAACACCACATCACCGGGTTGCAGGTAGCGTGCAATAAATTGGCTCAAGGCGGGTTCACGGGCGGCCAGGGCGTTGTCGCAAAAGCCGCCGCGAATCCACTTCAGGCTGTGCAGGGGCAAGCCAAGGCGGCGCAGGGCCTCGACACTTTCCTGGGGGCGAAACACGCTCAGGCGCTGCGCCGACCACTGGTTGGAACCCGGATGGCTGGCACTGCCGTCGGTGATCGAGATCAGCTTCAAGGGGTAATCGAGGGTGCTGAGCAGTTGCAGCAAACCGCCGCAGGCCAGCACTTCATCACCGGGGTGGGGGGCAACGACAACAACGCGTGAGCCAGGAGGCACCAATAGGGAAGGGCTGATGGTGGGGATTTGCGCCAACTGCGGCGCACTGTTCCAGATTTGCGCCGGCAGGCGGCGACTGTCGTGCAGAGGGGCGGGTTTGATCAATGTCACGTCCTTGTCCTGATGATGCAGGTCGTACCCCGTTGACGGGTCGACTCTCCTTTTTGTCGCTATGGCGCAAGGCCATTACGGCACGCTGGCGCTCCGAATCCTGGATTGCCGTCTATGAGTATTGTTCATAGCCGGGGATTCGTCGCGCCGTCGTCGGGCAAAATCGTATTTTTTTCAGGGTGAGTGCATCAGGCCCTTGGTAGAAACACGTCGAGCCCTTTTCACGCCGCTGGCTCATGCTGCAGTTCAAACAGCAGCAGCGAACGCCCGGTCACGGCGTATTCGTGGTCAAAATCGAAGCGCTCCTGGCCGCTTACGGCCGGCTGGTGGGTGTCGACCATGCAGGTCCAGAAGCCGCCATCCGGCACCTGGGGCAAGCGGAAATTCACCAGGTCGTGGTGCGCGTTGACCACCAGCAGCAGCGTGGCATCGGCGCCTGGCCGGCGAATTCCGGTTTCCTGGGCGCGGCCATCCATCAGCATCCCCAGGCAACGGCCCTGGCTGTCTTGCCACTGTTCAATGGTCATTTCGTTGCCGTCGGGGGCCAGCCACGTCACGTCTTTGACCCCAATGTCTTCGTTATAGTCGCCCACCAGGAAGCGCCCGCGCCGCAGGATGGGGTAGGCCAGGCGCAGCTTGATCAGGCGCTTGACGAACGTGAGCAGCGACTTGCCGTCTTCATCCAGGTCCCAGTTGACCCAGCCGATTTCACTGTCCTGGCAGTAGGCGTTGTTGTTGCCGTGCTGGGTGCGCGCGAATTCGTCACCGGCCACCAGCATCGGCGTGCCCTGGGCCAGCAGCAGGGTGGCGAAGAAGTTGCGCATCTGGCGCAGGCGCAGCGCGTTGATCGCGGGGTCGTCGGTCGGGCCTTCGACGCCGTGGTTCCACGACAGGTTGTTATTGCTGCCGTCCTGGTTGTTTTCGTCGTTGGCTTCGTTGTGCTTGTCGTTGTAGGACACCAGGTCGTGCAGGGTGAAGCCGTCGTGGGCAGTGATGAAGTTCACCGAGCTGTAGGGCCGGCGCCCGCGCTGGTTGAACATCTCGCCGGAGGCGGTCATGCGCCCGGCAAAGTCCGCCAGTTGGCCGTCATCGCCTTTCCAGAACGCGCGCACGGTGTCGCGGAAACGGTCATTCCATTCCACCCAGCCTGGCGGGAAGTTGCCCACCTGATAGCCGCCGGGGCCCACATCCCAGGGCTCGGCGATCATTTTTACCTGGCGCAGCACCGGGTCCTGGCGGCAGGCGACGAGGAAGCTGTGGCGCTCGTCAAAACCGTCGTGATAACGCCCCAGGATAGTCGCCAGGTCAAAGCGGAAACCATCCACATGCATCTCCGTGGCCCAGTAACGCAGGGAGTCGGTGACCATTTGCAGCACGCAGGGGTGGCTCAGGTCCAGGGTATTGCCGGTGCCGGAATCGTTGATATAGAAGCGTTTGTCATCGGGCATCAAGCGGTAGTAGGAGGCATTGTCGATACCGCGCATCGACAGGGTCGGGCCCTGCTCGTTGCCTTCGGCGGTGTGGTTGTAGACCACATCGAGGATCACCTCCAGCCTGGCTTCGTGCAGGTGCGCGACCATTTCCTTGAACTCGGCGATCTTGCCGCTGGCCAGGTAGCGCGGGTCGGGGGCAAAGAAGGCGATGCTGTTGTAGCCCCAGTAGTTGGTCATGCCTTTTTGCAGCAGGTGCTGGTCATTGACGAAGGCGTGGACCGGCAGCAACTCCACCGACGACACGCCCAGTTGGCGGATATGCTTGAGCACATCGTCGACCATCAACCCGGCGCAGGTGCCACGCACCGCCTCCGGGACCGAAGGATGGCGCATGCTGATGCCGCGCAGATGGGTTTCGTAGAGGATGGTGCGGTCCCACGGCGTGCGCACCGGCTGGTCGTTGCCCCAGGTATGGGCCGGGTCGATGACTTTGCATTTGGGCACGAAGGGCGCGCTGTCGCGCTCATCAAAGCTCAGGTCGGCATCCGGGTGGCCGATGGTGTAGCCAAACAGCGCTTCGGACCACTTGAGCTCGCCCACCAGTTGCTTGGCATAGGGGTCGATCAGCAATTTATGGTGGTTGAAGCGATGGCCATTGGCCGGGTCATAGACCCCGTACACGCGGTAGCCATAGATCAGCCCCGGGTGGGCGTCGGGCAAGTAGCCGTGGAAGGTCTCGTCGGTGTATTCCGGCAGTTCGATGCGCTCCAGCTCGACTTCGCCGGTGTCGTCGAACAGGCACAGCTCGACCTTGGTGGCGTTGGCCGAGAACAGCGCGAAATTGACCCCCAGACCGTCCCAGGTCGCGCCGAGGGGGAAGGGTAAACCTTCACGAATCCGCGACGGCTCGGTATCGGGTGTCTTGCTCATGGTGGTGCTCCTGCAAGGTTTTTTCAGGCCAAACGGGGCCCGTGCTGACATCAGGTCAGGTCAATCATTGCGTTGTGTACCGGCGCTTGAGGTGGGTCAGCCGGCGGGCTTGCGCGGGGCCCGGGGTTTCTTGGCCACGGCGGGTTTTTCCGCAGGCGGTTTGGCCTTGGGCTTTGTGCTGGCCTTGGGTTTGCTGGGGGTCTGGGCCTCGGCTTCGGCCAACTTGCGGGCCATTTCCCAATGGCGGGCTTCCTGGCCTTCGGGCTTACCTTCAGACTCCCAGATCTGATACGCGAATTCACGAATGCGTTTGTCTTCGGTGCTCATCGCAATGCTCCTCACAGAGAATTTCAGCTTTCTTGATCGTCAGAATGGATAAAGACATTCACCGGTATATCCCTCAGGGCAGCGCTGATCAGTAGCTCCTTGTTGGGTGTGACTGCACCGGTTTGCAAAAGTCCCTTCCAGTTTTGCAACGTGACGTCGAACGGTAATGTGATCCGGGTATCGCCCCACACTTGCGCATCCACCTGGGGGCACGCGCTGTTTTCAAGCAGGGTGTGGGTCCAGCGTGGCACCACCACCAACAGCCACTGGCCCTGATACTCGCGGCTGAAGGTGACAATCCGTTGGGCATGCCTGCCCAACACGGGCAGCGGCACATAGCGCCCCCTGGCAAACAGCAGCGGGTGGGCCTTGCGCAGGTTCAATACCTGGGCGATCAGCGCCTGCTTCAAGTGCCCGTCACGCCAGCGCTCAAGCAAAGCGTGCGGGGCTGTCGCCAGTGCCCGTTGCCGGGCATTGAAATCCACGGCCCGCCGGTTGTCGGGGTCCACCAGGCTCAAGTCCCAGAACTCGTCGCCCTGATACAGGTCCGGCACGCCTGGCACGGTGTTGCGCAGCAAGGATTGCGCCAGCCCGTTCAAGGCGCCAGCGGGGGCGATGGCCTCGGCGGCCGCGTGGATCGCCGTGCGCAAGGGCAAGCCGCTGGGCTCGAGCAGCAAACGGCTGAGGAAGGCTTCGACACCCTGCTCGTAGCTATCGTTGGGCGCACTCCAGCTGCTGTGCAGCTTGGCTTCGCGCAGGGCTTTTTGTTGCCACTGCCAGAGGCGCCGCTGATAGTCACCGGTGTCCTGCAGATCCAGGTCCAGGGGCCAACTGCCCAGCAGCACCTGATAGAGAATCAGCTCATCAGCGGCCGACGGAATGGCTAGGTCATCGCGCAAGGGCATGGCCAGGGTGCGCCAGTGCTGCACCTGCTCGGCATACCACGGCGCGCACTCGCTGAGCACCGCCAGGCGCGCGCGGCTGTCTTCGCCGCGCTTGTGGTCGTGGCTGGCCGTGGCCAGCAGATTGTCGGGGAAGGTCTGCAGGCGCTGCTGGTTGGCGGCATGGAAGTCGGCCAGGGGCGCGCTGAATTGTTCGGTATTGAACCCCACATCATTGCGCGCGAGCAGCACCGCCGAGCGATAGAGTGCAGTGTCTTCCACGGCCTTGGCGGCTGTCGGCGAGGTCAGTTGCTGGAAGCGCACGCAGGCATGCTTGAGGCGCTTGCGCGGTTGCCCCCAGGCGCGCTCGCGCCAGGGTTGGCCGCCGAGCCATTGTTGCAGGTAGTCGAGCACCGGCCAGTCGGCCTCGCTCAAGGTTGCGCGGGCACCGGCCAGGGCCTGTTGGAACACCGCCTCGTCAGCCGCACTGCGGCCACAGGCGCTGATATAGGTGCGGTACACCGGGAAGTGCACAACCAGCGCCTGCAAGGCGCGACGGATCGCACCCAGGGTCAGGTCACGGCTCATCACATCGGCACGGGCCACTTGCAGCAGGGCCTGGGCCACGCTTTCAAAATCCCCGGCCAGGGAGCCGTTGAGGATCTGTTGCCGAGCCAGGTGCGCCTCCTCGATAAATGCCGAGGGCCGCTCGCTGGTGGCGCTCCACAGCCGGGCCAATGCCTCGAACCCCTGGGGATCGTGCTGCATCAGCGACACCTGGTTCATAAACTCATAGCCGGTGGTGCCGTCGACCTGCCAGTCTTCGCGCAGGGTTTCGCCGCTGCCGAGGATCTTCTCGACAAAGATCGGCAAGTGCCGGGTTGGCGACAACCCGTCCACGCGCCGGCGCAACTTGCGGCAGTAGCCACGGGGATCGGCCAGGCCGTCGATATGGTCGATACGCAGGCCATCCACCAGGCCCTCGCTGATCAGCTGGAAAATCTTGCGGTGGGTGGCCTCGAACACCATGGCCCGTTCGACCCGCAGGCCGCCCAGCTCGTTGACATCGAAAAAGCGCCGCCAATTGATGTCATCCGCCGCCGTGCGCCAACTGGCCAGGCGATAGGCTTGCTGTTCCAGCAACTGATGCAGGCGCGCGAAACCTTCGGCCTGGCGCCCATCAAACAGGCCCAGGGCGTGTTCGATGGCGGCCAGGTTCAAGGGGCTGCGGGCCTGTGCGGCCAGTTCCTGTTTCAGGCTGGCGGCCAGGGGCCAGGCATCGGCCTGATAGGCCAGGGCGCTGAAGCGGTCGGCGAGGTCTTTGAGGGGAGGGTGGCTGCGCAGGATAGCGCCATAGTCACGGGGGCAGATCGGAAAATGGTGCTCGTAGTGTTCGACAAAAAAACGGCCCTGGCCCGGATCGAAGCGCAGGGGCAGCGTGCCGCTTTGCAAGGCTTCGCCGTAGTCGCTGCCGAGAAAGGGCAGCAACAGTTGGCCCTTGAGCAGCGGGTCCGGCGAGTGCCACTGGATATCGAAGAATTCGCTGTAGGGGCTCAGGCGCCCCCATTCCAGGAGGTCCAGCCACCAGGGGTTGTCGCTGCCGCCAACCGCCATATGATTGGACACGATGTCCAGAATCAGCCCCATGTCGTGCGTGCGCAGGGCCGCCACCAGGCGGCGTAGCGCCGGCTCGCCGCCCAGCTGCGGGTTGAGCGTGGTCGGGTCCACCACGTCGTAGCCATGCATCGAGCCGGCGCGGGCCTTGAGCAGGGGCGAGGCGTACAGGTGGCTGATGCCCAGGCGGGCAAAGTACGGCACCAGCGGCACCGCGTCGTCAAGGGTAAAGCCCTGGTGGAATTGCAGGCGTTGGGTGGCCCGTAGCACAGGGGCGTTCATCGGTCACGCTCCAGGGCCTGCTGGCGCGCCACCGCCAGCAGTTCCAGGCGGCGTGCGGCGTTGTCATCGTCGAGCAGGTGCGTGGCATCCCCCGGCAGGCGGCGGCGCCAGTTGGGATGGGTGTCGAGGGTGCCGGGCAGGTTGGCTTGCTCCAGGGTGCCCAAGGCATCTTCCAGGGGCAGCAAGACCAGGGGCGCCCGGGTATGGCCGAGGTAGCGCACGCTGGCATCGAGCAGGGCGTCGGTTTCGTTGCGCAGCGCAGCGCCAAAGTTCTGCGGATCCTGGCTCAAGGCCTGGCGCAGTGCCGCGCGTTCGCGCTGGCGGTGTTCGCTCCATTGCTCCACCGTGGGCGTATCGATCAGCCCCAGCTGTACATTCCACTCGATATCGCGGTGGTGCCACCAGCCATTGAGTGTCGGCAGGTCATGGGTGCTGGTGGTGGCCAGGGCGTTGTCCGGCCAGTCGAGGATCGGCGTGAAGCGCCCGCCATGGTCCTGCTCGAACAACAGCACGCGCATGCCGAGCATGGCGCGGGCGCTGAGTTTTTCCCGCAGGCCCTCGGGCACCGTGCCCAAATCCTCGCCCAGCACAATCGCCCGGTGGCGGCTGGACTCCAGGGCCAGCAGGCGCAGCAGGTCGTCCACCGGGTAATACAGGTACGCGCCTTGCCTGGGCGAGGCGCCCCTGGGGATGACCCACAGCCGTTGCAGGCCCATCACATGGTCGATCCGCAAACCGCCGGCATGGGCGAAGTTGGCCCGCAGCATTTCGATAAACGCACGGAACCCGTTGCGTTTCAGGCCTTCGGGGGAGAACGCAGAGATGCCCCAGCCCTGGCCGGCGCGGTTGAGGATATCCGGTGGCGCGCCCACGGTGAGGTCGGCCAGCAGTTCATCCTGGCGGCTCCAGGCCTGGCTGCCGGCGCCATCGGCCCCCACCGCCAGGTCGGCAATCAGGCCGATACCCATGCCACTGCCGCGAGCGGCTTGTTGGGCGCGTTCCAGGCAGCGGGCGATCAGCCATTGGGTGAAGGCGTAGAAGCCAATCGCTTCGCCTTGCTCGGCCGCAAAGTGCGTGAGCGTGGCGCTGCCCGGGTCGCGCCAGTCTTCGGGCCATTGGCGCCAGTCGAGGCTTTCGCCCTTGGCGGCGCGCTCGGCCTGCACGGCCTCGAAACGGCAGTGGTTTTCCAGGGCCTCACCGCCGGCCTGGCGAAAGCTCAGGAAGTCGGCCTGTTGCAGGTGCTCGCCCTGGCGGAAGTCGTCGTACAGGGCACGCAGCAGGCGCTGTTTGGTCTTGGCGGCGGCGGGCCAGTCGATCAGGCTTTGTTGTTCCAGCTCTTGCAACTCATCGGCCAGCCCCGTGGCCTCAATGGCGCTGCGCCACGCCCGTTCACCGAGGATGCACGCCGGCGAGGCATACAGGCTGTTGAGGAACAAGCGACTGGAAGGCGAATACGGGCTATAGCGCTGGGTATCGGCACTGAACATGGCGTGCAGGGGGCTGATGGCCAGGGCATCGACACCGCGCTCAGCGGCTGCGCGGGCCAGTTGCTCCAGGGCCTGGGTATCGCCAAAGCCACCATCGCCACTGCGGCGCAAGGCATACAGCTGCACGCTCAGGCCCCAGGCGCGGGCGGGCTGGCAGCCCACCGCCTCGGCGACGCTGAAGCAACGCTGGGGGGCAACGGCCAGGGTGAAGGACTGCCCGGCGACCTGCACCCGCTGGTAGCCCACGGGCAGGATGCCGGGCAGCCTGGCCTGGGCATCCAACTCAAGGTCCAGGGTGCTGCCGTCCTCCAGATAAACCTGGCACGGCGTGCCGGGGGCAAAGTGAGCGGCCAGGTCGAGGCTGCTGCCCACGTCTACGGTCAACAGCGGTGCAAGATGGCGGTCTTGCTGCGTGCGTTCCAGGGCTTGCAGGCTGGCGGCGATGGCTTCGTCGGTGTCGGCGGGGTGGCCAAGGCCATTGAGCACGGCGCGCAGCGCGTCGGCGCTGACCTGCTGCGCTCGGCCATTGGCGTCGATCCAATCCACCGCCAGGCCTGCACGGCTGGCGAGGCGTTGCAATTGCGCGTCGCTCAAGGGTGTTCTCCAACAGAGGATGAGGGGGCGCCCGGCGTCAGGCTGGCGTGGGCAGAGAAGGGCGTGAGCACCCCAGGGGCGCCGCTGGTGCTGAACAGCGCGATAGGGCCGGCCGGGTGGTGCAGGGTGGCCGGGCTCAGGTTGAGGTCGATCTGCAACACGCGGCCATTGCCCAGGCGCCAGCGTGCCGACAGCGCGCCCGGGCCCAGGACCTGCGCGCCGAGGGCCATACTGCCGGGCAGATGGGGCACGATATGTTGCCGGCGCAGGCCCAGCAATTGCCGATACAACGCCGCAGGCGCCTGGGTAAACCGTGGAATGGAGCGTTCAAAGGTCTGCAGCGCGTTGGGGTCGGGGATCTGCGCGCGGCGCTGGGGGTCGCTGAAGGCCGCGAAGTCGGCAAACTCATTGCGCCGGCCTTCGCGCACGGCCTCGGCCAACGCGCCGTGGTAGTCGGTAAAAAACAGGAAAGGCTGTGCGGCGTTGACTTCCTCGCCCATAAACAGCAACGGGATCATCGGCGACAGCAACAGCAAGGTCGTGGCCGCCTGCAACGCCTGGGGCGAGCACAGTTGGTGCAGGCGCTCGCCCAGGGCGCGGTTACCGACCTGGTCGTGGTTCTGCAAAAACAATACAAAGGCACTGGGCGGCAAATGCCCGCTGGGCTCGCCGCGCCGGGTGCCGTGGCGTGTGGTCTGGCCCTGGTAGATAAAACCTTCACCCAGGCAGCGGGCCAGTTTGGCGGTGGGGTCATCGGCAAAGTCGGCGTAGTAGGCGTCGGTCTCGCCGGTCAACAGCACGTGCAGGGCGTTATGCCCATCGTCGTTCCATTGCCCATCGAAGCCCTGCTGCAACAGGCTGGCCTGGTTGAATTCATTTTCCAGTACCAGCCACACATGGCGGCACGGGTCCACCTGTTCGCGCACCCGTCGGGCCAGTTCCTGGAGAAATGGCGGGTCGTTGATGGCATGCACCGCATCCAGGCGCAGGCCGTCGAAACGGTATTCGAGCAACCACATCAGGGCGTTTTCGATAAAGAAATCGCGCACTTCGCGGCGACGAAAGTCGATCCCGGCGCCCCAGGGGGTGTGGGTGCCTTCGCGGAAAAAACCGCTGGCATACTGGCCCAGGTCGTTACCGTCGGGGCCGAAGTGGTTGTAGACCACATCGAGGATCACCGCCAGGCCATGCTCATGGGCGCTGTCGATCAGGTGCTTCAACTGGTCCGGCGTGCCCAGGGACGCTTGCGGCGCGTAGGGCAGGACCCCGTCGTAGCCCCAATTGCGCTCACCGGGGCATTGCGCCAGTGGCATCAGCTCAATGGCGGTGACACCCAGTTCGGCCAGGCGTGGCAGGTGCTGCTCCACTGCGGCATAACCACCAAGGAGCCCCACATGCAGCTCATAGATCACCGCTTCATGCCAGGGCCGCCCTTGCCAGGTGCCGTGGCGCCAGGAGTAGGCCAGCGGGTCGACCACCACGCTGTCGCCATGCACACCCGCGTGCTGGAGGCGTGAGGCCGGGTCCGGCACATCGCGCTCACCCTCGATGTTGAAGTGGTAGCGGGTGCCGGCCGGGCAGGGCAAGGTGACAACAAACCAACCCTCGGCCTGGGGCAGCATGGGCACCGACTGGCCACCTTGCAGCTCGACGCTGACGTAAAAGGCATCCGGCGCCCACAGGGCGAAGCGGGTGTGTTGCGCATCCTGCAGGATCGCGCCGTGGGGCCATGTTTCCAGAGTCCGTGACGGCATCTATCCCAACCTCTTTAGACTTTCCCCGATTTTCCCAGTCCTTTCGCTACCAGTTGCTCGTAAAGTTCGGCATAGGGTGCAACGGCCTGGCCCCAGTTGAAGGGGGCGGCCATGGCCCGGCAGCGCATGGCGTTGAGCAGGCCGGGGAAGGCGAATACCTTGAAGGCGCGCTTGAGGGCCGCTTCATAGCTGGGCACGGTGGACTCATCGAACAGGAACCCGGTCACGCCGTCTTCGATGGTGTCGGCCAGGCCGCCGGTATTGCGCGCCACCGGCAGCGAGCCGAAGCGCTGGGCGTACATCTGGCTCAAGCCGCACGGCTCGTAGCGCGAGGGCATCAGCAAAAAGTCGCTGCCGGCGAACATGCGGCGGGCGTCGGTTTCGTTAAAGCCGATGCGCACGCCGATACGGCCGGGGAAACGCAGGGCCAGGGCGCGCATGGCCTGTTCTTCTTCCGGCTCGCCACGCCCGATGATCGCAATCTGCCCGCCATGCTCGACGATAAAACCGGCCACGGCTTCGGTCAGGTCCAGGCCTTTCTGGTACACCAGGCGCGACACCACGGCAAACAAGGGGCCAGTGGATTCATCCAGGCCGAATAGCTGGCGCACATGGCTGGCGTTGACCGCCTTGCCTTGCCAATCGCCGATATTGAAGGGGTGATCCAGGTGCGGGTCGGTGGACGATTCCCAGCTCTCATCGATGCCATTGGGGATGCCACTGAGCAGGCCTTGCTGGGTCTTGCTGGCGAGGAAACCGTCCAGGCCGCAGCCGAACTCGGGGGTGGTGATCTCCCGGGCGTAGGTGGCGCTGACCGTGGTGATATGGCTGGAATAGGCCATGCCCGCCTTGAGGAACGACATCTTGCCGTAGAACTCCATGCCTTCCTGTTGCAAGGCATGGTCGGGAATCCCCAGTTCCGGGCACGAAGCCAGGCTGACCACGCCCTGGTAGGCCAGGTTATGGATGGTAAACAGGGTGGGCGTGCGTGACCCACGCCAGTGCATATAGGCCGGGGCCAGGCCCGCCGGCCAGTCATGGGCGTGCACCAGGTCCGGGCACCAGTGGATTTGCGCGAGGTTGGCGGCAATATCGGCAGCGGCCAGGCCCAGGCGGGCGAAGCGGATATGGTTGTCGGGCCAGTCGCGACCGTTGTTGGCGCCGTAGGGCGTGCCTTCACGCTCGTACAGCTCGGGGCAGATCAGCACATAGATGACCAGGCCGTCCTTGAGGTCCATGCGCCCGATCTTGCACGGCGGCAGCGCAGCATGGCCCCCCAGTTCGCCGATGATATGGATCGGGTTGTCGCTGTCGAGCACTTGGCGGTAGCCCGGAATCAACACCCGCACATCATGCAGATGGGCCATGGCCCGGGGCAGGGCGGCGGACACATCGCCCAGGCCACCGGTTTTCACCAGGTCAGCCAGTTCCGAGGTCACAAACAGGACTTTCTTGCGATTGGGGTTTTGAGACGAGACCGGCCGCACTGTGCCGGGAAGGTCAACCAGAGTGGTTGGCCCATCGACCGGCTGACTGAAACGCTGTCCCTGAATTCCCGAAGCGGCACTGATCATCGTTATCTCCCATGTGTTGGTCAGCCGAGAGCCTGGCGCCCTCGGCGAAAGTCAACCGCGTCCTGCGGTCACGCGCACTAGCACTGCACAGACTGGCAAGGCTTATGCCAATTGCACCGAACTGATAGATAGATTGGATGGGCGGACGTCCGGCTGGTGCCGGTGGCGTGCGTCCTACCTTAAACCTGACCTGCGGCAGAGTTGGAAAGTTTCGATTTTTTGCGGGGGCTTTTATTCTGATCGATGACCCATCGTTCTTCAGTCTAGGACAGAGCCCAGGGCCTGCAAGGCTTGTAGGACAATTTAATTTGCAACACCCGTGTCTGCGGGGTTGCCTCTTGATGGGGCGTCGGGGGCGGGCTGCTCGATAGCAGTGCAGCAGGCTACTTAAAGTGATTTATCAAGATATGATTTATATATAAATCATGAAGTTAAATTATATTCATGAAGTCAAATATCAAAATTTTTTATGCAAGCACCGCCCGCCCGCCATGCCTGGATACCCTTAAGAAGCTCAGAGCGCCTGCAACCCTTGCAACAGCGCCTGATGAAAGCGCACAGGCTCTTCCATCTGTGGTGCATGGCCCAGGCCCGGGAACTCCACCAAGGTCGAGCGGGGGATCAGCTTGGCCACCTGCTTGCCCAGTTTGTCGTAGTGACCGAGCCTGGCCTTGACCTCGGGCGGTGCGTTATCGCTGCCAATGGCGGTAATGTCCGATGTCCCAATCAACAACAGGGTTGGCACCTGCAGGTCCTTGAATTCGTAGTACACCGGCTGGGTGAAGATCATGTCGTAAATCAACGCCGAGTTCCACGCCACCCGCTTATGGCCAGGCCCCTGGTTCAGGCCGACGAGCATGTCCACCCAGCGTTCGTATTCAGGCTTCCAGCGGCCATCGTAGTAGGTCTTGCGCTCGTACTCGCGCACGCCATCGGCGCTCAGTTGCAACTCGCGCGCATACCATTGGTCGACACTGCGATAGGGCACGCCCAGGGCCTTCCAGTCTTCCAGGCCGATCGGGTTGACCAGTGCCAGTTGCTCGGTCTGTTTGGGGTAGAGCAGGGCGTAGCGGGTAGCCAGCATGCCACCGGTGGAGTGGCCGACAAGGGTGGCCTTGGGAATGCCGAGCTTTTGCAGGAGCTGATGAGTGTTGATTGCCAACTGCTGGAAGCTGTACTGATAGTGCTCAGGCTTGCTGGAGGTGCAGAAGCCGATCTGATCCGGGGCGATCACCCGGTAGCCGGCCTCGCTCAGGGCCTTGATCGAGGCCTCCCAGGTCGCACCGCAGAAGTTCTTGCCATGCATCAACACCACGCTGCGGCCATTGGCGGGGCTTTTGGCGGGCACATCCATATAACCCATTTGCACGGCCTGGCCCTGGGACTGGAAGTCGAAGTGTTCGAGCGGATACGGGTATGGGAAGCCTTGCAACTGCGGGCCATAGCTTGGGTTTTGTATGGCTGCCAAGGCAGGCAGGGCGCAAGTGGCCAGCAGGCCGGTAAAGAGAAACGAGCGTGTCAGCGGCATGGGAAGGCTCCTGGGGCGATGCTCCCGGATGCTGTGGCGAGTGGATTAAGCGGGGATTAACCTGTTACAGCAAGCTACAGGCTCTGTCCGTTTGGATCGACCAGGAAGAAGAGCGTAGCCGCCTGACACGCGAAGCCTTGGATGATGTTGACGCTGGGCGCGTCATTGACCACCAAGCGGTCCAGGCCTGGGCAGATAGCCTCAGCACAGACACCCCGTTGCCGGTACCGCGCTAACTTGAAGCCCTCGCGGCTGGCGGTGTTACATCCAGTGCAGCGTGACCATTGCCACCACGGCATAACGGGCCGCCTTGGCCAGGCTGACGATCAGCACAAAACGCCACAGCGGTTCCTTCATCACCCCGGCCACCAGGGTCAGGGGGTCGCCGATGATCGGCAGCCAACTGAGCAGCAGTGACCAATGGCCCCAGCGTCGATAATGGCGGCGGGATTTTTCCAGCTGCGTGGCGCTGACGGGGAACCAGCGGCGGTCCTTGAACAGCTCGACCGAGCGCCCCAGCAACCAGTTGACCCAAGAGCCCAACACATTGCCCAGGGTCGCGATGCCGAGCAGCAACCACAGTGAGTAGCTGCCATTGAGCAGCAGCGCCACCAGCACCGCTTCCGATTGCAGGGGTAACAGTGTGGCGGCGCCAAACGCACTGAAAAACAGCCCGGCATAGCCCGCGAGCATTGCTCAGCGGGCCGGGTATTGGGCTACCACCACGTCTTTGCCTTCGCGGGTCAGGCCAATGACTTGATACGCGTCGCTCATGCCCTCGGTTTCCATCCCCGGCGAGCCCATGGGCATGCCCGGGGCCGCGATGCCCAGCAGGTCGTTGCGTTTGCGCAGGGCCAATACCTGGTCGGCAGGCACATGGCCTTCGACGAACTTGCCGTCGATCACGGCGGTATGGCACGAAGCCAGGCGCGGAACCACGCCCAGGCGCTGCTTGACCGCGCTCATATCGGCTTCGACATGGTCATTGACCTTGAACCCGTTGCTTTCCAGATGGCTGATCCATTGCTTGCAGCAGCCGCAGTTGGCGTCGCGGTGCACATCAATCGGGATCAACTCGGCCGCCTGGGCCAGGGTGGTGATGAACAGGGCGGACAGTAGAGTCAGGCGCAGGGTGGTTTTCATAGACAGGTCCCATCGGTTACGGAGTGCGCAAAGAGGGCGCATTGTCCGTGCTTTTGCGCATCAGGTGAGGTGGTTATGTTTCAAAATTATACGGGCACGCGACAAGCACGCAGCTTAGCGTCCGTAGCTGTCGGCAAACTGAGACAAAGATGACAGTTTTGTCAGCTCAAGACGCTTCCAGGCGCTGCTTGAGTTGATCCATGGCCTGATTCGACAGCTCGACCATGCGCACTTGCAAGGCCTGCAGTTGCAGTTCGGTCTCATAGCTCAGCACCCGAGTGAACAAGGTGCCGCTGCCGCGAGCCTGGAGAAAGTAGTGAATGCTGCCATCGACGGCGAGCGAGGTAAAAACGGTCTTGAACTCCCGTGGCGGCACGGCGATCTGCACCCGGTAGCTCATGGGCACGCGCACGCCCATCAGGTCGATTATCTCGGTAAAGCGCTGACCGGCGGGCAGTGAACCACGGGTGCCGGTGTCTGCGCTCAATGAGGTGGGGTGCCACTCGTGCCAGCGATCCGGCTGGGTCACGTAGTCGTAGACGGCTTCGATGGGGGCTTGGATGTAACGCTCCTGACTGATCCGCTCGGCGTGGATCCGATGATTGACGGCACTCATGGCACACCTCCTGTGTGGCGGGAACGGGCACTGGGCGCTAGTCAGAATAGTCGGCGTTACGGGCATTGCACGGGCAGGCTGCCGGGCACCACTGGCAGAAGGGCACCAACTGCGATGAAAAGCAATAAAAAACAACTTTTTAGACTGTCAGATTTGACAGTTTTTAATATTCACCACTCGTTATCTAATGGGCGCACACCCTACTAATCAGTCACTTGGATGGTGAGAATATGTATATCGATACGCGTAGAAAAAACCCAAACGACAGTGTCTGTTTAAAAGGAACAATGACGGCAAAAATAACAATAGGAGGCACTTCTGAACCGGATTTTGTGGCGGACTATGTTTGGTATGGCAACCTCCAGAATTCAGTTCACCTATACGGTGACCGAGGGGTATCACCCAATTTTACGGCTATAGAAGCGGCTTTGGAGGCTAACACTCCCACTGGCAAGTATGAGTACGATGACAAGGAGCTCCGTTCCTTGGACTATTATTCGTTGGATTCATTAAAACCCTGGCCGACAAAAAGCGGCCACATTGACGTTACGTTTTCTTCAGACAAAAAGCGTGCTCACGGAACGATGCTGATTGAGGCCGAACGGGAAAACACGAAGTTGACGGCGAATGTGAAGTTCGACATAGAAAACTTATGACCGTCTCTTATTTGCCAATGGCTCCCTTATATATAAAGGGAGCAATCCTTTCCGATCAGAGCTGATAGTGCTTCAGCTCCCGGGCAATCACCATGCGCTGGATCTCACTGGTGCCCTCATAAATCTGGGTGATCCGCGCATCCCGGTAGTAACGCTCCACCGGGTAGTCTTCGAGGTAGCCATAGCCGCCATGGATCTGCATCGCCGAAGAGCAGACCTTCTCGGCCATTTCCGACGCGAACAGCTTGGCCTGGGAGGCCTCGGACAGGCACGGCTTGCCGGCACTGCGCAAACGCGCGGCATGCAGGATCAGCAGGCGGGCGGCATTGAGGCGGGTCTGCATGTCGGCCAGCAGGTTGGCCACGCTCTGGTGCTCGATGATGGCCTTGTCGAACTGCACCCGGTCCCGGGCGTAGGCCAGGGCCGCTTCAAAGGCGGCGCGGGCGATGCCCAGGGCCTGGGCGGCGATGCCGATGCGCCCGCCTTCGAGGTTGGACAGGGCAATGGCCAGGCCCTTGCCGCGTTCGCCCAGCAGGTTGGCCTCAGGCACGCTGCATTGGCTGAGGGTCACGGCGCAGGTGTCCGAGGCGCGGATGCCCATCTTGTGTTCGGTACGGTCCACGGTAAAGCCTGGGGTGTCGGTGGGCACCAGGAACGCCGAAATGCCTTTTTTGCCCAGCTCCGGGTCGGTCACCGCAAACACGATTGCCAACTTGGCCCGCTTGCCATTGCTGACAAACTGCTTGGCACCGTTGATGACCCATTGGCCATCGCGCAGTTCGGCGCGGGTGCGCAGGTTGTGGGCTTCGGAGCCGGCCTGGGGTTCGGTCAGGCAGAAGCAGCCAATGGCCTGGCCACTGGCCAACTCGGCCAGCCAGGTCTCTTTCTGCGCGGGTGTGCCGTAGTTGAGGATCGGCCCGCAACCCACTGAATTATGGATACTCATCAGCGCGCCGACCGCACCGTCGCCCGCCGAGATTTCCTCGACAGCCAGGGCATAGGCCACGTAGTCCACATAGGTGCCACCCCATTCTTCCGGCACCACCATGCCCAATAGGCCCAATTCGCCCATCTTCGCCACCAGGCCGTCATCGATCCAGCCGGCTTTTTCCCAGGCCTGGGCATGGGGAGCGATTTCGCCATGGGCAAAGTCGCGCGCCATGTCGCGAATCATGATTTGTTCTTCTGTAAATTCAATGTCTTGCATGAGTTAGTTCCCGTTCTTCGCGAAGTCTTGGAAGAAGCTGTCGACGTGTTTTTGGTCCAATGCCGCTAACGTGGGCGGGTTCCAGCGCGGGGCTTTGTCCTTGTCGATCAATAGCGCGC
The DNA here is from genome assembly GCF_059422465.1 of Pseudomonas sp. GW821-FHT01D09. Taxonomy (NCBI): domain Bacteria; kingdom Pseudomonadati; phylum Pseudomonadota; class Gammaproteobacteria; order Pseudomonadales; family Pseudomonadaceae; genus Pseudomonas; species Pseudomonas sp. GW821-FHT01D09. The sequence goes on from NZ_JBWKWY010000001.1 coordinate 546,785, forward strand.
GCACGCCTTCGATCAAGTCGCCGCGGGCGAACCACTGGCGGTCCAGGTGCAGCTCCAGGGCAAAACAGTCTTCCAGTGCCAGGTGGCGTCCGCGTCGCAGCATTTGCAGGGTGACGGCCATGGCCAGCGGCGAACGGGTGTGCATGAGTTGGGCGGTACTCACGGCCCATTCATGGCTGTCGGCCACGGTCACTTGCTGCAGTTGCTCGACAATGCTCGGCACATCCGGCTGGGCAAAGAAGTGGTCGATGGCCGGGCGCAGGGCCGCCAGCGGCGCATCCGGCAATTGTTGCAGCGCAAGCTTGGCCAGCAGGCCTTGCAGGTCTTTGAGCGGCGAGTCGTGCCATTGCAGGTGGTCGAGCTTCTGGTCCAGTTCGGCCAGCCTGGCGCTGTCGAGATACCAGTCGGCCAGGCCGCAATACAAGGCGTCGGCGGCGCGGATCTGCACCCCGGTCACCCCCAGGTAAATCCCCAGTTCGCCGGGAATGCGCGGCAGGAAGTAGCTGCCCCCCACGTCCGGGAAATAACCGATGGCCACTTCCGGCATGGCCAGGCGGCTGCGCTCGGTGACTACCCGCAGGTCGGCACCCTGGACCAGGCCCATGCCGCCGCCCAGGACAAAGCCGTCCATCAGGGCGAGGATCGGCTTGCGGTAGTGATGGATGGCCAGGTCGAGGGCGTACTCCTCGACGAAGAAGTCTTCGTGCAGCGTGTCGCCGCGCTTGAAGCTGTCGTACAGCGAGCGGATATCGCCACCGGCGCAGAAGGCCTTTTCACCGGCGCCGCGCAACACCACGGCGTGCACCTGCGGCTCATCGGCCCAGGCGCGCAGGTGCGCCGAGAGGCTGCGGACCATATCCAGGGTGATGGCGTTGAGGCCGGCGGGGCGGTTGAGGGTCAGGTGGCCGATGTGGTTGCGTACTTCGGCCAGGACGCTGTCCTGGGAGGACTCGGTGCTGCATGTCGCCTGGGACTGAGCCTGAGCGGTCATCTGTAACTCCCTGCTTTTATTGTTCTTTATCAAAATGATTCGGGGGCGAACCCTCGCTCGATCGTACCAGTGCAAATTTGCCCAGTACAACCTGGAATCCTGCAGGTCATCTTTGCATTTATGCAGCAGGTCATGGATAAAAAACCAGGGTGTGTACGCCTAGACCCGACTGGCCAGCACCTGGCCAATACTGCGGCGGCGGGCATGGTCTTCGGCGATATGGATCAGCTCTTCCAGTTCGCTGGGGGTGACATCGAAAAACTGCTCCATTTGCGCCAACGCCTGCTCCAGGTCCACGGCGGTGATTTTTGCGTCCACCTCCTGGGGCCGCAACGGCACCATCAGCGGCGCCTCGCTGGGGCCCTTGGGGTAACGGGTGCGGGTCAGGTTGTTGTAGGCCAGGGCCGAGAGCAGCAAAGTACCAGCGCCGAGCATTACCGGCCCGACTTCCTGCCAGCCCAGGGCGATGGTTGCCGGGTCCGCGAGGACCAGGGTCATGGCCAGGCCACCCGAGGGCGGATGCAGGCAACGCAGCCAACACATCAGGATCACCGCCAGGCCCGCCGCAAGGCAGGCGCTGCCCAGGGTGCGTCCCAGGACACGGACCACCAGCAAAGCCACCACACTGGCACACAGGTAGCTGCCGACGATCGACCATGGCTGGGCGAGGGCACCCGATGACACCGCAAACAACAGCACGGCGGAAGCCCCCAGCGGGCCCAACAGGTGCATGGCCACTTCCAGGCCAAATACCTGGGCGCAGAGCCATACGGTCAACAGGGTGCCCAGGGCCATGCCGATGGCGGCACGGCTCCATTCGGCGGGACGGGTATTGATAGTAGCGGGTAACCAGCGAGCGAGCATTGCGGGGCAATCCAATCTAAATATAAGGAGGGGGGTAAGAAGAGGGGGCCAGACAAGGGCCCACCCAGTGGCGAGCGGGCATCAGGCAAAAAGAAGGGCTTTGCGGTTTCCCGTAAAGCCCTTCAAAAGTTCCCACATCAGGGGGAGGAACCGGCGCAGTGTGCCGATCAAACAAAACGGCCGCCAATGCATATTAATGCAGGTTAAGTGCAGTAATTTTGCATCAATACGGCTCCCGCCCCGGGCTGACCTTGCCCAGCACCCGGTCGTGGTTCTCTGCGTTGATCAGTAGCTTGTGTACGCTTTCCCGCAGGTGCGGGTTGTTGGCCAGCGGCCCCTTGAGCGCCACGAGGGCGTCGCGCAGCTCCATCAGCCGGTCGAGGGTGACCGGGATATAGCCGACATGTACAGGCTCGATGGCAGCGGCAACAGGCGATAGCTCGTCAGGCACGGCAGCGGTCCTCTGAGGCGTCTTGTGAACGCATGGCGGTAACTATGTAGCGCAGATGTAAAATGAGTTTACCGTCGGGGTCATGGGGCCGGTAGGGGAGTCGCTACCGGCATTTACGGATACAAACGTAGGAGCTTTCTTGATAGTGCCCACTCAGGGCGCCACTTTGTCCAAGCGCAGCAGCACATAGGTGTTTTTATCGAAGGACCCCGTAAGGACCGGCGTCAATCCGCGCCAGCGCGGCGCGTCGAGGCGCTCGAAGTCGGCCTTGTCCATCACCAGCCACGCCGGCGCCGGCAGCGCTGCCAGGTCGGCCGGCGCCTGGGTGAACAGCGGCACCCGGTCACACGTCACGTTGACCATGAACTTGATGGCCTTGGCATCTTTACCCAGGCCATGCAACACCAGCGGCGCCGGGTGCTGCTGGATCAGCGCATGGGCCTCGCGACTAAAGGTGCGGGTATCGTACAGGCGGCGCTCCAGGGGTTCGACCACCAGGATATAGACGCCCCACACCGCCAGCACCGCGCAAAACGCCGGGCCTACAGGGCGCCAGCGCCACTTGAGGAGGAGCCCGGCGCTGAGGACCTGCAAGCCGATCAGCAAGCCCAGCACACCCTGGAAGTGCTCCAACTGCGCCCCAAAACGCTGGCGAGCGACCAGCAGCGCCCCGATCAACAGGCCCGGTGTCAGCGCCCACACCCCCAGCATCAAGCCCCGCAGCCCTTGGAACAGGCGCCCATCGGCCCGCTGGAACGGGTACGCGGCGATGATCGCCATCATGGGCAACATCGGCAACACATAGCGCGCTTTCTTCGCTTCGGGGATCGACAGGCCCACCATCACCATCAACCCTGCGGCCATGCAACCGAGCAACAACGGCCAGCCGCTCTGCTCAGTGCGCCGGCCACTGAGCAGCAGCGCAAGCAGGGTCAGCAGGGCCAACGGGTACGCCAGGGCATAATTGCCCAGGGAGCTGGTGAAGTAATACCACCCGCTGCTGGACCCTTCGCGGCCGTCCAGGCGCCCGAGGAACTGCATGCGGATCACGTCTTGCATAAAGGTTTCGCCACCACTGAGCTTGGCCAGCAGCAACAGCAGGCCGACGCAGGCCCCCAGTAACGCCAGGGCCAGCAGGCCGACGCTGAACAACCGGCGCCACTGGCGGTTGAGCAGGTAATAGCTGCACAGCACCCCCGTGGGGATCACCAGGCCGATGGGGCCACGAATCGCAAAGCCGAGCAATAACAGGAGCAATAGCCAGGGCAGGCGCCGCGCGCTGGCGAAATGATCGTGGGCATAGCCCAGGTAAAAGACGCCCAGGGTCACCGCCGCCAGCATCTGGTCCAGGGACACCGCGCGGGCTTCGCTGATAAACGTGCTGCTGAGCAACAACAACGCGATGCTCAGCAGCGCCCAGCGCTGGGAGTAAGGCGCGGTCAGGCGGTAGACCAGCACGACAATGAACGCCGATGCAACGGCGGTCGGCAGCCAGGCACTGAGGCTGGTGACGCGCCCCAGGGGCAGCGATAGCAGCCAGGTCAGCAGGGTCGAGGTCGACAGGTAATCGGCATACGGCTGGCCATAGGTGGTGGGGAAAAACCCCGGGCCGTGGCGCAGCATCTCCTGGGCAAACAGCACAAAACGCGAGTCGAAACCAATGATCGCCTGGTCCCAGTTGCCGGCGATAAACAGCAACAGCGCCAGCAGGCCGAGGCCCCAGGACTGGCGACGCAGGGCAGGGTCGAGCCTCTTGTCCACGCCTCAGGCCTCCAGCAACCGTGGCACCCACTGTTGTTGGGGGATCGGTAAGTCACAGGACTGCCCACGCCCCATCGGGAAGTAATCGAAGCCCTTGCGCGCCAGGCGCTCGGCGTCATACAGGTTGCGCCCGTCAAAGATCACCGGCGCCTTGAGCCGCGCGTGCAGCAGGTCGAAGTCCGGGGCCTTGAATTGCTGCCACTCGGTGCAGATGATCAAGGCATCGGCGCCGCCCAGGGTCGATTCCGGGGTGCCCATCAGCATCAGGCGCGGATCATCGCCGTACAGTTTCTGGGTTTCCTGCATGGCCTCGGGATCGAAGGCCCGCACGTTGGCCCCGGCGGCCCACAGCGACTCCATCAGCACCCGGCTGGGCGCATCGCGCATGTCGTCGGTGTTGGGCTTGAACGCCAGGCCCCACAAGGCGAAGGTCTTGCCGCGCAGTTCGCCTTTGTAGAACGCCCGGATCCGCTCGAACAGTTTACTTTTTTGGCGCTGGTTGATGGCTTCCACCGCTTCGAGCAGGTCACTGGAGCAGTTGGCCTGCTGGGCGCTGTGGATCAAGGCGCGCATATCCTTGGGGAAGCACGAGCCGCCGTAGCCGCAGCCCGGGTAGATAAAGTGGTAGCCAATCCGCGAATCGGCACCGATGCCCAGGCGCACCGACTCGATATCGGCCCCCAGGTGCTCGGCCAGTTCGGCGATCTGGTTGATAAAGCTGATCTTGGTGGCCAGCATGCAGTTGGCGGCGTACTTGGTCAGCTCGGCGCTGCGCACATCCATAAAGATGATGCGGTCGTGGTTGCGGTTGAACGGCGCGTACAGGTCACGCATCACCTCGCGCACTTCTTCGCGCTCGCAGCCGATGATGATCCGGTCGGGGCGCCGGCAGTCAGCCACGGCGGAGCCTTCCTTGAGAAATTCCGGGTTGGAGACGATATCGAACACCAGGCTGCGCCCAGCCAGGGCCTTGTCGATATGGGCCCGCAGGGTGTCGCCGGTGCCCACCGGGACCGTGGATTTTTCCACCAGGATCACCGGTTCGACGCGGTGGCGGGCCACCGCATCGCCCACCGACAGCACGTATTTCAAGTCTGCCGAGCCGTCTTCGTCCGACGGTGTACCGACCGCGATAAACAGCACTTCGCCATGCTCGACCGCGAGTTTTTCCTGGCTGGTGAAGGTCAGCCGGCCGTTCTCCAGGTTTTCCCGCACCAGGCTGGCCAGCCCCGGCTCGAAAATACTCACATGGCCCTGTTGCAACAGGCGCACCTTGTTTTCGTCAACGTCCATGCAGATCACATCGTGACCGACTTCGGCCAATACGGTGGCCTGTACCAGGCCAACGTAACCACTACCAAATACGCTGATTTTCATGGGGTATTCCTGGGGCTTATAGGGCCGATACGACGGGAGTTGATGGTCAGGACGCCAAGGATGACCAGGGCCACCCCCAAGGTCCGCGACAGGGAAAAGGGTTCGTTGAAGCCCGGCAGGCTGGCCGCCAGCAGGTACACCAGGACGTAGCTGATACTCAGCAACGAATAGGCGCGGCCCAAGGGCAGGTGCTGCAATGCGCCGAGCCAGCAGAGCATCGACAGGGCGTAGGCCACGATGGCCAGGCCCACCACGCTCAGCGCCAGGGGATCAACCAGCGGAGCGTTGAGCCACTCGGCCGGCAAGGGCAGGCGTGTCATGCTCCAGCGCATGCCCAACTGGGCCGCACTGACCAGCGCCACGCTGGATAATGCCAGGGTGAAACCGCGTAACCGGCTCATACCTGGCCTCCCAGCAGCAGCACGCCGCCCATCACCAGGGCCACGCCGATCCAGTGGCGGCGATCCACCGGCTCATGGAACACAAAGCGCGCCACCAGGGTGATCAATACAAAATTCAAGCTGAGCATCGGGTAGGCAATCCCCACCTCCAGGCGTTGCAGCACCAACAGCCACACCAGCAGGCCCAGGCCCAGGCACAGCAGCGCCAGCCACAGCCACGGCGAGCGCAGTTTCAAGGCCCAGCCCGCCGGCTGCCCACGCCAGCCTTCCACGGCATACTTTTGCGCGATCTGGCCCATGCAGGTCAGCAGGCACGCGGCCAGGAGCAGCAGCAGGGTGATCAAGGCGCCACCTGTGGGAACACCAGGATCACCATGTTGCCTTGCTCATAGCGCTGGCCGTCCTTGGGCAATAACTCGACTTCGCGCACTTCGCTCTCGCCCTTGACCCGCATCACCACGCCCACCGAGCCCTGTTTACGGGCCTCGGTCATCCATTGCTGGACTTGTGTGGTGTCGACCCGGCGCGCAGCGCTGTCGGGGTAGGCAAGGCCGTATTTGACTTCGCCCTGGGTGTCGTACAGCGTCACGTCCGGGCGCTTGAGCCGCCACGCCAGGGCCGAGGCCGCGCCCAGGTCGTTACTCAGCAAACGCTGGGTGCCGGCCAGTGCTTGGGCGTGGTCGGCAATGAAGCGGTCCGGGGTCTTGTTATAAACCACCGAATGCGGCAACGCTGCCGGCACCAGGGCCACCAGCAACCAACTGCCCACGGCGGGCGCCGCCCACAGGCGCAGCGGGCGGGCGGCCTGCAACAGGTTGGCGATGATCCAGCCCAGCAACACGATAAACACCAGCACCAGGCTCGACAGCTCCTGCTGCGGGGTATAAACCGGCTTCTTCAATTGGAAATACACGATGGCCAGCAGGCCCACTACCCCGAGGATCAGGTTGAGCCAGCCGTTGACCTGCAACACCCGGCCACGGGCCTGGGCCAGCTTGTCGGCCAGGGTATGGCCCATCAGCAATGCCAAAGGCAGCAGGCACGGCAGGATATAAGCCGGCAGCTTGCCCTTGCTCAAGCTGAAAAACGCCAGGGGCATCAACAGCCACAACACCAGGAAGCCGGTCTTGTGCGTGCGTTTTTCCTGCCACGCCTGCTTCAGAGTGGAGGGCAGCAGGGCCAGCCACGGCAAGCTGAAGGCGGCCAGCAAGGGCAGGTAGTACCACCAGGCCTCTTCATGCTGGGCATCCTCACCGGCAAACCGCTGGATGTGTTCGTGCCAGAAGAAGAAGTTCCAGTAGTCCGGTTCCTGGGCATGCACCATCAGCGCCCAGGGCAGGCTGACCACAATCGCCACGGCCACCGCCACCAGGCCATGGCTCAGCAGTTCGCCAAAGCGCTTTTGCCAGACCATGTAGGGCAGGGCGATCAACACCGGCAGCAGCCACGCCAGAAAGCCCTTGGTCATGAACCCCATGGCGCAGGCAAACCCCAGCAAGGCCCAGGCGCCCAGGCGGGCGCGCCGGCTGTGGCTGTCGATACACAGCCACAAGGCCACCCCCGTCAGGTTCATCCAAAAGCTGAACTGCGGATCGAGGTTGGCGTAGCCGCCGGACATCGCCACGCTGACAAAACTCATGTACAGCACGGCGCTGACCAGGCTCTTGCGTGGGTCGTTCCACAGGCGCTGGGCCATGAAGTACACCAACAGGATGCTCAAGCCCGTGGCCAGCGCAGAGGCCACGCGCACGCCAAACAGGTTCTGCCCGAACAGGGCCTGGCCCAGGGCGATCATCCAGTAGCCGGCCGCCGGTTTTTCAAAATAACGGATGCCCATAAAGTGCGGCGACGCCCATTTGCCGGTCAGCAGCATTTCCTGGCTGATCTGCGCGTAGCGGGTTTCGTCCGGGATCCATAGGCCATGGGTGACCATCGGCAGCAGGTAACACAGGCCGAAGACCAACAGGAGCAGGGGCAGGGCCCAACGTCGGATCATGCCTTTTGCACTCCCAGCCAGCCTTCGCGGCCGTCGAGTACGCCGCGTGTCAGATGCGCCAGAGGCAGGCTCGCCGGGTCGGCCGGCAGCAAGTCGCCCAAGGGCTGGAATTGGATGCCGCGCTGCCCGGCCTGGGCAAGCAACTGGCGAAATTCATTGGCCATCAGAATCCCTTCTACTTCTGCGTGGATCGTATAGACGTTGAGTGTCGATTCGGTGAACCGATCAAGAATGAAGCCGTTGAAGTCCTTGGCCGCGACCTGTGGCCCGACCACTTCGTCGAAGGTCGGCAGGTCCACCGGGATCTGCGGCGTGCCGGCGCGGCCATCGGCGAGGAGCGGGCGGAACAGGCCGCTGCCGCGACAATCGCTGTTGTAGCGCAAGCCAAAGCCTTGCTTGGCCTGCACCACACGCTCATCGGCCCGCCAGCCGGCGGCGGCGGAACATTGCACCGGGGCGCCGAGGATATCGCCCAGGGTGTCGAGCCCACGGCGTACCTGCTCCACCAACTGCGCCTCGCTCCAGCGCCCGGCATTGGCCTGCCAGCCATGGTGATCCCAGGCATGCAGGCCCACTTCGTGCCCGGCCGCCCTGGCCTGGCGCATCAGGTGCCCCAGGTCGCGACCAATCGGCTTGCCCGGCCAGGCAGTGCCGGCCAGCAGGATGTCCCAGCCATACAGCCCGGCCGCGTTGGAGCGCAGCATCTTCCACAGGAACTGCGGGCGGATCAGGCGCCACAAATGCCGGCCCATATTGTCCGGGCCGACACTGAAGAAGAACGTCGCCTTGATGCCGGCCTCATCCAGCAACTCCAGCAACCGTGGCACCCCATCACGGGTGCCGCGGTAGGTGTCGACGTCGATGCGCAAACCTGCCTTCATTATTTGCCCGCTTCGCGGGTCTGGGCGACTTCCAGCATCGCTTCACGCAGGAAGAAGTCCAGGGTGTTGCCGATGGTCTCGCTCATGGCCACGCTCGGTGCCCAGTTCAGCAGGCGCTTGGCGTTGGCAATGCTCGGTTTGCGGTGCGCCACATCCTGATAACCGGCGCCGTAGAAGGCCTTGCTTTCCACTTCGCGAAAGCCGGCGAACGGTGGGAAGTTGCCACGCAGCGGATGGGCCTCGAACTGGCGCAGCAGCTCTTCACCCAACTGGCGGATGCTGGCTTCGTTGTCCGGGTTGCCAATGTTGATGATCTGGCCGTTGCACGCGTCGTTATCGTTGTCGATGATCCGCGCCAAGGCTTCGATGCCGTCGGCAATGTCGGTGAAGCAGCGTTTCTGCTCGCCGCCGTCAAACAGGCGGATTGGCGTGCCTTCCACCAGGTTGAGGATCAACTGGGTAATGGCGCGGGAGCTGCCGATACGCGCCGAGTCCAGGCGGTCGAGGCGCGGGCCCATCCAGTTGAACGGGCGGAACAGGGTGAAATTCAGGCCCTTGGCACCGTAGGCCCAGATCACCCGGTCCAGCAGTTGCTTGGAGACCGAGTAGATCCAGCGCTGCTTGTTGATCGGGCCGACCACCAGGTTGGAGGTGTCTTCGTCGAAGTTCTGGTCCTGGCACATGCCATACACTTCAGAAGTCGAGGGGAAGATCACGCGCTTGTTGTACTTGACGCAATAGCGCACCAACTTGAGGTTTTCTTCAAAGTCCAACTCGAACACGCGCAACGGGTTGCGGGTGTATTCGATGGGCGTGGCAATGGCCACCAGCGGCAGGACCACGTCGCATTTCTTGATGTGGTACTCGATCCACTCGGAGTGAATGCTGATATCGCCTTCCACATAATGGAAGTTGGGGTGGCTGCGCAGGCGCTCGATGGCGTCGGAGCCGATATCCAGACCATAGACCTCGTAGCGATCGTCACGCAGCAGGCGCTCGGACAGGTGGTTGCCGATAAAGCCGTTGACCCCCAGGATCAACACCCGGGTGCGCCGTGGTTTAGCGCCCGACTCGGCGCCGCGCAGGATCGAGCCATCCACCAGGCCCAGTTCATCAGCCAGGGCCGGGCCGGTCAGGTACAGGCCGTGGTCATTGCGCTGGCCGAAGTGGATGACCAGGGAGTCTTCACCGCAGGCAATGCGCAGTGGGTTGACGCTGATCACGCGCCCCGGCGCCTGGCCTTCATTGCCCTTAAGCACTTCGGCTTGCCACACGATCAACTTGTGCTCGCCCACCGCACAGAACGCGCCGGGGTACGGCTGGGTCACGGCACGTACCAGGTTGAACAGCGTTTCTGCGGGTTTGCTCCACACAAGCTTGCCGTCCGCCGGGGTGCGGCGGCCAAAGCAGCTGGCCTGGCTTTCGTCCTGGGCGGTTTCGCGCAATTTGCCCTGGGCCAGTTGCGGCAGCGCGTCACGCAGCAACTGGGTGGCGGCCTCGCGCAGTTTGGCGTGGAGTGTCAGGCCGGTGTCGCTGCGTTCGATCATGACTGTTTGCTGGGCGAGAATCGCACCGGCGTCGGCACGCTTGACCATGCGGTGCAAGGTCACGCCGGTTTCGGTTTCGCCGTTGACCAGCACCCAGTTGGCCGGGGCGCGGCCACGGTATTTGGGCAGCAGCGAACCATGCAGGTTGAACCCGCCCTGGCGTGCGGTGGCCAGCAGCGCCTCGCCCAGCAGGTTGCGGTAGTAGAACGAAAAGATGAAGTCCGGGTTCAGCTTGGCCACACGCTCGACCCACAGCGGGTGGTTGGCGTCTTCCGGGGCATGCACCGGGATGCCACGGCGTGCGCACAACTGGGCGACGGAGCCGTAGAAGGTGTTTTCCTTGGGATCATCGGCATGGGTGAACACGGCAGCAATTTCGTAACCCGAATTGAGCAGGGCTTCGATGCCTGCACAGCCAATATCGTGGTAAGCGAAGACAACAGCTTTTGAACTCATGACTGAACCTGACTGGAAGAGGAAGGGGAAGACTGGGAGGAGGGCAGGCCATCGACGATGACTGTCGGGGCCGGCGTGGTGGGCGCGTTGCGCAACACCTTTTCAATAAAGAAGCGTGGGCGGGCGCGCACATCGCTGTACATGCGGCCCAGGTATTCGCCCAACAGGCCCATGCCGATGAACTGGCCACCGGTAAACACAAACAGCACGGCGAACAGCACGAACAGGCCATCGCCGGCCCAATCGGCACCGAAGGCCAGGCGCATGATGATCAGGGAAAACGCAAACAGCATGCCCAGGGCCGCCAGGCTGAAGCCGACAATGGACAACAGGCGCAAGGGCGTGGTGGTCATGCAGGTCAGCAGGTCGAACATCAGGCTGATCAGGCGCATGGCGCTGTATTTGGACTCGCCATGTTCGCGCTCGGCGTGGTGCACCAGGATCTCGGTGGTATGGCGCGCAAAGCCGTTGGCCAGGATCGGGATAAAGGTGCTGCGTTCACGGCAGGCCAGCATGGCATCGACGATGGTGCGTCGGTAGGCGCGCAGCATGCAGCCATAGTCGGTCATGGCCACGCCGGTGGAACGCTGCACCGCCAGGTTGATCAGGCGCGAAGGCCAGCGGCGAAAGGCCGAATCCTGGCGGTTGTTGCGCACGGTGGCGACCACGTCGTAGCCCAGGGCCGCTTGCTCGACCAGGCGCGGAATCTCTTCCGGTGGGTTTTGCAGGTCGGCATCGAGGGTAATCACCACCTCGCCCCGGCATTGCTCGAAACCGGCCATGATTGCCGCGTGCTGGCCGTAGTTGCGGTTGAGGATCACCGCCACCACATGGCTGCCGGGCTCGCCTGCCGCGTCTTCCAGCAGTTGGGCGGAGGTGTCGCGGCTGCCGTCGTCCACCAGGATGATTTCATACTCATAGGCCAACTGCGCGCACGCAGCCCGGGTACGGCGCAGCAGTTCGGGCAGGCTCTGTTCTTCGTTGTACACCGGGATAACGATCGACACGCAATGAATAGGGTAGGGTTTCAAAGATTCATGACCTCGGGTTAGAGCAACTTTGAGCGTAGAGATGACAACCAACAATGGATGAAAGTGCAGGCAACTCATTAAAAAGAGCAGCTTGCAGAGCCACCCTGAGTAAAGCCCATAACGGCCAAAGGTAAAGGATTATCAAGGAGTTAGTCATCAAAACACGACGCCCCCCAATGATTGCGGCCAAGGTTAAGCGTAAATTTGTCCAGCGAATATGAAAGGCAGATGAAAAACTCGTTTATTTGGTGGGCAGACAGCTAGTGTTCAGCTAGACAATAACGAGCGCAGACAAACGATAACGGTTTGCACCGTAGTCCTTATCTGTAAGTGTTTTGATGTGAACTCGGTGTGAATCAATCGGGTTTTCAATCCAGGGCGCCTGCAGAATCTTCTCTGCATCACCCGGCAAGTCCCGGTAAAATGAGCGATCTCTTGCCTGGGTAGTCGGATGAATAGCGTGCAGTTTTTACGCGGCCAGTTACGGCCGGCGTTGATGGTGGTGTGGATGACACTCGGGGCCGCCCATACCGCTGGGGCTGCCGGGGACGTCAGCCTGACGCCGCTGGCCCAGGTGCCTGCCGGGGTCGAGGTCCGGGGCCGGCAGGTGGCCGCCTATAGCTGGGATGACCGGCAAGGCCACAACCTGCTGGTACTCGCCGAGCAGGAAGCCGGCGAGCGCGATGACGACGGCACGCAATCGGCCTCGATCTATGCCGCCCAGTACCTGCTGGAGGGCGACCGCCCCAAGCGCCTGTGGATGCTGCATGACGATGTGCAGCGCTGCGAATTCGACGCTGGCCTGCATTTCGATAACGCTGCGACCCGCGTCACTGATCTGCTGGGTGACGGTCTGAGCCAGGTGACCGTGGGCTATTCGCGCACCTGCACCAGTGATGTCAGCCCCCGTGAATTCAAATTGATTATGCATATCGGCAAGGCGCACAAATACGGGCTACGTGGGGTCGACCGCCATGGCGCCAGTTGGTGGGACGAGGAAGCCGGCGCCCTGCGGGGTATGCCGCTGCCCACCGATTGCAGCGTTGCCGGGCAGCAGGCGTTGCTCAGCCAGTACCAGGAGCAGGGCACCGACCTGCCATTGCCCGGCTGCTACAACGACGAGCATGACTTCGCCAAGGCACCCGCCAAGCTGCTGGTGTTTATGCGCCAGCAGTGGTTTGCGCTGATGCAAAAACAGGACGCCGGCTGGAGCCAGCAACAAAGCCCGGCGCCCGCCGAGGATGAGCCCTAGTTTGGTAGGGTGCGCCGACCTGCGTTAGACTCGACGCTCGCCAAACCAATAAATACCGAGATTAAACATAGGCTTAGTCTCGATATTTAATCTCAAGGCTGCTCTATTTTGACCGAGATTTCCCGCAACCCCCTGACCCTGTATCTCGCGCGCCTGGCGCCCTCCAGCCAATTGACCATGCGCTACGTGCTGCAAGATGCCGCCGACCGCCTGGGTTTTGAAGAACTCAACCTCGAAGATATCGACTGGCACCTGCTGCAACCCGAACACGTGATGGCCCTGGTCGCCGTATTGCGCGAAGACGGGTACGCGCCCAATACCTCATCGCTGTACGTCAACGCCGTGCGCGGGGTGATGAACGAAGCCTGGCGCATCAGCTTGATCAGCCAGGAGCACCTGCTGAAAATGCGCTCGGTCAAGGCCACCGCCGGCACCCGCTTGAGCCAGGGGCGTAACCTGCGCCGCACCTTGATCCGCGAACTGATGGATGCCTGCGCCGCCGACCCCAGGCCACAGGGTTTGCGGGATGCGGCGGTGATCGGGATCCTGTATGGCTCGGGGATGCGCAAATCGGAGTCGGTCAACCTCGACCTGGCCCAGGTGGACTTTGCAGAGCGCAGCCTGCGGGTGATCGGCAAGGGCAACAAAGAGCTGGTCAAGTACGCCCCGGCCTGGGCGTTTGCCAAGTTGCAGGCATGGCTGGAATATCGCCGTGAACATTTGAAGGAAGGGGAGCAAGACGATAGCTTCCTGTTCAACCGCATCCGCCGGGGCAGCCACATCACCCGCGAACGCATCACCAAACATGCGATTTACTACATCGCCCGCCAGCGCGGCGAACAGGTGGGGGTAAAGATCATGCCCCATGACTTCCGGCGGTCGTTTATCACCCGGGTGATCGAGGAGCATGACCTGTCGATTGCACAGAAACTGGCGCACCACACCAATATCCAGACCACCGCCAGCTACGACGTGCGCGATGACAACGAGCGGCGGCGGGCGATTGATCGGTTTGATCTTTGACGTGTGCCTGGCTTTAAGATCAGTCGTGATAGCGGTGCTTGGGGCTCATTTTGAGAATCCTCTGATACTTACATCAGATTACTCCGACTAAATTGGCATCGTTGTCCACGAGGACACGATTCCTTTCAAGCGGAGCACATCATGAACACCTCAAACAGCCTTATCGCGTCGATTTTTGCCGTCAGCGCCATGGCCTTCCAGTTCGCATCGGCGACGCCAACCACAGGTACCATTACCTTCACGGGTGCACTCGTTGCGGATACCTGCCTCATCGGCGGTGGCAGCAATGACCTCAGCGTGTCCCTGCCATCAGTCCAGACAACCAGTTTGGCCGCAGCGGGCCAGACCGCCGGCGATACGCCTTTCAGCATTGTACTGAGCGGTTGCTCGCCTTCGGTTCCCGTGCGCGCTTTTTTCAGCTCTGCCAGCAGCGGCATTGATGGTGCCACCGGACGCCTGAAAAATACTGGCCTGGCTACCAACGTACAAGTCCAATTGCTCAACAGCGCGAGCGCGCCAATTGCACTCAATAATGCAACTGCCGCGGCCCAGGGCGACACGCTGAAAACCACCAATGCAACGGGTGCTGCCACGCTGACCTACACCGCTCGTTACTTCGCAAGCGATGCCACAGGTGCAGGCTCGGTGAACTCCAGTGTGATGTACGAGATTGTCTACAACTAAGGCTAAGGCCCCAACCAGACCGCGTTGTATCGACACGGATGATCGCGATTGTTGTCGCCGCGCTCATCCAGCTTTCTCAGGCGACATCAGTGACAGGTCATGAACATCAAAAGCAAATTTTACGTCGTTCTGGGTGCCAGCCTGCTAGCGCTGGGGCTGGTGGCCGGTTCTTCTGCGAATGCATCGGTGGTGATTGCTGGAACCCGGGTTATCTATAACGCACCAGAGCACGAAACCACGTTGAAAATCAGCAACAAAGGCCAGGAGCCAGCACTGATTCAGGCGTGGGTGGACAACGGCGAGGCGAATGCAGAACCGTCTGAAATCGATGTTCCCTTTACCGTGACGCCTCCACTGGCACGCCTTGATCCGCAAAAGAGCCAGACGTTACGCATTTTCTACACCGGTGAGGCACTGCCCAAGAATAAAGAGTCGGTCTTCTGGCTTAACGTTCTGGAGGTTCCACCCAGGCCGGCTGCAGATAAAGAGGATAAAAACCACCTTCAGCTTGCTATCCGTTCTCGGATCAAACTGTTTTTCCGGCCTGCCGACCTCAAGGGTGATGCCGCACACACTCCGGGCAGCATCACCTGGCGCTTGATTCGGGATGCCGGAGGCAGCGCCCTGGAAGCGCATAACCCCAGCGTATTTCACGCCTCGTTCGCCAGTCTTGAGGTCGGCAGTGGAGGCAAGACGGCCACGTTTGAGGAGGGTGGCATGCTCGCCCCCGGCGAAACGCGCAGCTTCCCGTTGAAAGGGCAGGTTAGCTCGGGTATCGACGCCAAGGTCCACTACCGCGCGATCAATGATTACGGCGGTATCACCGAGGGGGATGCCAGCTTGATCAGTACTGCCAGCCAGGCCAAGTGACAAGGGCCTCTTACCGTCACTGACTGCTGACTGACCCTTCCCAAGAACTCCAGGAATTGCTGAGCGATAGCTGCGTGTAGCGCTGCGACGGCTTTGCTGTTCCTGTCATTTCGGTAGTACTGCGATGCAAATCCGCGTGAGTCCTCGTTTGTCCCTTCGCCAAGGCTCGATCAGTCTTTTGATACTGCTTTGTGTCAGTGGCCTGGTGGCCGCCGAACCGGCAAATACAGCGAAAGAAGTCCAGTTCAGCGATGACTTTCTGCGCGCCGGGAAACAGGCGATCGATACCCGCCGTTTTAGCAAGGGCAATGTGGCTCCGCCGGGACAGTATCGGGTCGATTTGTACGTCAACAAGAGTTGGCTGGCGAAGACCGACATTACCCTGCGGGCAGTGGGCGAGGACAAGGGCGATGCACAACCGTGCTTCGACCGTGATTTGCTTGAGCGGATCCATGTCGATCTTGGCAAGCTCAGCCCACAAGCCAGCGCGCTTCTGGCCCAAGGGAGCACATGCGCCTGGTTACCGATGTTGATTCCAGATGCCACGGCAGTGTTTGACTTCGGTGAGCAAAGGCTCGATATCAGCGTGCCCCAGATCGCTATGAGTCGCAGTGCTCGCGGTTATGTCGACCCGCAGTTCTGGGATGAGGGCGTGACGGCAGCGCGCCTTGGTTACAACGCGAACCTGTATCGCAGTGATTCGGCGGGCACGTCATCGACACAAAGCTATGTGGGATTAAATAGCGGCGTGAACATGGGGGCCTGGCGTCTTCGTCATGATGGCAACTATAGCCAGAGCCCTTATCTGGGGGGCAAGTATCAAAGTATCCAGACCAATCTGCAGCGCTCGGTGGCACCGCTCGACAGCCAGTTGGTGATCGGTCAGGCCTATACCGATGGGTCCATGTTCGAGAGTGTGGGATTGCGGGGGGTGCAACTGGCGACCGATGATCGTATGCGTCCCGACTCTCAGCGTGGGTACGCACCGATCATTCACGGTATTGCCCGCAGCAACGCAGTGGTACAGATCCGCCAGAACGGCAATCTCATCTACGAAACCAACGTGGCCCCCGGCGCTTTTGAAATCAACGACCTATATCCCACCGGTTACGGGGGTGATCTTGAGGTCGTGGTGACTGAAGCCGACGGTAGCGTCCATCTATCCAAAGTACCGTATGCCGCCCCGGTAAACTCGGTTCGCGAGGGCGTCACACGCTACAGCTTGAGCAGTGGCAAGTATGACAATCCGGGCGTTGACGAGTCGCCTTGGCTGGTGCAAGGCACGCTTCAACACGGGTTTACCAACATGCTCACGGGCTATGGCGGTGTCAGGGCCGCAGAGGGCTATTCGGCGACGCTGGGCGGCATGGCGCTCAACACCCGTCTCGGTGCGTTCGGCGTGGACATCACACATGCCGTTGCCCAACTGTACAACCAACCTGGGCAGACAGGCCAAAGCGTACGTTTGAGCTACAGCAAGCTCCTGGCACCGACCAATACCAATATTGCTGTCGCCGCCTACCGCTATTCAAGCAGCGGTTACCTCGATTTTCAGGACGCCGTGATGCTCAACGATGCGCAACGCAAGGGTACGCCCCAGACCTGGGACTCGCTGATGCGCCGTCGCGGCCAAATGCAAGTCACTGTCAACCAGAGTCTGCCTGAGGGCTATGGCAACTTTTATGCTTCGGGTTCCAGCCAGGACTACTGGGATCGTAGCGGTCGCGATGTGCAATATCAGTTCGGCTACAACAACAACTACAAACAAGTGAGTTATAGCGTTTCGGCCTCCCGGCAGTTGGATATCACCCAGGATCGATGGGACAACACGCTGATGTTGACGATCGGTTTTACCCTTGGCTCCGGTGGGCACCCACTCTACTCGACAACGACCGTACAGAAGAGCTCTAGCGGTCATAGCAGCCTCCAGGAGGGGGTCAGTGGCACCTTGGGCAAGGACAACAATTTCAGTTACGGGATGAACGCCAGCCGTAGCGACAACCAGGGCGCCTCCGGCAGTACCAATATGGGAGGCAATGCCAGCTACATCTCTTCAATGGCTCGTGTCAGCGGCAGTGTCAGCCATAGCAGCGGCTACAGCCAGATGGGGGCCAGCCTGTCGGGAGGTGTGGTGGCTTATGACGGCGGTGTGGTGTTTACGCCAAGCCTGGGTGAGACCAGCGCCATCGTGGAAGCCGATGATGCCGTTGGTGCGCGCATCACCAACGCCAGCGGTTTACGCGTCGATCCATGGGGACATGCGGTGGTATCGGGCCTGACGCCTTATGCGCGAAACCAGGTGGAGATCGATCCGAAAGGCTTGCCCGTTAACGTAGAGATGAAGTCAACCATGGAGCAAGTGGCGCCGACCGCAGGGGCGGTGGTCAAGCTGAAATTTGAAACCGTCAATAGCGGTCGTGCGGTGTTCCTGCGCTTGACCACCGCGCAAGGCCAGTCGCTACCGTTCGGGGCGCAAGTGTTCGCGGCAGATGGCAGCACTATCGGGACGGTTGCGCAAGGCGGCCGCCTCATTGCACGAGGCCTGAAAACCGACAGCGGCGTGTTGAACGTCAAGTGGAGTGACGCGAGTCCGCACACCTGTCGAGTGGATTACCAATTGCCAGCACCGGTCAAGGGTGACGAGCCGAGCACTGTCGCCATCAGCGCGGTTTGCCAACCCATTGCCGCAGACAGCGGCACTGCGACGCCGGCTAGCCAATCGAATGAGTAACGGGAGAGTCATGCTTGTGCAAACCCTCAATATGAACCAGACCGCTGTCAGCTTGCCAAGCCCGGCACTGGCTATTCGCGCCCATCTTCAACGCTGGATCCTCGCGGTGTCGTTGATCCTCTGTTGCGGTATCGCACAGGCTTATCAGTGTGGAGGCGGCTATGCGCTGGACCCGACTGTTCCCGTCACGATCGGTGGCAATGTCATCACCTCGTCGGCGGATACGCCAGTCAACGGCTGGATCGGTGACTGGTCGGGGTACAACAAAACATTCCGAAACTGGTGGTGCTATGCCTCTACGGGCGATGTGTTACGACCACAGCTCAGGGGCACCGGGCAACTGGCTTCACCGTCCTCGCTGACCCTTGACGGGGTCACTTACAGCGTGTTCAAGACCGGGGTCAGCGGGCTTGGCATCGTATTTCAATGGCATCCGATCTACGGGACTGCCGATAGCTCGGGAAATTACACCGGTACGGTCTATGAGCCAGCCACTGATGTGCCGTTGACCAACACGTATAACAATTCAGCACCGGCCTGGAACTTCTCACTGGCGTACCAACAAACGGATATCGGCATTGCAATCAGTGCACGCTACGTCAAGATCGGCCCCATTGCCGCAGGAAGCACCCTCGTTGCGCAAAGCGCTGTGACCATTGGTACTACTACGATTCAATACAACGGGGCTGTATTCGGTACGAACAACATCACCTTGACCCAGCTCAAATCCACATTTCCAGTTCTTGGTTGTACACCCACGACCAACGTATCCGTGAATATGGGGGTCCATTCGGCATCAGAGTTTAAGGGCGTCGGCACGACTGTCGGAAAACGTAGCTTCACTCTCCCATTGAACGATTGCCCGGCGGGTATTGGCACGATCAGGTTCACTTTGCACCCGGTCAGTGGCAGCGTCGGGGACATCGCAAACGGTGTCGCACAGTTGACACCGGGGGCAGGGGCGGCCAGTGGGATCGGCTTGCAAATCACGACGACGCAAGCAGGGACCGTGGTCGGGTTTGAGATGAACTATCGCTTTTCCGGTTACACCGGGATGGCGGGTAATTATCAGATCGGACTGGACGCGGCCTATTACCAGACACAGGCCAATGTCACTGCGGGCACGGCCAACTCACTGATCGAGTTCACCATTGACTATCAGTAAAAGGCATATTGCGAACTGTCTCATTTTTACCCGTCAGACCAACGCTTAGGCTAAGGGCATGTCGATCGTGCATGCAGGACACAAGCAGGGCGCATGCAGGAATACTTAACCTGTAACGGGTAACCCACCGAGGGCAATGTATGAGTCAGTACGATGCATCGAACAGACACAGAGCAGAGTCAACCTCTGTACTTTTGGTCGAAGATCATGTTTTTCAGCGCGAATACGTGGCGCAACAATTGCGTACAGACATCGGCGTTGAGGTGGAGTGTGCTTCAAATGGCATTCAGGCCCTGGAGATGCTGAGGGTCAAGCGCTACGACTTGATTATCTGCGATCTGGCCATGCCCGACATGGACGGGATTGTATTTATCAAGCGCCTGGCGGAGCTGAACGAAAAGCCAGATCTTGTCGTGCTTTCGTCACAACCCGTCGCGCTTATTCAGTTGGTAGAGCGCCTGGCCAGCTCATTGGGTTTCAGGCAGTTGAGTGCATTGAGCAAACCGCTTGATACGGGCGAGCTCAGCGCTGCCATGCGTGGTTTCGATAGCACACGTAGCCTGTTGGCCGTGGCGTCGCCCGGCGCAGTCTCATCACCGATGCCCACTGACTCTGTGGACGTGCTGGAAGGGTTGATCGGCAAACAGTTTACCGCGTGGTATCAGCCGCAACATGATCTTGAGACCTCCAGGATCGTTGGGGTCGAGGTGCTGGCGCGTTGGAATCATCCTTCAAGAGGCATTCTGTTGCCCTCGGTATTCTTGAACACCATCATCTCGTCGGGCTGGATCAACCACCTTAACTCGATGCTGTTGGAAAAAGCCCTGAGGGCCCAGAGTGCCTGGCGCAAGATGGGCTGGCCGCTCACCTTGTCGTTTAACATTCCTGTTTCATTGCTCGCGGAGGAGTCGCTTCCCGAGCGTTTACTGGCGATTGTCGAACAGTGTGGAGGCGACCCGGCGACACTGATGCTGGAGTTGACCGAGACGACCGAGACCGACGACTACAGTGACTACCTTGCAGGGGCGGCACGCCTCAAATTAAAGGGCTTCAAGTTGTCTATTGACGATTATGGGACAGGGTACTCGTCGCTGTTGAATTTGATGTCGGTACCCTTCGACGAAATCAAGATAGATCGTGTATTTGTTCACGGTGCACATAAGAACCCTGTCACTCAGGCCGCCCTTGAAAGCAGCCTTTCCCTGGCTGAACGGTTAAATATAAAAGTGGTTGCAGAGGGCGTTGAAGACCCTCAGGACTTGGCGCTGCTTAAAAAACTGGGCTGCCGTACTGTGCAAGGTTATCTGTTTAGCAAACCCATGACGGCGTCGGCGCTGGAGCAGCGGTTGCTTGGTTGAATGGGGGAGGGGCGAAGCCTGCGGCCTCCTGTTTTTTTTGCTTGAGTTTAAGAATCCTCTCATTCTAGAGGTTTGGTTCGGCGAATAGTATTTCGCCATGATGAAGCATACTGAACGCCTTCCAGATAATTGGGTTTTACATCCGAAATTTGCTTATAAGCTGATTGGTTGCCTGGCGATTGCATTTATATTCGGGGTGCTGGGCGCTGTCGTCATGTATTTTTATGTTTCGGTGATATCCGAAGCCTCGGAGTACCGTAAGAATTTTAATAACGGTTACACTCAAAGCCGAGACTTCTTTGAACAAAATGAGCTTCTGCTTGCTGGGATGATCAAAAGCGTCAACTTTGTAAGCGGCTTGGCTGCTCCCGCTTCAAACCCGGGAAAAGAGCGATTTTATTTGCAGCCCTTGCCGGCGCCAGATAGCCATAATGGAATATTAAATCTGTCTGCGCAGATGCGTAAGGAGCTTCGCGAGTCGAATGTCAATATCATTTGCGTTGACATGGCCGCGGGCGTTGCACGCTATGTATTCAAATCCGATACAAGTAATAGCAATAAGCTAAAACAGATTTCTGAGCAACTTCAGGATGTTGACGGATCCAAACAATTGGAGAATGGGCTGCACGTATTTCAATTGGGGACCGGCAACGAGAAAAAGTCATATATCTTTGAACCGGTTTCATCGCGACTGATGCCGCATGCCTGGCTCGGAATAGAGGTGCCTCATGCGCGAGTTCAAAAATCAATAATGAGCGAAATGAACGCGGCGCCGCAGTTGGGTATCAAGTACATGATTCTGGATAAGAATGGGCGAATAATAAGTAGCGTTCCAGAACTGGACTTGGGCGACCATCGTACCATTGAGTTTCTGAATGCGATGAACAATAAGGGTGACGGTTTTGAAAGCTATGGCGCCCCTGTATTCAACGTATCATTGAAAAAAGAATTGGGCGGCGGGCAGCGCTGGGTTGTTTATTATGCAAGTTATAGTGACGTGTTGTGGCAGGTGCGTTATTCGGTGGTTTTCGGCTGTTTGGTTTTTATTGCTTCGTTGGGGTCGGCTTATATTGTCATGCGCTACATGCGCCGCGCAGTATTTCTTCCAGCACAAGAGCAGGCCGTGCAACTTATGGAGCGAGAGGCGTTCAACCGTACGATGTTGGAACTGGCCCCAGTCGGGATCTGCGTATTCAGCCGGGAAAGTGGAAAGTTATTGCTTCAGAGTGAAAAAGCCAAGGCAATGCTCGCATCGTATGTCGAAATGGGCGGGTGCCGTGCAAGCCTGCGTGAGTTCTTTATGAGTGTCCCGCTGAAAGGCGGTGAAACGTCCTATCGCACGGGTGTGACAACATTTACCCCTCATGAAAGTACCCAACGCTACATTCATGTTTCGTTGGCAGAGTTGCAATACAACGATCAGCCTGTTCTTTTCTGTTCATTTGTCGATGACAGCGAACGCAGACGTGCGGAATTGATGATGGCTGCCGCCAAAGAAGCCGCCGACGAGGCCAATGCGGCCAAATCTACGTTTCTGGCGATGATGAGTCATGAAATTCGTACTCCGTTGTATGGCGTGTTGGGCACACTGGAGTTGCTGGGAAACACGACGTTGCTACCGCAGCAGCGGGGTTATCTGGGCACCATCGAACACTCCTCCAGTAACCTGCGGCACATCATCGATGACATTCTGGACTTCTCCAAGATTGAGGCAAATCAGCTCGCCTTGGAGTTGGGGCAATTCAACCTGATTGAACTTGCACAGCATGTGGCCAGAAGTTTCGTATCGCTGGCACAAAAAAAAGGCGTGGAACTGTACTGCTGCTTGCAACCGGATTTACCGCTACTTGTTGGGGACCGCAACCGTCTGCAGCAAGTGCTGAGTAATCTGTTGAGTAACGCGGTGAAGTTCACCGACAGCGGCAAGATCGTCATTCGTATCGGTGGCGTTAAAAATGCGGCAGGCAGGTTCGATGTGCGGATACAGGTTTCGGACTCGGGCATTGGCATCGCAAAAGCGTCGCAGGCCAAGCTGTTTGAACCGTTTATCCAGGCTGACCATTCGACGGCCCGGCGTTTTGGGGGGACGGGGCTGGGGTTATCAATTTGTCGAAAACTCGTGGAGTTGATGGGGGGAGAAGTCAATCTGGTCAGCGAGTTGGGCCTGGGGAGCAGCTTTAGCTTGTTGCTTGATCTACCGATTGCCGGGACGCTGCAGCCGATCAGCCTGGCGGGACTGTCTACCGTCCAGGTATTGGCGGGTGCCAACGAACAACGTGAAACATTGCTCGCGCTCATCGAGCATGCCGGCGGCCGGGCGTACCCCCTGACGGGAGTCTTGCCCGCGTCAGCACACAACGACGTGTTGCTCGTGACCTGGCCGCACCGGCCTGAAATGACCTTCGCAAACAGATTTGCAGGTGTCGTCTGGCTTGACCCGCAAGGTGCGTCGATACCTGAATGGCGTGAAGACGGTTGGCATGTGAGCAGTCTGTGCCAACAGGGAATTGTGCAAGCCCTGCAACGGGCGGGCGGAAATGAACCCGGCGGGGTCCGGGCATCACCGGTCTTAGTGCCTGCGGTGCCCAAGACGTTGCACGTGCTGGCGGTTGAAGATCACCCCATCAACCAGCGGGTTCTGACCGAACAACTGCAGCAATTGGGCTGCCAGGTAACGATGACCTCGGATGGTCGTGAAGCTTTGCAGCGCTGGCAACGTGGTGAATCCTTCGATGTGGTCTTAACTGACGTGAACATGCCAGAACTGGATGGTTATCAGTTGACCCGGCGATTACGGGCAGAGGGAATAAAAGTGCCGATCGTCGGCGTGACAGCCAATGCCCAGACCGACGAAACAGAACGCTGCTTGCAGGCAGGTATGGACGGCTATCTGGCCAAGCCTGTTTCCCTGGCGGGGCTCAAGCAGGAACTCCTGCGAATTGGAGGGTTGCACTAGCAGGTGACTCACCGACGACACCAGAGAAAGGTGGTCTACGCCAAGAGTTTGAGCAATGTTTGATCAGGTCACACTCATTGAGGAGGGCGCAGTGAATTGGCTAGCCATTATTTTCTCGTCATGCGCGCTGGCGTTGGGGCTGGCGAGTGCCGTGTGGGCAGCAAGAAGAGCTCGGCGTCGAATACCTGTTTCGGAACAGCCAGACTCAATGAACATGCTTGAAGTGCGTGACCTGGTCCAGGTAGTGATGGATCGATCGCTGGTGGGGTTGTGCCTGCTGCGCAAGAGCGATGGTGAAGTACTGATTCAGAACGAGCTGTCTGGCGAGCTGATAACCGTTGATGTCGAGTACGAAGGGCGGCGCTGGGGGTTGCGCGACTATTTTTTGATGCTGTTTGACAAGGAGGTAACTGCAACCGATCTCCTTGAAATTGATGCCAAAAGGCCGGGCACCGGGTGCTCAGTGCGTATTCTGGCTCACCTGGTCGAGGTTAAGTATCACCACGAGCCGGCACTGTTTTGTTCGTTTGGCGATGACAATAAGCGCAGGAATGCGGAGTTGATGCTGGCCTCGGCCAAAGACGCCGCCGATGAGGCAAGCTTGGCTAAATCAACCTTCCTGGCGATGATGAGTCATGAAATTCGCACCCCTTTGTACGGCGTCTTGGGCACGCTGGAGCTACTGGCAAACACTACGCTGCTACCACAGCAGCGAGGCTACCTCAGCACCATTGAACATTCCTCCAGTAACCTGCTGAATATCATCGATGACATTCTGGACTTCTCCAGGATTGAAGCGAATCAGCTGACTCTGGAGCTTGCACCGTTCAATCTTGTTGAGTTGGCTGAGGGTGTGGCGAGGAGCTTCGTCTCTTTGGCGCAAAAAAAAGGGGTGGCGTTATATTGCTGTCTACAACCGGATCTACCGCTGCTCACAGGGGATCGTAACCGTCTGCAGCAAGTGCTGAGTAATCTGTTGAGTAACGCGGTGAAGTTCACTGACAGCGGCAAGATCGTCATACGGATCGAAGGCACTGAAAATACGGCTGGCCAACTCGATGTGCGGATCCAGGTCTCGGATTCGGGTATTGGCATCCGTAATACCTTGCAGGCCAAGCTGTTTGAACCGTTTATCCAGGCTGATAATTCCACGGCCCGGCGTTTTGGGGGGACGGGGCTGGGGTTGTCGATTTGCCGCAAGCTGATGGAGTTGATGGGCGGGAAAATAGAACTGGTCAGCGAGCTGGGCCTGGGCAGCAGCTTTACCTTATTGCTTGAGCTTGCGATTGCCGAAAAGCTGCAACCGACCAGCCTGGCAGGGCTGCCTATCGTCCACGTGTCTGCGGGCGCCAACGAGCAACTTGAAACATTGCTTGCGCTAGTCAAGCATGCCGACGGCCAGGCGCAGCTCCTTACCGAAACCCTACCGGACTCAGCACACCACGACCTGTTGTTGGTGACCTGGCCGCACCGACCAGAAACAGCTTTGGACAACCGGTTTGCAGGCATTGTCTGGCTTGAACCGCAAGGTGCGCCAACACCGGAATGGCATGAAGACGGTTGGCATGTGAGCAGTATGTGCCAGCACGGAATTCTGCAAGCCTTGCAACGGGCGGCCAGAAAGGAGCCCGGCGGGGTCCGGGCATCACCGGTCTTAGTGCCTGCGGTGCTCAAGACGTTGCACGTGTTGGCGGTTGAAGATCATCCCATCAACCAATTGGTACTGACCGAACAACTGCAGCAACTGGGCTACCAGGTCACGATGGTCTCGGATGGTCGTGAAGCCTTGCAACGCTGGCACCGTGGTGAGCACTTCGACATCGTGGTGACTGACGTGAACATGCCAGAACTGGATGGCTACCAGTTGACCCGGCGGCTACGGGCAGAAGGGGTCAACGTACCTATTGTCGGGGTGACCGCCAATGCCCAGACCGAGGAAGGAGAGCGCTGCTTACAGGCGGGCATGGATGATTATCTGGTCAAACCGGTTTCACTCGCGGCACTACGAGAGGCATTGCAAGCCGTTGGCGTTTCAATTGCAGGGGGCTCAAAGGCCAATGTGATGGCAAAACTGGACGAGATCAAACCGGCCATGCGCGATTTGTTTGTTTCAACAACCAGGCACGATTGGGCGGCTATGATGAACTCACTGTCAGAGGGTAATGCCACGGCAGTCACTCAGTATGCCCATCGCATCAAGGGCGCCCTGGTGACGATCGGCGCTATGGACGCGGCAGAGTTTTGTTCGCACCTTGAAGAGATCGCCGCTTCTGGTCACCTGTCCCGGGTTGACCCGTGCCTGGGTCGTTTGAAGGAGTATTTGGATCCTATATTGGAGGCGTCATCATGACCCTTAAAGTGGTTCTGGCAGACGATCATCCAATTGTTTTGTTCGGGGTTCGTATGGCCCTTGAAAATGAACCCGGCATTGAAGTCTCAGGGGAGGCGCAAGACTCGACTGCCTTGGTCGAGTTGATGGACAAAGTAAAGCCCGATGTTTTGATCAGTGATTTTTACATGCCTGGCGGTAAACATGGAGACGGGTTGACGTTGGTTTCGTTTGTCAAGCGGCGCTATCCAGACGTCAAATTGATCATTCTTACCATGATGACCAATCCATCAATATTGGACAATATCGTTACTGCCGGGGCAGAGGGTGTACTGCTCAAGAGTAGCGGACACGATAACCTTGTTGATGCGATTCGGGCTGTTGTCCAAGGCAGAAAGTACATAGGTGCTGCGGTCCAGGCCCTGCTAAATGAAGTCAAGGTCAACAACTTGAATTCGCGTGGGGACGGGGGGCAAAAGGCACTGTCGAGTAAAGAGTCGGAGGTCATGCGGCTATTCGTGAACGGGCACACGGTTTCTGAAATCGCCAATATGCTCAATCGAAGTGTGAAAACCATCAGCCATCAAAAAATATCAGCTCAGCAAAAACTGGGGGTTGCCAATGACAAGGAGTTATACGAGTACGCGTTACGAAACGGCCTGCTTTGATAGCCATCTGGATGAACGATGAAATTAAAAGCAGGGTGGGACGTATTTAAGGTTTGGAGTTAACTCATCTAAATAGTCATTTAGTTTAGTTATATTTAATAGTTATTAAGGGAGGAGGGTAGGTCATCCTTATATTCACTATAAAGGGCAATGAATTATGGATTATGAGCGTTTGCCGAGTACCTGGGTTATCGAGGAAGCGCGTGCTTTTTTGAGGGCCGCACAGATCCTCGAACAAGGTGCCTCAAACGGTGATTTCCATCTCTACTGGCCAGCCGTGATGAATTCGGCGCTCGCGTCTGAGCTGCTTCTAAAGTCATTCCTTGTTGAGGCTGACCCTCGATTTCCAAGGTCTGAATATGATCCTGAAGGACATTTGCGTTTGGTCGCCGGCTTGCCAGGAAACAGGCATGGCCTGATGGATCTGTACAACGCTATTCCTATTGAGCTGGCTAACCAACTGCGTGAAACGTCGAAGAGATTGGCTCCAGGCTTTCAACTGGAAAAATGGATCACGGCTAGCTCGAAGCTTTTCGTTGGCACCCGGTATCCATATGAAGCCAACTCGGTTCAAGCCGTTGACCTGGATGTGTTGAAGCTCGCGCCGCACTTGGATCAGGTGCTGGAGGAAATAACTCGTCAACCAGTCAGTGCCAGGCTTTAAATCTGACCACTAGAGCCCGCCAGCTCCGTATATGATACTTCGCATAATGGACTGACGTTACGTTGAGCCTGCTGCGGATACTGGCCCTGGCCCCGCAGCTGGTTTAATGTAACGTCGATTATGCGAAGCCCACTCGATCTGCCCACGCACCTGGTCAAAACGGCCACCCTCTATGCGCCTTCTCGTGATCCGCTCGATGCTGTCTGTTACGTTTTGGATGATTATCCAAAGGTCGTTTCCGAGCTTCGTAAGGCCCGATCCAGGCTGCAGCAGCTCGATGCTGAATCTGCTGACCTCGATGTTCGGTTGGCTGTGCTGCAGGACGCTTGTCGCTCCATCCTTGATCTTTGATCTCATCTTTTTTTAAAAGGGGAGAGATTCCGGCTGTACTTTTTCGCGCCCGCGAAAATAAGCGCTTTCCCTCGATCTAAAGGGGAAAGATTCCGGCTATCCATTTTCTCGCCCGCGAAAATAGGGCTTACGCCAGGGTCTAATGGGGAAGGATTCCGGCTACATATTTTCTCGCGCGCGAAAATCAAGCCTTTCCTCTGATCCTATGGGGAGAGATTCCGGCTATGCCTTCAGCTTGCCGGCCAGGGCGATATTTTCTCCGATCCCTCGTAGTTTCGTCTTACCTCGACCTGCCCGTAGGGCATTAGGCGCCTCGCCGATCTACAGCCAGGCTAATCAACATCTGCGCCGATACCCCGCAACGCGGGCCGGTCCATCGCCCAAACAAAAAACCCCAGCGTTCCTGAGAGCCCTGGGGTTTTCTTCGCATTCAAAAATCTTGTAGTCGCCGTGGTATCGCTTTGCGGCCTGATTACCCCAAGGCGTTATCCCGGATATTGCGCGCAGCCTGCGCGGTTCCGTGACGTGTAGCGCTATCGCCTGACAGGTCCCGGCAGGTCCGATGTATCAGCACCGGTTGGCCGCCTGTCCTAGCGGAAGGTACGGCACTCCCCGCGGTGTTCTTTGGCGGCGTTGTTCGATCCCCAGAAATAACCGATCAGTCCCATGACTCCTATCGGAATCATTGCCCCAAACCCCAAGCCGTAGCCTAGCGTCATGGTTGTTCCCAGGTATGTATTGAGTAATTTCGGTAGCCCAAACATCAGCAGAGCGCCCAAGACCGCACCGACGATAGCCATGAACTGACCAGCTTGGTGCATTTCTTGTTGCGTGGCTCCCCAGATGACTGTCCCTAGACAGCCCTGGCAGGCCGTTACACCTTTGTTAAATTCAAAATGACAATGACCACACGTGTACTTCTCTGCTGACATCTGCTGCTCCTTTTTCGATCTGTTTTTGCTTTAACTCATTGGCTTTCGAGCGAAGCAGGTGGGGGTGCTGTTACACCCCCACTTTGGTATGGTTTTCCATACTTTCCAGCCTTCATGCGACCTGCTTTTTCTATCTCAGAGCTTCTTGCTCGTACCCGAAAAGCACACCTTTCAAGGCAATTTTGGCTTGATTTCGGATATCTACAGGCAAAGCTTCAAACCTTCGAAGAATAGGCAGCATGTCTTGGGATACAACCATCTCCGATGGGTCTAGTAACAGCTCATCTGTGGTTGTTCCCAGTACCTGGGCAAGGCTTACCACCTTGTCAGCTGATGGGATTCCGCGACCTGCTTCGTAAGAGGTGTAGCTCGATTTACTAATCCCCGCAGCCTCCCAAACGGCCTGCTGGGTTAACCCTTTGGCTTCCCTATACCGTTTCAGATTTGTTCCGATGGTCATGGCTCTGCTGCCTGCGTGATTGCTCATGTTTTCCATCGTATTAACTGTTTATGCATACAGTATCTATATATCGGTACATTTCTGCTTGCATTTGAGTATTCGATAGTCTCATAATCCTGCCACTTCTGTATTGGAATACAGATATTGACAGGATTTCCCATGTTCATCGATTGGCTGACGATTTCGCAGGAGCACGATCACGATCTTCCGATTGTGTGCGACGTCTTTACCCTAACGATAGACGCGAACAGCAATGAGGTTTTGAGTACCCGGCAGCCTCGTTTCAAGCATGAAGCTAGCTTCTCTACCTCGGTCAGTATTCACGTTCAGGGCCGTAAGATTCGTGTTGAAGGAAATCCCAGCCGGGTAGGGCGGCTCGACAACTTGTTTGGTTTCGCTTCTATCGAGCAATGCGTCTCGGTTTACAACGCTTTGTTACGTGAATACGGTTTGCCGGGCTTCACCCGCTGCACTCGCCTAGATATTCGTCAAGGTGAGTCAGGTGCAAAGTCCGGCGACCGTATCGCTGATGGAGCAAAGATTGAACGGATCGACCTGACCACCAATGTTTCGTTGGGGGAGGGCAATGTGC
This sequence comes from Pseudomonas sp. GW821-FHT01D09, assembly GCF_059422465.1. NCBI lineage: Bacteria > Pseudomonadati > Pseudomonadota > Gammaproteobacteria > Pseudomonadales > Pseudomonadaceae > Pseudomonas > Pseudomonas sp. GW821-FHT01D09. Next base: position 576,576 of record NZ_JBWKWY010000001.1, read on the forward strand.
TTGCCTATCTACGCGGTGTTTCTAGCCAGCGAATTGGGCACTCCATTGGCTTCCTGTATCCCAATGGCCGCACCGTTGCTTGGACGCCGAAAGGTAACGGCAAAGGAGGGCGTCTCCAGTATCGAAAGGCTTATGACAAAGCCTTTGAAATGAATCAGAACTGCCTTCCAAAGATAAAGCGTGTCTTTGGCGAAGATTCACCTGAGTACAAATATGTTCTGCGGGTTAAAAACTACTGCTCACAAGAAGGCGTAGTCCGCATGGAACAAGAGCTTAAAAGCGAATATTTACAGCGCGAAGCCCTTTGCTATTGGGGCCTATTTGATGAAAGGCGTCTGGCCGAACTCCACAGCGAGTTTCTTAAGATAGATGAAAAGTTAAAGGTGACAGCCATGGATATTGTTAGCATTGCTGAACAGCTGGTTGCTGAAGGTGTTTGCGACACACTACGTTCTGCTCGTACCACGGCTAGTTACGCTCTTGAGTGGATGTCTGGAACATCCAACATCGACTTTTCAAAGTCTCAAGTTAAAGGTCATGCCGCCAAGCTCAATCGTATCGGCATTAACATTCGCAACGCTTGCGATACCAGCCGTTTTGCCCCTGTTTTTGTCCGCCAGTGTCGCGAAGTCACAAAAAGCACCTTGGCTATACCAACCTGGTATCAGCGTCCTAATCATCTTCAGCAGGTTGCAGCATGAGAACGGTAAGTTTTCAAGGGGCTCAGCTTACAAGCGGCCAGCAGCGGAGATTGGCTGAGCAGCAGCGAGTTCGCGCTTTCTTTATCAACCCTGTTCTTGCTCAGCAGGTTGAACAAACCCTCAAGGCTATCGAGGCGCGAAAGGAACAGGGTGTTAAACCAGAACGCATCTGGACGCTTGAACGTCAAGAAACGGGAACAACCTCTGTTGCTGAATGGATGGGATTCTGATGAATCCGGTTTCTTATCAAAATCTACGTTTTGCAGTTGAGGAGGAATTTACTAATGCATTTGACAATCCTCAATATGATAAATGCGCTCGGGTTAATAGTCTTATGCGGCTGTTTCTATGTGCACTGGCTCAGCAAGAAGTAACTCGTCAACGTTCTGTGCAAAAATTTAAACAGTCAGGTGCAACCCTGAGTATATCGCGCCCAGTTGGGGCATACCGTAAGCCCGGCACTGTTCCTGGCTTCCAACACTGAGATAAGGGCATAACATGTCTAACGTTATCGTGGTTGAAGTAACTGGTAATCACCGTAGTGGTACAGCCGCTAAGAGCGGAAAACCCTACTGTATGTTTGAGGCTTATGCCCATTTACCAAATATTCCGTATCCGCAGAAATGCACCTTTTACGCTGAGACTCCTCAGCAGGTTCCTCAGCCTGGAAAGTACGAGTGTGATGTTATCGCGCAGGTTCGCGATGACCGTCTGATTTTTGAAGTCGATCCTCGTCAAGGGCGTCGTATCAGCAATCCCGTTTCTGCTTCTTCTACTCCTCAAAAGACTGTGTAATGTCCGGCACTCTTTACTGTCCATCTGATATTTCTGTCGACGGTGGTGTGCCTATTTGTTCTTCAACCTGGGAGGTTGTGTCTTATAAGCCTCCCTTTGATCCATCTCAGCTTGATCCAACAATTTTGGCTCAAGCATTTGGGGCCGGATTTACCCTGGTAGCTTTCTTTATGGTCGGCTCTATGGGCATTCGTGCGTTTTTAAACTTCATCAAACAATCCTGAGGATTTACCAATGTTCAAAAAAACTGTTGCTACCGTTGTTTCCACCGTTGTTGTAGCTGCTTCCGCTCCTGCCGTTTTTGCAGCCGATGCAACTGGCGGCTGGGATTACACTGGCCTCACTTCCTCTATCGACTTCAGCACTATCTCTGTCGGTGTTCTCGCTGTCGCTGGCATCCTCGCTGCTGTTTACGCCGGTATCAAGGGTGCCAAGATCGTGTTGGGTTTCTTGCGCGGCTAAGCCTCCCTACACTGTTTCCCTGGGCGTCTTCGGGCGCCCTTTTTTTTGGAATTTAATTATTTGTACTGAGGCTCTCTACATGGATCAGCTTTACTACTTTGCTATGTTTTGTATTGGCTGTGGTTGCTCCTTTGCTACCTTTACGGGGTGGTGATATGAGAGCCATACTTTTCACTTTGTTTTCCTTCCTTTTCAGCTCGTATGCATCAGCTGCTTACTACTACACTATTTCAGACGGTAGTGTGCAGTACTCTTCACCTGATTCGGCTTGTTCTTTCCTCCTTTCTACTTATACCGATCTTGGATACAAAAACCTTACGTTCAGTCACTGGGCTACTGCAACCGATGGTGACGCTACTATTAGCGGAAATGGCTTTTGTTTTTACAATCGTACAGATAAATGGAATGAGGTATCTGTAAAAAGACATCCCACACCAATCTACAGAAAAGGTCAGGCGGATATTCCCCATGTTCCAAATGCTTGCTCTTCTGCTCCTTCTGCTATTGTTAGTCGCGGCCCTTATACTGCTGTAGTTCGTAGCGATGGCAACAACTATGTAGTCGGTACGTCTCCCGCTTCTGTTTGTTCCAATAACTGTCTCTATGAAAAGCCTGAGACTGCCAATACTAAGGATTGCTTTGTTCTTTCCACAGATGCTCAAACTGGTTTTTGTAATTACGCTTTCACTCTTGTTACTGATGAAAATGCTGACGGCACAAGCTGCGATTTAAATAACTCTGTCCCGTATGAAACTGGCTCCAGCCTTAACGGCTCTGGCTCAGGTGGTGATGAGCCTTGCGATAAGACAGTTCCTGGAAGCACATGTGACGTTCCTGGAGGTGGTGGCAATGGCAATGGCAATGGTAGTGGTGGTGATGGTTCGGGGGAGGGTAGTGGTGACGGCTCGGGCTCTGGCGAAGGCTTCTCAACGCCCGGAAAACCTGACCTTGATCCCCGCGAAGGTCAGCGAAAAGCCCGTATTTCTGGACAGTATCTAGGCTTTTATTCAACCCTTCAGCAATCTAATACGTATACAACTATTAGCACTGTGTTCCAAAACATTGGTGATCCATCAGCCGCTTGTCCGGTTGCCACTATTGACATACTGGGTACAAATATAACCTTCGATTCTCACTGCGTTATTTTTCAGTCAATAGCTCCTACGTTGTCTTTCGTGTTTATGGCTGCATGGGCTCTTCTTGCTGTACTTATAATTCTTTCTGCATAGGTGATAGATATGCTTAGTGATTTTGCTTTTTGGCTTCGTGATGTAATAGGCGATGTTGCGCAATTTTTCATTGATATGTTTCTCAATATACTTGATTGGATTTGGTCAGCTTTCATTGGTCTTCTAGATACTCTCCCAATTGCTAGCACGGTTACTCAAGCATCTTCCTTGTTCTCTGCTATTCCTGCTTCTGTCTGGTATTTCATGAATGTTTTTCAGATCCCTCTAGGTATCACCTTTGTTCTTAGCGGTTATCTGATTCGATTCCTTATTCGCCGCCTTCCTATCGTCGGGTGATATATGGCTATTCATGCTTACGTTGGCAAGCCCGGCCATGGCAAAAGTTATGGTGTCGTTGAGCATGTTGTCATTCCTTCTTTGAAGCAAGACAGGCATGTTGTTACTAATATCCCGCTCTCTATTGATGATCTTCTCTCTACTTATGGCGGCAAAGTTACGCAGCTGCCATCTGATTGGTATGAACTTGATGACCTTTCCTCAATCATTCCACCGGGCTCTGTAGCGATAATAGATGAGTGCTGGAGACGCTGGCCGTCAGGTCAGAACGCTAATCATGCAAACAAGATTGATCAGAAACTCTTGGCAGAGCATCGTCACCGTGTTGATGATAAAAACAACTCAATGCGTGTTGTTCTTGTTACCCAGGACCTTGCTCAAATATCGTCTTGGGTTCGCGTATTAATCGAGACAACTTATAGAATTAGAAAGCTTAGCAAGAAAACCTTTAAGGTTGACATCTATACTGGTGCCGTCACTGGAGACTCTCCTTCAAAAAGCAAGTTAGTCAGGACTACTGCAGGAACGTTTAAAAGCGATGTCTACTCATTTTATAAGTCTGCTACTCAGTCAGTGTCTGGCTTCGTTGGTGATGAGTCATCGGCAGATGGTAGGGCTAGTATTTTTCGTTCTTTTGGCCTTTGGTCGCTTATCATTTTCTTTGTTGTATGCATTTCGCTGGGTATTTTCGGTGTTAAACGGTTCTTTGCTAGCAGCAATCCAGCTGTTAAGCATGATTCATCTTCTTCTCCTATTTCTAATGCCCCTGTGAAGGCCCCTGAACCTCCTATTTCTACTACTTGGCGTCTGGTTGGGTTCATTCATCCCGCTAAGCCAAGTCCTTCTTCAAACTCTGTTTCAGAAGCTTTGGCCTTAATCTCTGATAATAATGGCAATAGCAGATATATATCTTTCACTCACTGTCGTTATTTTCCTGATCTCACTGAGGCTTTCTGCATAGTAGACGGTTTTAAGATTACTAATTGGTCGCTCAAAAAACCTATCCCGATTGTAGGTGGGTTGATTGGGAGCGGCGTTTAGCGTAGCGAGAACGACGCGCCTAATCAATTCACCAACTATTTGGAATTACTCTATGCATGCCTTTAATAACTTGAATCGCCTACTTGCTGTCTTCCTTCTTTCTGTATTTTTCTCTATTGCTCATGCTGATGAGAGCACTCAAACGTTAAACTTTGATTTTCAGACCATACAGGTTTCTTCGGCCTTGCAACTTCTTGCTGATTATCGCGGCTTGAACCTTGTAATGAATGAAACCATTCCTGGCTCGCTGTCAATGCGAATGAAGAATGTTACCTGGGAAGAGGCTATTGAATACGTCAGTTCCTCTAAAGGTCTTCTTTATACTGTTGAAGGCAGCTTTCTTCATGTTAGCTCTTTGGAGCGTCAAAGCGAACGCACCTCTCAGTCCTATGGGTCCTTTATTCAATCTGACTTAACTCAACCTATTGTTAAGTCTTCGTTTAAAGTAACTATCTTTAAAGTTCATAACATCTTGTCGTCTGAGGCTATTAAGGCGTTTCCCTTGGATCAAGGTGAGAGCCTTAATTTTGAGGATGGCTCATCTGTTATTGTCGCCAGAATGTCTGACCCTCGTCTCTCTGAATTTCGCGCTTACCTGGCTGCTGTTGATTATTCTCGCAAGCAGGTCATGATCGAGGCGCGTATTGTTGAGGTCGATCGTTCGTATTCCAAATCTCTCGGAGTCAACTGGACCGGATCTGCTGGCAGCGGTGCTATAACCCTCGCTGGCTCTGTTCCTCTCGGTCTTCCAGCTTCTGCAGCTGCTGGTTTTGGCATAGTCTCAAAGGCAGTCAACCTTGACGCCGCACTCGATGCCATGGAGCAGCGTGGAAAAGGAAGGGTCATTTCGCGGCCCCGCGTCTATACCTCTGATCGTCATCAGGCCAAGATCATTAAGGGTTCACAAGTTCCTTACCAGCAATCTGCGGGGGAGGGTGCAACATCAATTTCTTTTAAAGAGGCGGCTTTGTCTTTAGATGTCACACCCTTTGTAAATGAGAAAGGTGTTTTGCTTGATGTAATTCTTTCTAAAGATGAGCCCGATTATTCCAATGCAATGAATGGTGTTCCACCAATTAACACAACGTCTTTGACCTCCCGGGTTTTCTCTGGTTTTGGACAGACCGTTGCCCTGGGCGGCGTTTATTCAAACGTTGATACCACTGTCACAAAAAGCATTCCTTTCTTCGGCAGCATCCCCGGCCTAAAATGGCTTTTCACAAGTACATCCACTGTTTCGAATAGCACTGAGCTTGTCCTTTTTCTAACTCCTGTTATGGTCGACAAGCTTTGAGCACCATTTCTAGGTCAACTTTACATATAACTATACTAAATAGTCATTTAGTATAGTTATTGCTTGTGGTTATTAAGGTCAGGGGAGGTGAGAGGGTACTCAAAATCCATTTTCATCCTTCTTTAGCTTCAAATGCTTCAGCAGCTCAGCTACTTTTTCTGTGCTCATCAAACTAACCTGGTTGTGCAAATCGTCTGCGCCTGCCTGGTCTTTTAGCCAAGTGTCAATTTTTTCTTGGTCGGGAATTTCCCGTTTTCTCTCTGCACTGATCAGCTCTGCAAACCGAGCTATTTGCATTTCAAGCATCCATTCAACCTGCGTCAACTCTGTCCAGTTTCTGTCTTTCACAAAACCTCCTCAGTGTGTGATGAACAACTCCCAAGCATCACCTGGTGATGAGCAACTCCCATCGCCGGCGTGATGAAGAACTCCCAGGCATCGCCTGGTGATGAAGAACTCCCAACCTATTCTGGTCGCTTTTTTCCTAGGTTTGCTTCATTTTCTATAAGCTTTCTTCGTCACTGACCGTCAATTTTTTAGAGGCAGGCATGCAAACCGATAGGCACTACCCAAAAAATCCTCCTACCGTTGGTACAGTTCTTCTGACGTCTTATGGCTCATTCGCGCATGAAAACGAGATACCTAAATCTCGTGCTGCTGACGCTTTAAGAATTGGCAAAGAGCTTGCCGATGGCTTCGATGACGAAGCTCATCATTTGGGCGCTCTGATGCTGATGATTTCTGACGTTCCAGAAGATCCTTTGCTCAAAGCATCTGCCGCTCAGAAGGGTTCAGTTCTCGGACTTGCTTCGCTTGGTTACCTGTTTTCCTGTGGATCTACAGGTGAAAAAGCTCAGCGCATCATCCAGGCCGGTGGTGGTGTATTTCTCGTCACCCTGAGTGGTGATCCTGAAAACCCTAAAGCCGATACCAAGGTTTTTAGCTCCTGGTCTGAGTACCAGAAATTCCTTGAGCCCATTTTGAAGAGCGGTGATTTTTATCCAGGGAAAACCTCATCGTTTTCCTAGCAGCAGTTCTCGGGGGCTGGCTTTCAATCTGACCGCCAGAGCCCCCCAGCTCTCCATAGGAAGGTTCGCATAATGTATATTATGTTAAATAAAGGATTATGTCAGAGCTGCTCCTGAGCCGCCTAACCCACTGATTCTACAAACCTGCCTCTGACGCCCACCGCCAATTCGTACTCAACTCGTGAGACACCAGCGCAGAAGCTGCAACACAACTGCGGGCTCAGCAGACGCATCCGATTAGCTGTCACACGCCACTTCCGACTCGGGAACCTTGACTCGCTGAGCCTTGAGTTGGCACCCTTTAAGGAGAAGTAGCTCATCGAGTCGAGTCACGAATTCGCTGCTAGCATCTTCTGGTATAAGAACTGCTGCTAGCAATTGGGTGAATGGTGCGCTGAGAATAAAACCAGACTCGTCGACATATCGGAATAGCTTCTCGGAGGCCACGCCACCATTACGATAGTTTTTGCCATCCTTAGAAACATCGAGCCCTTCATGCCGTTTAATCCACTTGAAGTCTGGCAGAATTTTCTGATTAAAAAATATCAACTGCCGGACATCAAGAGCTACGCGATACTCTCTCTCAACACCGAACTTAGGATCTTTTGTAAAAAAGGCTTCTCTCTGACCTTGTTTATTCACAACATACCTAACGGGTTCAAATCTATATCCGATGGGCAGTACGTGATCCAAATAATCTCCAAGCTTGAGTCTATCAGCCACAAACAGGACGCAATCGGCTGATTTTGCGTAGCCCCCATAACTATCCCACATGAATCGAGACATATGCTTATCCCAATACCAACTCTGGATAAACTGGTCTTTTTTCTCACTGACCATCTGACCGTGAGTGAGGTTCGCAGCCTCTTGCTGAGACAGCCGCAACGCCTCAGGCACCTTCATATTCAAAATTTCCAGAATGCGCTTTTCGTTGTGCCCAAAGTGCTCACGATCACCTTCGGTGGGGTCGTCGGGATATTCGTCTGTCCTCCGGAGATACAACCCCTCGTCCCTTAGAACTTTTAGTGCTCGCTCTCCGGGCATGTAACGCTGCAGGTGAGTTTGATGAAACATGTCTTCTAATGTCCTTATCCGCGTAGCGACGCATATTAGCCATGATCACTGACAGGTTCCAACCACTACACTGGTCGGAACCCACACGACATCACCAACACTGAGGTTTCGCCTGGGCCCTCCTTGTTCTAGCTCCCTCCTCCCTGACGGTGACGCGTACGCGTCAACGATCAGATTGCCTATAAGGCCGTCTCGCTTTAGCCCCTCAACCCCCAAATTGCATAGGGTGCAGCCAACCCAGCCCCATTCAGCAGGAGCGGTTCTATAAGGTTCGTTATAAATATCACCTAACGGTCACATAAAAATTGTTTACTTACGTTTGGGAATAATTATTATTAGCAACCTCATCCGAGCCGACAGGACCTGTGCCAGTGATACGAACCTCCCAGGTATTTTCCCGATTAAACGAAGGAAAAAGCGTCTACGGAGTACTCAACTCTCTGCCCTCGCCCATGCTCTGCGAGATGCTCGCGTTTGCGGGCTATGACTTCGTCATTCTCGACCTTGAACACTTGCTGCGCTCCGAAGAAGACATCATGCATTGCATCCGCGCATGTGAGGCTGCTGGCATTTCGCCTTGGTTGCGCCTGCCGCAAGTGGACGAAAAACTGATTGGCCGGGCACTGGATGCTGGCATTGAAGCCATTGTTCTTTCACGTATCGAAAGTGCTGCGCAAGTTCAGCGCGCCATCGAAGCGGCCTTCTTCCCCCCCTTGGGAAAACGCGGAATAACCGGTGGGCGTATCACCGGATTCGGCCGCCTGCCTTTACCTGAATACATTGATCTGGCTAATCGCCAGGCCCCAATTATTCCCATGATCGAAAGCCGCGCCGGGGTCGAGGCGCTCAGCGAGATTCTGCAACTGCCAGGGGTCGGCATGATCATGGAAGGAGCACTGGATCTGTCGCTCGATCTCGACCTAGGGCCCGCCCCGCTCCACCCCCAAGTCTGGCAAGCGCTGCAAGGCATGGCCGATGCCTGTCTTGGCGCTGGAATACCGTTTTGCGCCAATCCCCGCACCCCCGAACAAAACGCGCTGTGGCGCGCTCGTGGGGTCCGCAGCTTTCTGGCCGGTGAAGACAGGGGCTTGTTGCATAACGCATTGAAAGCCCGCCTACATTCTCTCCAGCAGTAACATGAGACAAATAGTCCAATGAAAACAACAACCTCACTGCACTTTTCCCTCAGCCTTATCACGTTGGGCATTTGTCACAGCGCCATGGCTGCGGATCAACCAGCCGACTTGCCCGCCGCCCCCACGGGCAGCGTGATCCTGGCGCCGATGACGATTCAGGGAGACGTTCTCGGCACGGCCAGCGATCAGGAAGTGCGCACTTATGCCGGCAGCCGTAGCGTTATCGACTCCAGCGCCCTGGAAAAGGCCAGTGCCCGCGGTCTGGACGATGCGCTGCAACGGGTACCGGGCGTCAAGATCTTTGACGAAACCGGCACCGGCGCCTTGCCACAGATCTCGGTACGCGGGCTGTACGAGAGCCGTAGCGGCCGGATTCAAGCCTTGTCGGATGGCATTCCACTGGCACTGGCACCCTACGGCCAGACCGGTTTGTCACTGTTCCCAATGACCATGGCCACCGTCGACCGCATTGATATCGTGCGCGGGGGCGCCGCCGTGCAATATGGTCCAAACAACGTTGGCGGTGTGATCAACTTCATCAGTAAGCCGATTCCCCGCGAGTGGGAAACCACGTTGCAAGAGAAATTGACCCTCAACGCCGGCGGGCGCCAGTTGTGGGATAGCTACATGGGCACCGGCGGCTACCTGACCGACAACTTCGGTCTGCAACTGGACATCAACACCCTGAGTGGCGAATACGGTCGCGAGCACTCTGACACCGATGTGCAGAACTACCGTCTGCGCGGCCAATGGAACATTGATGACGATCGCGACCTGAGCTTCGGTATCCAGCGCTACAAAGCCGATATGGACCTGGCCGGCGCCCTCAGCGTGAAGGATTACAAGCATGACCCCCGGCAATCGACGCGTCCGCTGGACCGCTTCGAGGGCGACACCAATCGCGTCTGGGGGACTTACACCCAGCGTCTGGGCGCCATGGGCCCCTTCGACACGGTAGAGTTCAGCTGGACCAACTTCGCCCACGACAGCTACCGCAACTTCGTGGTCGGCCTGCCGTTCACCCCAAACGGTACGGCGGTTACCAAACAAGACGGCCCCCGCAACTTTAAGGTCTGGGGCACGGAGCCACGCATCAGTGCCACCATCGATGGCGACACCGTTGGCCAAACCTGGTTGCTGGGCGCCCGTTATGTCAGCGAAGACATCGATTACAAAGTTAATCGCCAGAACGTTGCCAGCAGCGTGACGACGCCGTTCCGGGACTGGAAGTTCAATGACGATGCCCGTGCGTTCTACCTCAGCAACGCCATCAGCCTGCTCGATCGTCGCCTGACCATCACCCCCGGTGTGCGCTATGAAAATGCTCGTATGGATTACGGCGATGGCATCACCGGGTTCTCGCGCGAGAACAAATCCGAAGAGTGGCTGCCGGGCTTGACGGTCGGTTATCAGGCGACCGACGCCTGGTACGTCTATGCCAATGCCCAGAAGTCCCTGCGCCCACCGCAAGTCACACAGATCGTCAAGGAAGGCGATGTCGCCGCCGAGTTGGCGTGGAACTACGAGACCGGAGTGCGCTATACGCCGTGGGACGGCATGCGCATCGACTTCAATCTGTATCGCATCGATTTCGATGACCAGATCGCCTACAACGCCACGACCGACCGCTTCGACAACCTTGGAAGTACACGTCACCAGGGATTTGAAACCGAGATTTTCTGGACACCAGAAGCCCTGCCCGATCTGGACCTGCATGCCAGCTATGCCTACCTCGATGCCAAGCAACGCAATGGCACCTACAGTGACAACGAAGTCCCGTACTCCTCGCGCAATCAGTTCACGGTTGACGGCCGTTACCGTTTTGCCGAGCACTGGACTTACAACCTTGACGGCCTGTACGTCAGCAGCGCTTACACCGATGCAGCCAACTCGCGCAATGAAGATGCCACTGCCAGTGTAGGCAAACTGCCAGCTTACTGGGTCTGGAACACCGCCATTGCCCGTGAGTTCAAACTGGGCAACAAGAGCGTCCTGACCGCGTCTGCCGGCGTCAGCAACCTGTTCAACCGCGAATACTACTTCCGCGGCATCGATACCAGTCCATGGGGGCGTCAGCCCGCGCCAGAACGCTCGCTTACTTTAGGCGTCAACTATCGCTTCTAAACGTCGATCCCAGGAAAACTGTTATGCAACGGCCATTTGTCATTCTTGCCCATGTCGCCCACCCTGCCATTCTCGAGGGTTTCCTGCCGGCCGCGCACAAACGCGGGTTGCCGATCGTGATCATTACTGACCATGCTCAGGAACACCGATGCCTGCTCGCCACGTCACCGATCGCAGCACAAGTGCACGTTATCGAATGTGATGTGTTCAACCCGCTGGCGGTCATCGAGACGCTCAACAGTCAGGGCTTGCAACCGGTTGCCGTGTTTTCCAACAGCGATCACCTGCAGACCGCCACAGCGATAGTGGCCGAGGCATTCGAGTGCCCTGGCAAGGACTGGCGCTTATGCTATGCGGCCAAGAACAAAGCAGTCATGCGCGAGCGCATGCAACGTCTGGGCTTGCCTGGCCCGTGGTTTCAGGTGCTCACACCGCACGCCAAACTGCCGAGCGATGCGCCTTGGCCAGTAGTTGCCAAGCCTCGTGAAGGGGTTGCCAGCCTGGATGTCCGGTTGTGTCACAACGCCGCCGAACTGAGCCTTTACTGCGAGCAGTTCTGGCAACAACAACCGGGCCGGGCACTGTTGCTGGAAGCGTACATGGAAGGCCCCCTGTTCACCCTCGAAACCCTGGGTGACAGGCACAGCCTGCACGTGATTGGCGGCTTTGACGTCACCCTCTCGCCACCGCCGCATTTCGTAGAACTTGCCGCTCGTTGGGATGGGCCACTGAGCCGCGCCCAACGTACCGCCGCGCTGGCTCAGGTCGCCGCGTTCGGGGTCGGTTTTGGTGTGTGCCACAGCGAATTCATTCTGACCGCCCAAGGCCCGGTGCTGGTTGAAATCAACTACCGCAGCATCGGCGATGGTCGCGAGTTCCTGCTGGATCGGCTGCTGCCACAGGGCTGGTTCGAGCGCATTGTCGCGCTGCACCTGGGAGGCGAGCTGGCCGACCCACAGCCGGCACAGGCCGCAGCAACCGTTCACTACCTGGTAGCCGACCGTTCGGGGCGCCTGGATCAGGCCAGCGCCAGCTTCAACATCGAGGGTGAGGGCCATTGGTGCGATTATCGTGCACTGCACACTACCGGCGATACCATCACCCTCAGCCACTCCAACAAGGACTACATTGGCGTACTGAGACTGATCGCCCCCGATGACGTGGGTCTCGAAGCGCAGTTGAATGCAACCCTGCACGACCTGAAGTGGGTGATGGTATGAGCCTGCAGGACCAGGCGTTCATGACTCGACGCATCATCGATTGCTGCCTGCGCGAAGATATCCGCGGGATTGTCAGCCAAGGGCAGATTTGTCCGCTTGCGCCAGACCTTAGACAACACGTGCCGCAGCAACCCGATACCCACTGGTTGCGAATCGCCCATCTGGGCGGCGACGAACTCTGGTTGCCGGTGGCCAAGGCGTATCCGCTACAGGACTGGATCGGTACGGGCGAGGCCTGGATCAAGGTGTCGCCGCAGCGTCACATCGAGGTGCAACACGGCTACCGGCTCTGGCTGGGCCACCTGAGCCACGGCCTGGATGACGATAGCCTGGAGCTGTTCGCGGCGTATCGGCAAGAAGCCGATTGCGCGGCTGAACACCGAGCCCTGTGCAACCAGGCGTTTCACCAGCATGCGCCGATGCTGAGCGCCGCGATTGATTTGCAGGACTGGTCGCAGAGGCTGCTGAAGATCGATCAATTGGCCAGTTACCTGGATCACCCGTTTTATCCAACGGCACGGGCCAAAAGCGGCTTTGATGCCGCCGCACTCAAAGGCTACGCGCCAGAGTTTGCGCCGCGCTTTGAACTCAACTGGCTGGCGATTCCCAGTCATGCGCTGACCCTGACCGGCTCACAGCCGCCGCACTGGCCGGATTTCGCAGCGGTCGGCTTGCCATCGAGCTTGAAAAACAGCCATTTATTACTGCCAGTACACCCGTTGACCTGGGGCGAACTGGAGCAATTCGGCCTGCCTGAAGGCACATTCAAGGCGCCACGCACTGCCATGCAGGTCGAGCCTACGCTGTCCGTGCGCACAGTGGTCTGCGTCCATCAACCTCAGTGGCACATCAAATTGCCGTTGCTGGTCAGCACGCTCGGCGCGCGTAATCTGCGCCTGATAAAACCCAGCACCCTCTACGACGGCCACTGGTTCCAGACCACCCTGATGACGTTGGCCCAGCGCGATCCCGCCCTGGCCTCACGTTATCTGCATGTCGATGAAAAACACGGTGGCCATGCCGCCGAAAGTCGCCATCTGGCCTATATCGTGCGCCGTTACCCGACGGGGCTGGAGAACACCACCCTGGTCCCTGTCGCCGCACTGGCCAGCCCGCTTGCCGACGGGCGCCTGTTTCTCGAACAACTGGTCGAGCGCTTCCATGGAGGTTCGCTGCAACACTGGCTGGAGGAGTATCTCGATCTGTTGCTACAGGTCCATTTGCGACTGTGGCTGCAGTACGGCATCGCACTGGAAGCCAACCAGCAGAACGCCGTCTTGATGTTCGAGCAAGGTCAGCCATTACGCCTGCTGATGAAGGACAACGACGCCGCTCGCCTGTGGCCGCAGCGCTTTTCGACGGCGTGCCCGGATCTTGCTGACCTACCGGCAGCCTTGCAGGACGAGCGTATTCGCGTCGACAGCAGCCAGCCCCTGGCCGAGATGTTCTGCACCATTACCTTGCAGTTGAACATCATTGCGATCCTGGAAGCGATAGCCGCTGCGGGCCTGGCCTCCCGGTCCAGCCTGTACGGCACGCTGCGTCAGCGTCTCATGGGGTGCCTGCAACAACTCCAAGCGCAAGGCATCGATTGTCACGATGCACACCTCTGGCTGCTCGACCGCCCGAAATTGCCGGTCAAATACTTGCTCAGCGCCGGCAGCCTGTTCAGCAAGGCGCATTCCGGGGCCAGCGACATCAATAAGTTCTATGGCTACAGCGCAGCCAACTTCCTGCTGGAGGGGCCGGCATGCAACGGCGCCTGATCACCAGCGTCTTGCTGGGGCATTACCTGTCGGCCTTTACGGCACTGGGGATTCCGTTGTACCTGCCGCGCATCCTCACCGACCTTGCACCTGGTACACCCGGCTGGGCCATCGGTGTGCTGTTCGTGCTGCCGACCCTCTGCACCGCACTGGCGGCGCCGATGTGGGGGCGCTGGGCCGATCGCAACGGTTGTCGCCTGTCGTTGCTGCGTGCACATGCCGGACTGTTTGCGGGTTTTCTGCTGGCCGGCTTCAGCCCTAATCTGACGGTATTTGTCCTGGCGTTGATCATCCAGGGCACCTTTGGCGGTGCAATGGCGGCGTCCAACGCCTACCTGTCGACCCAGTTCAAGGGTGGCGATTTGTCTCGCGCCCTGAACTGGACACAGTATTCAGCACGCCTGGCGATGATCAGTGGCCCGATCCTGTTGGGGCTGTTGACCGCGCAGGGTCTGGGGTTAGGCCTGTATCGCTACCTGGCCTGGTTACCCCTGCTGGCTTTCGTACTCATCCTGCCGCTGCCCAAGGACGCCCCTAGACACGCCTTGGCTAACAAAAAAGCAGACCCTTTGGGCGAGCTACCGCAAGACATGCCGCGATTACTGGCAGTGCAATTTCTGTTCAGTTTCGCGATGGTCGTTACCTTCCCTTATTTCGTACCCTTCGGCGAGCAACTGAACATTGGCAACGATGCCTTGATCGGCATGCTCTACAGCCTGCCGCACCTGGTTTACCTGCTGGCCCTGCCCTGGGTTCAGAAACATCGGGGCAACCTGCTATTGCCGGGGCTGGCGTTGCTGGCCATCAGTAACGCCCTGCAATTCTGGAGCGTGCAGGCAGAGCCGTTGTTCGCCCTGCGTCTGCTCAACGGCGCCGGCATGCTGCTCAGTTTTGTCGGGCTGCACCGCTGCCTGAGCCAGCGCAGCCAAAAAGGCAGCGCCGGTCGCCTGTTTGGCTGGTTCGACTCCAGCGGCAAATGGGCCGGCACCGCGGCCGGGATCACTGCGGCGCTGGTCAGTCAGGCCTGCGGCATCGCCTCACCCTTTCTCGTTGCGTGCCTGGCGGCCATAACCGCCATGGTGCTTGCCCGTCCGCTCTTGATCGCCTCCCGGGAGATTCCAGCATGACGCTTACTCTGAATACCCCCTCACTGAACACTGTCTCCCTGCATGACCATGTACTCGATGGTGAAGCCGAACGACATGCCATCGAATGCCTGCTCAATTGCTATTTGCGCGAATACGCCTTGCCGCGCAACGAAGCGAACCTGAACTATCAGGCACAGGATCTGCCGATGAGCCTGCGCCAGGCCAACGCCCGCTGCATCAGTATTCGCCTGCCCAGCGGCCGGCTGATCGTACGCATCGACCGCTGCAGCCTACTGGGCCGTTGCCATTACCTCAGCGGCCCTTATTTCAAAGGCAACCACCAGAGCTGGCGACCGCTGAGTGCCGCCGAACTGGCCCGCCTGCTCTGCACCCCACTGAGTGGCGCCGAGCGCGTTGGCGAGCTGCTGCAACAGATCGCTAACAGCTTGCAGATCACCCGCACCTTTTTGCGCCACTCACGCCCAACCGAAGCCACCGACAGCCTGCTGGCCTCCGAACAACACCAGCTGTGGGGCCACGCTCTGCATCCGACGCCAAAAAGTCGCGAGGGCATTTCCCATGATGATTTGCTGGCCTGCTCGCCGGAAGTCGGGGCCCGCTTTCAATTGCACTGGTTCAAGGTCGCCCCGAGGCTGATTCGTCATCAGGGCGAGGACCCGCGCAGCACGCTGCAGCAACTGTCGGGGCGCGACGATGCCTATCCATGCCACCCCTGGGAAGTCGCCCGCGTGCTGGCCGACCCGCTGGTACAGCGTGCGCAACAACAGGGTTTGATCGAATACCTCGGCCCCCTGGGGCAGGCCATGTACCCGACGTCATCGGTACGCACGCTCTACCATCCGCAAATGGCCTATTTCATGAAGTTCTCGATGCACGTGCGCCTGACCAACTGCGTGCGCAAGAACGCCTGGTATGAACTGGACAGCGCCGTCGCCCTCACCCGCCTGCTCCGCCCGGTCATGGACGCGCTGGCGACGCAACAACCCGGCTTCAGGCTGATGCCCGAGCCCAGCGCCACCAGCCTGGACCTCAGTGCTCTGGGTACGCTGGAGCAGGCCCGAGAAGTCACCGAGTGCTTCGGTATCGTTTACCGGGAGAACCTTCCCCACGCTGACCGCCAGCGCTATCAACCGCAAGTGGCCATGGCGCTGTTTACCTGGGATCGGCAAGGTCGCAGTATTTGCCGCCCACAGCTGCAGCGCTATGCCGACAACACCGGCTTGAGCATTGAGCAAGCTACGCTGGACTGGCTGCACGCCTATGCCGGCCTGATGCTCGGCGGCGTGCTGTATTGCCTGTTCCGTCAGGGCGTGGCGCTGGAGCCGCACTTGCAGAACACCGTCATCGGTTTCGCTGAAAACGGGCTACCCAGCCAGGTCTGGATTCGCGATCTGGAAGGCACCAAGCTGGTGCCTGAAATCTGGCCCACCGAACGACTGAGCGCACTGGATGAGCGTACCCGCAGTTCTGTGTACTACAGCGCGCAAAAGGCCTGGCAACGAGTGGGCTACTGCGCACTGGTGAACAATCTCGGCGAAGCGATCTTCCATCTGGCCAATGGTAGCGGCTCGTTGGAGCAGCAGCTGTGGGCACAGGTCGGCGACCTGCTGCAGGTGCAATCCGCACGCCTGGACCACCCGACAGAACTGCGTGAGCTATGCGCCGGCGCACCTTTCCCCAGCAAGGAAAACTTCATGACCCGCCTGATGATGCGTGCCGACCGCGAAGCGGGTTACACCTGGTTACCCAGCCCGCTGGCGATGCTTGAAAAGAGGAAACGCGCATGAGCCTTCCTGTTGCCGTTACCCAACGCATCCAGCAGCTCAGGGCTGAGCACGACGCGCCTTTATGCGCCTATGTCTACGACCTGCCGGCCCTTGAACGTCACATAAAGGCGATGCGCCAGGTATTGCCGGAAAACTGCGAATTGTTCTACGCAGCCAAGGCCAACCCGGAAGCCCAGGTGCTGAAAACCCTCGCGCCGTGGGTGGACGGCTTCGAGGCAGCCTCCGGTGGCGAACTGACGTGGCTGCATGAACAGTGCCCCGACCAGCCGCTGATCTTTGGCGGCCCTGGCAAACTCGATCACGAACTGGATATCGCCCTGCAATACCGGACCTCAGCCTTTCATGTCGAGAGCGTGACCGAACTGCGCAGCCTGGCACGCATCGCCCGCGAACGCGGTACGCAGGCTCCGGTCATGCTGCGGCTGAACCTGAAGCTGGCCCAGGCCCCGCAAAGCCGCTTGGTCATGGGCGGCAAACCCACACCGTTCGGCCTGGATGAGGACGGTCTGGCAAGCGCCCTGCAGTTGTTGCGCGAAGAACCGTCTCTGGCACTCAAGGGCCTGCACTTTCATCTGCTGTCGCACCAGTTGGATGTCGACGCCCATCTTGAATTGATCCGCAGCTACTTCTTGACCTTCCGCCAACTGTGCGCAGATCACAACCTGCAACTGCCGCTCTTGAATGTCGGCGGAGGAATGGGCATCAATTATCAGGACGCAACGCAGTCCTTCGACTGGCCACGCTTTTGCCAGGGCTTGCAGACGCTGATCAATCAGTACGACATGGGGGCGACCCGCGTACGTTTCGAGATTGGCCGCTTCGTCAGCGCCGCCTGTGGCTACTACGTGATGCAGGTGCTAGAAATCAAAAGCAGCCACGGCGAACTTTTTGCCATCGGCCGCGGCGGCACTCACCACTTTCGCACACCTGCGGCTCAAGGCCATGACCATCCATTCACGGTACTGCGGGGGCCTCGGCCGGCCCAGATCAGCAATCAAACCATCACCCTGGTGGGGCAACTGTGCACGCCAAAAGACGTTCTTGCCAGGCAGCAGCCGGTGGCACAACTGGCGATTGGCGACTTGTTGGTGTTCACCCTCGCGGGTGCCTATGCCTGGAACATCTCGCACCAGAACTTTCTGATGCACGAACCGCCGTTGAAAGTCTTTATCGAGGGCTGATGGTTTGTCAGCCCCGAACTTTCGCCTCTTCCCCGTTAAACTACCGCTGCGAGGACATCAGTCAAATGACCCCACGTGCCTGCAGCACGCTTTTCGCCAGACACCGGGTCGCCGATAACACCGCCTCCACTTGTCGATCCATCTGCACAGTTGAGGACGCGATTGCTCCAAGTTCGACAACGCGCAACGGGTGACCGCAGACGGATCCCAGCCAAGTCATACCGGGGTCCGTGCCCATTTCGACATCCAGTAAAAAGCTTCCGTGGGATACGGAGCGCAACAGTTGGCTGGCATGGCACACGTAGCCCCCAGCAGAGGGCTGCGGGCTGGACCCGTCCCGCAACCAGTCGGCCCTCAACGCCGCGGCTTGCTTGACGGCCAAATAAGCTACCTGGTCCCACTCATCAATAGCCACGTGCAGCCTGTCGATCATGTATTGGGGCAATGTGGCGCTGGTCACGATCACCACAGCGACATCCGCCGAAGGCGCCTTGATCCAGACTGCAAATTGCGTGATCCCATGCATGGCGATACTCCCGGCGGTTTGGTAGGAGCAGCTTGGTCATCAGCCGTTGCGAAACAGGAAGCTGTAGGCATTCAGCGCAGGCGCCCCGCCCAAGTGCGCATAAAGCACCTTCGAGCCTTCGGGGAACTCACCCCGGCGAACCATTTCAATCATCCCGTGCATGGACTTCCCTTCGTACACCGGATCGGTCAGCACGCCTTCCAGGCTCCCGCACAGACGAATGGCTTCCAGCGTGCCTTCGTTGGGCAACCCGTATTCCGGGTAGGCGAAGCGTGTATCGAGCACGACGTCGTCTTCGATGATCTCACGCCCCAGTTCCACCAGCTCGGCGGTGTGCCGGGCGATACGCAGGATCTGTGCCTTGGTTTTCTCTGGCTTGGCCGAGGCATCAATGCCGATAACGTTCTTCGAGCGGCCGTCTGCGGCGAAACCGACGATCATGCCGGCCTGGGTACTGCCGGTCACGGAGCAGACCACGATGTAGTCGAACGTGAACCCCAGTTGTTTTTCCTGCTCGCGCACTTCCTCGGCAAAGCCGACGAACCCAAGGCCGCCGTAGGGATGTTCAGAACAACCCGCCGGTATCGGGAATGGCTTGCCACCCCGCGCCAGCACATCGTTCATGGCCTTCTCCCAACTGGGCCGAATACCGATGTCGAACCCGGCGGCGTCCAGTCGGACGTCCGCCCCCATGATGCGGGACATCTCGATATTGCCGACCCGGTCATACACGGCATCGCTGTAGTTCACCCAGTTTTCCTGCACCAACACACACTTCATGCCCAGGTGAGCGGCAACGGCGGCCACTTGGCGGGTCTGGTTCGACTGGATGCCGCCGATGGAAACCAGGGTATCGCAGCCCTGCTCGATCGCTTCGGGAATCAAATATTCGAGCTTGCGCGTTTTGTTCCCGCCGAAGGCCAGGCCACTGTTGCAGTCTTCACGCTTGGCATACAACTCGACCTTGCCCCCCAGGTGTTGACTGAGGCGTTTCAAGGGCGTGATGGGTGAAGGGCCGAAGGTCAACGGATAACGTTCAAAACGATTCAAGTTCATGACTCTGCTCCTTGATTATTGGATATCCAAGCGCCAGGCCGAACGGCAAAGGTTGCATTCCAGGTTCTTTCAGGCAGGCTTCGATGAGTTCAATAGTAAGAAGATTTCTAAAAACATGTGTTGCAATCTTTTATTATTTAAAGAAACATAATTTCTTATTATAAAAATCAAACCTACTTTAATTGCGAATTAATCACCATGAACGCAATAAAAGCTTCAACGCCACAACCACTGGATCGAACCGACCGCGCTATTCTCAAGGCTCTGCAGCGAGATGCCTCCATCTCCAACGTGGCGCTGGCAGAGAAGGTGAAATTGAGTGCGCCGGCTTGCCTCAGGCGCGTCGAACGGCTCAAGCAAGCCGGCCTGATCAAGGGCATCGTCGCACTGCTGGACACTGTAGCGCTGGATGCGGGGATGGTGGTCTTGATCGGCGTGGTGCTGGATCGCTCTACACCGCAATCTTTCGCGGCATTCGAGGCGGCCGCACAAAAAGTGTCCGGCTGCATGGAGTGCCATGTGGTGACCGGGGAGTTCGACTACTTCATGTTGTTGCGCACCAAGGACAGTAACAGTTTCAACCGGCTCCACGCGGAGCAACTGCTTTACCTGCCTGGGGTGCGCCAGATCCGATCGTTCATGGGACTGCGCCAGGTCTTGTCGACCACCCACATTCCTCTTTGACGCTCCAACACAGGTTACGCCCGGTTAAACTGCCGGCCTGATCCACTTCTTGCATAAGAGAACCGCCATGTCCCACCTCGACTACACCCCCGACCTCGACCCCGATTCCATCTCCTCTGACGTCATCGGCTTCAACGGCATCCTGGTCTCCACACAGATCCCGGTGCGCGCTGATGGCAGCCTGGAACTGGGCGATATCACCGCGCAAAGCGAATGCACCCTGCAAGCCCTGAAGGTGGCCCTTGAGCGTGCCGGCAGCACCATGGACCGGGTCATGCACCTGACGATCTACCTCACCGACATGGCCGACCGCGCCGCGTTCAACGAGGTGTACAAGCGTTTCTTCGCCAAACCCTGGCCGGTCCGCGCGGCGGTTGGCGTGGCGGCGCTGGCGGTCGAAGGCATGCGGGTTGAAGTCACGGCGATGGCGGCCCAGGGATAAGTCCGGCGCACTATCAGACAAATCGCAGCTACAATGCGCACCTCAACCGTGACAAGCCTGACTAAAAAAACTATGTCCTTGCCCAAGCATCATCTGGAATTGCTCAGCCCTGCCCGCGATGTCGCCATCGCGCGCGAGGCTATCCTGCACGGCGCCGACGCTGTGTATATCGGCGGCCCGAGCTTCGGTGCGCGCCACAACGCCTGCAACGACGTGAGCGAGATCGCCCAACTGGTGGAATTCGCCCGTCGCTACCACGCCCGTGTGTTCACCACCCTCAACACCATCCTGCATGACGATGAACTGGAACCGGCGCGCAAGCTGATCCACCAGTTGTACGATGCCGGCGTGGATGCGCTGATCGTCCAGGACCTGGGGGTGATGGAGCTGGATATCCCGCCCATCGAGCTGCATGCCAGCACCCAGACCGACATCCGCACCCTGAACCGGGCCAAGTTCCTCGACCAGGCCGGGTTCTCCCAACTGGTGCTGGCCCGCGAGCTGAACCTTCAGGAAATCCGCGCGATTGCCGATGAGACCGATGCCGCCATCGAGTTCTTCATCCACGGCGCGTTGTGCGTGGCGTTTTCCGGGCAGTGCAATATTTCCCACGCGCAAAATGGCCGCAGCGCCAACCGTGGCGATTGCTCCCAGGCCTGCCGCCTGCCCTACACCCTCAAGGATGACCAGGGTCGCGTGGTGGCCTTTGAAAAACACCTGTTGTCGATGAAAGACAACAACCAGAGCGCCAACCTGCGCGCCCTGGTGGACGCCGGCGTGCGCTCGTTCAAGATCGAGGGCCGCTACAAGGACATGGGCTATGTGAAGAACATCACCGCCTATTACCGCCAGCGCCTGGACGAGATCCTCGAAGACCGCCCGGACCTGGCCCGCGCCTCCAGCGGGCGTACCGCGCATTTCTTCCTGCCGGACCCGGAAAAGACCTTCCACCGCGGCAGCACCGATTACTTCGTCAGTGACCGCAAGATTGATATCGGCGCCTTCGACACCCCAACCTTTACTGGCCTGCCGGTAGGCGTGGTGGAAAAAGCCGGCAAGCGCGACTTGCAGGTGATCACCCACGAGCCGCTGTCCAACGGTGACGGCCTCAACGTGCTGATCAAGCGTGAAGTCGTGGGTTTTCGCGCCAATATCGCCGAGCCCAAGGGTGAATTTGAAGAGGACGGCGAAAAGCGCTATCGCTACCGGGTCGAGCCCAACGAAATGCCGGCGGGCTTGCACCAGTTGCGGGCCAATCATCCGCTCAACCGCAACCTGGACCATAACTGGCAGCAAGCATTGCTCAAGACCTCGGCCGAGCGCCGGGTTGGCGTGTCCTGGCAGGCCTGCCTGCGCGAAGACCAGCTGCAACTGACCGCCACCAGTGAAGAAGGCGTGAGCGCCAGCACCACCCTGCCCGGCCCGTTCGGCGTGGCCAACAAGCCGGAACAGGCACTGGACACCCTGCGCGACCTGCTTGGCCAACTGGGCACCACCCAGTATCACGCCACGGCGATCGAGCTGGATGCGCCGCAGGCGTACTTTATTCCCAACTCGCAACTCAAGGCCCTGCGCCGTGATGTGATCGAGGCGCTGACGGTGGCCCGTGTCGAGGCCCACCCCCGGGGTGGCCGCAAAGCCGAAACTTCGCCGCCGCCGGTGTACCCGGAGTCGCACCTGTCGTTCCTGGCCAACGTCTACAACCAGAAGGCCCGCGACTTCTACCATCGCCATGGTGTGAAGTTGATCGACGCGGCCTACGAGGCCCACGAAGAAACCGGTGAAGTGCCGGTGATGATCACCAAGCACTGCCTGCGTTTCTCCTTCAACCTGTGCCCCAAGCAGGCCAAGGGCGTGACCGGCGTGCGCACCAAGGTCGCGCCGATGCAACTGATTCACGGCGATGAAGTACTGACCCTGAAATTCGACTGCAAGCCATGCGAAATGCATGTGGTGGGCAAGATCAAGGGGCATATCCTCGACCTGCCGTTGCCGGGCAGCGGTGTGCAGCAGCAGGTTGTGGGGCATATCAGCCCGGCGGACCTGCTCAAGACCATTCCCCGCGCGCCGCACTAAGGCCACCCCGCCGACGCCTGCTGCCACCACGGCCGTAGGCGTCGTTTTGGGCGGTTCAACTCACCAGAAATGATCCGGGCACATCGCCCTTGATGTAAAAAACTTCCAATTCTTTATTCGCAAGCTGATCAATCGCTTGCAAAAGTGTGGCCGGGGTGATTTTCCGCTGTTCTACCAATCGCTTACCGTCATTAAGAATAATGTCAGCAGCGGTGCGGAACGCCGGCTTATCCGCCGAGGTATTGACGGTAAAGACCGGAACGGCCGTTCCGCTGTCCTTTGAATATTGTTTGGCAAAACTGTTTACCTTTGACCTGCTTGCACTAAAAGACATGACCTCCCCCCCACTACCGCCCTGTCTGGCGGTATGTTTGATAATGGCCGCAAGATAGTCATCGCCTGATGTGGTCGTTCCGGCAGCACGTCTGAGACCTGTAGCGGCAGAATCTCCGGCAGCCGTATGGGCACGATAAATAACGGGAGGAACACTAAAGTTCTCTTTTTTGATACCTTCCAGCGAAGTGATTCTGGGCCTGGCGCCAGGCATTGCATTGCGTTGTTGCAGGAGTTTCTCAATGAAAATTTCATTCGGGGTGCCTGTGAATGGCTGTTGCGAAGGCCGCATTGTGGAACTGCCAACGCCTCCGCCGACATCCCCCCTTCTATTCCATACGCCTGCGCCGTCTGGCTTGGCGACAATACTGCTGCTTACCAGCTTCGTCGGGTCTTTCGGGTCTGGTATCCGTAAAAGGTAATGCACTCCGTCGCCTGCATCTGGCTTGTCGGCGACAAAATATTTTTTGCCCTTGAAGTTAATTTCTCGTGCAGCCAATTCACCTTTGGAAAGCGCAACAGCATTGGCTTTAAATTGCGCCACTCCCTTGGTCAATTCTTCGCTAGTATTCTGGGTCCATTTAAGTCCCTGTACACCGCCTTCCCATTTAACCCCCGGTACACCGAGACTGCGGGTGAACCCAAACATCTTATTAGTAAATGTTGCGAGTTTGGGCAAGGTCGACTCAACAAGTTGTATGCCGACTTTTGCAACACCGGTAGCAACTTTTTCGATCGGTAACATAAAAGAAAGAATATCTATCCATATTTTGGCCAACCCTTCTATTGGGCGGCCCGCAACTATAGCCTCGACGCCTTGCCAGAAGGGTACAAAACCTTTCAAGAACTCTCGACGGTGCTCTCTGGAGGCCTTGAATAACTTATAGTTCTCTCGGTCCTCCTTTTCTTCCGGTGTCACCCGCTCCGGGTCATCTTCTGCCATTTCCAGCAAATTCAGGTCTTTGACATAAAACAACTTGCTGGATATAGCGTGGGCAATGTCATTGAACCGCGCAGAAGACATGGTGTTCGGCATAACCTGTTCAGTAGGCTTTATAGGCGATTCGGGAAACTCACTGAGCAGTTCCAGGGAATAGAGTTTCGATCTGAATGCCTGGTTATCCGGTGGGGTGGCATGCTGGCGCTCAACTTTTGGCTGGTACTTTGTATCTTGTATGCTTGGTTTTTCCCAGGCGGTAAATTTGTCATCTTCAGTGCCGTCGGGTAGCGTTTTTTTGCCGATGGCACTGCTGCCGTTAAACACCCCGTTGTAGTCATCACGTCGGCGCGCCGTCCCGCGTTCTGGATCAATTTCATAGGCAGTTGTTTTGCCATTGTGTACCGCCTTGATAAGAACTTTCCCACGCTCCAATTCGTTGTCTGGCGGTGGTGGTTTCAGGGCATATATCCCGACCTTGCCGTACTCTATGGCGATCCGATCCTCCATAGGCAGTTTGGGGAACAGTTGTTTTATCAGCGTGCCATAGGCGTTTTTTTTGCTTGCCAGATCGGCCTTAAAGTCATCACCAAACTTTTTATCGTCATAGAGGGCCACTGGATATTTCTTATTGTTGGGGTCGTCATGGCCTTTAATCGGAGAAATCATTTGCGTACCGGTGAAATAGTTTTTCCTTGTCGGCACAGGCCCGGCGAGGCTGGAAATGGCATGAGCCATATCTTCCAGGTATTGGTCCAGGGCTGATGACGCGGTATGGATCTGCTTTTCTGTGTAATGGGTTTGCTCGGCAATAATACCGTTGGCCACGGCCCACTCCAGCGTCGGTCCCACTCTTGTCCCGGCAATCACCAGTTTTTGCTCAGGCGTAACCGCCTCGGCACTCATTTTGGTTGGATAAGCGATCAACTCTTCCCGGGTCATCCCCTTGGACGAACCCGGCGCAATCATCTCTGCAAGATTGACCCCATGCTGGTAGTTCACCCATACCGCTGAAGATTTGGGCTGCCCCGCAGGGGTGTCTTGTGCGCTTGCAAAAAGAGGAGGAAGGCTGACTGACGTGGCAGCCCCGGCAGGCGAATCAACCGAACGAGGCACACGTTGCAAGGAAGGCCCTTCTTGGCGGGGAATAGCCGGATAGTGGGCGCCGGGAAAACCAATGGTGTTGTTTTGCATGATGACGCCTCCTCTTCAGTAACGGAGTTTTCCCGAAGGCATGCAGGACACGCAGTCTTTGGGGGCCTCTCCCTGTGTGGCGTTAAAGTAGGACCTTGTTCCGAAAAACATCCCAGGGCCTGGCCATCGCGCATCTGTCTCCAGCACCCACCCCGCTGCCCGCACCATTCTGGAGCAGACCCCGGCCTATTTACTGCACCGTACTTGCGCACGCCAGCCCGATAACAAGCTGACACACCTTGTTCTTCTACCAAAGGCCATTCAGGCACAGCCATTGCTTACCTCTGTAACACCCTGCCTACCTCAGGTGAACACAGGAGCAAACGTTACCCCCCGACTCAGAGCCGACTCCAAAAGAAAGTAAGGACCCGGTCCGTTGGCGCCAAAAGCCACGGGCTTATAACAATGCGTTTTCTAAAGCGGCAGTGCCTGTCGCGTTTTCCCAGGCACTGACAAGGTAATTGGAATGGCTCGATCTTTCTTTGATGAAATGCATGACGCACAGGGCGTATGCCGTGCGCACTACCAGGAATTTTCCCGCTGGCTGGCCAACACCCCGCCGGAGCTGCTGGCCCAGCGCCGCCGTGAGGCCGACCTCCTGTTCCATCGCGCCGGGATCACCTTCACCCTGTACGGTGACGAACAAGACACCGAGCGCCTGATCCCTTTCGATATCATCCCGCGCAGCATCCCCGCCAGTGAGTGGAGCCTGATCGAACGCGGCTGTATCCAGCGGGTCAATGCGCTGAACATGTTCCTCGCCGATATCTACCACGACCAGCGCATTATCAAGGCCGGGATCATTCCCGCCGAGCAGGTGCTGGGCAATGAAGGCTATCAGAAGGCCATGGTCGGCCTGGACCTGCACCGCCACATCTACTCCCACATTTCCGGCATCGACCTGGTGCGCGATGGCGACGGCACCTACTACGTCCTCGAAGACAACCTGCGCACGCCCAGCGGTGTGAGCTACATGCTCGAAGACCGCAAGATGATGATGCGCCTGTTCCCGGAGGTGTTTGCCAAGCAGCGCATCGCGCCGGTGGATCACTACCCCAACCTGCTGCTCAAGACCCTGAAAAGTGCCAGCCGCCTGGACAACCCCAATGTGGTGGTGCTGACCCCGGGGCGTTTTAACAGCGCGTTTTTCGAGCACGCGTTCCTGGCCAGGGAAATGGGGGTGGAACTGGTCGAAGGGGCCGACCTGTTCGTGCACGACCTCAAGGTGTTCATGCGCACCACCGATGGCCCGAAAGCCGTGGATGTGATCTACCGGCGCATCGACGACGCCTTTCTCGACCCCCAGGCCTTCAACCCCGAATCCATGCTCGGCGTACCGGGCCTGGTGGCGGCCTACTGCGCCGGCAACGTGGTACTGGCCAATGCCATCGGCACCGGCGTGGCCGACGACAAATCCATCTACCCCTATGTGCCGCAGATGATCCGTTTCTACCTGGATGAAGAACCGGTGTTGCAAAACGTGCCGACATTCCAGTGCCGCAAGCCGGACGAACTGTCCCACGTACTGGCGCACTTGCCCGAGCTGGTGGTCAAGGAAACCCAGGGCTCTGGCGGCTACGGCATGCTGGTGGGCCCGGCCGCTTCGGCGGCGCAGATCGAGGACTTCCGTCAACGCATCAAAGCCCGGCCCCATGCCTATATCGCCCAGCCGACCCTGAGCCTGTCCACCTGCCCGACCTTTGTCGAAAACGGCATTGCCCCACGGCATATCGACCTGCGCCCGTTCGTGCTGTCGGGCAAGGAGACGCGCCTGGTGCCGGGTGGCCTGACCCGGGTGGCGCTGCGTGAAGGCTCATTGATCGTCAACTCGTCGCAAGGCGGCGGAACCAAGGACACCTGGGTGGTGGAGGGCTGAGTATGCTGAGTAGAACCGCCGCAGATCTGTATTGGATGTCGCGCTACCTGGAACGCGCGGAAAACCTGGCGCGCATGCTGGAGGTCAGCTATTCGCTGTCGCTGATGCCACACGCCGGGCGCAGCGATGGCCTGGACGAACTGGCGATGTCGCTGCTCAGCAGTGGCACCCTGGACAGCTACCTGGAGCGCCATCAACAACTGGACGCCGAGCGCATGCTGCATTTTTTTGCCCTCGACGAAGAAAACCCCGCCAGTATCTACAACTGCCTGCGCGCCGCCCGGGGCAATGCCCATGCCGTGCGTGGGCGGATCACCGCCGACATGTGGGAAAACCTCAACGCCACCTGGCTGGAAATGCGCAGCATCGCCGCCGGCGGCCTGGCGCGCCATGGCATCAGCCACTTCTGTGACTGGGTCAAGCAGCGCTCCCACCTGTTCCGTGGCGCCACGTCCGGCACCATCATGCGCAACGATGCCTATCGTTTTATCCGCCTGGGCACCTTTGTCGAGCGTGCCGACAACACCTTGCGCCTGCTGGATGCGCGTTACGAAATGTTTGGTGAGGAGTCCGAAGAAGTCAGCGACCTGTCCGCCCGTGGCTACTACCAGTGGAGCGCCCTGCTGCGGGCCTTGTCGTCATTCGAGGCCTACACCGAGCTGTACCCCAATGCGCTGAATGCACGCTCGGTGTCGGAGCTGCTGCTGTTGCGCAGCGATGTGCCGCGTTCGTTGCATGCGTGTGTCGAGGAGTTGAGCCATATTCTCGCCGACCTGCCGGGCAGCTACGGCCGCACGGCCCAGCGCCTGGCGGCGGAGTTTGAAGCGCGGCTGCGCTACACCGGTATCGACGAGATCCTCGAAGAAGGCCTGCACAGCCGGCTGACCGAGTTTATCGACACCGTGCGCGAACTGGCACGGGCGATCCACAGCTCGTACCTGGAGGTGGTGTAAGCCCCCATCCCCTCTGTGGGAGCGGGCATAGGTATCTACACAACTTTCTTTTGGGGATGAGTACATATCCATTGCTGCGGTAACGGCCACTTAGGGTTCCGCCCTGACGGCGGCTCACTTTTGAAAAGCGCAAAAGT